>JAFTRI010000033.1 GCA_017462345.1 Muribaculaceae bacterium
GGAGCAATTGCCGTCGAGAGCCTCGACACGCAATCGGCAAGGACAATTCCCAATTGCCACCTCATCCCTCGCCCCGAGCCGGGGCTGGCGATAGGCTGCGACTATACCGGGGGAAGTCCGCTCCCTACAAGGGAGAGGTGCCCGTTAGGGCGGAGAGGGTCTCTGTTGAGTGGTCCGGTCGAGAGCCTCGACTCCCATATTACATCGGCTCTACCATACAACCCCCTCAGTCGCCATAGGCGACAGCTCCCCCTACACAGGAGGAGCAATTGCCGTCGAGAGCCTCGACGCCCATATAACATCCACTCTACGACATACCCCCTCAGTCACTCCGTGACAGCTCCCCCTCGTAGGAGGAGCAATTGTCGCCTCATCCCGTAAACCACAAAAGGGGAGCAATTGCGCCTCATCTCATATAAAACTATCAATTATACTACATAACCCCCTCAGTCACTTCGTGACAGCTCCCCCTGCAAAAGGGGAGCAATTCCGGGGGTTGCAACTTTCATCGCACGGAGCGAATTTTTCGGCCAAAATTCATTACCTTTGAGGTGATGAACCGAGTGCTGAAATATACGCGTGTCACTGTCTCAATTATCGCCCTTATAGTGATAACAATGGGACTCGTGTGTGACAGTGAAACGATGGAAGCATTGTCCGACCGGCTCATCAAAATACAGATATTCCCTGCCACAATGACCGTTGCAATAGGGGTTCTGGCTCTCTGGGTGTCGTTGACATTGCTGTTCGGCCGGCTGTACTGCTCAAGTGTGTGCCCCATGGGCACATTACAGGACATCATTGCGCGACTGAACCGCAGCCTGAGCCGGGACACGATCCCCTACCGCTACTCCCACGCCAAGAACACAACAAGGCTCGTCACGCTGATCGTTGTCGCCATAAGCGTTACAGCAGGGCTGACAGCCATTCCCGCCCTGCTTGACCCGTATGCACTGTATGAACGATTTGCCACCGGAATAATCCGCCCGATATACGGATTGGGCAGAATAGCCGTATCATCGGTGTCAGGCGTAATCATTGCCCTTGTCCCGATAGTGGCAATAAGCGCGGTGGCATCACGTCACGGCCGTACATTCTGCAACACGCTGTGTCCGGTGGGAACCGCGCTCGGTGCGATATCACGCAACTCGCTGCTGCATATCGACATAAACACTGACAAGTGCATCCACTGCCGTAAATGCGAGCAAGTGTGCAAGGCATCATGCATAGACCTGTCCGACCATGTTGTCGACGGTTCCCGATGTGTAACATGCTTCAACTGCACCGACGTGTGTCCCAACAGTGCCATCACCTACACCACGCGCCGTCACCGTCTGTCAACACCCATGATGCAACGCATCAAGGAGAGTGTCACACCCGACAGCCCGCAACCGGTCATGGACTTCGACAATCCGCAACAAACCAAACATAACGACATAACAAGAAACAACACTTCAACGACATGAAACAATATCTTGACCTCCTGAGCCATATTCTCGAAAACGGCACTCCCAAGAGCGACCGCACGGGAACAGGCACACGCAGCGTATTCGGTTACCAGATGCGTTTTGACCTTTCACAAGGATTCCCACTGCTGACAACAAAGAAACTGCACCTCAAATCAATAATCCATGAACTGCTATGGTTTCTCAACGGGGACACCAATGCACGCTATCTCCAGGAAAACGGGGTGAGAATATGGAACGAATGGGCTGACGAGAATGGAGATCTCGGCCACATCTACGGTTTCCAGTGGCGTTCATGGCCTGACTATAACGGGGGGTCAATCGACCAAATAAAAGAGGCCGTGGAAACAATCAAGCACAATCCCGATTCGCGCCGCATCATCGTCAGTGCATGGAATGTTGCCGATCTGCCCAACATGAACCTGCCACCATGCCACGCTTTCTTCCAGTTCTATGTTGCCGACGGGCGCCTGAGTCTCCAGCTGTACCAACGCAGTGCCGACACATTCCTCGGAGTCCCGTTCAACATTGCATCATACGCCCTACTGCTCATGATGATGGCACAGGTAACAGGGCTGGAAGCCGGAGACTTCGTCCATACACTCGGCGACGCCCACATCTACAACGACCACATCGAGCAGGTAAAGCTCCAGCTGTCACGCGAACCCCGCCCGTTGCCCCGCATGACACTCAACCCCGACGTGAAAGACATATTCAGTTTCAAATATGAGGATTTCACGCTCACAGACTACGACCCACACCCCCACATCAAAGCCCAAGTATCAGTATAACACTCCATGCCACATATATCCATCATCGTTGCAACAGCCCGCAACAACGCCATAGGAGCAAAAGGAGACCTGCTCTACCACATAAGCGCTGACCTGCGCCGGTTTAAATCCATCACGATAGGTCATCCCATAATAATGGGACGCAAGACATTCGAGTCATTCCCCAACGGGCCGTTGCCGGGACGCAGGAACATTGTCATCACCCGCCAAAAAGGGTACAACCGCGAAGGAGTCGAGGTGACGGATTCTCTTGAAGCCGCAATAAAGACGGCAAACGATGCCGACGAGGTCATGGTGATAGGCGGCGGAGAGATATACCGCGAGGCAATGGGACATGCCGACCGGCTGTATCTCACCGAGATAGATGCCACGTGTGAGAACGCCGACACTTTTTTCCCCGAGATAGACGCTTCACAATGGGAGGTTGTCGAGACTAACCCGTGGGAAACCGACGCTCGCAGTGGTGTGTCCTACCGGTTCATAACACTTGAGCGGAAGTAATCCCTCGGCCGAGTGGCATATAACTCTACATCGGCTCTACCATACGACCCCCTCAGTCACTCCGTGACAGCTCCCCCTGCAGAGGAGGAGCAATTGCCGGTCGAGAGGCTCGACGCCCATATTACATCGCCTCAATCTCAATCTGACGACCCCCTCAGTCGCCATAGGCGACAGGTCGAGAGGCTCGACATGCAACCCTGCAAAAGGGGAGCAATTGCGGTCCGATGCCCATATAACAGGACAAAAGGAGGCACAGAAAATAGGCGGGATGGCTTCAATTGAGGGCAATGTGGGTTCTACCCTGCGGGTTTACTTGAAATTCTCGATTTATATCGCTAATTTTGCGACGAGATACAATTTCCAAGATGGAAGAGACCCAAGAAACACCGATAAAACGTACAGTACTCGATTTCAACGATATTGCACGACTTGTACCGCGTCTTCGTAATAAGGAGAAATTGGTCAACCGCATATTCAAGCTCCTCAAGATAGACAAGGTCAACCGATTGCATGAAGACAATTGCGACACCCCGGGGCAACCCTTTACCGAAGGGCTGTTGCGTGACCTTGAGATATCGCTGCGCATCGACAACGAGCAGGCTCTCGACAATCTGCCGGAGGGAGCGTTCATCACCGTCAGCAACCACCCGTTCGGGGCACTCGACGGCATCACCCTCATCAACATCGTGGCAGCAAGGCGACCGGCATTCAAAGTGATGGTAAACATGGTGCTGAACTACATTTCGGCAATGCGCCCCAACTTTATTGCCGTAGATGCCTACGCCTCCGATGATCCCAAGAAAAAAGCCGTGTCAATGAACGGCATCAAGGCGGCGATCATGCACGTGCGCCGAGGAAATCCCATAGGTTTCTTTCCCGCCGGCGCCGTATCGAAAATAAGACCTAACCTACGTGTCGAAGACCGGGAATGGCAACCCAACATCATACGCCTCATCCAACAGCTAAAAGTCCCCGTAATACCCATCTATTTCCACGGGCACAACAGTATATGGTCACAGATACTGGGCATCATAAGCTGGCAGCTGCGTACACTGCGCCTGCCATCGGAAGTTTTCCTAAAGAAAGGCAAGACACTCCACATCTCGGTAGGCGACCCCATCACGGTCGAAGAACAGGCAGCGCATTCCGGCTCAGTGGAGGAATTAGGCAAATTTTTACGAACCCGCACTTACTCGTTACGCTCATGCAAGTAAACCTAACAGAAGCACCGGCCGAAGTGCAACAGGCAAAAATGCGCCTCGGAATTGTGGGTAACGCGCCCGCACTCATCGCAGCCGTATCGCGAGCCATACAGGTATCCCCGATCGACCTGTCGGTACTCATTACCGGCGAGAGCGGTACCGGAAAAGAGTTCTTCCCTAAAATAATCCACTCATTCAGCTCCCGCAAGCACAACAAATACATTGCCGTCAACTGCGGAGCGATACCTGAGGGAACTATCGATTCCGAACTGTTCGGACACGAAAAGGGCGCATTCACCGGAGCAGTATCATCACGCAAAGGATATTTCGAGGAAGCCGACGGCGGCACAATATTCCTTGACGAGGTGGCCGAGCTGCCACTGACAACGCAGGCAAGACTGCTTCGCGTACTTGAAAGCGGAGAATTTATCAAAGTCGGGTCATCGACCGTACAAAAGACAAATATACGCATCGTCGCAGCCACAAACGTCAACATGCTCAAGGCCGTAGAAGACGGTCGTTTCCGTGAGGATCTCTACTACAGGCTGTCGACAGTGCTCATTTCCATACCGCCACTGCGTGACCGCGGAAATGACATAGTGCTGCTCGCGCGCAAATTCGCGTCAGATTTTGCCGAAAAATACCGCACTACAGCAATATCCCTCGACGAAAGCGCACGCCGGCTACTGATGCAATACCGCTGGCCGGGCAACGTGAGACAGCTGAAGAACATCATTGAACAGATCTCGCTATTCGAAGCCGGCAACGAGATCGACGATGCCGTACTCGAATCATATATCCCGCACAATGCCACCGTCTACACGCCCACAGTAACGGCAGAGCCGTCGCACAATTACAGTCAGGAACGCGAAATATTGTTCAACATGATATTCCGAATGCAGCGTGAGATCGACAACCTGCGCAGTGCCATCGACAACCTGTCATCGCCAAACGGCACAACGGCAGTGGAGATACACACATCACCTGTATCAGACGACATTTCCCGCTCATTAGTGAGGTACACACCCGCCATACAGGAGATACACCAACCGGAAAATGCCGTCGACATCACTGCCGACAGCCATATCTCGTCAATGACCCTTGAAGACACCGAGCGCGAAACGATAAAGCAATCCCTTGAGCGTAACGGAGGACGGCGGAAAGCGACAGCAAAGGAGCTGAACATCTCGGAACGGACACTATACCGCAAGATAAAGGAATACGGTCTTGAATAGCCAACTACAATGAAACATATCCCAAAAATATTTTCGACAAAGGCAATAATACTGCTCATAATGATGCTGTCGTGGCAAAGCTGCCGTATAAGCTACAAGCTCAACGGCGCAGCCCTCGACTACACAATCTACCACACGATACATGTATCGGAGTTCCCGATACGTGCCGCGCTTGTGTACCCTCCCCTCCAACAGACATTCGAGAATGAACTGCTCGACTACATCACCCGCAACACCCGACTCCGTACCGTAGACGGGACGGCCGACCTGCAGATGGAGGGAGAAATAACAGGCTACAACCTGACACCGCAGGCTGTCACCGAGGACGCATACGCCTCCAAGACACGGCTCACAATCAGCGTAAGGGTAAAATACATAGACAACAAGCAGGAGGGTAAGGATGTCGACCAGACATTCTCGGCCTATCGCGACTTCGACAGTTCCCAGATGCTCACCGACGTGCAGGATGAACTGTGCTCACAAATATCCAAAGAACTCGTCGACCTAATATATAACGCCACACTCGGAAACTGGTAGCCAATGACTCTACAGGAACACATATCGGAATTGCTTGACAACCCTACGGCAACAGTCGATGCCGGATGGGTTGACGAAACCTACAGACGTTTCCCGTTTTTCACGCTCCCGTCACTGCTGTTGCTTGAGAGAGACAAGAGCCTGAATGCCGAACAACGCAGCAACCTGATGTCGCGTACAGCACTCAATGCCGCCGACAAGGAGACGTTGTTCCGCCTCACTGATCCCGATGCCGCCATGTGGGCTGATTTTTATCCGGAGGAGCCCAAAGCCAAGCCTATCACCACAAATACAGCGATAGACACATTCATCGACACCTACGGCACAGCCGACCCCCGCGAAGAGGAAATCCTCACGCGCCTGATATTCAATCCCACCCCCGACTATGCCCAGCTATTGGCCGAGGAAGAGGAAAAGAGCACTCCCGATCCGGCAGATGCCAACGACAAGTCCCAGGACGCACTGATCAATGCGTTCATCCTCAAAAGCAGGGAGCATCAAGGGCATTTCCCACCATCAGAGGAGGAAGAGCCCATCGAGAGCCAACCTGCCCCAATAGACGACGTTGCCGTATCAGCCCCGGAGATAACCGATGATTCCCTGTTAAGCGAAAGTCTTGCCAAAATTTATATAAAACAGCACCGGTACACCAAGGCATACGAAATTATTCATTCGCTAAATTTGAATTTTCCGGAAAAAAGTATTTACTTTGCAGACCAATTACGTTTCTTACAGAAACTTATAATTAACCAGCAACACAATAACAACAAAACACAATAATTCAGAACAAACATGTACGCTGTCGTAATCGCACTGTCAATCATTACATCAATTCTGCTTATAATAGTAGTGCTTATCCAAAAATCCAAGGGGGGCGGATTGTCTTCGACTTTTGCCGGCTCCAACCAGATCATGGGTGTTCGCCGCACTACCGACTTCATTGAAAAAGCAACATGGACTTTGGCTTCAATAATATGTGTATTGGCCATCCTGTCAGCATTCGTAATGCCCCGCACAATCACCGGAGCACAGTCACGTGTGAAGGCTGCTGCACCTATCCAGGTAGAAGGGACAGAATATGCAACCCCTGCCGCTCCCGTTGAAGAGGCACCCGTAGTACCGGCAGAACCTGCCAACTAAGATTTTCCGGAATCAAAACAAAACCCATACAGGGAGCACCTTTCAGGGTGTTCCCTTTTGTCGTTCACACCAATCAGGGGTTACTCTTTGGGGATTGTCGGCTGCCAGCGATAGAGACGATCGCTCGGGCGGATCTTTGAGGGGACTTTTATCGAAAAGCTTTCTCCTTTCACGGTTTTTTCTACCGGGGCGAGATTAACCCTTATCTCATCGAGCGTAAGGATCATGGCACCGGTTGTAGGGCCTGTGATAATAATCTCATCACCCACACACAGCTCTCCACTTTCCATATAAAATTCCGCCACACCGATATTGGAAAAATACCTCACACCACGCGCCACGTACATCTTGACACGGGTTGCCGATGAACCGTACTTGGCCGACCACTCTCCAAGCCGCTGCCCAAGATAGTAGCCGTTCCAGAATCCACGGTTGAATATCTTACGCAACCGGTTGTCCCACCGCCCAATCTTTTCCTCATCATACGTTCCGGAACATACCGCATCGATTGCCTCACTGTAGCACTGCACGGCAATTTTCACATACTCCGGACCTCTTGCACGACCCTCAATCTTGAACACAGTCACCCCGGCATCGATCATCTTATTGAGAAAATGTATCGTCTTCAAATCCTTGGGCGACATGATATATTTATTCTCGACATCAAGTTCATCACCGGTCTCGCGGTCGCGTACCGTATAGCCGCGACGGCATATCTGCGTGCACGCGCCACGGTTGGCCGACGAGTTCATCTCATGCAGACTGAGATAGCATTTACCCGACACCGCCATGCACAATGCCCCATGACAGAACATCTCGATACGTACTTTTCTCCCATGCGGGCCGGTGATATTCTCCCGGTCTATGGCATCGGATATGGCTTTCACCTGTTCAAGATTCAGCTCGCGGGCAAGCACCACGACATCGGCATACCGGGCATAAAACCTCACCGCCTCGATGTTGGTAATGTTCACCTGTGTAGAAATATGCACCTCAACGCCGACGGAGCGGGCATACGATATTGCCGCTATATCCGATGCGATAATCGCCGATATTCCCGACTGCTTGACAGCATCGATGATGCTGTGGCACACATCAATGTCATTGTCGTAGATGACAGTATTGACAGTAAGATAGGACTTGACACCGTGTTCATCGCATATACGTGCAATGCTGTGCAGATCGTCAAGCGTAAAGTTGACTGATGACCGTGCACGCATATTCAGTCCCTCGACTCCGAAGTATATCGCATCAGCCCCGGCATCTATCGCCGCGTGCAACGATTCATAACTGCCCACCGGCGCCATTATCTCAAAACCATTCCTCTCCATTGTCAATATAATTTGTACAAAGTTACTGACTTTCGGCATAAAATTATACTTTTGCGACATGGAAGATTATCTAAATCCTAAAGTTGAGGTGACCGGGGACGGGTCGGCAACAATTTATCTGCCGGAGATGGACGAGCATTACCACTCGGTTAAAGGGGCACTGGCCGAGTCCCGGCACATTTACCGTGACTGCGGATTCCTACACCGTAGCGACGGACAGCGGCTAAGGCTGCTTGAAGTGGGTTTCGGCTCAGGCCTGAATGCCGTAGTTACAGCAATGGCAGCAAACGAGTCACGCCCTGTCCATTACATCACATTAGAAAAATTCCCCGTTGACGGGACATTGCTCCGGCAATTAGGACATGACAGGATTGCCGATGCATCATTATACGACATGATACAAGCGGCAGAATGGGACACCCCGGTTGAAATAACCCCGTACTTCACATTGGAAAAACGCATTTCAGACTATACCGCCGACGATCTGCCCGAAGGGATAGATATTGTATATTTCGACGCATTTGCCCCGGAAAAGCAGCCTGAGATGTGGACGGCCGAAGCATTCACCCGATTGCGTGATGTCATGAATCAGGGAGCGGTAATGACAACCTACTGCGCCAAGGGGGAGATACGCCGGATGCTGGCATCACTCGGTTTTTCGGTGGAGCGTCTTGCCGGCCCGGTCGGGGGCAAACGCGAAATTCTTCGTGCCACACTATAGAATGACGGGAATTATGTGTATCTTTGAGGATTGACAAATTCTCTAAACCACAGATTATGGGCACAAAAGTAAATCCACAGACTATCGGCTTTGTCGATGCAATCAAGGAAGCGTTCAACAAGTATGCCGAATTTAACGGCCGCGCCACAGTTGCAGAATACTGGTGGTTCTTCCTTTTCAATTTCTTAGTAGGGTTAGCCACCGGATTCATTCCATTTATCGGATGGATTATCTCAGTAGCCCTTATAGTCCCCCAGCTGGCAATATCATGGCGGCGCATGCATGACATAGGCAAAGGCGGAGGCTGGTGGTTCATCAACTTTGTTCCGTTGGTGGGCTGGATTATATGGATAATATGGGCAGTCAAATCAAGCGAACCGGAAGATAACCGTTTCGGTCCGGTTCCCGGAGCGGAATAACCCGTACAGCCCGAAAACTTTTCGCCAAGCATACCGGCAGGGAGTCAAAACGTCTAAGCCTCCCTGCCGGTTTTTCATTCTATTATCCACCCACATAAGAAAATTGTCAGGAATCTGCTTCTGAAATTATGCAATTTCAACTAAAATTTCCTACCTTTAGCCTAACCAAAACTCAGAGAGTATGAAATCATGTTATTGGGTATTATTATTTGCCATGACAGTCTCATTCATTTCGTGTGAAGAGGACAAATACATACAGGAACAGGAGCAAAATGCCTTTCAGGACAATTATACAGGTGCGACCCTATCTTTCCAAATAGAGCAGCAGACCGACGGATTCAGCGAGAGCAATGCCGTCTGTGTTATCACGGCACCTGACGGAAGCGTTATCCGCCGTGAATGTACCCACCAACGCATCGACAACCTTTCAAATATTGAAATGCCCGTAGGTCTCAAAGACGGCACATACCGCCTCCTCTATTTTGAGTATGCCCTGCCATCACCGCAGGGAGATAACGGCAAATTCAAGACCGCCCAGTTCGGACTCGGATTCAACATAAAAGTAAACTCCGGTAACGCCACGATACTCGACACGTACGATACGGACACAAAACTGTCGGGAGACGGCAGCGAGGACAATCCATACCACATATCAAGCTACACCCATCTGCTGGGTCTGATGACGCTTGTAAACGACGGCAGCATCAAAGGGAAATATTTCATACAGGATGCCGACATCAACCTGTCATACGCATCATACCTGTGCAGCCATACCAACGGCTGGCTACCGATCGGCAACGATACCAACACCCCGTTTATCGGGTACTACAACGGCAATGGCAAGACAATAAGCGGCATAAGCTGCAACCGCCCCAACTCAATCGGGATAGGATTATTCGGATTCATCAAGGATTCCGAGATAAAAGGCCTGACGATAACCGACAGTGAACTATGCGGGAACTTTGCCGTAGGCAGCCTTGCCGGAATGATAATAAGCGACGGGGGCGAACGCGACGTGTCGGTGCTTGACAGCTGCACCGTCAGCGGATGCACGGTATCCGGGAGCAATAACAGCGTATCGGTAGGAGGAATACTCGGAGGAATCGACATGTATGCCCGCGGCAACATTTACGATTGCCTGACGGCCAACGGCACCACCGTTTCAGCAGACTACAATGCCGGAGGCATCATCGGTGCAAGCGGCCTGTACACCTCAACAGTAATCAACCGGTGCAGCAACAGCGGCAGCGTCACATCCAAGTATGCCGGTGCAGGCGGGATAATAGCCACCGCCGATACGATATGTGTAACCACATGCCATAACTCCGGGACAGTAACCGCGGCAGTATCGCAAGGAGAAAACATGCGCGGGGCAGGCGGGATATGCGGAGGTACAGGGATCTCATACATTACCGGCTGCGAGAACAGCGGAACGGTATCGGGTCATGAAGGCGTCGGTGGCATTCTCGGCAGTACACGCTTAGGACAGAACGAGAAAGGTGAATATGTCTTCAACAGCTCCTACTTGCGGTACTGCAAGAATTCCGGAGTCATCTCCGGCAACAACAACGTTGGCGGCCTGTGTGGAGAAGCCCAACTCGGATGTTACGGCACAATCAACACCGGAGCAGTATCAGGAGGAGACTATATCGGTGGAATCGGAGGATATACTTCACTCGCAGTCATCCACAACACAGTAAACACGGCAAACGTATCAGGCGGGTCATACGTATCGGGCATAGTGGGAAAATCCAACATGGGCTCATTCGCCATGTGCCAGAACCTCAATAGCATAAAAGGCTCCGGCTCTTATATAGGAGGTATCGTAGGGCTAACGAGCGACAACACCATAATACACTATTGCGGAAACTTCAGCACAATCGAGGGAGGTCCGGAGGCAATAGGAGGCATTGTAGGGAAAATAGGCGAAGCACATGAGATGAGCGGGCTCAACATTGCCGAATGTGTATTCGGATCAGTTGAAATAGTGCTATCATTCATGGGTCCGTTTTTTGCCGTTATCGAAAGTGCCACAAGCGTGTCACACACCGTGTGCCATGCACTGGAGATAAGCATTGAAGCCATCGCCAAAAGCATCAGTATAGCATTTATGGGACATGCCGGACATGAACTCGCCCATCCACATGAGCTCGAATTGGAGCTCACAGAGATAAAGGCCGACCTGAGCAAAAAAGTCAAAAGCATAACCGACGAGATAAATTCCGCACGCAAAACCGCAACCCTGACCTTATCAACACCATTCTCTACATCGCCCATAACAAGCTATCAGAATGCCATGATCTCATTGTCAGACCATCTGATGGCCGATGCCGGCAACGGCACGGAAACCAATAATGAGACATTCAACAAAAAAATCAACGAGGCGCGTCAAGAACGGGCATCGGAGGTTGAAGAACTCAACCACTCAAAAGAATTGGCGTACGTCATCACCGGAGCAATATGCCTTGTCGCCACTACAGCCGCCACCATCGCCACCATCGCCACCGGAGGAGCAGCAGCACCTATGCTTGCCGGAGTAGCATTCGGAATCGTCGGCGGTGTCAACTCCATCGTGAAAGGGGCAACCGACTATCCCGAAAATATCGTAATCCTGTCCCAATGCGTCAACACCGGCAACATTTCAGGCACGGGAAGTTCACAATCGGTAGGCGGAATAGCCGGACACCTGTGTGACCGGGGGTGCATACGCGACTGCCTCAACACCGGCGACGGGCCGGGCAACCGTGGCGGGCAACTTGTCGGCAACATGGATCACGAATATTCAGCCACTAACTGCCTCGGGATTTCCGATGTCTCGAAATGGGACGGACTTTTCGGAGACACAGACATCAACACGCTGTCGACCTACAGCGGACTATACTACTATGCGACAAGCACCACAGGAGAGATTGAGAGTGCAAAGCGTACCGCCCCGGAAATATCCAACCCGGCATCGTATAACGGATGGGATATAGGGAGCAGCAACCGCTGGACGATACCGTCAGTCACATCTGGGAACAGCTTCCCTATCCCATTAAAATCAGAAATGCAATAAATAACCATTAACCATATCCAAAAAGATGAAAAAGACTGTCAGATACCTGTGCCTGATACTGATATTGGCAACCGCAGCCTGTTCAGAAGACCCCACATACGAGAACACGACCCAGACCCAATACCGCAACTCACACCGCACCAGCACATTCAACCTGCCATATACGTGGGATATAAGCGAGGTCAAGGATATAAAAATATCGCTTATCCATGTCGACGGGGAGAAGATACTCAACCTTGACGGCAAATGCGAAGCGGCGGCAGAGGGGCAACTTAAAGTCACCATAATCATCCCGAATGACACCGGCATACCCGACGGGCTATATGCCCTGTCGGCCAAATTAGCAGACAAACTGTTCACGCCAAGATACATAGCGACATTCGAGCAGGAGAGACTCACCTCCGTTTCCGAATCAGACTTCTACTCAGGCCTGACAGGTTCAGGCACATCAGAAAGCCCATACCAAATCACCGACAACAGCACATTCAACCAGTTCCTGTACGGACTGTCCCAAGACCCGACCCACGCCTGCGGGCTCTATTTCTCACAAAAAAACGACATTGACTGGACACTGCTGCAAATCAATAAGAACAGAGGTCTGGCATCGGAAATATTCGCAGGCCATTACGACGGAGGCGGCAAGAGCATCAACAGCCTGAGCTATACCGGCGGGAACAATGCGACAGAGGATATAAACGTAGGTCTATTCAGCCAACTGTCAAACGGAGCCGTAATTAAGAACCTCGACGTAAACATGACCATCAGCTACGCCACTGACTGTGCAGGCATCATAGCAGGCTCTTCAAGCGGCACCGTCTCAATAGACAGTGTCACAATCTCAGGCAGCATAATCCAATGCGGCTCCAATGCGGGAGGATTTATCGGCAAGACCGAGGGAAACACCACAATAACAGACTGCTACAGCAACATTAACGTAAACGCTACCGGCGACAACATCGGAGGTGTCATCGGCAACCACGGCAGCGGGCTGCTGAGCATCAACTCATTCAGCACAGTCAAGGGCAAAGCCAACTTCTCAGTCGCAGGCGGTAACAATGTGGGAGGAATTGTCGGGAACATATCCTCTTCAAGCTACAATATCACCAACGCGGAGCTGAACCACTCCACCGATGCCGAGAATGCCAACATCATAGGGGTATATGCAACAGGAGACTGTGCAGGCGGCATCATAGGCAATGTAAGTTCAGTGAGTGCCGAGAGTACAATATCCTCCTCAACAATAATCCTGCCGGTGAAAGCCGACGTGAACAACGCGGGCGGCCTTATCGGCAAAATAACCGCCGGACAGCACATTATCTTTTCCGGCAACTGCTATTCAGGCGTAGCCCATGCCAAGACATCGGCAGGAGGAGTGGCAGGCCATGCCGACTTTTCAGGCTATGCACCGACAATACAAAATGTCACCATTAAAGGGGAGAACAACTCAGCGAGCCAAATAACCGCACTCGAATGCGCAGGAGGACTATTCGGCCAGTTCAAGTCAACAGCGTCCGAAACCGTCACACTCGACGGGGTGACAGTAATGACCAATGTCACAATCTCAGGAGAGGGAGCTCAAGGCAAAGCAGGCGGGATAGCCGGACAGATAACCGACAGCCGGATAGACGTATCGGGAGCGACAGTGGGAAACGGCAGCATGTACATCATGTCACCGTCCAAAGCCGGCGGCCTTGTCGGGGAACTCAACAACTCGACACTCACGAGCAACAATACATTTGACTTCTGGGACGGGTCAAAGAACCGCATCCCGTCGAGCAGTTCATTCACCCCCGATTTCAGCGGGACAATAAGAGCGGCAGACGCGGGAACATCCACATCCTACATGGGCGGAGCAGTGGGCTGCGTCACCTCGTCAACAATCAAAGGACTCCACATCAAGGCCACGGTAACCGGGACCGGCAACTATACCGGCGGCATATTCGGACATGTGACATTCACCAATGACATAAGGATCGAGGACTGCACCTCCGTCTCAACTGTTTCAGGAGCAAACTACACCGGCGGGATAGCCGGCGAGACAAGCAAGAACGGCCGTTTCCAGGACTGTATCAATTACGGGACAGTCACAGGAGTGAACTATGTGGGAGGAATCGTCGGAAAGATGTACTTTGAATATGACGAACCCTACGTGTACTACTGCGTGAACACGGGAGCAGTTTCAGGCAACACCGACATAGGCGGAATCACAGGGTTGATGTCCTCAGACGACAAGGACGTATCCTCATGGTGCAAAATAGACCGTTGCGGCAACTATGGAAGCGTAACATCCTCAGGCGACAGCGAGTATGCCGGGACCGGGGGTATCCTGGGCCGCTGCCCCAACGAAAAGGGAGCGGTATTACGATGCGCCAACCACGGGAAAGTCTACGCGGGCAAAAGCAGCAGTGTAGGCGGTATAGCAGGAAAGATGGGCAAGGACGCGGGCATGGTCTATGCCCAACAGTCAAACCTTGAACTCGCATACTGTGCCAACTCGGGAGAAATATCATCAGGCTCAGGAGACAGCCATGTAGGAGGCATTCTCGGATACCAGGAAGAAGGCAACAAGGAGACAACGACGGCTGACGGGGACTTTTCAACCCTGCACAACTGCTACAACAGCGGACCGGTAACATCCGACCAGGACGACGACACCGGAGGGATAGTAGGATACGTCGATTATGAGGCCTACGTATCGTACTGCATCAACTACGGGACAGTCAGCCACGGTAACGGCACAATAGGCACACACAAGGGTGCGTACCGCTATTACCGCCTGATGGTACTTGAGGGCTCATGGAACGCAAAAAAACTATGGCCCGGTGACGTCAACGAGTTCAGCAGCGCGGAAATGGGGAAACAGAACACATATTCAGGATTTGACTTTACCGCAAAGTGGAAAATGTCAGGCGGAAAAGCGATACTTCAGGACTGCCCGTTCCAGGATGTCGCCCGACCGACAGAATGACCCATGCGCAGCAGCCCTACAGCCGCGCAAATAGGGGTACTGATACGCTCAAATAAATATATCGTTGCTGTCACGGCGGAGATGGATGAACGCCTCGGCTTTTTCACAGCGTAATTCCAACCCGCGGAAACACTCCATCCCGTCGTGCCACTTCTCATACAGCGAAACGATATTCTGACTCTCATGGCAGAAACAGGCCTGCCGCTTGCGGTCGGCAACCGATGAGATGTCGACATAATCGGTAGGCTGGAACAGCTGCGTCTGAGTCCCGCTCATCACCTCAAAATAATACAACTCGAACAAGTAATCCAGACGCCGCCATGCATCATAGACCAGCAGCGAACAGACACGATGGTCGGGGTGGGAATCGATGGGCCAGTGGGTAAACACCACATCGGGCTTCTCCGATGCTATAAGCTCACGCATCTCGACATATCTCCCCCTGTTTATCTCGGAATCGCCGTCGATCTGAGACATGAACACGGCACGGACATCCAATATCCTGCATGCGTCCTCAGCCTCCGCGACACGTATCGATGCAGCCTCCTCATGGGACTTGCCCGATATACCCCGCTGTCCCTTGGTCATATAGACCGACACTACATCATACCCTGCCTGCCGCAACAGCACCATCGTCCCGCCGCAAGCGGTTTCCGGATCATCGGGATGCGCCCCGATAACCAGCGCCTTCCGCCGGGCTTTCCCGTTTTCACCAGACATTCCCGATCCGGCAGCAAGAGCCGGAAAGCCAAACAGAGACGCACCGGCAACAGCCGCACCCGTCATTCTCAACATATCACGCCTATTCATGGAGATTGGATTTTTTCAGTTACCACTTGTGTATCAGCAAAGATAAACGATAGCACCGACATAAACAAACATAAAACGCCGGCAGTAATTTTACCTATTTTAATAATATTTTGCCAATCTTAAAAATGGGGGGGTAAATTACCGCTTTTTAGCCTTAAATTTGTAGATTATTCATTAATCTCAAAAAAATAACCCTAATGAAACGAACCAATTCATTCAGACTCAAAGCTTTACTGACACTGTTGGTCTCCTGTCTTGTAACGGCACACGCCACAACTGTCGACGTCGACGGGATAACCTACTACATCAGCAACAACAAAGCGTCAGTCGACTACAAGTCCGACGGGACTCGGTATTCCGGAGACATAGTCATACCCGACTCAATCCCTTGCGACGGCACAAACTATCCCGTCACCGGCATGAGATACACCTATATCTTCCAGAATTGTTCCGAGTTGACATCGCTGACATTCGGTGCAAATTTCATGAACGGCAGCTATTCTTTCGACAATAGCGACAGCCTAAAATCGGTAACGTTCAATTACGTCCACCGTCGAACCATTACCGCTTTCAGTATGACATTCAGATACTGCACGTCACTTGAAACAGTAGCACTCCCCTCCTCCACGAGAACGCCCTCGAGGATCACATTAGCAGACGATATGTTCCACGGATGCACGAACCTGAAGGCGATATCCAACCTGCCCTCAGACATATCATACCAAATCGGGGTCAGGACATTCTATGGTTGCAGTTCACTTAACCCATTAGAGTTTATCGACCTGTCAGGAGCCACATTCCTGTCAAGTAACGACAGAACCACGGTAGCGACAGCCGCCTTTGCCATGTGCAACATCTCCTCCGTAACCATTCCCGAAACGATGACCGAGATCCCCAACGCCACATTCTTTGGCTGTCCCTTGACCGAGGTGACCATCCCCTCGACGGTCACACACATCGGTGCACAGGCCTTCCTATCATCAAGCTATACCGTGGCAACCCCGGTATTGCACGAAGGGCTGAAATATATAGGAGACAATGCATTTCTCGGAGTAGAGAACCTGAATATCCCCTCGACCCTTGAAACGCTTGGGTTTCTTGCCGGCTCCTCCAGGCTCAAATCGGCAACCGTAGCCGAGGGGAACAAATATTTTGAGGTAAAAAACAACGCCCTCTACCAGAACGAGTATGCGCTCAATGATTCAGGAGAGGAAGTCCTCGTCTCAAAAACGCTCCGCAACGTCATTGCCGGGAACGGCTACACCGGTCCGAGCGTATGGAAAGAGGAGGACGAACTCGTCACAGCTATCTACCGTAACGCATTCCTGAACATACCCGTCACCGGATATGACATCCCCAACCTCCGGTCAATCGGAAGCGCTGCATTCTGGGAGTCGGCAATAGAGAAGGTAACGATCAAGAAAGACATCGATTACGGCATTGAGGCTTTCGGAAACTGCATAAAACTTAACGAAGTGACAATCGAGGATGGAGTCAAGTCTCTGCCCGATAGAATTTTCTACGGATGCAGCAACCTTACCGTGTTCCCGTCGTTACCCCGAAGCATCACGGCACTCAACAGCGGGGCCGAGTTCTACAATTGCGGCTTCACACACGTCACACTGCATCCGGGGATGGAAGCTATCGATTCCTATACATTCTCCAAAAAAGTAACGGACATTGAATGCATGAGCATGATACCACCGGCAATAGAACGTTACAGTTCCGTTAACTATGAAGGTCGGGGAGAATTATATCTCCCAGAGGTTACACTGACCGTGCCACAGGAGAGTATCGAGCTGTACAAGCAGCATGAGGCCTGGGGGCAATGCAAGGAGATCAAAGGCAATCCCGACTGGGCAGGATTTGACGGCACGACAGCCGCACTCCCCGGCGGGCTGTATATCGCCCACAAGGGCGGCAACATCCTGTACAAGCAGAACGGCACCACCTACGACACAGGAATACCGGCAGGCGCACACCCGTTCCAGATGCAGATCTATAATGACGCCCTCTATGTTGCC
>JAFTRI010000034.1 GCA_017462345.1 Muribaculaceae bacterium
GTCCTGCCGCAAAATAAGACACATGAGCAACAAGAGCGAATGTTGGGTCATATTCTTTCAGATATGAGAGAAAATAAGATGATCTCAATAGAAGGCAGAACTTGGTATATAAATTATAACCAATTATAACCAATTATAACCAATTATGACCAATTACGACCAATTACGACCAATTACAAGTATTTTATAACTATAAAAGGGATTATAACTTAAAAAGTAGCCAACCCCTTTGTTCTATCAAGGAATTTGGCTACTTTTGTATCAGAGTTGTTTGACAAAGCATAACGCAGAAGATTGGGGCAATCTTGAAGTAGCCAAATCGTTACCGACAACTTTCTACCATAGCATTCGCTATTTGTGTATCAATCAGATACGGAATAATTGATTATCCTTTGCAAGGATAGTGCTTTTCCTGCTAACAATGCATTGCTACTGATTAAAAATTATCACATTTATTGCCTGTAACAATGGAATAAGTATTAACTTTGCAACACTGAACGACACATCGGCTAAAGGGCATAGCCCCGAGTCCCTGACTGGTGGAAAAATTTGGCTGCTTGCAACCACCGTAAAAAATGCTAAAACCGCACTTCCTGCAAAGAATCATGTGGATTAGCTGTTTTCCGCCTATGGGAATGCCCGTAGAGGAGATGTGTGTATCTGTATATGTCTTGAAAAACAATAATTATATACGATTGACTATGAACTATCTATTCACATCAGAATCAGTATCGGAAGGACATCCCGACAAAGTTGCCGACCAAATCTCAGACGCTGTTTTGGACGAGTTCCTTGCCTACGACCCGAATTCAAAAGTCGCATGCGAGACACTTGTCACGACCGGGCAGGTTGTCGTTGCCGGCGAAGTAAAGAGCAACGCGTACATCGACCTGATGGATGTCACCCGCCGTGTAATCGGCGGGATCGGCTACAATCGCAGTGAATTGAAATTTGACGCCGAGGCATGCGGAGTACTTTCAGCCCTGCACGAGCAGAGCGCCGACATAAACCGTGGAGTAGAACGCGAGACCGATGAAGAACAGGGTGCCGGAGACCAAGGCATGATGTTCGGTTACGCATGCAATGAAACTGAGAACTACATGCCTCTGCCGCTCGATTTGAGCCACCGGCTCCTCAAGGAACTATCCGACATACGACGCAGCAACTCGGCAATGACCTACACCGGCAATGACGGGAAACAGGTGAGCTATCTCCGTCCCGACTCCAAGAGCCAGGTCACAGTGGAATATAACAGCAACGGGAAACCCGTCAGAGTGCACACCATCGTAATCTCCACGCAGCACGACGAATTTATCACGACCTCCGACGGGAAATCACAGGACAAGGCCGACAATGAAATGCTGGACACAATCAAGAATGACGTAAAGAACATACTCATTCCCCGGGTTAAGGCGAAACTTCCTGAACATGTCCGCGCGCTGTTTGACGACAACTATATCCTCCACGTCAATCCCACAGGGAAATTCGTAATAGGCGGGCCCCACGGAGACACCGGTCTCACCGGGCGCAAAATCATTGTAGACACATACGGAGGACGCGGGGCGCATGGAGGTGGAGCTTTCTCCGGGAAAGACCCGTCCAAGGTCGACCGCTCGGCCGCATACGCCGCACGCCACATAGCCAAAAATCTCGTTGCCGCAGGTATAACCGACGAGGCACTTGTCCAAGTCGCATACGCCATAGGTGTTGCCGAACCGGTCAGCCTTTATGTGAACACATTCGGGCACGCAAAAATAGGCATGAGCGATGCCGAGATATCAGCAAAAGTAAAGGAAGTGTTCGACATGCGGCCGCATGCCATTGAAAAACGGCTCAAACTGCGTGCACCCATATATCAGGAAACAGCTTCCTACGGACACATGGGCCGCAACCACGAAACCGTAACAAAACACTTCTGTTCAAAATACGAGGGGGAAAAGACCATTACCGTGGAACTGTTCACATGGGAAAAACTCGACTATGTAGATAAGCTGAAAGAGGTCTTCGGCATGTAAGCGCCACCAATGTCCGCAAATTACATTCCGCCTGACCCAAATAATAAAAACAATTTTGATTGATAGCGAAAAAGATGTATCTTTGTACGCTTTATCGCCTTATCATTACATGATTGCACAATGCAAAGGCACATTAACTGACAAAATAAAAACATCTTAATAATAAATGGCAACATTAGAAAAAATCAGGAGCAAGTCAGTCTTGCTTGTAAGTGTGATAGGATTTGCACTTGTACTATTCATCATCACCCTTGTAGACAATCCGTTTGCTATGTTCCAGGACAACACGACAATAGCAAAGGTAGGAAGCAACAAAATCGAAATCAACGATTTCCAGAAGCGTTATGAGGCTCAAAGCCAACAGATGCAGCAGCAGAACTACAAGCAGGATGCAGCAGTTGTTCAACAACAGGTATTGAACCAGATGATTCAGGAAACCCTCTTCAACGAAGAGATGAACGAACTCGGACTTACTGTAACCGACAGCGAGCTTACCAACGCAATGCTCGGAGCCAATGCCCTCGAATCAGTGCGTAATCTCGCCAACCAGCTCGGTTTTGAGACACCCGACCAGTTCCACGACCTGGCTTTCAACCCGACAAAATACCAACTTCCTGTAGAACAAGCCCAACAGCTTCAACAGATGTGGATCGCACAGGAAAACGAAGTCGAGTCCATGCTGAAATTCCAGAAACTCGGAAACCTGTTCAACGGGACACTGGTTGCCAACAAACTCGATGCCGAAGCAATCTATAACGAAAACGCATCGACAAGCCGCATCGCATACGCGAAAAAGGACTTCACATCTCTCCCCGATGACAAATACGAAGTAACCGATGCCGATCTCAAAGCCCTTTGGGCAGAAAACAAGGAGGAGTACAAGATCGATGACGAGACTCGTGTAATAAACTACATTTCCGTAAATATCACCCCCTCGCAGTCAGATAATGTTGCCGCACAACAGCTTGTCGAGCAGGCAATCGCCGACCTCAAAGCCCAGCCGGGAACAGAAGGTCTGAACGGGAACGTGAACTTTGTGGTTGAACACAAGACCGAGCCTGCCTACCGTATCAAGAATGCCCAGATGAAGCAATTTGTCACAACTGCCACTGAAGGTGATGCAAGCATGACATCCTACCTTAACAATGAATACACAATCACCAAGCTCATCGGTTCAAAGAATGACGTGGATTCAATCAACATCGACATGCTCGCGTTCCAAGGCACTGTAGCACAAGGGGACTCTCTCATCAAGGTGCTTAATTCCGGAGCGGCATTTGACGAAGTGGCAAAGACAGCCGGTGTCCAAGGCTCACAGGCCGACTTCTGGGCTTCCCTGATAAACGAGCAGGCCGACAACAACATCAAGCAGAAACTCATTTCAGCTCCGGTAGGAACATATTTCATGGCAGACAGTGCCCAGAACATGATGCTTATCTACCGCGTAAACCAGCGCAAAGCACCGGTTGCTGTCTACAACTATGCCACAGCAGTCTACAAAGCAGAGCCCTCAACAAGCACCTATAACAAATTTAACGGTGACCTCAAGAAATTCCTCGATGCAACAGCATCGGCAACCGACTTCACCGCTGAAAAAGCTGCTGCCGCAGGATTCCAGGTATTCCCCGCAGTAGTGAGCTCATCAAGCCCCATGATAGGCAATGTCAACGAAAGCCGCGATGCAGTAAAATGGGTTATGGATAGCGAAAAAGGCGATGTGTCAGACATATTTGTTGACGAACAGGGCAAGCGCCTATTGGCCGTGGCTGTTACAGACATCTATAACGACTACATCCCTGCAACCGACTCGGATGTCAAACAGATGCTTACAACAAAAGCCCGCAACAACAAGAAAGCCGCCGACCTGCTTTCCCAATATCAGGGCAAAGCCAATACCATAGCCGAATACGCAGCACTGATGGAAACTCATGTTGACTCCACCGATGTAACATTCGGACAATTGTTCATACCTCGCATCGGTTCTATGGAAAGTGTACTTACCGGTCAGGTGTCAGCAGCACAACCCAACAAGGTGATGGGTCCCATCCAGGCCAACAACTCCGTAATCGTATACGAGGTGATAAACGTCGACAAGGAGAACCGTCCTTACAACTACGAAGAAAGCGCGCAGACATTCAACCGCTCAATAGGAGCACAGGCTTTGAGTTCACACATCTTCGAAATTCTCAGCAACGGCAAGGAAATCGAAAACCGTATGTTGAAATTCTACAGCAAGTAAAAACAATACCAATAATCGAAGGGGGGTTGCATCGGAAAAATCGATGCAACCCCTTTTCTTTTTCCGGAAAATCCGGTTTATTAGCCAAAATCCACGGAAAAAGAAAAGACACATCATCCCATTCAACATACCGTAATGAATTTCAGGCATGGAATATTCATATCTTTGAATTTAATCGATTAATCGTTAATTATATTAAATATTATTGCGGATTTATGTTTAAAAGTTCGTTTTTATAAAAATTCAACGTAGATTGCGAACAGATACCACCGATTGAACGAACCCGACCCAATATCATTAACCAAAATATTATCATCATGAAAACGATCACCTTAAAGATTATCCTGTTGCTGTCGGTTCTATTAGCCGGAATTACCGGTATCGTGGCTCAGGAATATGAGTATGTACCGTTAGTGCGTGAAGGCGTGAAATGGAAGTGCGGAATGGTCAAAAAGGGCTACGATGAGACTGGCAAAATGGAATTGGATCACACATATTCAATTGAATTCAAAGGCGACACTGCTATAAATGGACTTTGTTATAAAAATTGCCTTATCCTGTATGATGACTATTCCGGTATCTCAGATAGTACAGTTTGCGGATTTATACGGGAAGACATTGTGACAAAGAAGGTTCTTTTCCTGATGAATCTCAACTATTCGTTCCCCAAACCCCGCACTTATTTTATCAGTGATTATTGGGAAAAATGTAGATGAAGCAGGGAATATCATTCTGTACGATTTTAATGACATCATGCAATCTGCCGAAATCAGATGGAATCCCTTTATAGTGGATATTGACTTTATTGAAATTGCCGGAACGTTACACAAACGGCACAACATAAACTCAGACGACGGGAGTCACATGTTCTCAATCATTGAAGGAATAGGTAACTGTGGCGATTTATCAATGGGTAACAGTTATTATTCCGGGGATTTATTCACGTTTTTACCAATATATACCATCGGATATGCAGATTATATTCCGATATTCTATCATCTTGAGGATGCGGAGGGGAATATCATCTACGATGCTCCGAATGACCCGACGGACACCGGGGGTGTCGTAACGGTTGACAGAGTTAGCACTGATGCCGTGGAGACCGGGCGGTATGACATCCACGGGCGTAGAATAGCGAAGCCCGTACCGGGTATCAATATCATCAGGATGAGTGACGGCTCTGTCCGCAAGGAACTGCAATAAGCACCACCAAGGAAGCCGGTATAGCATGACACCGAATTGCAGCCATCTTTTATCGGGTTCTCCTACAAGTTCCATTTATTTTTTCGGGAATTGATGTGACTGGGGCGAGATTATTCGTTAACTTTGCAACCGTCAAACCAACAGACGCATAAATGATTCCCGATACTCCCGCATTATACCTGTTTCCGGTTCCGATGGGCGACTCTCCTGTCGAGAACGTCCTGCCGGCATATAATGTGGATATTGTCAGAGGGATACGATATTTTATCGTCGAGAATGTGAGAAGTGCACGGCGGTTCCTGAAACAATGTGACCGTTCAATCAATATCGACGCGATAACATTTTTCACTCTTGACGAACACACCGATGCCTCAACCGTTCCTGAAATGCTTGCCCCGCTTGAAAACGGGAACAGCATAGGTATTATTTCAGAGGCCGGCTGCCCTGCCATAGCCGATCCCGGAGCAGATGCGGTGGCGATAGCACAACGCCGCGGCTACAGAGTCATTCCGCTTGTCGGGCCGTCAAGCATCCTGCTCTCACTCATGGCATCGGGATTCAACGGCCAGAGCTTTGCCTTCAACGGCTATCTTCCCATCGAGACCGTAACACGCAACGCCAAACTGAAAGAGCTTGAACGCCGCATAGTCAAGGAACGCCAGACCCAGATATTCATCGAAACCCCTTACCGCAACAACAAGCTCATCGCCGAGCTGTGCCGTACACTGCCCGGGAACATGCTACTGTGTGTAGCAAGCGACATAACATGCTCACGGCAATCGATTATTACCAAATCATTGGTCCAGTGGAGCAAGACAACCTACAACTACGACAAGACACCCACAATATTCCTCCTTTTCTCATAATTTATCCGATAACAAATGGCAAAAAGACCGAAAAATCATCCGTCACAAGAGTTCCCGGGACTGTTTGACAGTTTCGAGCTCGACATGAGACGCAATGACATACCGGTATTTCCCGACATCGCGCGACATGCCGAACGGGTACTGCTGAACGGAGGAGAGGCAGCCGACAAAAACATCCATGAGCCATCGGCACTTACCGAACCGATAGCACCGCAGACACCTCCCGACAAGATAACTTTCATGAGCCTCGGAAGCGGAAGCAGCGGTAACTGTTCCTATATCGGGGACAGCGAAAGCGGATTCCTGATCGATGCCGGTGTCGACTACCGGAACGTTATCGAACGCCTGAGACTTAACGGGATAGACATTAACGCCGTCAAAGGGATATGCCTCACCCATGACCACGGCGACCACATAAGATACGCATACGCAATGGTGCGCAAGTACCGTCACATATCGGTGTACTGCACGCCTAAGACCCTTAGCGGGATATTGCGACGGCACAATGTGTCACGCAGGCTGAAAGACTACCACACCCCTATCTACAAGGAATTCCCTTTCAAGATAGGGAATTTCACCATAACGGCGTTTGAGGTACTGCATGACGGGACCGACAACTCGGGATTTTTCATCGAACATGGCGAGCAGCGTTTTGCCATAGCCACCGATCTCGGCAGTATCTCGCCCCGCGTCGATTTCTACATGCGCCAGGCCGACTATATCATGCTTGAAAGCAACTACGATGCCACGATGCTGCGTAACGGGCTTTACCCCGAATACCTCAAAAGCCGCATCCTTGCCGACAATGGTCATCTCGACAACACCGATGCCGCCAGATTCCTTTCAACAATATACACACCAATGCTCAAATATGTCTTCCTGTGCCATCTGAGCAACGACAACAACACCCCCGATACCGCTGTATCGACGGTAACAAGCGCACTCACTGCACTCGGTATCTCCGTTGGAGACGGAAGCGGGAGCATAGAGTCCCGTAGCGCCAACATACAGCTCACGGCATTGCCGCGATATGACAGCTCGCCGCTGTACGTACTGCGGAAAGGATAATTTACCCGGTGTTTTATTTGGCGGATTGCCCTCAACGCCCTATATTTGTAGTAATATATCCCCAAAAGTGTATATATGAAAGCATCCGTCTTATTCAAAAGCATATCGATATGCTGCATTATGGCTCTCACCTCCTGCGGGTCATGGATAGATTCAGGCAGCATATATTACTACGATGATCCGGCAGCCCCACCCCCACCGGCAGGACATAGCCCGCTGCCACCGGCTCCACCAAGACCGGCAAGCAAGCCTACACCACACAAACCGGCTCAACCGGCTCAAGGACACAGACCCGATAACCCCGGCGGACACAATCCGGGAAACAATGTACCGTCAAACAGACCCGGCAGCAACAATCCCGGCAGCAATTCGGGAAAACGTCCGTCCAATACACCGACAAACGACAAGCGTCCGGCATCAAATCACCGGCACTAACCAGATACACGTAAACAAAATGAGACACTTCACCACCGTAAACGATATAGGCAACCTGCAGGATGCAGTAAAGGAAGCTCTTGAAGTAAAAGCCAACCGGTATGCCTACAAGCACCTCGGGACTGACAAGACACTGCTCATGGTGTTCTTCAACTCCTCACTCCGCACACGCCTCAGCACACAGAAAGCCGCAATGAATCTCGGCATGAATGTGATTGTGCTCGATGTCAACCAAGGGGCATGGAAATTAGAGACTGAACGAGGCGTAATCATGGACGGGGACAAATCAGAGCATCTACTCGAAGCAATCCCCGTAATGGGCAGCTATTGCGACATTATAGGCGTGCGATCATTCGCCCGTTTCGAGTCAAAGTCCGATGACTATGATGAGAAAATCATCAACCAGTTCATACGTTATTCCGGCCGGCCGGTATTTTCAATGGAGGCCGCTACCCGACACCCGTTGCAGTCATTTGCCGACCTCATCACAATCGAGGAACATAAAACCGTGAGCCGCCCTAAAGTCGTAATGACATGGGCTCCGCATCCCAAAGCCCTGCCTCAAGCCGTCCCCAATTCATTTGCCGAATGGATGAATGCCGCCGGGTACGACTTTGTCATCACCCATCCTCACGGCTACGAGCTCGATCCCCGGTTTACAGGCAACGCGGTAGTGGAATACGACCAGGACAAGGCACTTGCCGGAGCAGACTTCGTCTATGCCAAGAACTGGAGCGCATACACCGACCCCAATTACGGCAAAGTCATCAACAGCGACCGTTCATGGACCGTCACTACCGAGAAGATGGCACTCACCAACAACGCGTTTTTCATGCATTGCCTGCCGGTGCGCCGTAACATGATCGTGAGCGATGATGTAATCGAGAGCCCGCGTTCACTTGTTATCCCCGAGGCCGCCAACCGTGAGATATCGGCACAAGTCGTACTGAAACGCATACTTGAAAGCCTCTAAAACCCTCAGCAGCAGGCAGACATGATTCTTAGCAACATCTCGATACACAACTTCAAGAATATCGGAGAGACCCGTCTGGAATTTTCACCGAAAGTCAATGGCTTTCTCGGCAACAACGGAATGGGAAAGAGCAATCTGCTCGATGCGATATATTACCTGAGCTTCTGCAAGAGTTTCACAGGAGTCAATGACTCGCTGCTAATCAAGCGAGAAGAGGATTTTTCCCTTGTACAAGGGAAATACATACGTCGCGGGACAGAAGAGGAACTATCCCTCGGACTGTCGCGAGGCAAGCGCAAGACACTGAAACGCAAAGGCAAGGAATACCAACGCCTCAGTGCTCACATAGGCAGCTTTCCGTTAGTCATGGTATCGCCACAGGACATCGACCTGATAAGAGGCGGAAGCGAGGAACGCCGGCGTTTCATGGATATGGTAATCTCCCAAAGCGACCACCGCTATCTCGATGAACTCATACGCTATAACCGCTGTCTTGAACAGCGTAACCGCCTGTTACGCGACGGAGTTGCAGACCATAGTCTCTATGCTGCCATCGAAATGCAGATGGAACATGCTGCAGCCTATATTCACGACACACGCCAAAACCGCATAAAACAACTCACGGTGATATTCTCGGACTACTATCGGGCTATTGCCGGAGACAATGAGGAGGTGAGCCTAAGCTACCGCAGCAGCCTCAACGAAGAAGGGACGACGATGACCACGCTTCTCGATGGGGCGCGACGTCATGACGAGATTGTAAAATACACTACAGTAGGCCCGCACCGCGACGACATAGAGATGGAACTGTCGTCAATGCCCATGCGCCGCACCGGCTCGCAGGGGCAATGCAAGACCTATACTATCGCCCTCCGTCTCGCCCAGTATGACTTTCTGCACAACGCATCGACAATGCGCCCGTTGCTGCTACTCGATGACATATTCGACAAGCTGGACGCCTCGCGTGTGGAGAGAATCATGGAAGTGGTGGAGCGTCCGATGTTCGGACAGATTTTCATCACCGACACCAACCGTACCCACCTTGATGAAATCATGCGGCGTACAGCAGGGGACTACCGTATATGGCAGGTGACCGACGGCAATTTCCACCCTATCACATCTCCTGTGCAATGAAAAAGCGATACCCGCAGAGCATCAGCGAAATCATCGACAACGCACTCCGTGAAAGCGACATATCATCAACCGTAGACGAACAGAGGATATGCTATCTGTGGCCGGAGATAGTCGGAGCCGGAATAAACCGATACACCACACGCCGGTATGTCGAATCAGGCGCATTGCATGTGTACATTTCATCCGGAGCACTTAAAAACGAACTGCAATTCCACCGTTCCCACCTTGTAGACGCACTTAACCGCGCCGTCGGGCGACAGGTCATCAACAACATTATAATACACTGACAATCATGCCAACAACCAATACTACCGACACGAATTCACGGATACCTGTACCTCTCCATCCATTCAGGCACAGGCTGCCGCTTCAGATAAGGTTCAACGATATCGACATGCTCGGGCATCTCAACAACGGAGCATATCTGGAATTTATGGATCTGGGTAAAACCCACTATTTCAAGGCTGTGACACAAGGGAACATCGACATAAGGAATATCAATGCCGTTGTGGTAAACATCAATTGCGACTTTCTTGCACCGACCTACTTTGACGAGCCGATAGAGGTTCTCACCGCCGTGACATCCATCTCCAATCACAGTTTCCGCATGGAACAACGCATAATCAATTCCACCACCGGGCAAGTCAAATGCATAGGGCATACGGTAATGGCCGGTTTTGACCCGCATACGGCC
The DNA here is from genome assembly GCA_017462345.1 of Muribaculaceae bacterium. Lineage (GTDB taxonomy): Bacteria > Bacteroidota > Bacteroidia > Bacteroidales > Muribaculaceae > RGIG4079. The sequence continues at coordinate 10,628 of JAFTRI010000034.1, forward strand.
CAAGGCGCAGAGATAGCTCCCTCATGGGTCGACGCACTCACCGCATACGAGCAACACCCACTACAGAAAACAGAAACCAAACAATAGATAACCAATCATGGATAAGGTATCGGAAAACCCTTTCAAAAACCGAAATATCGACGGGACACCGCTTATGGTTGTCACAGCGTTGTTCGTGACGCTCTACTTAGTTTCCAATATAATGGCAGTCAAAGTCATCGGGCTATATGACCTGTTTTATTTTGATGCCGGGACAATCACATTCCCATTCGCCTACATGCTCGGCGATGTCCTTACCGAGCTGTGGGGATTCCGCACGGCACGCCGCATCATCTGGATCACATTCCTGTGTAACATTACCCTTGTGATATGTACACAGGCAGGTGTGTGGTTGCCATCGCCCGAATATCTTTCGGATACAGCCAATGCCTATAATACCGTGTTCACATACGTACCACGCATAGTTATCGGCTCACTTGCGGGATTTCTTCTCGGTGAACTGTCCAACGCCTGGTTCATGGAACGGATAAAAATCAGGACACGCGGCAGATACCTGTGGTTGCGCACCATAGGCAGTTCAATGATAGGATATGTCTTTGACACGCTGCCATTTGTACTCATTGCATTCCTGGGTGTAGTATCGACCCGCGACCTGCTGCTGATGATGGCATTCCAATATGTCTCCAAACTCGCAATCGAGGCAATTTTCGGGACTCCGATGGCCTACGTGGCAATCCATTGGATAAAGATACTTTCCGCACACAAATAAATCCAGACATGGAATGGAACGCTATTCTGTAATCCACACCAAGATGCCGCGGGAATTTGTGCTGCTGCAAGGGACAGGATGCCGCTGGCGCAAATGCCGGTTCTGTGACTATCACGGAGATGTCAGCACAGACCCGTTTGCCATCAACCGGCAGGTACTCAGCCAAGTGACAGGAATCTACGGTGTCCTCGACATAATCAACTCAGGCTCGGCAATAGAACTCGATAACGGCACGTTAACGGCAATACGGAATATCATCCGTGAGAAAAACATCCATACACTGTGGATGGAGATGCACTATATGTACCGCAACAGTCTTGAAAATTTTGCCCGGCAATTCGCACCGGCCACAGTAAAATTCCGATGCGGAGTGGAAACATTCGACCCGGTTCTACGCAGCAGATGGAACAAAGGGATCCCCGAGAGCGTAAATGCGGCTGACGTTGCACGATATTTTCATGGGGTGTGCCTGCTCTGCTGTACGGAAGGGGAAAGCAAAGAGCATATCATCAGTGACATAAATCAAGCCAGAAAGCACTTTGAGTACATGAGCATAAACCTGTTCTGCAACAACAGCACAACGGTACGCCGTGACGAACAGCTGGCAAGATGGTTTGAGCAGGAAATCTATCCCGCCATAAAAGATGACGCCCACATAGAAATCCTGCTCAATAACACCGATCTCGGTGTAGGGTAACGGATACGGTCAAATACGGTCAAACGCCTGTTCCAAGTCCCCGATAATATCATCGATGTGCTCCGTCCCTATCGACAGACGTACAGTCGACGGAGTAATGTGCTGGGCAGCGAGTTCTTCAGGCGAGAGTTGCGAATGGGTTGTAGTATAAGGATGTATCACCAGACTCTTCACGTCGGCAACGTTGGCAAGCAGCGAGAAAATTTCGAGCGAGTCGATAAAGCGCCAAGCCTCATCCTGCCCACCCTTTATTTCAAATGTGAAGATACTGCCTGCACCCTGCGGGAAATAGCTGCGGTAAAGCGCATTGTCGGGATGAGAAGCCAATGACGGATGATGTACAGCGGCAACTTTAGGATGATTTTCGAGGAATTCCACCACTTTAAGGGCATTCCATACATGGCGTTCCACCCTTAGCGACAACGTCTCAAGCCCCTGCAACAGAATAAAGGCATTGAACGGAGACAGAATGGCACCGGTGTCACGCAGTATCACGGCACGGATGCGAGTCACGAATGCCGCCGCACCGGCAACATCGGCAAAAACCGCACCGTGATAACTCGGATCGGGCTTGGCAAGTGTCGGGAACTTATCGGGACGCGCCTTCCAGTCAAAATTTCCTCCATCGACAATGACTCCACCCAGGGAAGAACCATGACCGCCAATGAACTTTGTTGCCGAATGCACCACAATATCAGCTCCGTGTTCTATGGGACGGAACAGATAGGGCGTTGCAAAAGTATTGTCCACAATCACCGGAATACCATGGCGGTGGGCAATGTCCGAGACAGCTTCAATATCGGTAACATCGGAATTCGGGTTGCCGAAAGTCTCCACAAATACAGCCTTGGTTTCAGGACGGATGGCCGCTTCCAGCGCGTTGAGGTCACGCACATTCACTATTGTATTCGTTATTCCCTGATTGGCAAGGGTGTGAGTAATCAGGTTATAGGTCCCTCCATACAGATTGTCGGCAGCAACAACGTGATCCCCTGCAAGCAGAATATTCTGTAACGCATAGGTTATCGCAGCGGCTCCCGATGCAACAGCAAGTCCTGCCACCCCACCTTCAAGCGCGGCCACACGCTGTTCAAACACACCCTGAGTCGAATTGGTCAAACGTCCGTAAATGTTTCCTGCATCCCTCAGCCCGAAACGGTCGGCCGCATGTTGAGAATTACGGAACACATACGATGTAGTCTGATATATCGGCACAGCCCGCGCATCAGTCGCGGTGTCGGGCTGTTCTTGTCCTACATGTAACTGGAGAGTCTCAAAGTGTAATTTTTTCTGTGCCATAGTCTTTATTTTTTTGTAGTTATTAGAATTATTTTCCAGCAAAATTATATTATACAGGAAATATCTACAACAACTTAATTAAATTAAGAAAATATAACTAACTTAGCAGCATTAAACGGAAAGTATTTCCGGCACAACCGATTTTACACATCCTCTAAAGAATAATATTCTATGGACACCCTTGACGCCTATGACCTGAAAATACTGAAAACAGTTCAGGAAAATTCCCGACTGACGATAAAAGAAATTGCCGCCAAAGTAGGATTATCATCAACCCCTGTGTTCGAGCGGCTGAAACGTCTTGAAAATGAAGGGTACATACGCAAATATGTCGCAATTCTCGATGCAGCCAAGCTCAATCGCGGATTCACAGTATTCTGCAATGTGAAAATGCAACGTATCAACAGCGAGATTGCCGAGAGTTTCGGGCGGATTGTCAGGGAAATGGATGAAGTCTCGGAATGCTACAATATCTCAGGAGGATTTGACTACCTGCTGAAGATAAACGCCCCCGACATGCGTTACTATCAGGAATTTATCCTCAATATCCTCGGTAAGGTTGAATATCTCGGCTCGATTGAAAGCACATTCGTAATGGATGAGGTAAAAAACACCAATGCCCTACCGCTCCCCTGACAAGGAGATACCGGAGATACCGATGCCGAAAAGCGCATAGTCATACCATACAGGATCGTCAGGGCGGAAACTCCTGAGGAGACCGGTCAGCTCGACAACCGCACGACGGTCATTTGACTTTCGCGTCAACAGCCCCAGCTGGCGCGCAGTATTGCCGACATGCACGTCAAGCGGAATAAACAATTGCGACGGTTTCAGTACAGTCCATACCCCCATATCCACAATGCCATCGTTTCTCACAAGCCACCGCAATGCCATGTTAACACGCTTCAGGGCAGTCACATCAAGATTGCCCGGGAGACAACGGCTGTCACTTTCTCCGCCATTGGCCTCGGCAAACGCACTGTTCATCGCCTCAACCAGCAGCCATGAGGGGTATCTGCTTCCCGCAACCCCACTTTTGCGGGCAAATTCCTGCAACGTGCCGAAACGTGAATATATCAGGCGCAAGCCCCTCAGGAAATATCTTAAATTACGGGCAAAGAAGGTGCGATGAATGTTCATGTCGGGAAGGTCCTCATAGCCGGCATCCATGACATAGTCGTAAGGGCGGTGATCCATCAGCGCGAGCATTTTCTCGCAACTGGCACATATCATCTTTCTGTTACCCCAGGCAACAGTCGCCGACAAAAGCGACACAATCTCGATGTCCTCCAAGCGGTCAAAGCGTCTCGGGAACTGTACGGGGTCACTGCCTATAAAATCGGGACTGTCAATGCGTGCCGCCTCCCGGTCAAGCAGCTCCTTTATATCATTACGCGTAAAATCCACATTCATCATATTGTTCTTTACCACAAAATTACCGGATTTCACGCAACCGCACAACATCGTCAGTCCTTTTTCAGACGCACGACAATGTCATCGGCAGCGGCAAGTGCGGCGCGCGATATTGTCAGCGTGACCGTATTCCTTGCCTTGAACTGCCTGTCGTAATCCTCATTAAGATAGACGTTGCGAAGAAAATCATAGTCCAATACACGCGAAATGAGAATGAGCCTGTCGACATCGATGCTCTTGCATCCGAAGAGATAATACAACGACTGACGCTCGCAATTGATGTTCCGTGCAAACTCCTTATATGTCATCCCGCTACGGTCAAGCACCTGACGAATTATACTGCCTATATGAATATTTCCGGACACGGCTCCTGTCGCTTATCATTGTTGCCAGTCCTCCCTGTAAAAGGCATTTACATCTAAAAGAACAGAAGGCGTAGGGAGATTCTACTGCTCATCCCTCGTTCAGGCCTTCGCATTGCCCACCATCAAGGATAAGCAACGCACCAGCCTACGCCGATATATGCATTCACCACGCATGACCGAGGCGTATAGCACACGCCAATCGTGCCAGGCTTACATGTGACTGCAACCGAAACGCAGACGTCCCGTTGCCGTATCTTCCTGATGGTTTTTCAAAGTTGCGAAGTTTGAACTCAGAAGATCACGTATCGTAACGTCTTCATACAAAATATGTCGGGATCTCATGCGTCATCCGTATGATACCCCGATGCAAAATTACAAAAAGATTCAATTTCGTAAAATTTTTCCTATTTCCTTCACTAAAGGCGGGAGTTCCTGAATTGGAAACACGAAATGATGCATCCCCCCCTCAGTCACTCCGTGACAGGTCGATAACATCGACCCGCAATCCTGCAAAGGAAGAGGAGCAATTTCGCCTCTAACCGCAGCAATGGCTTACGAGTCGGGAGACCCTCTCCGCCCTACGGGCACCTCTCCCTCGTAGGGAGAGGAATTGTCGGGTGGCCCGGCTGAGAGGGGACAGGCAGATCAGGAGGCTTTACAGCCGGATGGTTTTCGGGATACCCCCTCAGTCGCCATAGGCGACAGGTCGAGAGCCTCGACTCGCATTCCTGCAAAGGGGGAGCAATTTCTCTTCGAGCCGCAGCAATGGCTTACGATTTAGGAGACCATCTCCGCCCTACGGGCACCTCTCCCTCGTAGGGAGAGGACTTGTCGTGTGGTCCGCCTGAGAGGGGATATTCTTGACCCCCTCAGTCGCCATAGGCGACAGGTCGAGAGCCTCGACTCGCATTCCTGCAAAGGGGGAGCAATTTTCCTCGGCTCACGATTCCGCAGGCGGTCAATTCCCGTTGCCGGAATGGCGGTAGCGGTTAACGAGGTCGGTGATATAGACAGTGAATAGCGGAAAGAGTACCATGCCCATCCCTGCAAGTATGACGCCAAGTATTCGGCCTGTCACTGTCACGGGATAGATGTTGCTCCCGATGGTGGTGGCATCCATCCATGTCCACCATAATGCCGTCCAATAACCGGTAACTGACGGATTCACGGAATGTTCCTGGGCATAAAACATGAGGCTCGCAATGTATATCATCGACAGGAGTATCGCCAGATAGGAGACAAAAAAGCCCGTAATCCTGTTACTCGAGATATAGCCGACGATTATGGCAAGCGCGAGTGCACCACGAGCAAGGGGAATGACGCGCACGAAGTAGAGTTGCTCCTGCGACAATGTCAGGCCGAATTCACGGATGATGTTGAGGTAAGGGACGGAAAGCAGAAGGAATAGCAGCCGACAACGGAAGTAGTGCCACTTGTCATCGGCCAAGAAGATCCCGAAGAAGAAGTCAATGATGAATACGGTGCAGACAAAGAGCTGGAATGTCATGTAACAGTCATTGTCCATGAAGGGGATGTCCCTGATGGTGTCAACGGAGATGTAGATGACGAGAATTACTGACAAGGCAAGCGTAATGACATGCATTGCGTTCTCGATGCGGCGATAGTGCTGTCGGTCCATTGGGTATGTGTTTTTCAGGATATAACAAATACGGCGGGATGAAAGTTGGGAGGTCAAGTGGCTTGATGCGCGACCCTGCAAAGGGGAGCAATTTTTCCTCGATGCGCGACCGGCAGGACGGGGGAGGGCTTCCCGGTGGAGGAATTTTTTGTGGGAGGGTGACAGGATCGCATATCCCGGGGGTGAAGCCGGCTGTAACTTTGCATCGTATCTATTAAACTTTTTAAATCATTACTTTTTATGGAAACACTACAAGAAAACGTGCAGGAGGAGCTCCCTGTAACGGAGGATGCCGTCGGAACAGGATGTGCAGAGGCTAACCGCAACGAACGGGAAAGCGAGATTGTGGGACTTATCTCTCAGGATGCCCGGGTGGGACACTTTATTGTCGATGTGCTGGCGGGTGTCGACCCTCAGGTTGCAGCGGGGGCGCATTTCCCGGCAATGAGTCCTGACAAAGGCGGTGATGACACCCCTGATATGGATGCCCTGCTTGCCGAAGCCGAGGAGCGCGGATACCGGCGCGGACGGACTGAGAAGATTGCAATAGAGATGCAGCATCCGCAGATGTGGGACGGGGATGTACCGGAGGATAAGGAAAAGAATCAGCCATCGATTCTCAATAACATGAGACAAAGTGTATGGGACAGATGAAAGCGTACAAGCCCCGGATGACCCTCTCCGCCCTATGGGCACCTCTCCCTCGTAGGGAGAGGAATTGTCGAGAACCTCGACACCCTAATGAGGCAGGGTGCAATGGATGAGGCGGGGGTCGGGGATGACAAACAACATGAAGGATAGCAGGATGCTATGAGAAACACACTATTTTTTATCAATCTAAAAATTTTTCCACTACTATGAAGAAAAACATCAAAAATGTGACAAAGACCGTGAAGCAGACTGCATCATGGCTCATGAGTGAACAAGGTATCATTTTTCTATTGGCAGCTATCGCGCTGGCAGCCATCCTACTGTGTAACAGCGACATCGATGTCACGGTAGCATCGGCCATGATAACCGGGACAGCAGGCGGCAAACTCGTGTCGGGCGAACCACTTACAACCGACCTGACCAATCAGGCTTCACCAACACTGCTACGCAATGAAATCGATGACCGCATTGTCAAGGTGCGCCCGATGTCAACCCCAATCGACCAGTTGTCACGGTGGGCAGGAGCAAGAGTGTGCGGCAGCATGGTTGTCGACTATTATTCGGTGGACACAAAGCCTACCACCACCTCCTTGGCCGATGACTACACGGAAACTTCGGCAACCGGCACGGGCGGCTATCCGGTAGCACAAATCTTTACCGATCAGGATGAGATATTCGAGCCATCGGAAACGATACTTGTCCCGGAGGTGCAGGGATATGATGCCGACGGGGTGAACTATGCCGGAGCTCTTGTGCTGTATGTCGTATCCAAGCCGGAATCAGGCGGACTGAACGTGATAGCCGTGAACGGAAAGCGTATCAGCGGGCAGTCAAACTGTGTGCCGTCGATAGGAGCCGGAACAACACTTGTGAGGATGGGCCGCGCCGCAGGAGAACTCGATGTACAGACCGCTCAGTTTGAGGCACTGCCCCAAAAGCTACAAAACTATTGCCAGATATTCAAGGCTCAGGTAGAACAGTCGACATTCCAGAAGATTGCCAACAAAGAGGTGGGCTGGAATTTCTCGGATCAAGAGGAGGTAGCGATATATGACATGCGTTTAGGGATGGAGAAAAACTTCCTTTTCGGCTCAAAAGCGAGAGTGTATGACCCGACAAAGCATTCGGAGATAATGCTAACCGGCGGGATATGGACTCAGGCCGGCAAAGAGTTCTCATACCCTGCCGGAGCTTTCACGGCAGAGAATCTCGTGGCACTGTCACGCGAGGCATTCACCGCCAATGCCGGTTCGTCACGCAAACTGCTCATAGGCGGAACCGGACTTATCGAATGCCTGAACAAGATGGAATACACCAAGGTAATATCGGCAGGTGACATAGTAACAAAATGGGGTATAGATTTCAATGAGATGCACACGAAATTCGGTACGCTCTACGTCCTGCACTCGGAAGTGTTTGACGACTGCGGCCACTACAATGACGGTATCGTACTCGACCCCGAATATCTCACCAAATATTGCCATGTACCGTTCCGCACCGAGAAGCTCGACCTTAAAAAGAGCGGTGTACGCAATACCGATGCAATCGTCATTACCGAAGCAAGCTGTCTTGTTCTCCGCTATCCACAAGCCCACATGCGTGTCGTAGGAAAATGAAACTGAGACTGACCACAGACGAAATGCTCAACCAATGGCGCTTACGCCGTGCATTAGAGCCGTTAAGGCTCGACTGCACGGTCGAGCGTCTTGACGGTATCGATGCAGACAAGTACCTGCTCGACGAGATGAATGGCTGGTATCTGAAACTACTCGACACTGCTCCGGCTGAAATGCTTACGCTTACAGATATTTCCAAAGATGTAACCGTGGAGTCCAAAGTGGATGGGGAAGGAGTCATAAAACTGCCTGAACGGTGCAGGCGAGTGATGGAGATACAACTCGGTTGCTGGCAACGTCCGGCACGTATTGTAGAGCCTGACAGCCCGACGGCACAGTTGCAGGATAACCCATACAGCCGCGGAGGAACGGCAGAACCCGTTGCCGTGAAACGACACAGAAGACTTCATCTCTATTCAATACCACCAGAAACCGAAGCTGAAATCGCAGCACTATACTGCGTGATGGAACCTGAAGAGGGTTTCTATGAAATGGATGAACGCGCATTATCACTTATAGGGAGTTATGAGCCATGAATAATGAAATGAACAAAAACACCAATCTGCTGTGGCTATGCTACAAGACATGGCTGTCGGCAGCAGATCTCAGGGAACGCCGCAACCGTTACAAACGATACACCTACGGCGAGCAGTGGGGGGATCTTGTAGATGACGGGACCGGGCACTATATACCGGAGGGAGAGCTTGCCTCCAGGATGGGAAAAAAACCTCTTACCAATAATCTGATACGCCAATTGGTAAAAAGTGTCGTAGGACGTTTCCGCAATGCAGCGGCACAATCGCCCAAAGATGAAAGTACAGTCCCCATAAGTGCCGCCAACCAGCTTGACGAACTTGACAGCCGTCTGCTTGAGGAGTTCCTGATATCGGGCTGTGCCATACAACGAGTCGGCAATGAGATGCGCCGTCAGGGAAACGGAGTGTGGGTGGACAACGTGAATCCCCGCCACTTCTTCGTCAACACGCTCACCGACCCGAGAGCCTGGGACATAGAACTGATAGGGATGATCCACGACCTCAGCTATCAGGAATTGCTGATGCGCTTCGCCAACGGAAGCCGTCACCGTGCGCAAATGTTACGTCAAATTTACTCGGCAGACATAAACTCTTCCATATCTTCACTGGCATCATCACTCGGGGCATCGCTGACCGACAGCCTTGAATTTTTCAGAGCGTCACCCGGGAAGTGCCGTGTAATAGAGGTATGGACTCTTGAAAGCCGTGAACGCCTACGCTGCCATGACCCTGAATCGGCCAGTTACTACATCGTAACCGCCGACCGGCAGACTGCGCTTGACAAGGAGAACAAACGCCGGCAGAAAGAGGGACGGAGCATGATAGAATCACGCTGGGAATTAGTGGCACACTGGCATTGCCGCTACATGACCCCAACCGGAGAGGTGATACATGAGGGAGACTCGCCCTACGGTCACAGGCAGCATCCGTTTGTCGTCAAATTCTACCCGCTTACCGACGGGGAGATACATTCGTTTGTCGAGGATGTCATCGACCAACAACGCTATGTGAACCGTCTGATTACACTCATCGACCACATAATGGGGGCATCGGCCAAAGGTGTGCTTCTCTTTCCGGAAGACCAGCTACCCGCCTCGATGACGTGGGAACATATAGTGAACAACTGGTCGGCCTGTAACGGTGTCATCCCATACGAGCCAAAAGCCGGGTTGCCGGGTCCTCAACAGGTGACGTCAAAAGGGACGGACATAGGGGCATACGAACTGTTGTCGCTGGAGATGAAGCTGATGGAGGATGTGTCGGGAGTGAACGGTGCGTTGCAAGGGAAGACGGCTTCGGCCATGACATCGGCAACACTATATGAGACACAGATAAAGAACGCCACGATTGCCTTGACAGACCTGTATGAGACATTTGCTTCATTCCGCAGACAGAGAGACAGTAAGATCAAGGGGTCGAGAGGCCGAGTGCCTCGGTGTGCGGCAATGGTTGAGGAGCGGGAGTCTTGACCCCCTCAGTCGCCATAGGCGACAGCTCCCCCTGCGAAAGGGGAGCACTTCCGGCCTCGACCCGCAGATACCGCAAAGGTAGAACATTTTTGTATCGACACTCAGCAAGGCTGAGGCGGGGAGACCCTCTCCGGCACGTTGTGCCACCTCTCCCTCGTTGGGAGAGGAGTTGCTGAGAGCCTTGGCGCGCGTATAATTCAGGTGAATATTTTCGTGTAAATCAAAAAAATAATTAATACGGAAATATTTCCGCAATAAATTACTGCAATCCTAAAATTTTCACTACCTTTGTACCCGATTTACAAGGATGATTCCAATCAAAAAATATTTACCAACATAATTCAAAGTCTTATAGAAAAATGAGCAAAATTGACTTAACCAAGTACGGTATCACCGGTACAACCGAGGTTGTTTACAACCCCTCTTACGAGCAGCTTTACAAAGATGAAACCTGCCCCTGCCTCGAAGGTTATGAAAAAGGTCAAGCAACAGAACTTGACACCGTTAACGTTATGACCGGTATCTATACCGGCCGTTCCCCCAAAGACAAATACATTGTTAAGGACGCAACAAGCGAAAACACCGTATGGTGGACATCAGACGAATACAAGAACGACAACAAGCCCGTTACCACCGAGACCTGGAACGCGCTTAAGGAAATAGCAGTCAAGGAACTCTCAAACAAGAAGCTCTACGTGGTAGACGGTTTCTGCGGAGCAAACATGGCAACCTGCCTTAAAGTACGTTTCATTGTTGAAGTAGCATGGCAGGCTCACTTTGTCAAGAACATGTTCATCCGTCCGACCGAAGAACAGCTCAAGGATTTCGAACCCGACTTCATCGTATACAACGCATCAAAGGCCAAAGTTGAAAACTACAAGGAACTCGGACTCAACTCTGAGACCGCAGTAGTATTCAACCTCACTTCAAAGGAACAGGTTATCATCAACACCTGGTACGGCGGTGAAATGAAAAAGGGTATGTTCTCAATGATGAACTACTTCAAGCCCCTCGAAGGTATCGCATCAATGCACTGTTCAGCCAACACCAACATGGACGAGACAAGCACTGCTATCTTCTTCGGCCTCTCAGGAACAGGAAAGACCACTCTTTCAACCGACCCCAAACGCAAGCTCATCGGTGATGACGAACACGGATGGGATGACGAAGGTGTATTCAACTACGAAGGCGGGTGCTATGCCAAGGTTATCAACCTCGACAAGGAAAGCGAACCCGATATCTACAACGCAATACGCCGTAACGCCCTTCTCGAAAACGTTACCGTTGACGCTAACGGCAAAATCGATTTCGCAGACAAGAGCACAACCGAAAATACCCGCGTAAGCTACCCGATCGACCACATCGAGAATATCGTCAAGCCAGTCTCAAAGGGTCCGGCAGCCAAGCAGGTAATCTTCCTTTCAGCAGACGCATTCGGTGTACTTCCTCCCGTTTCAATCCTGACTCCTGAACAGGCCAAGTACTACTTCCTCTCAGGTTTCACTGCAAAACTTGCAGGGACAGAACGCGGCATCACTGAGCCGACTCCTACATTCTCGGCATGTTTCGGTGCAGCATTCCTTTCACTCCACCCCACCAAGTACGGCGAGGAATTGGTGAAGAAGATGGAAGCAAACGGCGCCAAGGCTTATCTTGTCAACACCGGATGGAACGGTACCGGCAAGCGTATCTCCATCAAAGATACCCGCGGTATCATCGATGCAATCCTTGACGGCTCAATCAACAATGCCCCGACAAAGAAAATACCTTTGTTTGACTTTGAGGTTCCCACCGAACTTCCCGGTGTAGATCCCAAGATCCTCGATCCCCGCGACACTTACGCTAATGTAGAGGACTGGAACGTAAAAGCAAAAGACCTCGCAGAACGTTTCATCAAGAACTTCAAGAA
>JAFTRI010000035.1 GCA_017462345.1 Muribaculaceae bacterium
CAGAGGAACTCTGACTGATAACGAACTTCGCTATATCTTGTGGCGCAGTTATGAAAACCTTGCAGAGCCGGGCAGAGACCGTAGCATATTGGGCGAAGCTGCTGATGTGGCTAAACAATACGAGTTGGGTGTTGGTAACTATTCAGATACCAACCTCAACCCGAATTTCGCCGCCGAAAGCGATGATGACCTCTATCGTGATGGTACTACATTAAGGGAAGAGTATGACAGAAAAGTCCGAGTTCCGAATAAGAGCGGTAGTGTAAAATGGAATGAAAATCTTCCATATAGAATGAAAGAGTCATACCAAGACAGTATGGCTGCGCTGAAAACACTACAGGATTTGATTTCTGAAGAAACAGGAAATCAAATACAATCACACGAAAATGCATATATGGCTGAAAATCGTATGAGTAGTGGAAATAAAGCGCAAGCAGAAATATATGAGCGAGATTTCTATAACCCATTAAGAAAGGCAGTGCAGGCTCTTATCAAAGCAGGAAGTTCGTATGAGGACTTAAAATCATACATTATAGCAAAGCACGGACTTGAACGTAACGAGTATATGAGAACACAAGCCGAGCAGATCGGCGAAGATAGCGACCGAGATTTTGCAGGCTTGACAGCTCTTACAGGTATGGACGATGTTGCCGATGCCGAAGCAGAAGCGCAAAGAATGGTTGATGAATATGAAGGCGATTTCAGCGTGTTAGACTTATGGGAGAAAATCAATGCTGCAACCAAGGAAACCTTGCGTAAGAGTTATGATTGCGGTCTAATGGATAAAGCCACATACGAGAAAGTACGTGATATGTACGAATACTATGTACCTTTGAGGGGGTGGGATTGTGAGGTAGCTTCTAATGAATACGAATACCTTACAGCCAACAGATTGATGTTATCTCCTGCCCTTAAAGTAGCAAAAGGTCGTACAAGTTTGGCAGATGACCCATTGGCCACTATTGGGTTTATGGCTGAAAGTAGCATCGTACAGGGTAACCGAAATAAGATGAAGCAGAAATTCTTGAACTTTATCTTAAACAACCCTACCGACCTTGTTTCTGTAAGTGAGCAATGGTATGTGCTTGACAACGCAACAGGTGATTGGGAAGCAAGAAATCCTATTATACCCGAAAATGCAACAGGAGATGAAGTTGCTGCTATCGTTGAACAGTTTGAGCAGGAAATGGAAGCACTCGGAGATAAAGCCACTAAAAAAAGAGATGGTTTGAAACTGAGTATGAACATTACTAAACGAGAGGGGCAAGAACACGTAGTAAGAGTAAAACGCAATGGTAAGGAATATTGTCTTTACATCAATGGTAGTCCGAGAGCAGCGCAAGCAATCAATGGTTTGACCAACCCGGATGTAAATGATGGTAGTTTGTATAGAGCAGCAAAGGCATTAAAGCATTGGATGGCAAGTATGTTCACTTCCAAGAACCCTGCTTTCATTGCAACCAACTTATCACGTGATGTCATTTGGGCAGGTACTGCTGTCGCTATCAAAGAAGATGCAGCCTATACTGCACGTTACACAAAGAATGTTTCAAAATGCTTATTAAAGGCTCAATTGCCTCGACTACTTGTTAAATTCAAAAACGGGACACTCGATATGAATAACGAGTTGGAACGTTATTTCGAAGAGTTCATTCGAAATGGTGGTGAAACAGGTTTTACCCAATTGAATACGGTTGAGGATTACAAACGCAATATCAAGCGTTTTGTAAAAGAGGCGCAGGGCAAAGGCTCTATAACTCAAAAGGCTTGGAACGGTTTGTGGAATAGTGTAGAGTTCTTAAATAGAAGTGCAGAGGACACCACTCGCTTTATGGTGTATATGACAAGCCGACAAATGGGTAGAGATATGGCACGTTCTATTTATGATGCAAAGGAGATAACCGTGAATTTCAACAAGAAAGGTAGCGGAGGACTTGGGGCAAGCGTTATGAACTTCTCTTATATTTTCTTCAATGCGACCATACAGAGTTTGGCTAACTTCGGTAAATTGATGGCAAATCACCCTGCAAAAACCACAATAGCATTAACCCTATTCTCATCGGCAGGTTTCCTTGTGCCAATGCTGAATTTGGCTATACAGGCTATGCTTGGAGGTGATGATGACGATGAAAATAGTTATTGGGACTTGCCTGAATGGGTACGTAGGAATAATATCGTTCTATATGTTCCTTGGAGCGAGAACGGATATATAACCATTCCATTACCTCACGAAATGAGACCATTCTACGGTATGGGAGAAATTGCATATTCTTGCCTTATGAACAAAGAGGATGTTTAAAACGGCTTGATGAAAGCGACTGCTGGTTTTTCCGCTTTACTTCCTATTGATTTAACAG
>JAFTRI010000036.1 GCA_017462345.1 Muribaculaceae bacterium
CTATATCGATGGAGTGCTGGCGTCTGACTATAGGACCAATGCTCAGCGTGCATCGTTGCGAGAGGCAATAGAGAACAAGGTCTGTGACACGATTCTCCCGTTGGTGAACAACAATGATCAGGATCCCTTGTTCGATGAATACCGTAAAACGGCACAAAAGATGTTTGATGAACGTATCGCTGACAGATAATTAATCATAAAACAGAAAAACATAGATATTATGCCAAAGAAAAAGGGAAAATGCATCAACTTTGGAGGAGGATGCTCGAAAGCTAAAAACCGTGAGATACAAGAAGCGGATGTAACGAACTTCGTCTGCGAAGAGTGTGGAAAACCGCTCAAAGAAACAAAAGAAAAACCAAAACCGCGTTGGAAAATGATTGCAGCTATTGTTGCTGCGGTGTTGATTCTCGGAGGTGGCGGAGCATACTTTGCCATGAACGGCGGAAGCTCCAGCGATTCGGGTGGTGACGGGACACCAGTGGATACTACTGATACAATTAATGGTGGCGTTATCGATACAATCCCGCCGGGTGGCATAGATGATTCCGGTGATCCGGATACAATTCCGCCCACACCGCCTGCATCACCGGTTTTGAGCTGGGGAAAATGGGATGGCCCGGTATCGGGAGGTAAAGCTCATGGTATGGGCACGGTAGCCGTGACAAAGAGTCATGATATAGACTTAAAGGACAGTAACGGCTCCGTTGTAAAAGTTGTTCCCGGAGACAAGATTATGAGTGCCAAATTCAAAAACGGGAAGCTCGTGCAGGGTGAACTCCACCGTAAAGACGGCACACGTGCTATGATTGTAATAGGCGGATAGTGTATGCGACACCTGCTTTTACGCAAGTTATGTATTATTGCAGTATTTACCTCGATCGGGGCAAGTACTGCAATTGTATCGGCACAAGAACGTTTCCGTACCGATCTCTTGGCTGACATGGCCAAGGTGCTGGATATTTCAGGTGAATTGGACACGCTACCTGACGGATGCTACATGGACGGTTATTCTTACAGGAAGAAACCGTTGCGCATCGAGGTACATGACAATGATGTGAGGCATATCGGTTACCTGATGTTTTCGGAACGGCAGCGTACTATGACGAATCCTGTTGTATGTAATTTCCTGGAGCGTTATCTGCTGGCAAATGATATGCCGTTGGAGAGGAAAAAGGATTTGAACAAGCAACTGGCGGAGGATGAGATAACCTTTCCTGTGGGAAGTTATGACAGACTGACCAAATTGGTGGGTGACACTACCCTGAATCTAACGATAGAGAACTGCAATAACAAGCGTTATGTCATGAGTTGGTATAAAGATGACCGCCCATATTGTGCAGTTGATTTCCCTATCGGATATGATTTGCTTAACGGAACCACAATGGAGGAGAACGAGCGTCGTATGGCCTCTGGATTACGTAATGCTGAAACTATAGAGATACATCCGGCGGAGGTGAGAAGAGAGCAGCTGCTGACAACGTGGCAACCGAACTATTATGTGCTTCAAGGTACGTTCTATCTTCTGGAACAGTTGAACACAAACCGTTATTACGAGAAAAACAGAGAGGGTGACTTTGTCCCGATATTCAGTTCGAAATATCCGGCGGAGAGTTTAGCCAATCTCCTGACTACAACAGAGATCAAAAATAAGCTGAATGTAGATGTGTGCCTGAAGAAGTACCCCTTTGACAAGGAGAACTTAAGGATAACGGTAACACAGTTCGTGAGTTATTTCCGGCAGCAAGGGTGTAACCTTTACTTCGGCGTGAAGTCGATGGATGAGAATGTAGCGCGATGCCTGCTGGTCGCACATAATCCGGCAGAAGGGTATTGCCACACGATTGACGTGGATGCCCCGCTAAATGTGCTGAAGGAAAAATCGGGAAGCCTGGGTGCAACTGTAACATGTTTTGTGCCCACATCCAAAATAAAAAATTTATTTGCTGACTAAAAACTGATTCGATGAAAATGAAACGTCTATTGCTAACGATACTGGCTGCGGTTGTCACCGGTCAACTACTGTGGGGACAATCGGAAGTAAACAAGCAGATTAACACTATCAAACGAAGCAACAAGTATATCTATGAAGAGTCAACCATGAACAACCCCGCAGAGGCGAAGGAGGTTGCCGTCCAAATGCTGGCATTGCAGGTAAATAAATTCCTGAAAGAGAACGGGCTGCCAACAGAAAAGAAAGTGACTCCTGCCGATCTGACATCTGTCGAATACCTGCAGTTGCAGCGTGGGGCAATGGTATGCATATTTGCCTATGTGAAGAAAAGTGTCTATACAGGAGAGGAGGATGCCGAAGAAACAGAGGTTACCACGCCTCCGACTGCAAATGTCGAGTCTCCGGATACAATTTCCACGAAGGCAGAACCGGTTGACACCGTTTCATGTGAACCGGAGGCGGTGGTGGTAAAAACTGAACAGCCTGAGCAGCAGCCCGAACCGGAGACACAGCCAAAGCCGGAAGTGAAAGATGAACCAGAGACCCAGCCGGAAGTCCAACCCGAATCCAAACCGGAAACTAAAACTGATACTGAAACCGTGCCTGAACCGGTCGATGAAGAACCGGAATCGGAATCCATAGATGCTCCGGAAATACCTGTCTGGCAACAGTCGGCAATAGAAGAATTGTTGAAGAAACAGACCCTACAGGAGGCTGTAGATTATTTGAAAAGATTGGAATCCCGCAGGACTGTCAGACGATTCGGTACGTATAATAACTGCCGTAATGCCGCGCAGTGTTACTGGATAGTATGTGACACTGATACCGACCGCACGTTATTGACCATACTTGCTCCCGGAGATGACAGAAGATACAACTATGTAACCTGTGATGCTGACGCGTTAACCAATTATAGCGGTATGAATGCCATCTGGTTTGAATTTATAAAATAAGAATGATATGAAAAAAGTAATTTTTGCATTGTGGATGTCTCTATTGTGGGCGAATTCATGGGCTCAGAACGAGCATTCGGTACTGGTCACCTTGTGTGGTATGGATAATTATCCGGCTTCCCTAAAGGCAACCATGGAAAAACAGTTGTCAGGGCTGTTGACTGCCATTAACACAGCAGAGGCTATGGGTACGGATATCAACTATTCGGGGTTGAATGTGGATAATCTCGCATCCCAGTCCATTGGCATGGTATGGAACAGTGTGCATTTCCGGACGGAATACTCCGACCTTGCACTGACATGTGTGCGTTCAGGGAACGAGTATGAGGTACGAAACATAGGTGTCAACATGAAACCTCTGAATGACACTTACAAGGAGGACTTGTGGCGGGAAATCTGTTTCCTTTTTAATGCGAAGGGGAAAATCGTGGATTTTAATTTTGCGATGGATAAGGTGTCGTACGAACGGATCAGGATGGAGGGAGCGAAACTGGATGATGTCAGCGAGCGCACTACCATAGTCCAATGGTGTGAGCGTTTCAAGAATGCTTACAACAAGATGGACAAGAATTTTATGAATGACATATTCAGTGATGATGCGCTGATCATTACCGGGCGTGTATCAATGTCAAGAACCAAAGGGGATATACAGGTGCCTACGAATGTGTACACAAAGCAGACTAAGCAGCAATATTTAAGCAAACTGTTTGAAATGTTTGACCGTGCACAGGATAAGAGAAATAATTACTACATCAATGTGCAGTTTGACGACTACGAGGTGAGACGTCATCCTGCCAAGCCCCATTATTATTGTGTCGAGTTACGTCAGAAATGGAATTCCTCGACTTATAGTGACGAGGGGTATTTGGTATTGCTATGGGACTTCAGGGACAAGGATAAGCCTAAAATCCATGTGCGAGTGTGGGAAGCAATCAAGAATTACGACATGTTCGGGCCTGACGGACCGAAATTGCCGTAATCGAGAACCGAAAATTGAGAAGCAGATCAGAAATTAATTGAATAATTAAATCGTAAATAAAATGATAAGAAAGATTGCCTTTGTATTGGCCTGCATGTTTACATCGGTAGTATATGCGCAAGAGCTGAAAGTGGTAAAGTTCGAGGAAACCAAGGAGCTGGACGCTGTAGTATATGCAGTCAACGATTTCAACGGGAATCCCTGTGCGCTGATAAAAATCGGTTTGACCGCCGATGGAGTAACGTTTGAAGGGGATGTCATCAAGTCAGAAAAAAAAGGAAATGAGTATTGGGTGTATATGCCTGAAAGCTCTTATTGGCTGAATATCAATACACCAAATACTACTCCTTTGCGTTATCAGTTTGCCCCTGTCAAGAAGAATATCACTTATGTAATGGTGTTACAGCTTCCCGACCAAAGACCATCAGTGTTGCCGGTAGAATTGAGGCCGGTCGGTATATTAGGAGGAGATGCCGGTAAATCGGTGAAGTTCAATATGCTGTTAGTGAAAGCAGGAAGATTCAAAATGGGGGCGACCGAAGAACAGGTTGGCGCAGATGAAGATGAACATCCGGTGCATTGGTGCAGAATCAGCAAGGATTTCTATATGGCGGAAACGGAGGTAACCCAGGAACTATGGGAGTTTGTAATGGGTAGTAACCCTTCTGTACTCAAGGGGAAAGATCTGCCTGTAGAAAATGTCAGTTGGAATGATTGTCAGGCGTTTATCCAAAAACTCAATGATATGACCAAAGCAAAATTCCGTCTGCCTACCGAGGCTGAATGGGAATATGTGGCCCGTGGAGGGAACAAGACCATGCGCTATCTGTACAGCGGAAGCAACAACCTCGATGAAGTGGCATGGCATTACGGCAACAGCCAAAACAGTTCACGCCCCGTCAAATCCAAGAAACCCAATGAATTGGGATTCTATGATATGAGCGGGAATGTCTGGGAACTCTGTTGGGACTATAAGCAGGAATACCCAAAACGTGAAGTAACGGACTATGTGTGTACCGATAAGACTAAAAACCGGGTGCGTCGCGGAGGTGGATGGGATTCAGGAAGTAATGACAAGCGTGTTTCATTCCGTCGCCGTATAGAGCCGGATTCACGTGAAGCAAGTACCGGATTGAGACTTGTAATGGCAATTGATTAACAGTAAGATGAAAAAAATCGGTTATATTCTTATCCTCTCGTGTATGGCCGCGATCCAATGCTTGGCGCAAAAAAAAGCGGATTTGCGGTTTTCAACGGAGGGCGAATTTAAAATAGTGCAATTTACCGACACGCATTATAAATGGGGTAAAGGTGCTTCTAATGCCGCAACAGAATGCATTGCCGAGGTTCTGGATGCCGAACACCCCGATCTGGTGGTTTTTACAGGTGATCAGGTCTATTCCGATTCGGTGGCGTCGAGTTTGCAGGCACTGTATGCTCCGGTATCCGACAGGAATATCCCTTTTGTCATGGTGTTCGGTAATCATGATGCGGAATTTGACCGCCTGCATGGAGAAATGTATGACATGTCCCGATCTTTTGCTTCTTCGCTATTGCCGGATAGGGATGGCGTCGGGAGTCCGGATTATTATTTGACCATACAGTCTTCTGATTCATTGCGGATGTCCTCGGTGTTGTATTTTTTTGACACACACTCCAGAACACCTATTGAAGGGGTTGGAAAATATGCGTGGCTGAGGTTTGACCAGATTGCATGGTATCGTCAGATAAGCGATGAATTTACTGCTTCAAATAATGGAAAACCACTTCCGTCATTGTCATTCTTCCATATCCCATTGCCTGAATATTCAGTGGCCGTTAATGCTGAAAAGGTGGCGATGGTTGGGGAATATAGGGAGAATGTGTGTTCACCGGTGATTAATTCCGGGATGTTTACGGCGATGAAAGAACAAGGTGATGTCATGGCGACATTCTGCGGGCATGACCACGATAATGATTTTGCGGTGATGTATCACGATATACTGCTTGCTTACGGACGTTATTCCGGCGGAAAAACCGTTTACAACCATTTAGGAAATAATGGGGCACGTGTCATTCTGCTCAAGGAAGGGGAGAGAAGTCTCGACACATGGATAAGGCTTCGGGGAGGTGAAATCAAGGATAAAGCCACCTATCCTGATGATTTCCTGAATCCGGTAAAGAAGAAAAAGTCAAAAAAGTGATCTTGCTCCGTTACAAATAACATCTGTAGGAGGCTGTGCCAATTTTGGAACAGCCTCCTGTTTTTTATAGGGGCAAATCATGAAATGAAAATTATTTACCGGATTATCCGACTTTTTTTGTTGGGGAGTGTTATAGGTATATATTCACTTTAATTTTATAAGCGATGAAGAATTTGGATGTTATTTTAGCCGCAATCGGAGGTGCAGTTGCCGGTGTGGCGGTAGGTTTGCTTTTTGCTCCGCAAAAGGGATCAGAAACACGTGGCATGATAGCTGAGCGTGTGAAAAACAAGTGTGCTTGCCTGAAAATAGGCAAGATTGAGGAATTCCTGAAGAAGAAAGGATTGTGTGAATGTGACAAGGATGTGGATGGGATTGTAGAACAGGCTACAGCCCAGGTTGACGGCTGATAGCCAAGTGTGCTGATTGTCCTGACACGTTATTATTGATGGCATGGCATCGGTGACACAATAGGACGGTGGTTTCCGATGCCGCTTTATTTATGGGATTTATGGGAATTGAAAATAATGGTATGGATGTTTTGTATGCTATAAGGCGTTACATGCGTCTTGGTATTGAATTTGTCAGATTGTCTGCTGCCGAAAAACTTACGTTGTTGCTTGCCGCAATATCATTCTGGATGGTAGTAATCGTTATCGGCTCTTTTGCCTTGATTTTCTTCTCAGTGGGAATTGTACAGATACTGTCGCTCTCGATGCCGGAGTATCTTACATACGTGATAGCGGGTCTTTTCTATTTGTTGCTGTTATTGCTGCTGATTGTATTCAAGCGGGTGATTATAATCAATCCTATCGCCCGATTTATCTCCCGGTTAATTGTTGGACCTACTGAAACAAATTGAATCGATCATGGTGAACCGAATTGATGTGCAACCGTCCAAATCCAAGCCTTGGCGAGGATATTCCATTGACGAACTACGTTATCGCATTGCTGTAAATATTGCTCGTCAAGAAGTTGAGAAAGAGCGTATTATTTATGGACTTGGAAAGCTGTATGAGGAAAATGCTGTGCCGAAAACCGGAATGAATATACTTAAACGTATTGCCGGAGCGTTAAATATTATGGACTATGCCGTATTGTCGTTCAGATTGGGCAGGCGGTTGTATAGTCTGTACAAACGTTTTAGAAGGTAGTACCTGAATTAAAGTATAGCAGTCACATTATGAATGATTATGTAGAAGTACGTTTTGATATTGAGCCGTGCAGCGAAACCGTGACCGATATTCTTGCCGCGATGTTATGTGAGCAGGGTTATGAGAGTTTTGTCCCTGACGACAAGGGGGTTACGGCGTATATCAAGCGTGAGCTGTATGAGAAGCCGTCGATTGATACTGTTATTGCGGAGTTCCCGATGCCGGTAAATGTGGTTTATCGCGTTGAGGTGGTGGAAGGCCGGGACTGGAACAGTGAGTGGGAAAAGAATTACTTCAAGCCGATAATTGTCGGGGATAAATGTGTTATTCACAGTTCTTTCCATAAGGATATCCCGTCGTTGCCATACGATATTGTCATAGATCCCAAAATGGCATTCGGCACAGGGCATCATGCGACAACCTCTCTTATAATCGAACAACTGATAGATATGGAACTTGCCGGCAAGCCGGTCATCGATATGGGAACCGGTACCGGAATACTTGCAATACTTTCAGCCATGAAGGGAGCGTCTCCGGTAACTGCTATCGAGATAGATCCTGTAGCATACGCTAATGCAGTTGAGAATATGGAACTCAATGGGGTTACAGACGTGAATGTGATACTTGGTGATGCTTCTATGCTTGAAGGCGTCGGGTTTAGTGAAGTTCTTGTCGCAAATATTAACCGGAATATTATCACGGCAGATGTTTCAGCCTATTCATCAAGGCTGAAAAGTGGTGGAGACATGCTTCTGAGCGGGTTTTATGAAAATGATATTCCTGTTGTACTGGATGCCGCAGCCAAGGCTGGGCTTAAGTACCGTTCACACACGGCACGTGACATGTGGACATGTCTCAGACTGATAAAATATTGAAAATTTCAGCGATATTATGTATCTTCGTCCCATAAAAAGTAATATTTATGGTGAGAAGAATGGTGCTATGTGCCATTGTGGCTGTAATTTCTGTCGTGGTGTCGCCGGCGCAATTCATTGCAAATGACAATAAATCGTCGCATTTTGCATGGGGTGCAGATGTGGGTGGCGCTATCGATATGAGCGGTAACGACATGTCGGCAATAAATCTTGATGCTTATTTCGGTTATAAAAATCCGTTTGTGAAAATTGCCGGAGTCGGTGCAGGTATAGATATGATGGTAAGCAACAGTAGCAGAATGTTTCCGGTGTATGGGATTTTCCAGTCAGGATTCCGTAATACTCCTACGTTGTGTTTCCTTGACGTGCGTGCCGGCTTGTCTTTCAATAATTTGGTGGCAAACGAAAGCCAGTCGGATTTTTACGGCTCGCTCGGTGTCGGATTTAATCTTGCTGAAGGGCGGAATTTCCGTTCGTACGTGATATTAAGTTACAATTATGTCGGACTCGATTCGTACACGGCATACGGGTATTATTATCATTTGAGGGATCTGCATTCTGCTAATATCCGTATAGGTATAAGCTTTTAGGGAATGCGTGATGAAAAAGTGTAACCAAAAATATTGATTAACTTATAGATTGTAATTGTGGTATCATAAATAAATCGCTATAATACTTGATTATGTGAAATAATGATATTAAATTTGCAATCAGAAAAAACAGCATTATTACCGCAATGAATGATTTATTGAACCTTTTTCTGATTTTTATAATTGTGGTATTAGGGCTAATCCTCTGATATTACAAAGGAATAAGGGTTGTAGGTGTGCGATAATTGTGAACTGATGATTTTAGCCTTTCTGTGTGGGGAAGGTTTGTTTTTTAATGGAAAAAAACGGAAAATAATATGAGTGACAGACTGTTTATTTTTGACACCACGCTGCGTGATGGGGAGCAGGTTCCCGGATGCCAGTTGAATACGGTGGAAAAAATTGAAGTTGCCAAAGCTCTTGAAGAGCTTGGTGTGGATGTGATTGAAGCCGGATTTCCTGTGTCAAGTCCCGGTGATTTCAATTCGGTGGTTGAAATATCCAAGGCGGTGACATGGCCTGCTATATGTGCGCTGACACGAGCAGTGGAAAATGATATACGTGTGGCTGCCGATGCATTACAATATGCCAAGCGTAAACGCATCCATACGGGTATAGGAACTTCGGATTATCATATTAAATACAAGTTCAGCTCTAACAGGGAAGACATTCTTGAACGGGCTGTGGCATGCGTTAAGTTCGCTAAAAAGTTTGTGGAGGACGTGCAGTTTTATGCCGAAGATGCCGGACGTACTGATAACGAGTATCTTGCAAGAGTGGTAGAAGCTGTAGTGAAAGCCGGTGCGACTGTTATCAATATTCCTGATACAACCGGATATTGTCTCCCTGCCGAGTTCGGAGAAAAGATAAAGTATCTCATGGAACATGTTGACGGAATCCATAATGTCACTATTGCGACTCATTGTCATAATGATCTTGGAATGGCTACGGCCAATACTATTTCAGGTGTCATAAACGGTGCCCGTCAGGCGGAGGTTACTATTAACGGTATCGGCGAAAGAGCGGGAAACACTTCACTTGAGGAGGTGGCAATGATATGCAAGTCCCATAAAGAGCTTGATATTATAACAAATATCAATACGACCAAGATATGCGGAGTGAGCCGGATGGTTTCAAGTCTGATGAATATGCCGGTTCAACCCAATAAGGCGATTGTCGGTCGAAATGCTTTTGCCCATTCCTCGGGTATCCATCAGGACGGTGTGTTGAAAAATCGTGAAAGTTATGAGATTATTGACCCGAAAGATGTAGGTGTTGATGAAAATTCAATTGTCTTGACAGCCCGTAGCGGTCGTGCTGCATTGAAACACCGGTTACATGTGCTGGGAATAGATATGGACAAGGATGCTCTTGACAAAGCTTATGATGCATTCCTGAAACTTGCCGACCGTAAGAAAGAGATTAATGATGACGATGTACTCATGCTTGCCGGCAAGCATAACTCAGCCAAGCATCGTATCAAGCTTGATTTCCTTCAGGTTACAAGCGGGGTAGGGATACATTCGGTGGCAAGTGTCGGACTTGATATTTCAGGTGAAAAGTTTGAGGCATGTGCCTCGGGTAATGGTCCCGTCGACGCTGCAATATCGGCAATAAAGCAGATAATACACCGTACTATGGTGGTGAAGGAGTTCCTGATTCAGGCGATTAACAAGGGAAGTAACGATGTGGGAAAAGTACACATGACTGTTGAGCATGAAGGAAATTGCTATTATGGTTTTTCGGCAAATACCGATATCGTTGCGGCGAGTGCCGAGGCATTTATTGATGCGATAAATAAATTTGTACGTTAACAAGATTATAATAAATGATTTGATAATGGCTAATACATTATTTGACAAAATATGGGATGCCCATGTGGTCAATCTCATAGATGGCGGGCCAACACAACTATACATCGATCGTCATTACTGTCACGAAGTAACAAGTCCTCAGGCATTTGACGGACTGCGTCAACGGGGGTTGAAAGTTTTCCGTCCCGAAAAGACATTCTGTTCTCCTGACCACAATATCCCGACGCTTAATCAGGATAAGCCTATAAGCGATCCTGTGTCACGCAATCAGGTGGAGACTCTGACGCGTAATGCCAATGAATTTGGTGTGACGCTATATGGCTTGGGACACAAGAAAAATGGAATTATACATGTCATCGGACCGGAAAACGGGCTTACTCTTCCAGGGTATACAATCGTGTGCGGTGACAGTCACACATCCACTCACGGAGCATTCGGTGCTGTGGCATTCGGTATCGGAACGAGCGAAGTGGAGATGGTCCTTGCTTCACAATGTATTCTGCAACCCAAGCCTAAGACCATGCGTATTAATGTCAATGGTAAGCTACGGAACGGTGTTACCGCTAAGGATATTGCATTGTATATCATCGCAAAGATGACAACCGGAGGGGCTACAGGTTATTTTGTGGAATATGCCGGGGAAACAATCCGGAATCTTTCCATGGAAGAACGTATGACAGTGTGTAACCTGTCAATAGAGATGGGCGCACGAGGCGGTATGATTGCTCCTGATGAAATCACGTTTGCCTATTGCAAGGGGCGTGAGTTTGCTCCAAAAGGAGAGGAATGGGAAAAAGCAGTTGCCTATTGGCGAACATTGAAAAGCGACGAAGATGCAGTTTTTGATAAAGAAATAAATTTTGATGCCGCAGATATTGAACCACGCATAACATTCGGGACCAATCCCGGTATGGGAATGGGAATCGGCGAATCAATTCCGGCACCAGATCCGGAGGATGAAGCCGGAAAAATTTCGTATGCCAAATCTCTTGAATATATGGGATTTGAAGTAGGACAGAAGTTAGAGGGACATCCAATCGATTATGTGTTCCTTGGCAGTTGTACAAACGGACGTATTGAAGATTTCCGTGCATTCGCCAATTTTGTCAAAGGAAAAAAGAAAGCGGATAATGTGACGGCATGGCTTGTCCCCGGTTCATGGATGGTTACTGACCAGATAAAAGCAGAAGGTCTTGACAAGATTCTTGCAGAAGCAGGGTTCGAGTTGCGTCAACCCGGCTGCTCGGCATGTCTGGCGATGAATGAAGACAAAATTCCATCAGGAAAGCTTGCCGTGTCGACATCCAACCGTAATTTTGAAGGACGCCAGGGTCCCGGTTCCCGTACAATCCTTGCCGGTCCACTTGTCGCTGCGGCGTCGGCAATTACCGGAATACTGACCGACCCACGTAAAATCTAACCATCAACCAAAAAGATTATGAAAGAAAAATTCAATATCATAACTTCGACATGTATTCCGTTGCCAATGGAAAATGTCGATACCGACCAGATAATCCCTGCAAGATTCCTAAAGGCGACATCGCGTGAGGGATTCGGTGATAATCTGTTCCGGGATTGGAGATACGATAAAGACGGCAAGCCTATAGAGACCTTTGTACTTAATGATCCTACATATTCGGGATGTATTCTTGTTGCAGGAAAGAATTTCGGCTCGGGTTCGAGCCGGGAACATGCCGCATGGGCGATTGCCGATTATGGATTCCGTGTCGTTGTGTCAAGTTTCTTTGCTGATATCCATAAGAATAATGAACTTAATAACTTTGTGCTTCCGGTTGTGGTTAGTGAAGGTTTTTTGGCGGAATTGTTCAATACCATCGGTGTCAACCCCAAGGCGGAGGTAATCGTTAATCTCCCTGAACAGACAATAACCAATCGGGAGACCGGACACAGCGAGACATTTGACATTAATCCGTACAAGAAGCATTGTCTGATGAATGGTCTTGATGACATCGAATTCCTGCTGTCGAAGAAAAACGATATTGAGGCATACGAGGCAGGTCGTAAATGAGATGTAATTAATTCCTACTTTAAACTATGAAAGTAGAGATATTGGATACCACGTTACGCGATGGTGAGCAGACATCAGGGGTTTCTTTTTCTGCCTCGGAAAAGCTCGGTATCGCCCGCCTGTTGCTTGAAGAACTCCATGTCCCAAGAATTGAAATCGCGTCTGCACGTGTCTCCGAAGGAGAGTTTGATGCGGTCAGAAAGGTGTGTAAGTGGGCTGAAAGGATGGGGCATCTTGACAAAATTGAAGTACTCGGTTTCCTTGATAACGGAATGAGTATCGCCTGGGTAAAAAAAGTCGGTGCAAAAGTTATTAATCTGCTGTCAAAAGGTTCGGAAAAGCATTGTGTCTGCCAGTTGAAACAAACACCTCAAGAACATATAGATGTCGTAACGAAAGCCGTGGAGGATGCTACCAATGCCGGCTTGACCGTAAATCTGTATCTTGAAGATTGGTCAAACGGAATGAAAAATTCCTATAATTATGTCTATAACATGGTATCGGCTTTACGTCATCTCCCTATTGAGAGATTTATGCTTCCCGATACGCTTGGCATATTGAATCCGTATGATACGTTGGCTCATATCCAGCGTATGGTAAGGCGTTTTCCTGAACTCCATTTTGATTTTCATGCCCATAACGATTATGATTTGGCAACATCCAATGTGTATGCTGCAGTGTTGGGCGGAGCCAAGGGGGTTCACTGTACGGTGAACGGACTTGGTGAACGTGCCGGCAACGCGTGCATGTCGAGTGTTGTAGCCCTGATTCATGATCAGCTTAACCGTGATACAGGTGTAGACGAAACCAAGATAAATAAAGTCAGCCGCATAGTTGAGTCCTTTTCCGGAGTTCTCATCCCGCAGAATAAGCCTATTGTGGGAGAAAGTGTGTTTACTCAATGTGCCGGAATCCATGCCGATGGCGATAACAAGGACAACTTGTACTATAATGATCTGTTGCCTGAACGTTTTGGAAGGGAGAGAGAGTATGCACTTGGAAAGACTTCCGGTAAAGCCAATATCAAGAAAAATC
This sequence comes from Muribaculaceae bacterium, assembly GCA_017462345.1. Classification (GTDB taxonomy): domain Bacteria; phylum Bacteroidota; class Bacteroidia; order Bacteroidales; family Muribaculaceae; genus RGIG4079. The sequence goes on from JAFTRI010000036.1 coordinate 13,567, forward strand.
TTGAAGCTCTCGGTATTGAACTCAATGACGAGCAGATACAATTGGTCACGAAGCGTATAATTGAGCTTGGTGATAAAAAGGAACTCGTCACACAGGATGATCTGCCTTTTATCGTGGCTGATGTTATCAAGCAGCAAATGGTGTCGGATAAAGTCCGTATAATTAATTATGCCCTTAATCTGTCCCAGGGATTGAGGCCTACTGCGACAATAAAGCTTGCCATCCATGATAAGGAATTCCAGGAAACGGCGGTGGGTGACGGACAGTATGATGCTTTTGTAAAAGCTGTTCGGGGCATATATACGGAAAAATTAAGTAGAGAGTTTCCGGTATTGACGAATTATTCGGTAAGTATTCCCCCGGGAGGACAGACCGATGCCCTTGTTCACACAACCATTACATGGAATTTCAAAGGACATACATTGAAGACTCGCGGTCTTGATGCCGACCAGACAGAGGCAGCTATTCAGGCTACCGTAAAAATGCTCAATATTATTGAAAACTTATAAAAGATAAATTATATGAATTTTAAAATCGCAGTTCTTCCCGGTGACGGTATCGGTCCCGAGATTTCAAAACAAGGAGTTGATGTGATGACTGCCGTTTGTGACAAGTTCGGACATACGGTATCATACAAATATGCTATTTGCGGTGCTGACGCAATAGATAAGGTGGGTGATCCTTTTCCTGTTGAGACATTCGAGGTGTGCCGTGATGCTGATGCCGTGTTGTTCTCGGCGGTAGGAGATCCAAAATTCGATAATGATCCAACGGCAAAGGTACGTCCGGAGCAAGGTCTTCTGGCAATGCGTAAGCAGCTTGGACTCTTTGCCAACATCCGTCCTGTAGAGACATTCAAATGCCTGCTGCATAAATCCCCGTTACGTGCCGAGCTTGTTGACGGTGCGGATTTTATATGTATCCGTGAACTTACAGGAGGTATGTATTTCGGAGAAAAGTACCAGGATAATGACCGTGCATACGATACCAATGCCTATACCCGCCCTGAAATAGAACGCATCCTGAAGGTTGCATTTGAGTATGCCATGAAGCGTCGCAAACATCTTACGGTAGTCGATAAGGCCAATGTCCTTGCATCAAGTCGCCTGTGGCGTCAGATTGCGCAGGAGATGGCTCCGTCATATCCCGAGGTGACGACCGATTATATGTATGTCGATAATGCCGCAATGCGCATGATTCAAGACCCGTGCTTCTTTGATGTGATGGTAACCGAAAACACATTTGGCGATATTCTTACGGATGAAGGCAGTGTGATAAGCGGTTCCATGGGATTGCTGCCGTCGGCGTCTACTGGGGAGAGCACTCCGGTGTTTGAGCCGATACACGGTTCATGGCCACAGGCCAAGGGGCTTAATATTGCGAATCCGTTGGCTCAAATACTTTCTGTCGCCATGCTGTTTGAATATTTTGATTTGAAAGAGGAAGGAAAGCTCGTGCGTGAAGCTGTTAATGCTTCACTTGATGCTAATGTGCGTACACCGGAAATTCAAGTTGAAGGTGGAGCGAAGTACGGCACCAGGGAGGTAGGCGAGTGGATAGTAAGCTATATCAAGAACGCATAGCGTTATTCAAGTAAATAAACGTAACGAGGGGCTCTTTTCAGAGCCCCTCGTTACGTTTTATGCTCGTTGGATGTTTTATGAGCCTAAATATGTTTTTAGAAGCCGGCTCTTCTGTCCCTTTAGGCGACGGATTGCCTTTTCCTTAATCTGACGCACACGTTCACGTGTGAGGTCAAATTTTGCACCAATCTCTTCGAGGGTCATCTCCTGACATCCTATGCCGAAGAACATTTTCAGGATCTCGCGTTCGCGTTCATGCAACTGGCGGAGTGCACGGTCGACTTCTTTCGATAAAGATTCCTGGGTAAGTGTGGCATCGGCCATCGGAGAATCATCGTTGGTCAACACGTCCAATAGGCTGTTGTCCTCGCCCTCAACAAACGGAGCATCTACCGAAATGTGCCGTCCTGACACTTTCAGCGTGTCGGCGATTTTTTCAACGGGCACGTCAAGTTGTTCGGCAAGTTCTTCAGGTGAAGGGCGGCGTTCATTCTCCTGCTCGAATTTGGACAGCGCTTTCCCGATCTTGTTCAGTGAACCTACCTGATTGAGAGGCAGGCGAACAATGCGTGATTGCTCGGCAAGAGCCTGAAGGATTGACTGTCGAATCCACCATACCGCGTAAGAGATAAATTTGAAACCACGAGTCTCGTCAAACTTCTGTGCTGCCTTAATCAGGCCAAGATTGCCTTCGTTGATCAAGTCGGGGAGGCTTAGTCCCTGATTCTGATACTGTTTAGCTACGGAGACTACAAAACGTAAATTTGCACGGGTGAGTTTTTCGAGCGCAGCCTGGTCTCCCTGCTTGATTCGCTGGGCGAGTTCCACCTCTTCTTCGACGGTGATAAGATCCTCACGGCCTATTTCTTGCAGGTATTTATCGAGCGACGCACTCTCTCGATTGGTGATTGATTTGGTAATTTTTAATTGTCTCATCTTTCTTTACCAAGAATTAAACATGCAAAGGTACAAAAAGTTTGCGATATATCTTGACATCGCTCCCGTTATTTATTATCTTTGCGTTTATTCATTTAGAAATGTTATTTGCCATGAGTAGTGCACTTGCTGCGGTGATAGGATTATGCCTGTCAATTGTTTTGATTATAAAAAAGTTGTCACCGGTTTACAGCCTGATAATAGGGGCTGTTGTCGGAGGGTTTCTTGCGGGCTGGGGGCTTGAGACGACTGTAAATGAGATGATCGCGGGAATCAAGGATATAACGCCAGCTATTATCAGAATAATTGCCGCAGGAGTATTGACCGGAATGCTGGTTAAGACCGGTGCGGCTACTACAATAGCGAAGGGCATTATCCGTGCATTAGGGGAGAAATATGTCTATCTGGCATTGGCATTGTCGGCTATGATCCTTACGGCGATGGGGGTATTCATCGATGTTGCGGTGATTACGATTGCTCCGATCGCAATCATAACCGGCAGCAGGCTGAAACTGTCAAGAACGAAATTGTTACTTGCAATGGTGGGTGGAGGAAAATGTGGTAATATCATTTCACCTAATCCCAATACGATTATTGCTGCCGAGAATTTTGATGCGCCATTATCATCGGTTATGGGCGCGGGTATTATTCCGGCATTGGTCGGGTTGGCCGTAACGGTGTTTGTCATCGTGCCGCTAATCCCTAAAGGGGACTTGATAGGAGCAGATGAAACCTCCAAAGAGGATGAAAGGGAGTTGCCTTCGATCTGGAGCAGTATCGTAGGACCGGTAGTGACAATCATGCTCCTTGCTCTACGACCCATTGCAGGGGTTGTGATAGATCCTATGATAGCGTTGCCGGTGGGTGGGGTTATCGGGATAATTGCAACCGGTAATTGGAAAAAGACCGGTGAGTGCCTTTCTTACGGTCTTGAAAAGATGTCGACCATTGCAATACTGCTTGTGGGTACCGGAACGCTTGCCGGAATAATAAAAGCCTCTTCGATAAAGGATGTGCTTGTCAATGCGCTTTCGGGATGGAACAATGGCGGAACGTTCATGGCTCCAATATCGGGAGCTCTTATGTCGGCGGCAACGGCATCAACCACTGCCGGTGCGACAATCGCATCAGCTTCGTTTGCCGACGCAATTGTCGCTGCCGGTGTTACTGCCGTATGGGGTGCTGCAATGATTAATTCCGGAGCAACCGTACTGGATCATTTGCCTCACGGTTCATTTTTCCATGCGACAGGCGGTTCGATGGGTATGGGTGTAAAAGAACGTCTGAAACTGATTCCATACGAAACTCTTGTGGGATTAATCCTTGCAATGGGTAGTGTTGTTGTATATATGATAATGGGATAAAAGTTATAGATACAAATGAAAAAAATTGTCATTGCATCCGATTCATTCAAGGGTTCGCTCTCATCAGTCGATGTTGCAGAAAGTGCACGAAAGGGAATCATACAGGTGTTTCCCGATTGTGATGTTGTAATGGTTAATGTCGCAGATGGAGGAGAGGGGACAGTAGACGCTGTTGTCGATGCCCTTGATGGGCGGAAGGTCAGGATGACGGTTAGTGATCCGCTCGGTCGTCAAATCAGTGCGGAGTACGGAATCGCCGGTCTGACGGCGATTATAGAAATGGCTGCGGCCAGCGGACTCCCGCTTCTTCGGGTTGACGAGCGTAACCCTCTCAAAACATCGACATACGGTACAGGAGAACTGATAATGGATGCCATTGCAAGAGGGTGTGACAATTTTCTTGTCGGTATCGGTGGAAGTGCAACCAATGATGCCGGAACGGGTATGTTGCAGGCATTAGGATTCCGTTTCCTTGATTCATCGGACAGGATAATAGAATGCTGCTGTGGCGGTGAACTTGAAAATATAGCAAAAATCGATGACAGCAATGTTCCCGATACCATCCTTAAGGCAAAATTCACGGTTGCATGTGATGTTGATACTCCTTTCTGCGGAAGAGACGGTGCGGCATACGTTTTTGCTCCACAGAAAGGCGCTGATGCCGCGACGGTACGGAGACTTGATGAGGGGATGGCTTCATTTGCCGAAGTGATAGCGTGGAAGTATGGAATTGACATTGTCCCGGTTGCCGGAGCCGGAGCTGCCGGGGGAATGGGTGGTGCATTCAGGGCTTTCCTTGATGCAACATTGAAGAAAGGCATAGATATGGTTCTTGATGCAATAGATTTTGATGATATAATAGCCGATGCCGATCTTGTTATAACCGGTGAGGGAAAAATCGATTTCCAGACGGCAAAGGGTAAGACCGCAGCCGGAGTGCTTGCCCGTGCAGAAAAACAGGGAATCCCGGTCATTGCCATCGGGGGATGCGTGGAGATGTGCGACAGCCTGTCCCGAATGGGATTTGCCGGAATATATCCGATACTTGAAGAAAAAGTGCCTCTTGAGGTTGCAATGCAGCATGACTTCGCTTCAGCTAATGTCACTCGCACCGTGGCGCGTATTCTTTCAGCAATATAATATTAGTGGGAAATCCTGAAAAGGAGAGGACTGCTCCAACGGTGTTGTGAAGCAGCCCTCATTTATATAGAAAATAAAGGTTTTACCAAGCGAAACCGATCGCAATATAATGGCGTGTCTTGCCAATAATGTCTTCATGAGCGGATTTTAATGCGAAACGGTATTGGAATGTATATTTTACATTAATATGCCACATTTTAAACATGATGCCGGCTTCAGGTGAAACGGCATTGTACCATTTTAATGAGTAATCTTCGTTTTCAAGTTCTTCATCGGGGTTCTCGGCTAATTTCTCGATGCCGGATTTGCGCATTGTGTACTGTCCGATACCTGTATATCCGGGACCGAAGAAAATCCAGATAGGAGCAACTATTTTGTGAGTCCAACCGAATGAAATGTTGGCTTCGGGGAGCATATCGAGTGCCGGTTCCATTCGTGTCAACTTGAATAAGTCACCATTGGTGCGCATGGTGAAATATCCTCCCCATTTTTTGAAGTTACATGTACCTATTGAGAATCCAATCGGAACATCTTTGTGGTATTCATACGAGAAGAAGTTGTTTTTGTTTTTGCGGTTTTCCTTTATGGTCCCAATCATTCTCAATTTGTCGTTGGCCAGGGATTTGAATGAACAATCAGCATCGATTACACGCTGATAGTATATTTCCGCTTCTGAAAGATTGTTGTCGTTGTATAGTTCTTCGGCTGTCTTGTAATAGTTGTTGCAGTCAGTCGAATGATCATTGATGCATGCACGGTTCTGTTCCATTACATATATGTCATTTGGATTCAGTTTTAGGATCTTTCCGTATAATGTCATGGCTTCCACGTATTTAATCCTGCGATAGGCATCATCGGCTTTTTCCCTCCATATAATGAGGGAGTCAATTGTTTCCAGACGAGAGTCTATTAGTGCTCGTTCGTTGTTTTCGGTGGAATATTCAGGTGCCTGTTTTGCAATGTTATACTGAACCTTTGCATCGTTATAATTTCCTGCCTGATAGTGCCCTGATGCCTTTTGTAGCGTTGCATAGAATGGATTCTGCATAATTTCGTATGGGTCGGAAACTTTGTACAGTCGGCAAATTTTTGGCTGGTCATTGAATTGGGTTAATATATAAGGGTCAAAGCCTTCGCAGTAAACAGTGATATTTCGTTTGTTCAGACTCATTTTCCCTGCCAATTCAGTGGGCAATACCAATTTATATTCAATCTCAGTACCGACACTGTCCTGCTCAATGCGTATAATGTCATTGTATTCTCCCATTGAAAGATCGGATGTGAATGACAGTTTCATGTCATTTTTGCAACGGAATATAGCCATAAATTCCTTGCGATCCTCGCAAGAGTATACTCCATCTTCAAGCCGTTCTATTGACATTTTTTTCTGTGCATACATTGATATGCACGAAACAAAAACTGTGATAAGAATTGATAGTCGTTTCATAAAAAATCAGTTTGTCATATTTTAATTTTAAAATCGTCTAATGAGAATATTTCTTCCCTGTTCAGCGGTTTGCCATTGAATTTGTCGGGTTGCCATGTGCGTACTTGAATACACGGTTCAAATTCGTTGGTAAAGTCAATCATCAGGAATATCCATCCAGTATCATTGTATCCGCTTGATTTCCAGTCCTGCTTTAGTGTTACGCCATATATCTTGTCACTTGCCGGATGTCCCAATACTTCAATATCATCAAATGTGACATCAATGTATTTGTTCCTTTTAAAACAGCGTTTAAGTCCGGCCAAATACTGGTCTTTGGTCTGGGTATTGTAGATGATTTTTTCAGAAGTAAAGGCGTTTACACTTTCTTTACTCCTTTTCTTGATTTTAATTACTTTTCCGGTAATAATGATTGCGTCATCGCTGAATACCTTAGTAATGTAATCAAGGTCTTTTCTGTTGTAGGCTGTGCGGAAATTTTCTACAAAATCAATAATCATTTGACGGTTGGCAAAGTCTCTGACAGATATGTTGCTGGCGATTACGTCAACATAACGGTGCTGGTCCATGGCAAGCATGACATTGTCAATCCGTCCGGTTTTGTCAAAATTCAAAACCAGTTCTTGCTCTTGTTCTTCGACCGGTGCATCCATGAGCGTTACGGCGATGTTGCGTATCTGATACCCGCCGACAGGCATGGTAAGGCATTTTTCCGATATGACTGACACGGGACATGAAATTGCACTTGACTTCCACATCTTGAGCATTTCTTTTTCAGCAGAAGGGGTGAATATAGTCTTGTCAAATTTGGGATTCTTACCTTCAACTATTGCCCGGTTCATAGCACCGAACATGGCTGAAGCATTATTCTCAATTGTGGTTTTCAGTTCGCTGTCATCAATTCCTTCGGTAATTTCAACTCTAATCATATCGAGTTGGGCATGTCCGATAAGGCATGTGGCCATAATTGCAATTGTCAGAATAGTCTTTCTCATATTTAGAATAATTTTTTAATATAATGCTGTGGAATATTGCTGAAAAAGTCGGCATCAAGAACTGCTTCGGAATTGAAGTATTGTTCTTTGGATGCTGTTACAATCAGCATGTGCAGATAATTATATAGGTGGTTATGGAATATTGTTATGCATTGTATCCTTCCGTCATCAAGTACCTGTGAGCCTGTATATATGTCAAACCCTTCGGAAAATGAATTGAACAGGTCATTAAGCCCTATAATAAAGTCGGGAGTAAATTTCCCATACATGCGGTGCTTGACTTCAAGTCGTATCCCGGTATCAATGATTCCTTGCATGAGGTTTGCAATTGATTCATGTGGCAGTTTTGCGGAATACACAGGTGTCGTGGACATGTTAAGATAGTATGCGTCATTACGAAGCCGGTTAATTATAAACATATTCCCCGGAAGTTTTGAGATGCCTGTTTTATATCGGACCAGGTCAGCGGTACTGAATTTTTTGCTGATTTTCTTATGCTTGTTCTTGGTTTGGAGTTTGGCGCTGACATCAAGATCTGATTCTTTTTTGTCTATTCCGAAAATCAACTCTCTTGACGCGGGAAAACTTATGCGTATGTTGTTGAATACACCGTATTCAAGGGTGACGGTAAATGTGCCTTTGGTATTGTTGATGTTAAATAGGGATGGTTGGGTTATTTCCTCGATTGATGTTCGGATATTGGTAAAAGAACCGTTTCCGTAAGTCTCATTATTTCGTGTCAACGAAATTTTGTGTCGATGAAGATAGGACATGGCTTCGTTGGTTGACGGAAACAGTGAAAGTTCCAAAAATAGCCGTTCGACAAAATTACAGATTTCGTGATTAATCATATCCTTCATTTGAGGGCTGAACAGCGATATGCCGATGTGTGAGGGATGAGAGTCTCCCCATTCTATAGTTACCGGTTTGCTTTTGGAGACCCGGGAGAGCAGTAAAGTCGTGTCACAGGATACAACTCCATTGAGCTTGAGTTCGGAAAACAGTGATGTCACATTTCCGGCATATATCGATGGAATAAATAATACTGCGATAATAATGGCAGATAATCGGGATTTCATATATGAACGATTAGGCAGGTTAGTTTAAAATGTTCAGCAATTCCGGTTTTATGTTCGAGACATATACTTTCCAGTTCTCATTTGATCGGGTCTGGTATAATTCAGCGTATTTCATGCCGCGTTGATAGTCTTGTTCCACACCGATACCCTTGAAGTAGACTTCTGCAAGTTTATTGATTGCTTGAAGATTCCCGCATTCATAGGCTTTTGCAAGCCATTTGACATATTCCGATACATTTTTCCCGCTGCGATGTAACATCGCGATATTCAGCATGGCATCATTGTCGTTAAGCTCAACGGCATTGACAAAACATCTGACAGCGTCTCCGTCATTGTTGAATGCGTTAAGGTATAATTCTCCTAAACGATTAAGGAAGCTCCCGTTTTCCTTGGATGATGCTACAGCTTCGCGAATGAGTTGTAATGCAAGGTCGTAGTCGCAATTGTTGTCGATCGCATATTGTGCCTGGAGACATTTGGTCAGTCCCGGAGCTGCGGGATATATTCTTTCACTCCACTCTTGGGCGATTGCAAGGCTCTTTTTGCGCGCAGCCTTACTGTTCCTGTTGTCGGATGCGATGGAATAGTTGTGTTTGATAACATATTCCGCTGCGCTCAAACTACCGGCTTTGGCTGCCTTCATCATTTGTTTGTAGACTTTGTCGCTGTTGTCTTTAATCTCTTTTTCCCCGACTGAATAGGAGTAAAGTATTGCCAGGAGATATTGCATTGTGGCATTATCTTTTGACCCTTTTTTGACCGCTTTGATTAGTTCTTTCTCTTTATTTATCTGGTTTCGGTTTTTTGTGTGGTCGGAAACGGCATATCCGCTATATTGGTCATCCACTTTGTACAGGATGTGAGTGAATGAGTGTACACTCTTCTCATTCCGGGTGTTATCTACATGCTCGGTAAGGATTTCTTGGCAAGAGCCGACCAGTCCGGCAGGAGCACATCCAAGTTTGAAGGTTACATCTGAGGTATAATTAATGACAGGCTTTGCCGCGGAATTGGATGAAGATGCGGAACTGTTTGGAATAAAGTCAAAACCGAATATTCCACCTAATAATTTCCCGGCTTCTTTACCTATTGTCAACAAGCCTTTGCCACATTGCTTGAGCCAGTCATGATTTTTTCCTTTGGCATCGTAATCCAATGTGAATACAATAGAATACTGTAATGTTTCATCTTTCTTGTTGGCGGAAACGACCGGTGATTTTATTCCGGTAATCATTTGTAATGTCTCGATATTGACATCATCGCCTGATTGGTGTCCTGTGCCGTGGTCGATACCGTAGGGTTTCCTTGTAATGAACAGTTGCCGGTTTTCCCATTCTTTAATGTTAAGTATACCGGAATTGGGATTAAGGGCAATCTTGATGTCATCCTGTTCTGCATCGATGTCGAGAATCCACATTTCGCGATTGTTCGGTAGCCGGGAATTCGATACCCAACGGCCTGAAAGATTGGAGCGGTCGACAGTCGAGATGTCCCACATTGCATCGATGGTATTTTCAGGCTTAATCTCAATAGGGAATAATAATTCTTGTTTTTTGATGTTGATTTTATAGATTTTATCGGGTACCAGAGTGTATGTCTGTTCAATGGAGATTTCGCCAGCCGGTTTTCCCTGTTCATTAAGCACAGAGGATAAATTGATGTTGTTTTGGGGTGATAATGTCTCGATAAGCTTCATTGTCGGCTCGTCAAGCACAATAGTATCAGCTTCATTGATGTCCCGGATAATTTCATCGGATAAATCGATTTCAAATTGTGCGTATTCCTCTTCGGTTTTGACTTCATCTTCTTTAAGGTAGTCATCAAAGTGGGCAACACTGATATCTGATTCAAGTTGGGTCAGCCTTTGTTGTGCTGAGACCGTTTTGTTATCATCAAGCTGGACGTCAATGTATTTGCGGTAGAAGAAAACCGCTAATTCCTTGTTGCGACGGTCAGTTGAGCTGTTGGCATCGTATAATTCGGCTATGTATAGATATGGTTCGGGTAACTGGGGAACGAGACGTATGATGTCTCCGTATCGCGCAATGGCGGTTTTATAGTCCGACTTGTTTTTGGCAACGTTTGCCTTGTGGTATAATTGTAACAGTTGATTTCGGGTGGGGGCTTGTGCCTGAATGTCGCATAATGGCAGTGATAGAAGTACAAGAGTGAGATGGAGTAATAATCTTCTCATAGCGAGCAATGAATTATTTCACCCAGATCCCATGAGCATTATGGCTTAATTAAAGTGGTTAGTCCTTATATGACAAAAGCGTGGGATCATCATCTTGCTTATCCCATGCTCCAGACCTTCGCATTGCCTACACACTTAGGACAAGCAACACAGAAAGCCCACGCCGATATAATCTACATATCGCATGTACATCATATCACGCAGACGTCTCGTTGCTCTATGCCTTCCAAGTGTGTTACAAAGTTGCGAAGTTTGGAACAAAGAAGACAAGCGCATGAACGCCTTTTTCATAATTATGCCCTCCAATAGCCCACACTCGGGCTTTCTGTGAGAGCGTCGCAAAGTTAAGAAATTTATTGGCAATTTCAAAATATATGTTATTCGTTCCTTAACGAACCAATGGACAGGCAGTCGTTATTCGTGTGAAATTACTATCTTTGTCAGGATATTAATAACAGTTTGTATTTATGCTTAGAAAACTGAGAATAACCCTTGCGGTAGTAAGCATTGTAGCTCTGACTTTGCTGTTCCTTGATTTTACCGGAACGGCGCAATCGTGGTGGGGATGGCTTGCCAAGATCCAGTTTGTCCCTGCATTGTTGTCCCTTAATGTCGCGGCTGTTGTAGTGCTGGTACTTCTGACGCTGTTGTTGGGTCGTGTGTATTGTTCCGTGATATGCCCGCTCGGCATGTTGCAGGACATCATAAGCCGTGTAAGAGGATTGATGGGGAAAAAGGCACGGCGGCTGAACCGTTTCGGTTATTCCAACCCCAAGAAATGGATACGGCTATCCTTTTTAGGCGTGTTCCTGCTCCTTATCGCTTTAGGATTGATGCCATTGGCTTCACTGATAGAGCCTTATAGCGAATACGGACGCATAGTGTCGTCGGTTGTCTCTCCCGAATACGATGCTGTAAACAATATGCTTGCCGGTGTGGCTGAAAGTATGGACAGTTACATGTTCTACCGCGTGGAGACATACGTGAACCCTGCTGTAAGTGTAATCGCGGCCTTAACTCTTGTTGTCGTGGGGATATTCGCGTGGATGAGTGGCCGGGGTTATTGTAACACGGTATGTCCGGTAGGAACCATTCTCGGGTATATTTCGCGTTTCTCGTGGCTAAAACCTGTAATCGACACGTCAAAGTGTACAAAGTGTACAAAATGTGCCCGAAACTGTAAGGCTTCATGTATTGACATAAAGAGCCAGCGTATAGATTATTCCCGGTGTGTGGCATGTATGGACTGTATTGAAAATTGTTCGGCCGGAGCGATCAGTTACACCTCACGAAAGGACATGAGTAAAGGACAGGATTGCAGGATTGATGGCAGCCGTAGAAATTTCCTTGCCGTAGGGGCAATGGTTGCAGCTGCCACAGCCGTGAAAGCCGCTGACAAGACTACTGATGGTGGGCTGGCTCAGATAATAGACAAGAAGAAACCGCAACGTGCCACTCGTATTGTTCCGCCCGGAGCAGTCAGCCTCGCACATATCGAGCACCACTGTACGTCATGCCAATTGTGTATAACCGCTTGTCCCAACGGCGTGTTGCGTCCGTCAACTGAGCTGTCAACGTTCATGCAGCCGGTTGTGGAATATGAGCGCGGTTACTGTCGTCCGGAGTGTGTCAGATGCTCTGATGTGTGTCCGGCAGGAGCATTTCATCCGATAACAGTCGAGGAGAAGAGTTCGATACAGATAGGTCATGCTGTTGTGCGTCTTGATGCATGCCTTATGGCGGCGGAAGGCAAAAGGTGCGGGAACTGCTCGCGTCATTGTCCCGTTGGCGCAATCACTTTAGCTCCTGTGAATCCCGATGACAAGAGTTCCCGTTGGATGCCTGTTGTCAATGAGGAGCGTTGTATAGGGTGTGGTGCCTGTGAGAATCTGTGTCCGGTGAGACCGCTGAGTGCTATCTATGTCGAGGGGCATGAAGTCCACCGTAAGATTTAACTAAATCAATTGTCAGAAAAATGAAGGATTTGAATCGTCGCGATTTCTTAAGATATATGGGTATCGGTGCTACAGCCGTAGTGACTTCGTCGTGCTTGTCCGATACCGGTCGGAGTAATGTGTCGGATTCCGGAGAGGCAAGAGGTGAGATGACCTATCGTCTAAATCCGAAAACCGGAGAGAAAGTCTCGCTCCTCGGATATGGATGTATGCGCCTGCCGACAGTAGGAAACGAGAGTGCCCGTGACAGCAGCCAGGAGATAGACCAGGAAGCGGTAAACCGGCTTGTCGACTATGCGATGGAACATGGGGTGAATCTCTTTGACACCTCCCCGGCCTATTGCAAGGGATTGTCTGAGCGTGCCATGGGGATAGCTCTGAGCCGTTATCCACGCGACAGCTATTATCTGTCAACCAAGTTGTCAAATTTTGCCGAATCGACGTGGTCTCGCGAAAAATCGCTTGAAATATATTATAATTCATTCAAGGAGTTACAGACCGACTATATTGACTACATGCTTCTGCATGGTATAGGGATGAACGGGATGGAGGCGTTCAACGGACGGTATATCGACAACGGTGTCCTTGATTTCCTGTTGGAAGAACGGCGGGCGGGTCGCATACGCAATCTCGGCTTTTCCTATCATGGGGACATATCGGTATTTGATTATCTGTTGTCCCGACATGAGGAGATAAAGTGGGATTTTGCACTGATACAGTTGAACTATGTCGACTGGAAACATGCCAAGGAGGTGAACACGCGCAACACCAATGCGGAATATCTGTATAATGAACTGTACAAACGCGGTATTCCGGCAATGGTGATGGAGCCGTTGCTGGGAGGACGTCTGTCCAAACTCAATGACGGGCTTGTGACTAAGATGAGACAACGCCGTCCTGATGACAGTATTGCATCGTGGGCATTCCGTTTCGCCGGGACGCATGAGGGGATATTGACGGTGTTGAGCGGAATGACCTATATGGAACATCTTCAGGATAACCTGAGGACATATTCTCCTCTCGACCCTGTTACCGAAGAAGAGTTTGTTTTCCTTGAAGATATAGCACAGCTGATGCTGAAATACCCGACGATACCGTGTACCGATTGCAAATACTGTATGCCGTGCCCTTACGGGCTTGATATTCCGTCGATATTCTCTCACTATAACAAGTGTGTCAATGAGGGTAACATTATTGAGAATCCCGGAGATTCGGAATATGCCAAAGCCCGGCGGGCATTCCTTGTGGGGTATGACCGCAGCGTGCCGAGACTCCGTCAGGCCAATCATTGTATAAACTGCGGGATATGTGAGCCTCATTGTCCGCAGGGGATTGCCATACCTGGAGAGATGACACGAATCGACCGGTATGTAGAGAAACTGAAACAGGGCAGTAAGGCGTGAAAAAGCTTGTGGAATTACTGGTCGACGGCAAACACTCGCTTGTCGTGGAAACTTCGAGCGGTGAAGTGCTGGCATTTGATGGACGTGGGGTAGGCGATTTGTATAGGTTGTATATGTCTGTACGTCGTGAACTGATGGGCGCACGTGTTGCCGATAAGGTCATTGGTGCCGGAGCGGCTGCCCTGATGATTGAGGGTGGGGTGTCGGTGTATCATGCCGGAGTCATAAGCCGTAAAGCATTGGAACTGTTTGACCGCTATGGCATTGTCGGGACGTATGATGTGTTGGCTGAGCAGATAATTAACCGGGCAGGCACAGGGCGTTGTCCGCTTGAAAAGATTGTGGCTCATCTTGGCGAAACGGTCTCGATGTTGCCTCTGATACACAAATTTGTATCGGAAAATTCAACTTCCAAAATCCAAGATTGAATTATATTCACTACAAATGATGCAAATGATGTTTTTAGGGAATATTTGTCTGCCAGTATTCTGGCTTGTTAGAGCCGACTCGTGTAATCAGCCCTTTTGTTTTGAGTAAAGCCATTATTCTCTCTGTTTGCCGGAGGGAAATGTTCAGGTTTTCAGCAATCTCTTTTGAGTTGATATACCTGTTTAGTTTAATCATTTCGAGAGCTTTAATTTCATTTGTCCCGACATTGGAGGTGACTGTCCTATGCTCTTCAAGTGTAATGTATATTTCATTAAGCATAAAATCAATGAATACCCCACTGTCAGCGTTAATAGCACTTTGTGCTATCGCGTCGTAATATTTTTGTCGGTTATTGAATGCCATGTTCTCGACAGGCAAATGCTCAAATAATGGATGTAGTTTTCCGAGAATTAAAGACTGCCATAAACGACTTTTAGCCCTGACCAACGCAGTAGGCACAGCGTTCTAATTTCAGCCGAACTGTAATCATCAGCGAGCAGACCGAAAAGGTATCGCAGTTGTTTGTCATCGAGTTCGTGCCAACCACGAGGCACAATGAGATTAATTGTTCGTGTTTCCATAAAAAAAGAATGTTACTATACCACGACTGTTGGTGCCAACGAGAGCAGAATGAAGTTCACTTCAATTATGCCGAGTGCAGCCCAACTTGTGCGAAGCAAATGTACGGTAACATTCTCTATGCGTAAAAGACATTTTTATTTGTGTAATTTATCGTATATTGCAATGTTATCATTACCTTCGCAATATAATAATTATCTAAATAGTAGAATTATGAAAAAATGGGTTGTATTTTTATTAGGATTAGTCGCAGGCTGTATTTTGACAATCCTTTCATTAGTAGTAATAGGCAAAGTTATGGCTACAACAGACACAGTTACAGAAGAAATATCGAGTAGTGTTCCTGGATTGAATTTATTCGAACAACCTGGTGATGAATTTTCAGCACCATCGTTTGAAGTAATGCAAGTATTGGCAACAAATGTTGCATTGGCTCATTCAGGGGAAAATGAATATGGAAGAACAACCTATTGGGGAACACTTGTCTTGCTCATAGGTGATGAAAACACTCATTTCTACGATGACCAAATTGTAGAAGTAAAATCAGGTCAAGTTGCAAGACATATTGGTACATATCAATATGAAACCAAAATGGAAATGCAGAAAACAGTTCCAGTTATAAGGATATTTGATAAGCAATAACGAAAAGCATCGGGAGTCCGATGTTTTTTTATTTATAGTTGTTTCAGAACCAATAGCCTTATTTTCTTTTTTGTTTACAAAAATGGGTGGAGAGAATAGCTTTGCCGTGTCGGAGTTGTGCCATTCGGGGAACTCTTCGGGATTGTTACGAATGAAATTGACGATGTCAATCATCTTTCGTTGATTGATTGGCTTGTCGTGAATGAAGTCCACAATTTGTGGTTTCATTCGGGCGACGATCCAAGCATAACTTTCATTCGGAGTATCAGCGACGGCTTCACTACGTAGAACATTCATCAGCTCGTGCGATAAATATTCTTCAGCGAGAGAGTCCTCAAAATCAAGGACATTTGAGCGTAGTTCGGTGTATTTCTCTGCCAGTATCCTGACTTGTCAGAGCCGGCTCGTGTAATCAGCCCTTTTGTTTTGAGTAAAGCCATTATTCTCTCATTTTAGCCAAAATAAGTGCTTTACGCCATTTTTGCTCACAAAAAGCTACTTCTATTTTGTCGCTGTCTAAAAGACAGAAATTATCTTAACTCAACCGATAATCCCATTGCTGAAACCATACGATAGAATGTTGAAATTGAAGGAACAGTCAGACCTCGTTCAATACGAGATACATAACTTTTGTCTGCACCAATTTTCTCAGCTGATTCCGATTGTGTCATGCCGGATTGCTTACGAGCATCAAGCAAAATCTGTGCGTTATATTCTTCCCATGCTTGACGTTCTGCTTCTTTTCAGCTTTCAGTACCATGAGTGCCGAAAACTTGATTGAGTTCTTCACTCACATTATAAATTTTGTTCTTTGTCTTCATATTGCCAAGTGAACTTAACCTTGTTCAGTTCCTCGTCGTTGTCCGTATCATCCCAAGATGATGCTTAAGGCGATTATCTACGGCTATATGAACAATCTGTATTCAAGCCTGAAATAGAAGCCATCAAGTTTATTGCATTGGATGATGTGGTAAACGGCGGTTTGTACGTTACAGTCGCGTTTCTATTTGGAGGCGAGGAAGCGTTCGGCATCGAGAGCTGCACGGCATCCCATGCCGGCGGCAGATATTGCTTGACGGTAACGGGGATCGGCAACGTCGCCTGCTGCAAATACTCCCGGAACGTTTGTCGCCGAGGTATTTCCCTCAAGTTTTATGTAGCCTGTCTCGTCGAGATTGATGTATTTGCTGAAAACATCGGTGTTGGGCTTGTGCCCGATTGCGAGGAAGAATCCGTCGATTGCAATGTCAAAGGTACGTTCCTTGTCTGTCCCCTTGAACTCGACAAGATGTGCCCCTTCAACAAATTCCTCACCAAAGAGTCCCACTGTGTTGCAATTGAACAGAACCTCGATATTGTCTTTTTCGAATACACGGCGTTGCATTACCTGAGAAGCTCGCAGATAATCTTTGCGAACAATCAGGTATACTTTCGCTGCGAGGTTGCTCAGATACAGGGCTTCTTCACAGGCCGTATCTCCGCCTCCCACAACAGCAACCGTCTTTTTGCGGTAGAAGAATCCGTCGCATGTCGCACATGCCGAAACCCCCAGTCCGTTATATTTCTGTTCATCGGAGATGCCTAAGTACTTGGCTGATGCTCCTGTCGCAATAATAACGCTTTCAGCTTTGATTACCGTGCCGTCATCAATGGTTGCTTCAAGCGGGTAGACGTCAAAATTTACTTCTGTTACAATGCCCTGACGCATATCGGCTCCAAACCGGGCAGCCTGTTTGCGCAGATCCTCCATCAGTTCGGGTCCGGTAACCCCATCGGGATACCCGGGAAAGTTTTCCACTTCGGTAGTGATTGTAAGCTGGCCTCCCGGCTGCAGTCCTTCATAGAGGATGGGGGAGAGGTTGGCGCGTGAGGCATATATTGCAGCCGTATATCCGGCAGGACCTGAACCGATAATCAGGCATTTGGTACTTTCTGCGTTCATGTTGTATTTTTTTGATTGTTACCTTAAGTCTATAATCTCGGCATCGGGGTATTTTTTTTTGTCAAATGTGAACCGGCTGCCGGCGACTTTGCCGCCAGCTTTTACATTAGAAACAATAATGTTTACCGAACGGTTGTTGTCGAGCGTAATTGTAATTTCTTTTGGAAAGCTTGTCCCTGCATCCAATGTCAGTATAGCTTTGCGTATGTACAAATCTTTGCTGCGTGGAATCAATTGTAGCCTGTGTGTCCCTTTGGTTGATTTCAGCATCTTGCTGTCGTAGGATTCACGGAATGAGGATACGATTGAAAAGGGGTTTACCTGTTGCAGTTCTTCGGTTGTCGGTTCTGTGATGTTTACCTCACCGGTATCAGGAACGTATGTCCACTGGGTTTGGCCGTCATACCATGTTTCCAGTTGCGGAGTGCTTAAATGGAAACGGTCTTTTGCAATAATGATTGTCCCATTTGACGAACTCCCGTTGGCTTTCACGATGAAATCGGCAGTCAGTGAAGGGCTGTTACGGTATTTGTCTGCGGCTTTTGAGAGTATCTCTTCGGCAGTTGTTGCCCGAGAAATGGTGAAGGTGAGGAAAAGCGCCAATATCGCAAATATATGTCGGAGTGTATTATTCATCTTTTATTTATAACGTATGATTGTGTGAAGTGTTTGACAACTTACATAATTTCAAGCATCCTTTCAAGTTGTAGGGAGTCGACGAGAACCTGTCGCGGTTTACCACCCTGAGACGGCCCGACGATCCCGGCGGCTTCCATCTGATCCATAATCTTGCCCGCACGGTTGTACCCAATAGAGTATCGCCGTTGCAGAGATGATGTGGATGCAGTCTGGGAGGTGACAATGAAACGTGCGGCTTCTTCAAACAGGACATCCCGGTCGGATATGCTTCCCATGCTTCCGCTGTCACCGGCTTCTGGAATATAGTCAGGTAGCAGATAGGCATGGTCATATCCAATCTGCTCGTCGATGCATTCACATATCGACTCTACTTCATCGGTATCGATGAATGCACACTGGACACGGTCCATTTCCCCGTCGCGGGAGAACAGCATGTCACCACGTCCTATCAATTGGTTCGCTCCCGTCCGGTCAAGGATTGTCTTTGAGTCAACCATCTGTGTTACGCGGAATGCTACACGACCGGGGAAGTTGGCTTTTATGATACCTGTAATGACGTTGGTCGATGGTCGTTGAGTTGCGATGATCATGTGCATTCCCACAGCGCGGGCTTTTTGGGCAAGACGTGCAATGGGGGTCTCGACTTCCTTGCCGGCGGTCATTATGAGATCGGCAAACTCATCGACAATCACTACGATGTAGGGCAGATAGCGGTGACCTTTCTCCGGGTTAAGACGTTTGGCTGTGAATTTGGCGTTATATTCCTTGATCGAGCGCACATTGGCGTCACGTAACAGATTGTAACGGTTGTCCATTTCCACGCATAGCGAGTTGAGTGTTGCCACTACCTTTGAGGGGTCGGTTATTATAGCCTCCTCTTCGTCGGGCAGTTTCGCAAGATAATGACGCTCAAGTTTGCTGTACAGACTGAATTCCACCATTTTGGGGTCAATGAGCACGAATTTCAGCTCGGCCGGGTGTTTCTTGTAAAGCAGTGAGGTTATAATGGTGTTAAGACCTACTGATTTACCCATACCGGTTGCGCCGGCGACAAGCAGGTGTGGCATTTTGGCAAGATCGGCAATGAATACGTCATTACTGATTGTAGACCCCATCGCCATCGGCAGCTCATATTTGCATTCCTGATATTTACGGGACGATATGATTGAGCGTATAGATACAGTCTGTGGTTCTTTGTTTGGAACTTCAATACCTATAGTCCCTTTTCCGGGAATCGGGGCTATGATGCGTATTCCGAGAGCGGCAAGGCTCAGGGCAATGTCATCTTCAAGCCGCTTGATCTTGGCTATGCGTACGCCTTCGGCGGGAATTATCTCATATAGAGTGACGGTCGGACCGACAGTCGCTTTGATATGGGATATGGGGATACCATAATCATTAAGTGTTTTTGTTATGCGTTCCTTGTTCTCCTCCTGTTCCTGTTGGTCGACACTGTTTTCCTTGACCTGACGTTCATGCAGCAACTCGATAGACGGGAACTTATATCGTGACAACTCGGCTGTAGGGTCGTAAATATCGGTATTTATTTCAGTCGCCTTTTCAATTACCGGAGCTGTAACGCTCATTTCCACGTCCCCGCTTATTGTGATTTCTTGGTTTTCATCGGTCTCATCCTGGCTTTTGATGATAATATTTTCCTCATCGTCTTCAGTGGATGGAATAACCCTGTCGTCATCGTTTATTGTTTCGGTTTCTTCGTCAAATCCCAGAAATTCATTTTCCGTAGACCGGCCATCGTTTTCATCCTTGTTGTCAAGGATGGAGCCGCGTAGCGATTCCTCGACTTTGGCTTTTTCTGCTTCACGTTCTTCTGCCTCCCGAAGCAGATGTTCCCGTCGTGTATCGATTGTATGGCGATATTTCAGATAAATACACCGTATGTCGTTGAAGTATATGAGAATTACAAGGGATATTAATATGATGTTCGCTCCCATCATGCCCCAAAATCCGGTCATGTTGAGCAGATACATATTGGTATAATGACCGTGTTTACCTCCCAAAAACAATGATGATGTGGAATCAAGCGTAAGCAATCCCGTAACAACCGATACTGTTATCGCGAGAATCAGGCATCTGAGGGTCAGTGACCAGAAACTGAATCTGTATAGCTTGACAAGTGTCAGACCGATGGCCGCAAGGTAGAAAATAAGCACAAATGATCCTATCCCAAGCCATTCGGTCATGAGCAGATTGGATAAATAGGCACCGAGCGGCCCGGCTGAGTTCTTTATTGCTGAGGGCTGTGCTCCCAGTTGTGTGATTCCGTGGTTAAGCACTTCACTTTGATCCGCATCCCCTGTGCTGAAGAATGATATTGATGCTATCAGCAGATAGACAGCTGCAACAA
The DNA here is from genome assembly GCA_017462345.1 of Muribaculaceae bacterium. GTDB lineage: Bacteria > Bacteroidota > Bacteroidia > Bacteroidales > Muribaculaceae > RGIG4079. Next base: position 34,262 of record JAFTRI010000036.1, read on the forward strand.
GCATCAGTATCCCCAAAAAGATGTGTGTGCGTTTATCCTTAAAAAAACTGATGAACGCCGATGGATTCTTTTCTTTCTTTTTTGTGGAATTATTTTTATTGTTTTTTCCCGATGGCTCATTCAGTATATCCGGGTCAAAATCATCGGTTGATATATTATATGTCTTCATGAAAAATCAATATGTTACAGATTGTGTAGTGCCTCAATTGTGGCGATTGGGTCGGGAGCAGAGAACACGAAGTTGCCTGCGACAAGAATATCGGCACCGGCTTTAGCTAATTGTGCACCTGTTTCCATGTTGACACCTCCGTCAACTTCTATTAAGGCATTTGACCCTGAATGGGTAATAAGTTCTTTCAGCTGTTTCACTTTTTTCAATGTCCCCGGAATGAACTTTTGCCCGCCGAATCCCGGATTTACCGACATGAGCAATACCATATCGACGTCGGAAATGATATTTTCGAGCATGATTACGGGAGTTGCCGGATTCAGGGTTACAGCTGCTTTCATCCCTGCATCCTTTATCTGTTGTATCGTGCGGTGAAGATGCACGCAAGCCTCATAGTGAACGTTCATTATTTCAGCCCCGCAGTCGCGCACCTGTGATACATACTTTTGCGGTTCTACTATCATCAGGTGAACATCAAGCGGTTTCTTTGCGGTGTGTTGTACTGCCTTGATTACCGGAAATCCGAACGAGATATTTGGTACGAACACTCCGTCCATGACATCAAGGTGTATCATGTCGGCAGTACTTTCGTTAAGCATTTCTACATCACGTTGAATGTTGCCGAAGTCGGCTGATAGTAATGACGGTGAAACTTGCATGTGGTAAAGTGTATATTATTTCAGGTTGATATTACGATTTCTTGCCCGGTTTGAACAGATTCCAAAGAATGAAAATAAGGCATATTGCCCCGATGGCAAGTCCTGCGTATGTAAGGTACTGGTTATATTCTTCTACAGCATTGTACAGATCCTCCAAAGGAACGGTCGTGCCGAGCCAATAACCGAGACCGGCCAGTATTATATTCCATATCATGGCTCCAAGACCGGTGAATAATACAAACACCCAAATGTTCATCCGTGCAAGTCCGGCGGGAATTGAAATCAACTGCCGCACGGCAGGAATGAGACGGCCGATGAATGTGGATATTGCACCATGGTCGTCAAAGTACTTTTCGGCTTTTTCGACTTTGGCTTGATCGATAAGGCATATATGACCAAAGCGGCTGTTGGCAAACTTGTAAACGATTGGACGACCTATCCATACTGCCAGATAATAGTTGATGAGAGCTCCGACTATTGCTCCGGCAGTCGCGGCAAGAACGATAGCAAATACATTCATGTCCCCCTTGGTGCAGGCAAGATAGGCTGCGGGTGGGACGACTACTTCCGACGGAAAAGGGATGAATGAACTCTCGATTACCATGAAAAGGAAAACAAACAGATAGTTGGCATTCTCCACAAACCATTGGAAGAATGATGCTGCATCAAACATTGCTAAAGAGGTTAACATTTAGTGAAAATTATTGTAAAAAATCAATATACAAAGATACTATCTTTACGGGCGCAAAACAAGTGGTCCCGTTATTTTAATACTCCTGTTTCAGTGAACATCTGCCTGTAAAAATCTGCTTTCTTCTCTATCGCAAGCGGGTAGGCACGTGATGTGGACGGAAGTCTGTAAATCTTGAGTGTACGTTTGTCTGCGTATTCGACAGTCGTGTATTTGCCTGTATCAGGAACCGGCGTACCGGTTAAGGATGCTATTACCTGTGCCGCTTTCTCTCCGGTCGAGACAATTGCATTACATGTAGGCATATCTTCAAGGATTTCGTGTAATGGGAGAGGCTCGATGATTTCAAGGAATTTGTCGGACGCATTGTTTTTAAGCCTACGGACAACCCTTGCTGTATCATGCATGGCGATTCCGTAGCGGTCGAGAAGCGATTTAATCATCGGCAGATTGAATCTCCTTTCGCTATTGTTGTAGAAAAATTCTTTGTTGTTATGGAATATCAATCCCATTATGCGCCAAAAATCATTGATTCTGTTCGGATAATAGAAATCCATGGACCATTTCTCTTTTGGGGGCGGAAATGTCCCGAGTATCAGTATCTGCGCATTATCGGGAATATATGGAGCCCAAGGATGCTTTTCTGTAGGTATATTGTTAATCATGTTTACAAAGATAGCATGATCCGGCGTTTTTTTTGACAGATAATGTTAAGTATTATTTGTGGGTATTGATAAAAAGTGAGTAACTTTGTGTGTTAAATGTTATCAAACTTTATATACCGGAAAGATATGAAATGCATTATTAATGGGGTAATTGTCGCCGGAGCTATTTTCATGGTGAGTTGTTCTGCCCCTAAAAAAGTTCCTTATATGGTGAATGCCGAGACTATCCCCGCTGAAGTGTTGGCTCAGGTGAATCCGATAACTGAACCTGTGGTCATGCCCGGAGATCTGCTTAATATAGAGGTTTCATCCATCAATATGACAGCTGTTGCACCTTTTAATAAAGGAAGATATGTAAACAATGAAGGTGAAATTGTGGATAATAGCCGGTCGACTACTGCCAATGGAAAAAATGAAAGTTCTACCAGATATTATCTTGTCAGCAAGGATGGTGATATAGATTTTCCGATAATAGGCAAATTGCATATCGGGGGAATGGATAAAAGCCAGATTGAAGAGCTTATACAGAGTGAATTATGCCCTAAATATCTGAAAGAAAAGCCATCGGTAGATATCCGTTTCATGAATTTCCGTGTGACAATGCTCGGCGCGGTTAATTCTCCCGGTGTAATCGTGTCGGATAATGAGCGGCTTAATATCCTTGAAGCAATTACCAAAGCCGGAGATTTGAACATTAAAGGAGAACGAGAACGCATAATGCTTATCCGTACAAATTCTGACGGCAAGCGTGAAATTGCGATATTAAACCTTAATGACAAGAATATATTGTTGTCTCCGTATTATAATCTGCAACAGAATGACATCATATATGTGCAGCCCAACAAGTCAATGGCTCAAAGTGCATGGCAGATGAATCCTGCTGTTGCGGCGACAATAACTGTTGTCGGAGGTCTGTCGTCGGTAGCATCACTTGTTATCGGTATCGTTAATCTTAACAATTAAGTCGGAAATGAACGAAATAGACGAAAAAGAAAAGAAATCGGGTGGAGAAGACAGCTTTGACATCGTCGGTCTGCTATTGGAATATCTTGTACAGTGGAAATGGTTTGCCCTGAGCATTTTTGTCGCGCTTATTGTCGGGTATTATTGGATCGCTACAATAACACCCATATATGAAGTTTCGGCATCGATATATCTTAAGGATGACAGCTTTTCATCCAATAAGAGCAGTGCTGTCGCAATCAGTTCCAATGACCCTCTAATCAATACTAAAAACTATATCGATGTAACGGAGATCGAAATATTGAAATCAAGAAATAATCTTATTAAGATTGTTGATAGTCTTGATTTGTCTTATTCTTATTATGATGTGAAGCGTTTCCGTGATGATCCTATATATGGTACTAATGCGGTCATTGCATGTCTTGATTCTATCAGCCTGAGAAATCTGACTTCACCGATCACTGTTTATCTTTCCAGGGATGACGGCACTTATGCATTTGATATATCTACGACTTATGGTGGTGTGAAAGAAAGTAAAACAATTAAGACCGACACACTTCCTGTCAATATCGAGTTGAGCCAAGGGACTCTTCAACTGTTGCCTTCGCATGCAACATCCCATTTGGATGGGACTCAGAAGATTGTTATTGAGAATCCTAATGTTGTAGCTGCACGTTTATCAGCCAACCTGAATATCGTTTTTGCCAAAAATTCGTCAGAGATTCTGCGTATAGTGTGTCGTACTCCATTGGTGTCGGAAGGCAAGGATGTGATAAATACGCTTATAGAAATTTATAATCAGGATATTATTGCCGACAAGAACCGTTCAGCAATGCAGACTGAGGCGTTTATTATCGACCGTCTTGCCTTGATCTCAGGAGAGTTGCATGATGTAGAGAAGGAGGTTGAGGATTACCGCCGGGAAAAGAATATTACCGATATCTCAGCTGAGACCGGCATGTATCTGTCACAGACTACGGCAAATGATGCTGCATTTGCTGATCTTGAAGTGAAACGTCAGTTGATAAATGACGTGGAAAAAATCGTGACAACACAGGATAACTATACTCCTATACCCAATCTCATTGATGACCCGTCATTGAATGCCTTGATTGATGCTTATAATAAGAAACTTTCCCAGCGTGCAGCCCTTCTTGAAGGTGGAACAGAGGATAATCCTATAATACAGAACATGCAGGAGGATCTTGCCCGCTCAAAAAATGATATATATCGCAGTATCTCGAATGTGAAGCATGGTCTCGGCATCCAGAAGTCCAATCTGTCACGGCAGGACACTCGTATAACGGGGAAAATATCCAATATCCCGATGTATGAGCGCGAATTGACCGGAATTTTCCGTGAACAGCGCGTTAAAGACAATATTTATAACTTCTTGCTTGAAAAACGAGAGGAAATTGCCTTGCAGAAAACTTTGGCTACTCCTACTGCAAGACTTATCGATAATCCGTCATCAGGGGAAGCGATATCTCCCGGGCGTTTGTCGATATATGGTATTGCGGCATTGGTGGGATTTCTTATTCCGGCATTGCTTATCTTCCTGAAGCGTGTGTTTTTCCCGATATTTAAAGATAAGGATGATCTTGAGCGTGTAACCAAGACTCCGATATTGGGAGAAATCAGTATAGCGGAAAATAACGAGCAATTTGCTATTTCGGAAAATGCTATAACCCCGATCTCGGAATTATTCCGTCTGATTAGAAATAATATCCAATTTGCTCTTGCAGATAATGAAAAGAAAGTTATAGTCGTATCGTCATCACTGTCAGGAGAAGGAAAAACGTTTATTGCGGTAAATACTGCCATGACATACGCTCTTACCGGGAAAAAGACATTGGTAATAGGTATGGACATCCGTCGTCCTGTACTTGCCCACCGTTTCGGATTCAGTAATGAAAGGGGAGTGACAACGTTTTTATCAGGACAAGAAAAAAATATCATGTCATTGGTTTTGCAGTCAAAAGTCAATGACAACCTGTATGTGTTACCTGGAGGACCAGTGCCGCCTAACCCAAATGAATTGTTGCTGAGTGCCCACATGAAGCAGATGTTTGATAAATTGCGGCAGGAGTTTGATTACGTAATAATCGATACGGCACCAATTGGTGTAGTATCGGATACGTATCTTATTGCTCCCTACTCGGATATACAGTTGTATGTGACACGAGCCAACTATTCGACCAAGCGTTGTCTGAATATTATGCATAATGCTATAGACAGTAAGCGTTTCCCGAATTGTTACCTTGTTCTTAATGGTGTTAACATCAAGTCAAACAGCTATGTATATCGTCGTTATGGGACATACGGTAAATATGGCAGTTATGGATACAAGGGCACATACGGGTATGGTTATGGCTACACCGAAACGCCATCGGATGTTTCAGTATTGAAGCGCCTATGGAAGAAAAAGACAAAAAAGAAATAGAATATTGTATAATTATTAACCCTATCTGTTTCGTAACGGATAAAAAATTTAATTACAATGAAAAAGTATTTGGCAGAAATGTTTGGCACGATGGTACTCGTGCTTATGGGCTGCGGTACCGCAGTGAGTCTTAATTGTGGCAGTGATACTGCATCGGTTGTCGGTACGGCAATGGCATTCGGTCTTGCCGTTGTTGCAATGGCGTATACAATAGGAGGTATTTCCGGATGTCATATTAATCCGGCTATCACTCTCGGAGCTTGGTTGTCTAAGCGCATTGGTGGAAAAGATGCTGTTATGTATATGTTATTCCAGGTTATTGGAGCGATACTTGGGTCGACATTGTTGTGGCTTGTTGTAACAAATTCATGCATGACATTTACGGGAACAACTACCGGAGCCAACTCATGTAGCGGGGAATCTGTTGCCGGAGGACTATTGGTTGAAATAATTCTGACATTTGTGTTTGTACTTGTTGTTCTTGGTACGACTGATGAGAAGAAAGGCGCCGGTAATTTCGCCGGTCTTGCTATCGGATTAAGCCTTATTCTTATTCACTTGGTAGGAATCCACTATACAGGAACATCGGTTAATCCCGCACGTTCAGTAGGTCCGGCATTATTCCAGGGTGGAGCTGCACTTTGTCAGCTTTGGGTATTTATTGTCGGTCCGTTTGTAGGTGCTGCCATTGCTGCCGGAGTGTGGAAGCTCATTGGCGGCTGTTGCTGTAAATGTGAAAAATAAGTGTTGATAGAGTAATAAAAAAAACACCTGCGATGATTTAGTATCGCAGGTGTTTTTTGTAGGTTATCGTTTGGGTTATGCTTTGATGCGTTCAACGTATGAACCGTTGCGTGTATCGATACGAACCTTGTCACCAATGTTGCAGAACAACGGGACGCGGACCTCGGCTCCGGTTTCGAGGGTTGCAGGCTTGAGGGTATTGGTTGCGGTATCACCCTTGATTCCGGGCTCGGTATAGGTTATTTCAAGGACAACACTGATTGGCATCTCGCATGTGAGTATTGTCTCTGATGCTGCATGTACCATAGCCTCGCAGATGTCTCCCTCTTTGAGGAATTGTACACCTTCGATGCTTTCTCCGGGAAGCGCTACCTGCTCAAAAGTTTCGGTGTGCATGAAGTTATACCCCATGTCATCTTTGTAAAGATATTGGTAGGGACGACGCTCAATGCGTACTTCTTCAACTTTTACTCCTGAGTTCCATGTCTTGTCGAGGATACGGCCGGTCTTTACGTTTTTAAGTTTTGTGCGGACAAATGCCGGTCCTTTGCCGGGTTTAACGTGGAGAAATTCTACAATAAAGAAATAGTTGCCGTCGATGTCGAGGCACATTCCGTTCTTAAAATCTGCAGTAGTTGCCATAAAATATTATAAATATGAATAATTGTTTGATTTTTAAAATGCAAAGATACGAAATATAATTTTTTTATTACTGATATTAGTCGTAAATTTGGGAAAACTTCTTAACCCTATTTAAAATCTATATGGATACATTATTATTTGGAATAGTGCCGGTTGCATCATTGCTTGCACTATTGTTGGCATGGTATTTTTACCGGCAGATGATGAAAGAGAGTGAGGGCACCGAGATAATGAGAACGATAGCATCTCATGTGCGTAAAGGGGCAATGTCCTATCTGAAACAGCAGTACAAGATTGTCGGGATTGTTTTTATTGTTCTTGTTGCTATCTTCTCTATTATGGCATACGGCTTTAATGTACAGAATACATGGGTCCCGGTCGCATTTCTTACGGGTGGTTTTTTCTCCGGGCTATCAGGATTTCTTGGGATGAAGACAGCAACTTATGCATCGGCACGAACGGCCAATGCTGCACGGAATTCGTTGAATAGAGGATTGCGTGTCGCATTCCGGAGCGGAGCGGTAATGGGTCTTGTTGTTGTGGGACTTGGATTGCTTGATATTTCATTCTGGTATCTGCTTCTTGACTGGTTGATTCCTGAAGGGGCAACTCCTACTGCCAAGTTGTGTATGGTCACGACAACGATGCTTACATTCGGAATGGGAGCAAGTACACAGGCACTGTTTGCCAGAGTGGGAGGGGGGATATATACTAAGGCTGCCGATGTGGGGGCCGATCTTGTCGGTAAGGTTGAAGCCGGCATACCGGAGGATGACCCACGTAATCCTGCCACTATTGCCGATAATGTAGGAGATAATGTGGGGGATGTTGCCGGAATGGGAGCCGACCTCTATGAGTCATATTGTGGATCGATATTGGCAACATCGGCTCTTGGTGCGGCAGCGTTTATCTCTACAGGAGATGTGGCTATGCAGTATAAGGCTGTAATAGCCCCTATGCTGATTGCCGCAGTAGGTATAATCCTTTCAATTATAGGAATTTTCTCTGTGAAGACCAATGAGGATGCAACCATGAAAGACTTGTTGCGCTCGTTGTCATTGGGGACAAATCTCAGTTCGGCTCTTATCGTTGGGGCAACGTTTCTTATAATGTGGGCTTTGCAGATTGAGAATTGGCTGAATGTATCGCTTGCGGTAGTGATTGGTCTGGTTGTAGGAATTGTGATAGGTCAGTCGACAGAGTACTATACATCCCAGTCATATAAGCCGACTAAAAAACTGTCGGAAAGTGGCAAGACCGGCCCTGCCACAGTTATAATTTCGGGAGTCGGTCTCGGTATGGTTTCCACTGCGATTCCGGTGATAGCAGTTGTGGCGGGTATCATTCTCTCGTATTGGTTTGCATCAGGATTTGATTTTACCAATGTAGGCATGGGATTATACGGTATAGGAATTGCTGCAGTTGGAATGTTATCTACGTTGGGCATTACGTTAGCGACTGACGCATACGGTCCTATTGCCGATAATGCCGGAGGAAATGCCGAGATGAGTGGGCTTGGCGCAGAAGTGCGTAGACGCACCGATGCTCTTGATTCTCTCGGAAATACTACTGCCGCAACCGGTAAAGGTTTTGCTATCGGTTCGGCTGCTCTGACAGGACTTGCGTTGCTCGCGTCGTATATTGAGGAGATTCGCATCGGGCTTGAACGTATAGGCACAACTGTACTCGAACTCCCGGGAGGAGTCGTGAAAACCTTGCAGGAGGCGTCGTTTACTGATTTTATGACCTATTTTGATGTGACATTGATGAATCCGAAGGTTTTGTCCGGAATGTTTATCGGTGCGATGATGGCATTTTTGTTCTGTGGGTTGACAATGAACGCAGTGGGACGTGCTGCGCAAAGTATGGTTGAGGAGGTTCGCCGTCAATTCCGGGAGATAAAAGGTATATTAAGTGGTGAAGCTGAACCTGATTATGCCCGTTGTGTACAGATTTCGACGAAAGGCGCTCAGCGAGAAATGGTTTTTCCGTCATTACTTGCTATAATTGTTCCCATCTTAACCGGATTGATTTTTGGAGTTTCAGGAGTTATCGGCCTGCTTGTAGGAGGTCTGTCGGCAGGCTTTGTGTTGGCGATATTTATGGCCAATGCCGGTGGGGCTTGGGATAATGCGAAAAAATATGTAGAGGAGGGTAATTTCGGCGGTAAGGGCAGCGAGGTACACAAAGCTACCGTTGTAGGCGATACCGTTGGAGACCCGTTCAAGGACACATCAGGACCGAGCCTTAATATTCTTATCAAGTTGATGTCAATGGTTGCTATCGTTATGGCCGGATTGACGGTTACTTGGAGTTTGTTCTGATATTCAGTGTGTTTATAGTATAAGATAAAGTCCGGTGTAGTTGCCGGACTTTAGTTTTTTAGTGTGGTTATTGGGCTTTTTCTGAAAGTTCGAGCCATCGGAATTCCTTTACATCCAAAAGTTGTTTTATTTCGTCATAACGGGCTGACTTTTCAGCTATATCGTTGATAGTGTCTCCGCTATTGAACAACGCATCCAGTTCTTGTTTTTCGGCATTGAGCAGGTCAATCTCGATTGTCAGTTGTTCGAATTCCTTACGTTCCTTGAATGACATCCTGTCAGGACGTTCTTGCCGTTGTTTTGTAGTCGTTTTTTCTTTTGGCTTGTTGGCTTCTGTGTGGGAGAGAGGAGGATTCTCGTCACACCATTGGCGATAGTCTGAGTAATTCCCCGGGAAATCCTTTATAATACCATCTCCTTCAAAAACAAAGAGGTGGTCAACAATATTGTCCAGAAAGTACCGGTCATGGGAAATGACAATCAGGCAACCTTTGAAAGAGTACAGATATTCTTCAAGTATACCGAGGGTTACGATGTCGAGATCATTGGTTGGCTCGTCAAGTATCAGAAAATTAGGGGAACGCATAAGTACGGCAGCAAGATGCAGGCGGCAACGCTCTCCTCCACTCAATGTGTGGATGTATTTTTGCTGATCGGCAGGAGAAAACAGGAAGTGTTGCAGAAATTGCATGGGAGAGTAGTGCATATCTCCGTTTATGACAACATCTTCGGCAATTTCCGTAATCGCATCAATAACACGCTTGTTGTTGTCAAATGAGATTCCGTCCTGACTGTAATAACCGAATTGGACGGTCTCTCCGATATTCCACTCTCCACTGTCGGCAGGAATCAGACCTTGTAACATTTTTATGAAAGTGGATTTACCTGCTCCGTTGTGCCCGATGATACCAAGCTTTTCATATCGGGCAAATGTGTAGGTGAAATTGTTGAGAATTGTCTTATCCCCGAATTTTTTTGATACGCATGATGCCTCGAAAATTTTGGAACCGATATAGGATGATTTTACATTGAGTGATACGTTTTCTTCCCTCAGGTTTATGCGTGAACGTTCTTTGAGCTCATGGAATGCGTCTATCCGGTATTTGGCCTTTCCTGCACGGGCTTGTGGCTGCCGGCTCATCCACTCCTGTTCCTTACGTAATGTGTTCTTGATCTTGGCCAGTTCACTTGCCATTGCCTCGATGCGCTCGCTTCTTCGTCTCAGATAATAGTCATAGTTCCCTTCGTAGGTGTATATCTGCCGGTTATCGATTTCGATAATTTTGTTGCAAATGCGGTCAAGGAAATATCGGTCATGAGTGACCATCAGCAAGGTCACACGTGAACGTTTCAGATAGTTTTCAAGCCATTCGATTATTTCTATATCAAGATGGTTGGTCGGCTCGTCAAGAATGATGAGCTCTGGGTCTTCAAGGATAACGCGTGCAAGGGCTATGCGTTTCTGCTGACCACCTGACATTGTCGATACATGCGAGTTGAGGTCGGTAATTTTCAGTTGAGTCAGCAGTTGTTTGACCTTGTCTTCATAGTCCCATGCTCCGGAACTGTCCATCAATTGTATTGCCTGGTTGATTTTTTCGGTATCGCCCGACTGCAAGGCTTGTTCATATCGGCTGATTGTCCTCGGGATATTACCCTCTCCACCCATGCAGGACTCTATTACGGTTGCGTTCTCTCCAAACTGTGGTGACTGTTCGAGAATGCTCACACGCAGATCATTTCTGAATATCACATTACCGCTGTCGGCACTTTCCTTCCCTGAAATTATGCGTAACAATGTACTTTTCCCGGTGCCGTTTTTGGCTATTATTCCAATTTTATCCCCTTCATTAACCCCGAAAGTTATGTTGTCAAAAAGCAGCCGGTCACCGTAGCTCTTTGTGAGATTCTCTATTTGCAGATAGCTTGCCATAAAACAAGGTTTTGTTATAAAAATTAAGACTGCCAATTTGTTTTGACAGTCTTGCATTCATTGTAGCGAATCCGGGAATCGAACCCGAGTTTCCACCGTGAGAGGGTGGCGTGCTAGGCCACTACACTAAATCGCCATGTTGTCGTCATGCACAATGCACTTCGATGATGCAAAGTTAGTAAATATTTTTGAATTGCAATACTATTGCAGAATAATTTTTCCAAAAAATTCGGGACGATGAAAATCTGGCTTTTCTGTATGGATCGGATTCCAGCTGAGATAGTGTGGCTGTGATGACCCTGACGCACACTTGTAGAAATTCCCTTTCATTTCTATCGGGTGTCCTTCGTAATGTATTCCTATCAGCTCAAGCGGTATTGCGATGATGAGATTCCACGTGAACAGTCCTTCCACTTCGTTGAATGGTCTTGTGCCGCATGATGCATAGCGTTTCACCAGTGCCAGTTGATCGTCATTAAGGCGGATGGGGTTATTCCGCTCACTGCGGTGGGAAGCATTGATTGTGCCTATACAATTGAATTCAAAGTTCCAGTAATGGGCATCACATTCGGGTGACACAAAAAACTCTACGCAGGAATCCTGACTTACCGGTGAGTTATTCAGATAGTTCATTGCTCTCAGGTAATTGCAGCGGACAAAAAAGTCAACGTAGATATATTTCCCGGAATGGGCTATAGTGAAAACCGTTAGCGGATGGTAAGGGAAATCCTTTGCCCAGTTTAGGGATTCGATAGTACGTCTTTCCCCTTTCTCGTCAAGAATGTTTATGATGTCTTCGAGGTTGTTGCTGTCGATACCTGAAATGAACGGAACGTTGAGAGTCTTGAAATTATCCATTGGTCGAGTTTATATAGTCATTTATTCCTAATGTGAATCCGATTATGGCCATCCCAATCAGTATTAATGCTATTATGCGGTTTATCAGCCACAATGAACGGAGATTGAAATGGGTGCGTACTTTATTGACAAAATAAGTGATAAGGAACCACCATATTAATGCTCCGGCAAATATACTGATATAGCCGGTGATATAATGATAGTACTGATATTCGGGCTGAAGAAAGTTAAACCGGGCAAACAGGCCTATGATAAAGAACAGGATCAAAGGGTTGGAAAACGTAAACAGGAATCCTGTTGCGAAATCGGTCCAAAATGTGTTTACCTGGTCGGTTGGTGGTTTTAGGCTGCGTGCAGGATTTTTTTTAAAGAGATATATTCCGAAAGCGACAAGAACAAGGCTTCCTATTATCTTAAGCAATAACTGGTGGGATTCAATAAAGTCAGTTACAAACGAAAGCCCGAGACCGGTCAGCAGACAGTATACAAGGTCTGATAGAGCTGCGCCTATCCCGGTGAAAAATGCCGGCCAACGCCCCTTGTTGAGTGTACGTTGGATGCATAACATTCCTATTGGTCCCATAGGTGCTGAAATGAATATGCCTATTGCGATTCCTCGTATTATGATATAGGTTAACTCTTCCATTAGTTTACAAAGTTAGTGAATGAACTCTGTAGTTGCAAATAAAAAAGGGTTCCTACTGATTTGTAAGAACCCTTGGGAATTATGGGATAACGTATGTTATTTCACGATAACTTTCTTGACATTCCCGTCGACATTCACAATGTATAGTCCGGCCGGAACGTTAAGGGAACTATATCTTTGCCCTGAAAGTGAATAGACTGCGGCATTGCTGTATTCTCCATTGATGATAATTTCACCGTAACCTCCGTAAACATCTACTGTGCCCATGACAGAGTCTCCGGCAATATCTTCAACTCCCGATACATTTTTGTTGCCAATTACAACATAACTGCTCGGCTGAACGGATACTTTCCCTGTCGATGCGTTAAATGAAGGGGTGGTGTTATAGCTCTTGCTGAGTATCGTGTAATCGTTATTGTTGTTGCTGCCGAATGTTACGGAGATTTCCTTGGCTGTACCTGTGAGGTTGGGGTTGATGGCGCATATAAGTTCCTGATTGCCGTTGACCAGACGGATTATGCGTCCTGTTGCCCATGAGTCACTGTTACATTTCATTTCAACCGAGCTTGACTGAGAGAACAGATCCGGATTGGATTTGCGTAACCAGCACAGTTCGGAATAAGACTGGAAAAGGCCCTTACGGTTTTCATCTTCAAGGTAGCTCCATATTACAGTCTTAGGGTCGGTATTGTTGTCGTTGCCTTTTTTGGTCGTTTCATCGGCAGCGATTTCACCGAATTGCCATATCATGTGAGGACCCGGAGCAAGGAGCATTTGGGCAGCAAGGCTACCGAGACGTCTTGTGCGAAGCATCAGGTTGGATTTCAGCAGTGAAGTCCCGGCGGTTTTCTGTTTATATGCAATGCGTTCTTCGTCATGGCTTTCGGTGTATGAAATGGTAGAACCCCATGTGCGACTGTCGTTGGTTGCAAGGAAACGGTTATTGTTTGCACCTGATTGAGTACCGTTGGCAAACTGTGTTGATTCCGTGTTGATATTGGCCCAGTTCATTTGTCCGTCCGCTGCCATCGCATTCTCTTCTGACGAATCTGCAAGATTTTCGTTGATGTGATAGGCATCGGGGTTGATTTCCTTAATCCAGGCGTGCAGCTGTTTCATGCGGTCGATGCGTGACTGGTTGTACTTTTCGGTATCACCTCCGTAGCTGCTGTTGTTGCCGAGTCCTTTTACTAAGTCAAAGCGGAAACCGTCAACCTTAAATTCTTTCAGCCAGTATTGGAGTACATCTTTCCATTGTTGCTGTACAAGGGCGTTGTCTTGATTCCAGTCGTTCAAAACACTATAGGCGTGAGGAGCCGATTCGTTATAGAACGGATTGCTTGAAATGGGGTACATCTGGTACCACGGGTGCAGACCGTCACTTTGGTTGAACACTATATCAAGGATTACGGCAATGCCTTCCTGATGGCATTTGTCAATAAATCTGCGGTAATCATCATGTGTGCCATAAGCCTTATCGGGTGCAAAATAGAAGTTGGTATTGTATCCCCATGAATTGTTGCCGTTAAATTCCATGATTGGCATAAGCTCAACGGCGTTGATACCAAGGCTGCGCAGGTATGGAATCTTTTCTATAGCTTTGCGAATCGTGCCGTCACCCTTGGCTTCGCCTTCAGTTCCAGTGAAGTCGCGGAACAGCATTTCGTAAATGATAAGGTCTTTTGCCTGCGGTGCATCGAAATCGGTAACTTTCCAGTCGTAATCATCGATATTGCCTTTATATACAGCGAGCATGATACCGTCGATTCCTTTATCGTATGGATAATTGATAAGATTGGGGTAGACTTCTTCGTATTGGTTGATCCATTTGTCACTCCATGGGTCAAGAACAAGTTTGGCATAGGGGTCACCGACTTTGGCAGTCGCGTCGACGATATAATAATAGGGATATTCTTTGTTGGGGTCAAGACCGCTGACGGTAATCCAGAAATACCGGTTTCCGTTATAATCCTGATATTTCATGACGTTCTTGTCGAGAGACTTATAGTCGTCCCAAGAAGGAATAAGGATAACATTCTTTTTGCCGGGAGCTGCAAGGCAGAATGTTACAGTACCGTCGGCATTTTCCACTGCTCCCATTTTGGGAACTCCACCGGGATAGTTGGCCTGTTCAGAGGCATTGATATAAATGAAACTGAGATTTTGGGTGATTGTTTCGCTTCCATTGTTGGCTGTAGCTACAATTTCGTAAGAACCGACGGAACTCATTGTATAGCTTTTAGTCAACGTTGTTGCCGATGTTGCACTGCCAATCGATGAGCCGTTAACCGAGAGGGTTATGTTTGCTGCCTCGGTAGTGTTAACTGTGAAATTAACTGTGGTAGACTCTGAGATGATAGTACTTTCGGCATTGTGGGAGAGGGCAATCTGGAATCCTGCCGGTTGTACTTCGATGAAGTTGTCGGATGTCTGTGACGCTCCGTCAGCAGTACGGGCAATGATACAGATGTGTGTCACGGTTTCACTTGCATCGGTGATTCCGAAATAGGTGCGGATGTCTCCGATGTTAAGTGACCATGTGTCTTCGGCAACCCATGTGTATTTGTTTGCCTCAATGTTTTCAGTCCATTCAGTTTTTACGTAAGACCATGTACTTGGACTCTTGGTGGTGAATACTCCGATGTGGGCATAAAGGGGAGTGGACGCCGTCAGGCCTTTTAGTCCGGTTTCCGACTGTTGGTCGGCGTGGAATGTAATTACCACATTCTTGCTATTCTCCTGAAGAATAGCCGGCGATGTCGTGAAGATTTGCGCCATCGCACTTGTGGTGGCAATAAGTATTGCCGCCATCATAAGTAGGATTTTCTTCATTTGTATAAAATTTAGGTTTATAATGATTGTAATTTAATTCCTACACACAAAATTGCTTGGTACAAAGATACACATTCTCGTTCACATTGATATGCGATTACGGTACATTTAAAAAAAAATTGCATGCCACGGCTCTTGTCCGGAGGGGTATTTCTTCGGATTGTTCCATGCGATACTCGGCAAGTGCCCCCATGGATTAGGGGAACTGTCACGAAACGGCTGAGGGGTATGCCCGCAGGGCTGAGAGGTATGACCTCTATTGTCCCCTCGACACGCCGGCGGGTCGAGGCTCTCGGCAAAAAGAGACTGTGCCATAATTTTGCAGCTATGGCACAGTCACGGGATTGTTGTTGTGTGTGTTTGTCTAAACTTTTGCACCTTATCAAAGACGCGGCACTCCTATGATAGGTTCGTTATGATAATTGCGGTTATCTTACAAGTTCTTTTCTTGTTGTTCCGTCGCTCATCTTGATGATATTTATGCCCTTAGTCGGTTTGCTCAGCCATCGGCCATGAATGTCATACCGCGCAACCTCTATTTTTTCAGTAACATTTGTATATGTATCATCTACACCCATTGTACCTTCTGATTTATATGAGCAAATACCGTAGGCTTCCACATCTTCAACCACATATTCCACAACAGGTGTGCCGGCAGCATTCACACGTTTGATGCCCGATTTATTGCCCGAACCGTCCTCTGCAATATATGCCCAATATACATAGTCGCCATCGCTTGTGAATTGACACACAAATACTCCTTCATCTACAGTTGTAATTTCGGGAGATGCGGGAGCATCGTCAATCAATTCCCATGCATTCGGGAAACTTGTATTGCCTCCATTGCGTATTGTACTTATTGGCATACGATAAACGCCATGATTGTGTTTTGTATTGAATATATAAATATAATCATTTTTTTCATCGAGATACATTGCTGAAGGGGTAATACCTTCTGCAATTACAGGATAAGGATTTGATGCCGATTGTGCTTCTTGAGAAGTTGCATATATATCAGATTGTTTATAACGGATAATACAATTTCCGTTATATCTAAAAGCATGCCAATATACCCCTTCTGAATCACGTTGGAAGCCGGCGTGGATAGCACCATAAACAATATCACGATTGTAGTAAGGTAAACGGTTTCCTGTCGCAAATACCGGAACTTCATCAGATGTCATATATGGTGTATTATAATATACTTCTTGCGTTGGCAAAATTTTAATTCCACCAGTAAAAAAGTTACGGCATGTGTAATGGATTTTATCATCATCAATCATGATATGGAACGGGTCAAGGAATGCATGATAATTACCGCCATCTCCTAAATTTTTATTATTTACGATAGTCATTTTTTTGAAACCTTTGCTGCCATACCCGACAACATATAATTCGCCATCACCAAGAATGTTATTTACGTCATTTACATAATAATATTGCTCCCCTGCATCAACTACATATATAGCACCGTTCCACGACGCTATTTGGAATGCGTGTGCACCGGCGGGAATCTCAGTGTCAACGATGTTATTGCCATCGAAGTAGCATAGATTCCCATTCTTTTCGGTGAAATATAATCCGTCGGGAACCGTATTAAAATAATAACCGTCATAATCACTGTTGGCTATAATTTTTTTTGCTCGACCCCAAAATGGATGAGAGGTATAAACGTAAATGCTTGACGATGGTACTACAAGCGTTACATTTGAAATATATTCTACCGAATTGACTTCAAGTACATTAGGAGGAACTGATGTGTATAATATAATATAGGTTATGCCATTAGGTAATACCGATTCGCTCAATGATTTTATTTTTTCTCCAAAAAGAATATCGGTTATTTTAGTGCCTGAAAAAGCATAATCGCCAATCTCGCTTACCGAATTTGGGATTGATACAGCAGTTAATTGGGAACACCCTGAAAATGCCGACATGCCAATCGTGGTTACTGTGTTAGGTATTGATACCGAGGTTATTTGATTACACCCCAAGAAAGCACTGCAGCCAATTGATGTAACATTGAATCCTTCGTTATCTAAAACAATATTGGATGGTATAACTAATGTTGACGGAAGTCCAATCTTATTATAAGATACAACTTGAGCTTCTGTGTCAGATGTATTTCCGTATATTATGCCGTCAATGACACTTAATGCTCTGATGTTGTAAGTGTTCCATAACACATTTTCGTTGTATTTGGAGAATGCCTCAGGTAACACATTTAATGTCGCAGAGGGACTAAAACTTTTTTCCCCTATAGAGGGGGGTGTAGTTGCAAGAATTATAATATTATCGCTGGAAATTACTTCATCGCCTACCGAAGTTACTGAATTTGGAATAGTTATTGACCTCAAATTACAGCCCTCAAATGCGTAGTTTCCGATATGGGTTATTGTGTTAGGAAAGTTTATGGTGCTTAAACCTGTACAATTATTAAACGCGTAATCAGCAATTATACGGGTTCCCTCAGCAATATAAAGTGTGGATGTGGGGGCATCTCCTTTATATCCCAGGCAACAATTATTTAAGTATAGTATACCACTGGCTTGGTTGTCGTACCATTTGGTCGCTGTGAATGCGTCTTTACCTATCGAAGTTACCGTATTGGGAATGTTTATTAAGGTCAATTCACTACAGCCACAGAATGCATATTCTCCGATTTTGGTTACTGAATTGCCGATAGTTGCCGTTTTAATACCCCTACAACCATTAAATGTAGAATTACCGATGCTGATTATTGAGTTGGGAAAGTTTATGCTGGTTAGGCTGGTGCATCTGTTAAACGCATAATCAGCAATTACACGTGTGTTTGCTTTTAAGGTTAAAGTGCCTGAAGGCTTAATCCCTTTGTAGCCTAAACAGTAATTATCTAAATATAATATTCCGTCAGCTTGATTATTATACCAGCCGGTATCATAGAATGCACTCTGTCCAATTGACACTACAGAACTGCCGATCGTTATTTTTGTCATTGTGGTACAACTCGAGAATGCTTCTTTACCGATTGATATTATTGAATTCGGAATCGTTACCTCTGTCAAGCTGCTACAACCGGAGAACGCCTCGTCGCCTATCGTGGTCACGGAGCTGCCAATGGTTAGATTGGTCAATGTTGTACAATCCTTGAATGCTTCTTTACCAATCGATGTTACTGTATTCGGAATGATAACTGAGGTCAGGGAAGCTCCAACAGAAAAACTTTCGCGAATGGATGTTACACTGTAATTTACATCATTCACAACTATTGATGGGGGTATGATTAACGTTGTAGGGTGTGATTTGCTTGAATAGGAAACGACTTGTACTTCAGATGCTGATGTTATTTCGTAGCCTATGCCATCAATGTATATTGGAGGAGCATAAATTGAGAAATTACTCCATATCGCATCTGTTTTATATAGATGTAAGGCAATACTGGGAACTTCCAGCATTAGAGGATACTGAAAATCAAAACTATTTGCACTTATTTTAGGTGGTGTCGTTGCAAGAATTGTAGTATGGTAGAAATAATTATTAAAAAACGCATATTCCGGAATGGTTTTCACATCGGGCCCTATTTTAAGAGAATCAAGATTGTAGCAATCTGAAAAAGCATCGTGCGTCGAAGTGCAATTCACGGCATTATAATTAATCTTGCTCAGTCCGGTGCAACCGAAGAACGCACGTACTCCAATCTCGGTTATGGAATTGGGTATGGTTACTGAATACAAGCCGGCACAATTTTCGAATGCGAATGATGAGATTGAAGTTGTTCCATCTTTAATTTCAACCGAGACCGAGGTATATTCCGGCATCATTCCTTTATAACTATATAATATTTTGTTGATATATACACAACCGTCAGCTTGATTATTATACCATTGGGTATTAGTGAACGCATGTCCTTCAATTGTGGAAACTGATTTGGGGATATCGATCGAAGCCAAATCAGTACAACCATAGAATGCGCCTTCTCCAATCTTGGTTACGGAGCTTGGGATAGTAACTTCAGTCAGGTTCATGCAATTATAGAATGCATAATCCTTTATTTCTGTTATGTCATTTGGGATAGCTAAATCTCTCACCACCGAACCGTTAAGTTTAAGATTTTTTGCATAATATAGAGGATTTGCGTAAACATTTTCGAAATTAATTTTACTCCATGCTGATATATCATAGATATTAACCTCTGTCAAGCCTGTACATTCATAGAATGCCCATTCGGAAATCTTGGTTATACAATTAGTGATAGTTACATTAGTTAATGTTTTTAGATTATAAAAAGGGGAATAGCCATGTTGCTGCCCTGTTTCATAACTTAAATTTCGACCAAGATATAGTCTTTCAAGAGGGCAAGAATAGAATAGACCTTGACCGGTAGATGTTGATGACGTTGAGTTGTTGCCTAATGTTAATAATTCCGGACCATCTTCGATTGTAAGTTCTGTTAAACCGGTGCAACCGGAGAACGCACGTACTCCAATCTCGGTTACAGAGTTAGGAATGGTTACCGATATCAAGCCGGTGCAACCGGAGAACGCACTTACTCCAATCGATGTTACGGAATAAGTGCCCTCATTATAAGCTATTGAAGATGGGATAGCTATCCGTCCGGTGTATCTGTAGCTTCTTCTAAATGTAACCTCCACCGTTTTGGCTGTTTCATCGGTAACATTGTAGTAGATGCCGTCGACCTCGAAGTCATAGGCGAGTGTGGGTAAAGCCACGCATAGTGACATTACTATTGCAATATAAATTCTGTTTTTTCTATTCATGATATTATAGTTATTATGTTGCTTATTGGATTGACAAATAACACAATAAATTATAAAATTGCAATTTGTTTTTTACTTGATGAATTCTTTTCTTGTTGTTCCGTCGCTCATCTTCACAATATTGATGCCCTTGGTCGGTTCGCGTAATTGGTGACCATGAATATCATAACGTGCAACTTCGATGGCATCGCTATCGGCTTCAACAGTTTCTACACCGGCCATCTCTTGGATGCGGTCAAATTTATACCACTCATTAGCAATGATATAATCATAATATGTCCCTTCCGGAATCATTAGCCGTGCCGAATAACTGCTGTTTGTGTCTCCGCCAAAAGCCCCATCGGCACAAGAAGGAGGTATCATACTATATGAGAAAACCACTCTTAATCCACAATTGACAAATGCCGACTCTCCTATATAGGTTACTGAACTAGGTATTGTTACTGAGGTCAAATTTGAGCATTCATCGAACGCATTGTTTGCAATAAATCGGGTTCTTCCTTTTATTTCAAGATTTTCAGTTGGAGCATCACCCTTATACCCCAGGCAACAATTATCTAAGTATAAAACTCCATCGGCCTGACTGTTGTACCAACCTGTATTAGTGAATGCGTCTGAACCAATGTATGTTACTGAATCCCCAATGGTAATATTTGTCAAATTACTGCAACCATAGAATGCATGGTTAGGGATAGTTTTCACATTATTCCCAATATTTAGGGATTCAACGTAATCAAATGCATATTCTCCTATTGACGTGCAGTTCTCGGCATTGTAATTAACTTCGGTTCCATGACAATAGCAAAATGCGTAATCGGGTATAGTTTTTACATTTGTATCGATATTAACTGTTTCAACATTTCCAAATGATTCTTGTCCTATTGAAGAACAATTCTCGGCATTGTAATTAACTTCGGATAATCTTAACCATCCAAAAGCTCTATCAGGAATAATGTTCACCTCTTTCCCGATATTGATGATTTTAAGATTAGGACAATCCCCAAAAACATAATAGTGCATTGACGTGCAATTCTCGGCATTGTAATTGACTTCACTCAAGCCGGAGCATAAAATGAACGCATATCCACCAATCACAGTCACTGAGTTAGGGATGGTTACCTCCGTCAAGCCGGAGCAATTAAAGAACGCCAAGCTTCCAATCGAAGTCACTGAGTTGGGGATGGTTATTTCTGTCAAATTTCTGCAACCAGAGAACGCCGAACTGCCAATCGATATCACTGAGTTAGGGATTACGGAGTTTTTACATCCGTTTATAAGGGTGTTTGTTGCAGTTTCTATAATTGCATTACAATTGTTGCGAGAATCGTATACTTTATTGCCGCTTTCTACAATTATTGATGTCAAATTATGACATGAGCTGAACGCTCTTTCTCCAATCTTGGTAACGGAGCTTGGGATAGTAACTGAGGTCAAACCGGAGCAACCAGAGAATGCAAATGCCTTTATTTCTATAATATCATTTGGGATAACTAAATTCTTGACTTCTGCGCCATTAATCTTAAGATTCTTAGCATAACATAATGGGTTTGAACTGGAGTCCTCAAAATCGATTTTACACCAAGCCGATAAATCAGTAATATTTACCTCGGTCAAACCGGAGCAGCCGTAAAATGCCGAACGACCAATCGATGTCACTGAGTTAGGGATGGTTATAGAGGTCAAGCCGGAGCAGCCATCGAATGCATATTCTCCAATTTTGGTTAAAGAAAAAGGAATAGTTGTATTTTTACATCCACAAATAAGAGTGTTTGTAGCAGTCTCAATAATCGCATTACAGTTATTACGTGAATCAAATGCATTATTATCTTCATCTACAACTATAGAGGCCAAATCAGTACAACAAGAGAATGCTCTTTCTCCAATCTTGGTAACGGAGCTTGGGATAGTAACTGAGGTCAAACCGGAGCAACCAGAGAATGCAAATGCCTTTATTCCTGTAATATCATTTGGGATAGCTAAATTCTTGACTTCTGTGCCATTAATCTTAAGATTCTTAGCATAATATAATGGGTTTGAACTGGAGTCCTCAAAATCGATTTTACACCAAGCCGATAAATCAGTAATATTTACTTCGGTCAAACCGGAACATTCCCTGAACGCCCAGCTTCCAATTGAGGTCACAGATTTGGGAATAGTCACTGAAATTAAATTCGCACAATTTCCAAATGCTCCACTGGCAATTACGCGAGTCCCATTTTTTATTGACAAAATTCCTGTTGGAACATTTCCTTTGTATCCTAAACAACAATTGTCTAAATACAATATTCCGTCAGCTTGATTATTGTACCAGCCGGTATCATAGAATGCACTCTGTCCAATTGACACTACAGAACTGCCAATCGTTACCTCTGTCAAGCTGTTACAACCGGAGAACGCCTCGTGGCCTATCGTGGTCACGGAGTTGGGGATAGTTACTGAGGTCAAATTTGAACAGAATCTAAATGCAGAGTCTCCAATCGAGGTAACTGAATAAGTTGAGCCATTATATGTTACAGAAGAAGGGATATTAATAGAACCGGTGTAATCATCAATCCCATCTCTATATGTAACCTCCACCGTTTTGGCTGTTTCATCGGTAACATTGTAGTAGATGCCGTCGACCTCGAAGTCGTGGGCGGAGAGGGGGGGAGTGGTGAGGAACATGGCTGCGAGGAGCAGAGGGATTCGTAGTAGCTTTTTCATTAGTGTAGGATGTTTTGTGCCTCCTGTGTCCCCTAATTCGGCTGTTAACAAAATGTTTTGGACTATAAAATGCGAAAACGTGGGACATTGTCAGTTTATTTTTTACGAGGCATCGCCAAACGCCCAATCAGTAATAAACAGTCCACTCCCACGCCTTTATCGAATACCATGATGCCCCTTGCCGGGGAGTGGATATACGACAAGCATGAGCGTATTCATAACCGCTTATCCTACTGATTAAAATTTTGGCGAATTTCGTAAAAAGGATAAAGCTGAAAACGCTTTCATTGATATGTCTCCTATGGGGTACGGCAACGCTATGCCTCCCACAAGATTGTTGCAAAGTTAGCTATTTTTAATCTAATGTAATAGAAAAGATGTTGGATTTTAATATGATAGGTGTTCTCGGCGGCTCGCATCAATGCGCAGCAAGATAAACAGCAGGAATGTGAATCCCCACAGTGACGAACCTCCGTAGCTGAAAAATGGAAGGGGAATACCTATAACCGGACAAAGACCGATAACCATACCGATGTTTATGACAAAATGCAATATCAGATAACTGGCAACGCAATAGGCGTAGACCCGGCCGAATGCAGTGGGTTGCCGTTCAGCAATTACGATGATGCGGAGTATGAGAATCAGGAACAGAAGCAGAGTCAGTGTTGTGCCGACAAATCCGTGTTCTTCTCCGACCGTACAGAAAATGAAGTCGGTGTGTTGTTCGGGAACATATTTCAATTTGGTCTGTGTCCCGTTAAGAAATCCCTTGCCCCAAAAACCTCCTGAACCTATTGCGATCTTGGACTGGTTTACGTTATATCCTGCTCCTCGCAGGTCTTCCTTTATCCCGAGTGCTACTAATATACGGTTTTGTTGATGTTCCTGTAACACATTGTTGAACACGTAGTTGACCGAGAACAGAAAACCGATTGCTGTAACTGTGAATCCAACGACGACAAGCATCCGCTTGAGTTGGCTACGCAGCATCTGGATCAGGCAATAAAGACAAGCCACGGCTGTAGCGCCAATAAGATATGGCAAGCCGGGTATCCTTATCTCGAATAACGTTAGAATAAACACAACAATTCCTGTCCCGACAAACCAAAGGAATATGTTTCGGGCTATAATCGGACGTTTACAGTATATCCCTACCATCCCTACCATGATTGTCATGATGAGGATGAATACTGAAAATTCCCCTGATGGAACACCAAGGATTGTTGTTTCGGTGTATTTGACCGCAACAACAAAAAATGTTACGGCGCATATTGCTGCAAATAGAATCAATCCGCTCATCCCTTCCCTGTAAAGAACAAAAAACAAAGACAGGTAAACCAGTGCAGAACCGGTCTCTTTTTGTGCGAGTATCAATAGTATGGGTATAAAAAACAGAAGTAACGCTTTAATGTAGTTGGATGGCTTGCTATTGAGGGTGAAATTGTATCCGCTGAAAAGTTTTGCCATAGCAAGGGCAGTGGCAAATTTCGCAAACTCTGCCGGCTGCAGGCTCATAGGACCCAACACAAGCCATGACCGTGAACCCTTGATGTCGGGAGCGATAAATATTGTTACAAGCAACAACAGCAGCAGTCCGGTGTATATAGGGTAGGCGTATGTCTCATACATGCGGGCATCTATAAGCAATAGGACCAGTCCTAATACAAAAGACAGTCCTATCCATCGTATTTGTTTCCCGGAAAACTCATCAAAACTAAAAATACTTGCATTGTCAAAGTCATAGCTTGCCGCATATATGCTCACAGCTCCCATAATGACGAGTATGGCATATATGATGATTGTTGTCCAGTCAAGATGACGGAATACCGATTGCTGGTTTTTGTTAGTGCTTCTTAACTCCACTATAAATTATTGTGTTGGATTCTAACATACGTTGTTCTATATATTTCCTCTCGGGAGAAATGTTTTTGGTAAGGTATTTTTCGATGACAAGGCTTCCTATCGGAACTCCGTATGTTGCCCCGAAACCGGCATTCTCGACATATACACATACGGCAATTCGGGGATCTTTATATGGGGCGAAACCCATAAACGCAGAGTGGTCTTTTCCATGAGGATTCTGGGCGGTTCCTGTCTTGCCGCACACTTCTATGTCTTTGAGATTAGCCAGCCGGCATGTTCCGCCGGTAACTGCCATGCGCATTCCTTCGGCTACCTCATCGAAATATTTCTTGTCGATTGACGGATGCCTTTGAACCAGTAATTCGTCAGGCATTACCGTGTCCTGTATCTCCTTTACTACATGTGGCGTTATAAACCATCCACGGTTGGCGATGGTCGCACAAAGATTGGCAATCTGTAGCGGTGTCGCGAGGATTTCACCTTGACCGATGGAAACGGAGATTATTGTGTTTGCACTCCATCTGCCTTCTCCGTATATTTTGTTGTAGAATTTGGCATTAGGTATAAATCCGCGACTTTCTCCGGGCAAGTCAACACCGAGACGGTAGCCGTAGCCGAGTGATACGAGATGGTTCTTCCATATTTCAAAAGCATCGGCTGATGACCCGTATTTGGACCGCCGGTCTATCATTGCCTTGAATCCCCAACAGAAATAAGCATTGCATGATGTCTGCAACGCCGGCTTCAGAGGTATTGGGGAGCCGTGAGGGTGACAACCTACCCGTAGCCCTCCTGAAATAAATCCTTTGTGACATGGATATGATGTCGACAGGTTCACAATGCCTTCCTGTAGAAGAATCAGACCCTGACTTGGCTTGAATGTCGATCCCGGAGGGTAGGCCGCCATTAATGCCCGGTCAAAAAGAGGGTGCAGCCTGTCGTTAACAAGTTTGCGATAGTTGGCTCCACGTTGACGGCCTACAAGCATTGTCGGGTCATAAGTGGGACTTGATACCATAGCAAGGATTTCTCCTGTTTTGGGCTCGATTGCTACAACTGCACCAATCTTGTTTACCATCAGAGATTCGGCATATTGCTGCAAGTCAATATCGATGCTTAGTTTCAGATTCCGTCCGGAGACAGGCGCGACATCGTGAGCACCGTCCTCATACTTTCCCTGGATGCGCCCGTGAGCGTCCCTGATGAGTATTTCGACACCTTTGTGGCCTCGCAGATACTTTTCATAACTTTTTTCCACACCCAAGTCCCCACAATAATCACCTGATGTGTAGTAATCGTCTTTTTCTATATCTTTAGCAGATACTTCGCGGATGTTTCCAAGTACATTGGCTGCGGAAATGTGATTGTATTGTCTCAGAATGCGTTTTTGGATGAAGAATCCGGGATAACGGTATAGCTTTTCCTGTAGTCTGCCATAATCCTGTGCCGACAGGTGTGTTATGAATTTCTGTGGTGTATAGGATGAGTAACCGGGATTGATGCGCCGGTCTTTCATGTCGGATAACCGCTTGTCAAATTGTTCCCTGGTGATATTGAGTGTATGACAAAAATCGATTGTGTCAAATTCCTGGACATCACGCGGTATCATCATCACATCGTAGGCAGGTTGATTATATACAACCAATTCCCCATTCCTGTCAAAAATCAGTCCGCGGGACGGGTATTGCGCTTTGCGCAGGAATGCGTTGGAGTCGGCAAAGTCCTTGTATCTGTCATCGCATACCTGTAAGTTGAAAAGTCGTATGACATATATCAATGCAACGGTTATAAGAAAACCGCATATAACATATTTACGCTTTTCAAGTCTATAGTCTTTTCTCACGACGTTGTATTGTTAGGCTATCCAGGCCGAGGATAAAAAGGATTGTCAATGTTGAACTTCCCAAAATGCGTGTTATCAATTGCAGGATATTGAAAAATGTACATGCCTCAATGGTAAATACAGTCAGGCAATAGGTCAGTACAACGGTTATCAGGTATTTCAAGTAGATTGATAATCCCAATGAGCGTATTGATGGTTCGGGGTTGGAAATGTCTTCATCGCGGGGTACATACAGCCTTAACAGCCGGCGACGTAGCATTGCAAGTATGGTGCAAGAAAGAGAGTGCATTCCCTGCGTGTCTGAAAATATATCGACAGCTAATCCGAGAAAGAAAGAGAAAGTCAAGACCCAATTGGTCGACAGTGTTATCGGCAACCGGATTATGAAATAAATGAATACAAAGGGTATCGCGATGTTATAGAGACATATATGATTGAATATCGATACCTGTAGCAGTACCATAACAATGAATATCAGCATGAATTGTAGTATGGTCTTACTCATTGGGGTTATTTTGTTTTGGCATTCAACATGTCTTTTTCGACTTCAATAATTTCATCTTTCAGGCTGTTGGTTATTACGCGAACAGTGCTCAGACGGGAAAAGTCAGTCATCAATTTTATGCGCAGACTAAAAAAATTATCGTTGGAGTCTTTTATTTTTTCGGTAACGACACCTACCGGTATTCCTTCGGGAAATACGGCAGAGTACCCGCTTGTGATAATTGTGTCACCAATAATGTATTCAGCGTGGCGTGGCAATTCTTCAAGAATTGCCTCTTCAGGAGACTTGCCGTCCCAAATCAGGGACCCGAAGTTGTCTCCGCCCTTAATCTTGCAAGACAGGCGTAAATTGGGGTTGAGAAGAGAAATTATTCTTGCCGTGTGTTCCCCTACAACATTCACGATACCAACGACACCGTTCTGGTCAACCACTCCCATTTCAGGTTCTATCCCGTCGATACTGCCTTTTTCGATAGTGATGTAATTGTGGGGACGTGATATGCTGTTGTTTATTACATGTGCTATTATAAAACTGAATTTATCGAGTCCCGGAGCAACGGACAGCGAGTCGGCATACTGTGAATCCTGATAGCTGCGTAATCTGTTCCGTAAGGAAATTACTTCAAGTTCGAGGTTGGCATTCCTTATTTGCAGATCTTCATTTATGTCCCGAAGATGGAAGTAGGAGGTGATATTGTCGGTTGTAGAATAGACGCCTGATGCAATTTTTCCGGCCGATGTCAGGTATATGTGATGCTGGTAGGGGTTGTTATTAAACAACAGCATACAACTTATCACCACATAGAACAGGAAAACAAACCATGTGCTGAATCTTACCAGAAAGTTAAACAGGTTATGCACGACTATTAAAGCAAATATAGAAGACAATATCTATCCCCTGGCGGGATATGATATTATCTTCTTGTTTTGTAATACCGGATATTCTATCGGATGAGGAATGAGAAGTTGTCGATGTTCTTGAGTGCGACTCCTGTTCCTTTTGCTACTGCCAAAAGCGGGTCTTCGGCAATGTGGAACTGTATCCCGATCTTGTTGGTGAGACGTTTGTCCAATCCGCGAAGCAATGCTCCTCCACCGGCAAGCCAAATGCCGTTACGCACGATGTCGGCGTATAGTTCCGGCGGAGTCTGTTCGAGTGCTCCTAATACGGCTGCTTCAATTTTAGAGATTGATTTTTCAATACAATGGGATATTTCCTGATATGATACAGGAACTTCCATGGGAAGTGCTGTCATCTGGTTTGGTCCATGTACAATATAGTCTTCCGGCGGGTTGTCCAACTCGGTCAGAGCGGAACCTACATTCATCTTGATGAGTTCAGCTGTACGTTCGCCGACCCTCACGTTGTGGGCCCGACGCATGTGTCCTTGTATGTCGTCGGTAAGGTCGTCTCCTGCAATCTGGATGCTCTTGTTGCTTACGATTCCTCCGAGTGATATAACTGCAATTTCAGTGGTCCCGCCACCGATGTCAACAATCATGTTTCCTTCGGGAGCTTCCACGTCAAGTCCAATACCGAGCGCAGCTGCCATTGGTTCATATATCATGTAGCAATCACGTCCGCCGGCATGTTCCGACGAGTCACGGACTGCACGGATTTCCACTTCGGTAGAACCGGATGGTATTCCGACAACCATTCTTAGGGAAGGTGAGAACCAGTTGCTTTTTTTGCTGGCCTTCTTTACCAAGCCACGAATCATAAGTTCAGCGGCATTAAAGTCGGCAATCACGCCTTTGCGCAATGGCCTTACCGTGCGTATCCCTTCATGTTCTTTTCCTTGCATCTGCTGTGCCTCTTTCCCGACAGCGATGAGCTTGCCTGTCCGGACATCGAGCGCAACTATTGACGGTTCATCAATCACAATCTTGTCATTGTGTATGATGATAGTGTTGGCTGTCCCTAAATCTATTGCGATTTCTTTTGTTAAAGAAAATAGTCTCATGATTCCGTTGCTGATTTTTAATGTTTGAAGTGGCGTATGCCGGTTGTAACCATCGCTATTCCATGTTCATTGCAGAATTGTACAGACTCGTTGTCGCGTACTGATCCTCCTGGTTGTATTACGGCATTTACTCCTGCCTGGTGAGCGATTTCCACGCAATCGGGGAACGGGAAGAAAGCATCGGAGGCCATTACAGCACCGTTCAGGTCGAATCCGAATGACTGAGCCTTTGCGATCGCCTGTTTCAGTGCATCGACGCGAGATGTCTGTCCGATTCCGCTTGCATATAGCTGCCGTCCTTTTGCTAGGACAATAGCGTTGCTTTTACTGTGCTTCACGATTTTATTGGCAAAAAGCAGATCGTCTATCTGAGCCTGGTCAACAGCTTTTTCCGTAACTTGTGTAAGGTCTTCGGTGGTTTCTGTTTTCAGGTCACGATCCTGAACAAGTGCTCCGTTAAGGATTGAACGGAACTGCTTGCGGGTGGTGTTTGCACTGTGTTGAACGAGAATTATACGGTTTTTCTTCTGTTTCAGGATTTCCAATGCGCTGTCTTCGTATTCCGGCGCAATTATTACCTCGAAGAATATCTTGTTGATCTCCTCAGCGGCATCGGCATCTATTTTCCCGTTAGTGATAAGTACTCCACCGAATGCCGACACGGGATCTCCGGCAAGTGCATCTTTCCACGCCTGGACAATAGTGTCCCTTGTCGCGAGACCACAGGCATTGTTGTGTTTGAGTATTGCGAATGTGGGGTCAGAAAATTCTGCAATCAGAGATACTGCCGCATCGATGTCAAGCAGATTGTTATAGGATATTTCCTTGCCGTGAAGTTGTGTGAACATTTTGCTGAAATCTCCAAAGAACGTGCCTTTCTGATGCGGATTTTCCCCATACCGCATTACCTTTACACCGTCAATGGCGATGCGCAATGCCGACGGGTCTCCTTCATTGTTGAAATAGCTGAATATGGAACTGTCGTAGGATGAAGATACCGAGAATGCTTCCTTGGCAAACCAACGGCGTTCATCAACCGATGAACTTGCCCCGTTTCTCTTCAGCATATCGGAAAGGGGAGCATACTGGTCCTTGGATGCAACGATTATAACGTCCTTGTAGTTCTTTGCCGCAGCACGTATCAGTGATATTCCGCCGATGTCTATTTTTTCAATGATTTCGTCGTCGGATGCTCCTGATGCAACCGTATCGACAAACGGGTACAAGTCAACGATCACGAGGTCTATCGACGGGATTTCGTACTGTGCGATTTGCGCCTTGTCCGATTCGTTATCGCGGCGATTGAGTATCCCTCCGAATACTTTGGGATGAAGAGTCTTTACCCTACCTCCGAGAATAGACGGATAGCCAGTAAGATCCTCTACCGCATCGCAGGGATAACCGAGGCTTTCAATAAACGATTTGGTGCCTCCGGTTGACAGGAACTTAACGCCGTCCTTATGTAGTAACGCAAGAATCTCATCCAGCCCGTCCTTATGGTACACCGAGATGAGAGCAGTTTCAATTTTCTTGATGTCTGACATGTCTTTTGGATTATGTTTTTGTTCAATGGTGCAAAATTACGAAAAATAAATATCACTAACTATAGCAAGGCATATTTTAATTGCATAAAACATCTGAAATCCCGCTTGGATTCCGGTAATGCCAATGGGCGGAGAATGAGATTTCTCTGCCGAAGTGTGAAATGGTGTGAAAGTGTGGATGAAAATCTAAAAAATGGGTGTCATGTTCTTGCTTTTGGCTTATTGTTGTGCTATCTTTGCAAACTATAAAATCAGGATATGATTTCTCGTGTTGTCAAAGAAACGGACATAAAGGATTTGCGTCGTTATCTGGAGCGGAGCAAGAATATTGTCATCACCTGTCATGTTTCCCCGGACGGGGATGCTATCGGCTCGTCGTTGGCATTCATGCACGTGCTTACATCTATCGGCAAGACGGTTAATGTCATTACGCCTGATTTGCCTCCCCGCAACCTGTCGTTTTTGCCGGGCGCAAGGAGCATATTGCCATTTACCCGATATGCAGAAACCGGAACAGGGTTGTTCAATAAGGCAGATCTGATAATCTGTCTTGATTTCAATGATATCAAGCGTGTCGACAAAATGGCTGACACCTTGTCGGCATCCCCTGCGCCGAAAGTATTGATCGACCATCATCTGAACCCCGGCGATTTTGCGGATCTGACGATTTCTCATCCCGAAATGTCTTCAACATGCATCCTGCTGTTCAGGATATTGTGCCGGCTGGAGCTGTATGGTAAAATCAACCGGAAAGCAGCAGAATGCATATATACCGGAATGATGACAGATACCGGGAATTTCACTTATAATTCGAATGATCCGGACTTGTATGTAGTCATATCGGAACTCATAAAGAAAGGAATTAACAAGGACAGGCTGTATCAGTCGATATGTAACACTTATTCGGCTAACCGGATAAGGTTGAACGGTTATGCTGTCTATCAAAAGATGCAATTGTTCCCTGAGCATCAGGCCGCGATGATTACGTTGACCAAGGATGATCTGAAAGAGTTTGATTACGAAAAAGGTGATACAGAAAGTCTGGTAAATGTGCCTCTAAGTATACCGGATATAACATATTCGATTTTTTTCAGGGATGACGGTGATTATATCAAGGTCTCTGCCCGTAGTAAAGGGGAGTTTGCAGTCAATAGGATATGTGAGAAATACTTTAATGGTGGCGGTCATAAAAACGCAGCGGGGGGTGAGTTTTCCGGAACACTTGAAGAAGCGGTATCGTTATTCCTGTCGATATTGGATGAAAATGACAATTATTTGCCAGGCAAACAAATAAAGGACAAATGAAGAAAAAGTATAATATGAAATGGTTGACGATGATGTGTGTGGTTATGATAACGACATTGTCATCGTGTGACGACAATAAAAGTTATGCCGAACTCCTTGATGAAGAAACCGAGGCGGTTAACTGGTTTCTTGCTTCTCAAAGAGTTGTGGCTTCAATTCCTGCCGATTCGGTGTTTGAAGTAGGAGAGTATGCCCCTTTCTATAAAATGGATGAGGAAGGAAATGTCTATATGCAGGTACTTAATGTGGGCAACCTTGACGAGAAGGCCCAAGAAGACCAACAGATATATTTCCGTTTCATGAGGTATAACCTTACCTATTGGTACTCGACAGGCTATTCGTTGTCAGAAAATCCATATTCGTGGAAGACCGACTGGGATGGGGAGGGGAATGCCAATGATATGGAGTATAATGCAATGAGTTTCCGTTTTGGGAACTACACATTGTCGTCATCATCGCAATACGGTTCAGGGATACAATTGCCATTGTATTATTTGGGTATCGACTGTGAGGTGAATATAGTCATAAAGTCACAGTATGGCATACAGAGTGAAATAAGCAACGTTATCCCATTTCTGTACAATATCAGATATTACAAGAAGAATACTTAACAAAATACTCTAAAATAATAGTTTCATGTCACTGATTAAATCTATTTCGGGAATCCGCGGTACGATAGGCGGTGTGCCGGGAGAGGGTCTGAGTCCCCTTGATGTGGTTAAATTTACGGCAGCGTACGCTACTTTTATCAAGTCAACAACGACAAGAACCAACAAAACAATTGTCGTGGGAAGAGATGCAAGAATCTCCGGAGAAATGGTTGACTCGCTTGTTGTGGGCACACTAACAGGAATGGGATTCAATGTGCTTAATCTTGGACTGGCAACAACACCGACAACCGAGATTGCCGTGGCAGAAGAAAAAGCATGTGGGGGTATCATCATTACGGCATCCCATAACCCCAAACAGTGGAACGCATTGAAACTATTGAATGAGAACGGCGAGTTCCTGAATGATGTGCAGGGGAAAGAAGTCCTTAAAATTGCGGAGTCATGTGACTTTAATTTTGCACCAGTTGATGAATTGGGACATGAGTACGTCAACAATATGTATAGCCGTAAGCATATCAACAGCGTACTTGCGCTTGACCTTGTCGATGTGGAGGCAATAAAAAAGGCTGGTTTTACAGTTGCGGTCGATGCGGTCAATTCGGTGGGAGGAATCGTTATTCCCCAGCTGTTAAGGGATCTCGGCGTGAAGAATGTGATTGAACTAAATTGTGACCCGACCGGTAATTTCGCACATACTCCGGAACCTCTTCCCGAGAATCTCACGCAGATATCCGATTTGATGAAAACCGGAGTCGCAGATGTGGGTTTTGTCGTAGATCCTGATGTTGACCGCCTTGCAATCGTCATGGAAAACGGAGAGATGTTTGTTGAGGAATATACATTGGTTTCCATTGCCGATTATGTACTTTCGAACACACCCGGTGCTACAGTCTCAAATCTGAGTTCGTCACGTGCGCTGCGTGACGTGACAGAGCGTCATGGATGCAGTTACTCGGCTTCGGCTGTGGGAGAAGTCAATGTGGTAACATTGATGAAAGAGACCGGAGCAGTAATAGGCGGTGAAGGAAACGGTGGCGTGATTTATCCTGCGGCACATTATGGGCGCGATGCCCTTGTGGGTGTTGGTCTATTCCTCTCTCTTCTTGCAAAAAGCGGCAAGAAAGTGTCGGAACTAAAGAAAACATATCCGTCATACGCTATCGCAAAGAGTAAGATAGAACTGACTCCATCAATTAATGTGGATGCGATACTTGAAGCAGTCAAAGAGAAATTCAGCCACGAAAGGATTACCGATATCGACGGTGTAAAAATAGATTTCCCGAACAGTTGGGTTCATCTGCGCAAGTCCAATACCGAGCCGATCATACGTATTTATTCGGAGGCTGCAACGATGAGTGAAGCCGAAGGACTTGCCCAGGAGATAAAGGATGTTATCAAGTCAATGGTATAACATTTAATCCAATAAACCATCAAGGGGTCATGTCAAAATGTGGATGTGACCTCTTGTGTGTTTTATATCGAAGAAACAACTGAAAATTCGGTTAAAATGTGGAGTGTATAGTTGTCGGTATACAATTTTTATGTAATTTTGCAAAATCTAATTTATGAGAACGAAAATCAATCTAAACCAATATTATTTATGACAAAATTCACAAAAAGGGTGAGAATATTGTTCCTTTTGCTATGTGCTGTGACAGGAACAATGTTTGCGGCAGACCCTGTCGCATTTGAAATCTATGAAGATTTTGATGATGCCAGTCATTTCACAACAAGCACAACTGTTCCCGACGGCTGGAAATCAGAAGGGAATTATGCATTTGCGAGAGGAACTGGAGCAGATTACGGAATAGTGACCAAGTCGGGAGAATATGCGTTCAGCACAATACAGTCGTATGCATACGGAAGGGACGAGATGTTCTATACCCCGATGTTGAAACTTGCAGGCGGAAAGCCGTGTACATTGTATTTCAGCTTATATGCTCCCGGTGGAACTCCTGCAGCAAGAAATAACGGGTTCATAATCAAAGCCGGTACTGCTCAAAGTACCGATGCCCAAACTATTGAGGTGGGTACCGTTACAAATGGAATATATTCGTCATGGACCGATTTCGCATTTACATTCAAGCCGGAAACCGACGGGGAATATTGTTTCAGTTTCAAATTAGAATGTCCATTAGCATCAGCCGGAGTCGTATCAATAGATGATGTGACAATAGAGGGGTATTCACCAGCAGAAACAGTTCCAGCCGAAGTAATTATAGACCCGATATACGCACAAATCCCCACCGCATTCATCGGAGAAACATATACTACAACAGTTAATGTTAAAGCTGCCAATCTTGTTGAAGATATTGCGATACAGAATATTTCAACAACCGAGATAACAACAGCAGTAGATTCAATCCCGATGGCAGAGGCCATGTCGGAAACCGGTTATGACCTTGTTGTAACTGTCGCTCCTACAACTGCCGATAATTATGGCGGTACATTTGAACTCGCCACGGAAAACCTCGCAGAACCGGTGTTGTTCCAGATGTTCTGGACCGCAGTGCCGACAGAGGAGATTGCTACATTGCAGGCTGTAAAAGATGCTGATGTAAATGCCGGAATGCAATATAAATATACCGGTGAGGCTATTGTCACATTTGTGGATACGGAAAACCGTCTTGTGTATATGCAAGATGAAACAGCCGGTGTACGGGTAAAGGTCGATGAGACGGCAAACATTAAAACCGGCGACAAGGTATCGGCTCAATATATCTGTCTGCAACAGGATGAAGACGGGCTGACAGTCCTTGCGCTGACTGAGACACTCAATGTCGTTTCAAATGATAACACCGTAGAAGCACAACAGGTGTCGCTGAAAGCATTGGCAGCTGCCCCCGCCGATTATGTGAATGAACTTGTGAGAGTGAGGGAAGTCACCGTTACGGATAATGCATCAACCTCATTCACAACAGAGACAGTGGCTATAACTGACGGAACAGCGGGATTGTTAGCTCCTGTTGCCGGAACTGATGTGGTCGGCGGAACAAAACCTGTAAGCCTGTTTAATCTGACCGGTATTGCAACGACCGACACTGCCGCGGTGGTATCTCCGCGTTCACTCTCGGATATCGAAGAGATAGTACTTGAACCTAATCCGGAGAATTACAGCTCGGCAATGGATCTGCCATATTTCAATACATTTGACAATTACGATAATGATTATGACGGAACCAATGTAGTTCCCGCCAACTGGAAGTCAGTGGGAAGTTCTCCATTCTTTACTGCTGCAATCAATGGGCTTGATGCTGTGACAGGAAGCTATTATATCGTAGCTGATGAGTCGGAAGACAATAATAGGGATGACCGTCTCTATACTCCATTGTTCCGATTCAAGGCCGGTACAGAATATACGATTTCCTATTATCTTTATATGCCGGGCAATTCGGGTGGTGGAGTGTTGCGTGCAACAGACCTCAGAGTAACCGTAGGGTCGGAACAGGATGTTGACTTCCAGCCCATCACTGTACAGCACATCGAAGGGCAGTCAATTGCGTCATTCACAAAGCAAGAGTTCAAATTCACTCCGGAGTACAGTGGTGCATACTGTTTTGCATTCTCACTCAATACAGCTGTGAACTATTCAGGACAGGTTGCAATAGAGGATTTCAATATCACAGCTCCCGGTCTTGTCGCAAAACCGACAGCCAATTTCGGTATTGGAGGAATATTCGAGCTTCTTTACAGCAATATGCTGACATATCCGGATATGCCTATCGTGTTGAACAACCTTTCTATAAACGCTGATGAGTGTGAATGGACTGTTACATGTCCAGATGCATCGACGCTGACATCAACAGAAGAAAATCCCGAGTTCATGTTCAATCAGAACGGGACATACACAATCTCATTGTCAGTTTCCAATTCAAGCGGTTCACGCTCAACAAGCAAAAGTGTAGCGGTACAGTATGTCGATGGAGAGTATGACGGCTCCATGACGACATGGAATCCGAATCATGACGGACTGATGGAACGCGGTCTGTTACCATCATTTGCCGCTGACGGAAACGAATACTATGACTATGACTTCGTGACAGGTTTTAACCGTTATTACAAAAAAATGGCAGAGCGGTTTGAAATGCCGGAAAATGTGACGGTGGAAATATCTTCATTCAATATATGGTTGGCTCATTACAGAAATCGCGCGTACACATCGGGCTATGATAGTGAAAAACCTTTCAGTATCGTATTCTACGGTGAAACAGACGGGAAACTTGACGAGAACAAAGTATTTGCACGATTGGATTCAAGACTTGTGGATATATTCGGCAATACCGGTATCGGTGGCTCGGCAGGAGAACCACGTGACGTGAACTTTGTCGAAAAACTCGGCGCTCCTGTGAGAACCAAGGGGACATTCTATCTGGCGTTTGAATTTGACAAGGATATGACAATCATTCCTGATGATCCCAATGTGGGACGTTCATATTTCGGAATGAATACAGTAGAGCATTCGACCGGAGTTGCGACACTCTATGCAAAGCCTGATTCAGTTCCTGCAAATTCTACTGTTACAGCTGACGGTAACTGGTATCGTATCGATGAGATAGACCCGACCAAGAAAGCGTTAGGCAACTATTTTATACTATGGGCGAAAACCAATCCAAAACTTGACAGTGTTGCGCTCAACTCTCTTGGCGATATTGTATTTGCAGTAAATGCAGAAGGCGATAACCTATTGGTAAGCGGTACTGTAAGGGGTGAAAATATATCAGTCTATAATATCAACGGACAGCTTGTAGCTTCAGCTACCGGTCAAGACAGCAGTACATCGATTGACATTTCAAACTTGCCAAACGGTATCTACGTGGTGAAAGCCGTTGCAGGTACAGCAAAGTTTGTTAAATAAGACCATATTTAATACTTAAACCAAAGGCTCATCATGAAATATCGGCTAAGGCTGCTTTTCGGATGAGCCTTTTTATAATTTAAGAAGCTGTTTTGATTATGTTGAATTAATTTTTGTGGCTTCGTAATTAGCCGGTTTTGGGTATTTAATGGCTTCTTTTGGTTAACTTTTAGACAAATAGCTTGCTATTTCCTGTACAATTAATGTGAAAATCCATTCCAAAACTACTTTTAGACAGTATCGAATAAACATTAAACAAACTTCCAAATATGAAAGTATCAATAAAATCATTATTGTTATTAGCCGGAATCATAATGAACGGAAGCGTGACGCATGCTGTCCCTGCGTATCCCGGAACAATAACCGTGTCACAACCTGACGGTACAGAAATAAAAATAAAGTTGAGTGGCGATGAGAGATTGAATTGGGCATCGACAACCGATGGGTACACGCTGTTGCGTAACAGTGAAAATTATTGGACGTTTGCCGAAAAAGATGCTAACGGCAATCTTGCCCCATCGGAAATCATCTACCGTAACAGTTCAAGTGACGCATCGCGCAAAGGTATTGAAAAAGGTCTGTGTTTCACCGATGAACAAAAATTTGAAGCCAAACAACGTTCACTGAACATGTCGGGCACAACTTCGTCGGACTTGCAAGTTGAGGGGACGTTCCCTTCGAAAGGGAAAAACAAACTGTTGTTGCTGATGTTGAACTATAGCGATACCGAGCCGGTTTATACTCAGGAGCAATTCAGTAACCTGATGAATCAGGAGGGATATTCATCAATAGGGAGTTTCCGCGACTTCTATCTTGAAAACTCCTACGGTCAGCTTGACATAGCTACGACAGTGACCCAATGGGTTACGTTGCCATACACCAAAAGCTACTATGGATCGGACCGTGCCATAGAAATGATCCAACATGGATTGAATATATTGGACAGCGAGTTGGATTTGAGTGAATTTGATAATGACGGGGACGGAGTCCTCGACGGCCTTGCTGTGATACATCAAGGAGCCGGGCAGGAGTATACCGGAGGCGCGGATGATATATGGTCACACTCGAGTGTCATATACGGGATGTCATTTGACGGCATTCAGGTGCGTCGGTACACGATTGAACCGGAGCTGCTCGGAACGACGGGCAAGATGTCTACAATAGGTGTTATATGTCATGAATTCGGACATAATCTTGGCGCACCTGACTTTTATGATACCGATTATAGCAGCAGTGGCGGCGATTATCCAGGAACCGGATTGTGGGATCTTATGGGTTCCGGTGCATGGAATGGAACTTCAGGAGACCGTCCTGCCGGAATAAACATGTGGCAGAAGATACAGCTCGGCTGGGTCGAGCCGACATTGTTGGATAAACCCCAGAGTGTAGTTTCAATGCCTTCGGCTCACAGTAATGCGGTTGCCTATCGCTTTGACACTACTGTCCCCGGTGAATATTTTATAATGGAGAACCGACAGCAGGACGGTGTGTTTGATCAGGCTTTGCCCGGGCATGGACTGATCGTGTATCATGTCAACGAGGCAATGATACGCTCTTCGGTTGCCGACAATACGCTAAATGTAACCTACCCGCAGGCGATGTATCCGTTGTGTGCATCAGCCGGGAGTGACCCGTCGTCATCCATATCTTCATACGGAGACTTGAACAGTGCATCAGCTCCGTTTCCCGGAACATCTAACGTAACAACGCTGAATGACGCATCACTTCCTTCGATACGCTCCATGAGCGGAAGATATTCATATAAAGCACTTACCAATATCACTGAGAGCGAGGAGGGCAATATCAGTTTTGATTTCACTGCAGAGGAGACACCTTTGTCTCCAATCAACCTGACAGCCACAGCCGAGAGGGGTATTGTCACCCTTAAATGGGATATGCCTGAAGAGGCCGCAAACAGCGTGATGTATTATAACATCTACCGAAATGAGGAGAGTATTGCTTTCACACAGATGAACAGCTATACTGACAAAGGGCTTACCGACGAATCGGTGATTACGTATTATGTCGATGCTGCATACGTAAACGGTCTTGTATCACCGTATGCCTCGGTGTCAATACGGATACCGTCCAGTATTGTGACAGAGATAGTGCCGACTGTTGGTGATGATAATGTCGAGTTGAAATGGAATCTCGATACACGATTAACAAGAATGACTGATGTCAGTGCAACGCATAATGTTAATGACTATAATGTGTCATCTCTTGATTATGTACACCGGTTCCGTGCCGATGACCTGAAAGCGTACACCGGCTATACGATCAGGAAAATCGCTTTCCTCCCTTATCAACCACAGAAAGATGTAACGTTCACTCTGCGTGTGTGGGAGGCAGATGCAGACGGGTCAAACGCCAAAGTGGTATCGGAACGCGTAGTGAAAGAATATGGAACTGCGATATGGAATACTGTCCTGCTGACCAAATCAGTGACAATTACCGGAGAGAAAGAATTATGGGTAGGCATAAACTGTAAATCAAATACGGGAAATATCCAATTGTTGTCAGATGTAGGCCCTGCAGTAAGCGGATACGGTAACTGGATAAAGATAGAAGGGGAGGACTGGAAGGCGGATAGTACAGCACCCGGAAACTTCTTCCTTTATACCCCGCTTACCGAGCCTGAGGCGGGAGAGCCTTCTGCGCTCGATGACTGTGGAGAGATAGAGGATGTCTCGCTTGACTTGTCGTACCCGATGGGATTTGCCATATATCGTGACGATGTGTTGATGGGATGGTCGAACAGCCGGACATTCATTGATGACGAGCCTCTTACCGGTACACATACATATTCTATCACAAGTCTGTTCAAAGGACGTAACGAATCAGTCGCCAAATCGGTGGATGTAGTGTTCGGCAGCGGAGGAGTCGATGTCGTGGATTCAGTTGACCTCGGGATACGTGTGGATGGCAACCTGTTATCCATCCCGGGATATGAGGGCAGGCTTCATGTCTCGGATATAAGCGGCCGGGTGATACGCAACGGTTTCTACATGGATTGTGAAACAATAGAACTGCATTCGGGGATATATATCGTCGCCATCAGCGGTAAAACGTTTAAAGTCGCTGTAAGATAGCATATAGTTCAATTATCCTTAAAGGTCATCCGGCAGTCGTTATATGTCGGATGACCTTTTTGATTCTGACCGGAGGCAAGATAAGGGTGTAAACCTCTTTCAGTTTCCCATGAAATTATGTAACTTTACAATCATAAAACTTAAAGTATGAAAAAACGTGTAATTTCATTGCTAATATCGACGAATTTATTGTGTGTGGGGGGATTGGCTGCAGCAGACGATAATCCGATATGGTTGGAGCGTGACTCTGCAACTGCTGTCAAGACAAGGATACAAAGCGATTTCCCTCTGTCGGTGTCGGAGGCGACAGAATTGGTGAAAAAACAATATGCGGGGTTGAAAGATAGAGATATACAAAAGTATATCAAGAAGCGTTATCTTGAAACAATGACTATTGACGGGAAACAAAAAGTACATCGTAAGGCGGTGCGTAATCTTGGACTGTTGTGCCCGGATATAAGAGGAGAATGGCATGGACGCGGAGCAAACGCTACTGTAACGGAGGTCGCTATCGTTGATTCCATTGTGACGCAATCCAGAGGGATAGGGGAAGCAACTGATGTGCGGAACATAAAGTATCGTTTTTCTATCGATGTGCCGCGTCATGAGTTCCTCGAAGGAGACACGCTGCGTGTGTGGATGCCTGTGCCGTTAGAGTCAGAACGCCAACACGGGGTTAAAATATTGTCATCAGTTCCCTCGAAGTATATATTGTCGAAAGGTTCACAATCGGAACATAATACGATATATTTTGAAATGCCTATAGGGACGGATTCGGATTCGATATTACATTTCGAATACGTCGGTGAATATAGTGTATCGTCACAGTATTATTCCCCTGAATATATAATGAAGAATATAATGCCTTATAATAAGGAATCGGAATTATATAAAAAATATACGTCGGAGGAGTTGCCTCATATAATCAGTTGCGGACTTGCACAGGATATTGTCGGTAAAGAAACATGTCCTTTCCGCCAGTCGGAGTTGGTGTATGACTATATTGTAAAGAATTATCCTTGGGCAGGTGCCCGGGAATACAGTACTATTCCTTGTATTCCGCAGTATGTACTCGATGAAAAGCATGGGGATTGCGGGCAGGTTGCCCTGCTTTATATCTCGCTTATGCGTACACTTGGAGTCCCTGCACGATGGGAGAGCGGCTGGATGTTACATCCTGGAGAGAAGAATCTACATGATTGGGCAGAGGTGTACTTCGAAGGTGTCGGTTGGGTTCCGGTAGATGTCTCATTCGGCCGCTACTGCAATTCCGACTCTCAGCCGGTGCGTAATTTCTATTCTACGGGAATGGACAGCTACAGATTTGCCACCAATAAAGGGATCGGTTCACCGCTATATCCACAAAAAAAATATCTTAGAAGCGAAACTGTTGATTTTCAGGTGGGAGAAGTGGAATGCTCAAAGGGAAATATATTTTACCCGGGCTGGACTAAAAAACTTGAGATTCTATCAATGAGTCCGGTTGAATCGAAATGTGCTGCTGCCAATAAAGTAATTGCCGATGTGAAAAAGCTGTATGCTCCGGATAAGCGGCAGATTGTATATGAGGTATCTTCGAAGTCAACAGCCGGACAGGTGACTGTAAAAGGAAAGGTTTCGGAGAAACCGGTAAAGGATAAACTGTTCAAGGCTCTCCATGATGCTAATGTTGAAGCCGTTGACAGTGTCGTTGTGTTGCCGTCGGACAGATGGGCGCAGGTGAGAATATCGGTAGCCTGTTTCAGGGTGACTCCGGGACATTCGGCAGAGATGGCCACACAAGGTATAATGGGTATGCCGGTGCGCCTGTTAGAGAAACATGGGGACTGGTGGAGAGCACAGACTCCTGACGGGTATATTGCATACGTTATAGATAACTCGCTTGTAGAAAAGAGCGATGAGCAAATGGATAAGTGGA
The DNA here is from genome assembly GCA_017462345.1 of Muribaculaceae bacterium. GTDB lineage: Bacteria > Bacteroidota > Bacteroidia > Bacteroidales > Muribaculaceae > RGIG4079. Next base: position 76,790 of record JAFTRI010000036.1, read on the forward strand.
GGGATGCGGAAAGGGTGGTTGTAACATCGTTATGGCAAACCCATGTCTTTAATACTCCTGATGCAGGAGTGCGTAATATCGTGTCAGATGTTGTAAACGGTGTTATTCTTGAAGGGCATTATTCAAAAGAGGGCGAGTTCATGAAGGTATTGTTGCCTGACGGACGTGAAGGGTACGTCAGAACCGCTGATGTCACTCCAATTGCAGAATGGGCTTCACGGCCATTCAATGCCGAAAAGATTCTCGATGTTGCCTATTCAATGGAAGGCACTCCATACCTATGGGGAGGTACTTCGATAAAGACACTCGATTGCTCGGGGCTTGCAAAAGTAAGCTACTATGCAAACGGAATCATACTTATGCGTGATGCGTCACAACAGGCGACCACCGGAAAATTAATCAAAGCAGAGAATTGGCGTAAATGCAAGGCCGGAGATCTGCTATTTTTCGGCAATGCCAAAACGCGTAGGGTTACACATGTAGGAATATATGACCATGACGGTAACTATATCCATTCATCCGGTCGAGTAAAACGTAACAGTGTAGATCCAGAAAGTCCGATGTATCTATCCACAGCATTCCTGCATGCATCAAGGATAGATGGCTGTGAGGGTACTCGCGGGATAACTAAAGTGATAGATCATAGTTGGTATTTTGATAAACATAAATATAAATAAATATATAATCATGAATCGAAGAAATTTCCTTCGGAACGCGGCTCTTGGGGCTGTGGCAATGGCTTCTCCGATTTCTATTTCGGCATTTGGCGAGGCTACAAAAAAAACAGGACGCTCAGGGCGTCTGAATCTTTCATTCTCTCCGTACGAGTTGAAGTTGAGACATTCGTTCAATCTGGCCAAGTATAGCAGGACAACGACCCCGGATGTGCAAGTCCAGATAGAATATGATGGAATTATCGGCTATGGAGAGGCTTCAATGCCTCCATATCTCGGCGAGAGTGTGGCAAGTGTCACGTCGTTTCTGTCGAAACTTGATTTGTCACAATTCTCAGATCCATTCTGTATCGAGGAAATTCATGAATATATGGACAGAATAGCACCTGATAACCGTGCGGCAAAAGCATCGGTGGATATTGCGTTGCATGACTTGTTGGGAAAGATAATGGGACAACCATGGTATAAAATATGGGGGCTGAATCCTGATAAGGCTCCGGATACTTCGTTCACAATAGGCATTGACACGGCTGACGTTGTACGGAAAAAAGTCGATGAAGCAGCTCCTTATAATGTCCTGAAGGTTAAAATGGGGCTTGATAATGACAAGGAACTCGTGGAGATAATACGCAGTAAGACAGACCGCCCGATATGTGTCGATGCCAATCAGGGGTGGAATGACAAGGAAAAGGCGTTGGAGATGTGCTATTGGCTTGCTGAGCGAAATTGTCTTTTTGTCGAACAGCCAATGCCTAAGGAAATGTTTGATGAAACAGCGTGGTTGCGTGAACGCAGTCCATTACCTATTATAGCCGATGAGTTCCTGCAACGTCTGCCTGATGTGAAACGTGCAATGGGAGCATACGACGGTATAAATATCAAATTAATGAAGAGTACCGGCATGCATGAGGCTTATAAAATGGCTGTTCTTGCCCGGGCTTTGGGCATGAAGGTCATGCTCGGATGTATGACTGAGACTTCTTGTGCCGTGACTGCTGCAGCACAATTGTCCCCGATGGTTGACTGGGCGGATCTTGACGGTAACCTGCTGATTGCAAATGACAGATTTGACGGTATAAAAATAGTCAATGGCAAGGTTACAATACCCGAACGTCCCGGAATCGGGGTCGTATTGCTGTAGAATGGCAATATTGTCGTGTCTAAATTTGTCCGGATGAAAGAATTTTTGTACATTTGCACTCCGAATTGTGAATAAAATAAACGAAAAAATATATTAAGATGAAAAGAACATTCCAACCTTCGAACAGAAAGAGAGTAAACAAACACGGTTTCCGTGAAAGAATGGCTACTGCTAACGGTCGTAAAGTATTGGCACGTCGTCGCGCAAAAGGCCGTGCACGTTTGACTGTATCTGACTCAATCGGCGGTAAGTAAAAATATTCCACGGAGTTATTGTGGAGAAAGAGAGTGGTGGCATATCCGGATTTCCGGATATGCCACTGTTGTGTAATAGGTTTTTGTAATTTTACTAAAAATCCTCCACGGAATTTTTTCCATGGAGGATGACCGAAATGGATGGTTTCAATGTTTGTCAGTGTCTGAGGCTTCTTGCAGAGCGTTTTGCCACAAAGTATATTGCACTTAGTAGCATTGTCACGATTATAACATAAGTCCACTGGAATTCCTCAGGGATAAGGAAATATATTATGTTGATGAATAATTGCGCCGATGCGTATCCTGTTGATATGACATAGTGGGGAATACGCCACTGATTGGCAAACACCTGATAAAGATGATGACGATGCGGCAACAGGATATTCTCACCCATGAACAATCGCTGAAAAATTGTATATACCGTGTCTACACCATACACGAGAAGAAATACAATGCTGGTGGCATTATTCCTGATCCATATCAATTCGATTATCAAATAAAGGATAAAGAATCCCATTACAATTGAACCGATATCGCCGGCAAAACATACTGCTTTTTTACGATAGTTGAAAAAGGCAAATATGCCTACCGCGATAATAAGTGCTCCAATAAAATCCAATGGAACTCCAGGGGTGTTATAGAAGCAATAATATAGTGTTCCAAGTGTAACAAGTGAGTACCCTGCGGTGATGCCGTTTATCCCATCCATGAAATTATAGGCATTAATGAGCCCGACTCCGCACACAAGTACAATTATGAATATGTCAAGATAACCCCATTGAAGTATATAGGAAAATGCTACAGAAACAATAATTGACTGTATAATCAGGCGTATTCCGGGAGAGAGGTTGCGGATGTCATCGGCAAAACTTACGACAGCAAGAATACCAGCCCCAATGAGCATACTGCCAAACGTTGCGGGTAGGGGACTTGAGTTGTAAATATAGAATATTATCGCCGCTATGATGAAGATGATGCCGCCACCGGTGAGGCAATAACGCCTATGGGATGAACGTGGTGTCACTTTGTCCCCAATGCGATAGTAACGTGCTATACGGAAATAACCGAGCTCGCATATCAGCAATAATACAAAAGTTATGATGTAGAACAGTATCATGAAATAAATATGTGATATGTTTATTGACGGTTAAGATACCATTCATACAGCCGGTGTATGCCGTCTTCAATTTCGACAGAATGTTTCCACCCGAGTGAATGCAGTCGAGATACATCACATAGTTTTCGCATGGTTCCATCGGGTTTGGTCGCATCCCATTGTATTGTCCCGTTGTAGCCGATTTCCTCTTTTATGAGGGATGCAAGGGCCGATATGGTCAATTCTTTTCCTGTACCGATGTTAATATGGTAGTTACGTACTTCGAAATCATCTCCTTTCAAGTCCGAGAATGAAATGTTTTCAAGTATATGTACGGAGGCATCAGCCATGTCTTCACTCCATAAAAATTCGCGCAGAGGTGTACCGGTGCCCCATAAAACAAGCCGGTCGTTAAAGATACCATAGTTTGACAATACATCGGTAATCTCTTTAATCGGAGCATTCCCATTGACACCGTTCACAGGCATCGTGTCCAGGTCGCTACGTAAGGCATCAATGTCGTTATTCATCAGCAGTCTTGCCAAATGCATTTTACGTATCATGGCCGGTAGCACATGACTTCTCTCCAGATGGAAATTATCACGTGGACCGTAGAGATTGGTCGGCATGACGGCAATATAGTCGGTGCCGTATTGCAGATTGAAACTTTCACACATTTTGAGCCCGGCAATCTTAGCTATGGCGTATGGCTCGTTGGTGTATTCAAGAGGGGATGTCAGTAGGGCATTTTCAGGAATAGGTTGCGGGGCTTCCCGTGGGTATATGCATGTACTGCCGAGAAACAATAGTTTTTTTACTCCATGGCGAAAACTCTCACCTATCACATTTTGCTGAATCTGTAGATTCCGGTAAATAAAATCGGCGCGATATATATTGTTGGCCATTATGCCTCCCACATGGGCGGCGGCCAAGACAACGTATTCAGGGAGTTCGTTATCAAAGAATTGTTTTACGGCAACAGCGTCCAACAGATCAAGCTCTGAGTGGGTCCGTCCTACGAGATTGGTGTAACCCCGTTTTTCAAGATTATACCAAATTGCCGAACCTACGAGCCCACGATGTCCGGCTACGTATATTTTAGAATGTTTCTCCATTATGATCTATGTTTTTTCACAAGTTCAAGGTCGGAATCTACCATGAGGTTTACCAGTTGGGTAAACGATGTCTTACGTGGATTCCATCCTAATTTTTCTCGTGCTTTTGTCGGGTTTCCGAGCAATTGCTCTACTTCTGCCGGACGGAAAAACTTCGGGTCGACTTCAACAAGTATTTTACCTGTCGCTACATCGATTCCTTTTTCTTCGATGCCGTCACCTTCCCAACGTAGAGTTATTCCTGCACGTGCGAAAGCAAGGGTTGTGAATTCTCTTACAGTATGATATTCTCCTGTTGCGATAACGAAATCTTCAGGTTCAGGTTGCTGCATTATCAGCCACATACATTCGACATAGTCCCGAGCGTATCCCCAGTCACGTAATGCGTTGAGATTCCCAAGATATAGCTTGTCCTGAAGTCCGTTAACAATACGTGCTACGGCAAGAGTTATTTTACGTGTAACAAATGTCTCCCCGCGCCGTTCACTCTCATGGTTGAACAATATCCCGTTAACGGCATACATCCCGTAGCTTTCACGGTAGTTCTTTGTAATCCAAAAGCCATAAAGTTTGGCACAACCGTACGGGCTGCGAGGGTAGAATGGGGTGGTCTCGCTTTGGGGGACTTCCTGCACTTTACCATATAACTCGGATGTGCTTGCCTGATAGATGCGTGTTCGCTTTTCCATACCGAGAATCCTTACGGCTTCAAGCAGGCGCAATGTGCCTATCGCGTCGGTCTCAGCCGTATATTCGGGAACATCAAATGAGGCTTTTACATGACTCTGTGCTGCCAGATTATATATTTCGGTAGGCCGGACTTCCTGAATTATGCGGATAAGTGAACTCGAGTCGGTCATGTCACCGTAATGAAGGTTGATAAGCCGCTTGCGTTTCATGTCCCTTACCCATTCGTCGAGATACAAATGCTCGATGCGTCCGGTGTTGAATGAAGAACTGCGACGTAATATTCCGTGCACTTCATAGTCTTTTCCTAAAAGGAATTCGGCGAGGAAGGAGCCGTCTTGCCCGGTTATTCCTGTAATTAGCGCAATGCGTTGATTATCTTGTGTCATATAAATTATATTTGTAAGAGTATTTCCGAGAGATTGTTTATTTTATGTTGTGGATGGTATAAGTCAGGGAGGTTGATGTCTTGTCTATGAACATTTCTGCCAGTATTGTCCATTAGACAAAATGTTTTCCATCCCATCCTGTTCGGCCAATAAAAATCCTTTGCCGGATTGTCTCCGATATAACAAAACCCGGTATTGTCCGTGTATTGATTCATAAGCAAAGTGAATGCCTGTGGATGAGTTTTGTCAAATCCGATTGCATCAGATATAAATATGCGCTCTTCCGGAACGAAACGAGTCAGCCTAAGAGCATGAATCTTGTTTGTTTGGGTGTTGATTCGTCCATCCGTAATTATTGCCATATCGGTATGCTTTAGTTGTAGTGCCTCGAGTAATGTTGTCGTATCAGTAGATAGCGAAATATCGGGGATGTGTGTACGGTATGTTTCAATACACCATGCTACCGTCTCGTCATGATCCGTAACATATTGAGATAAATAATCTATTATCGAGTCAAACGCATTATCGGAATGAAACATTTTATCCAGGCAGTCATGATAATTGAGCCGGCGGTATTTATTACTTAACTGTCTGGCAATACAGCGGTAAGATGATTCAAGAAAATCAACTTCCTTAAATAGGGTGTCGTCCAGATCGAATGCGACTACGGTTTTCATGCTCGTTTATAATGCCCGATGGAGCGCCTCTGTCACACGCTTGATTTCGTCATCGGTCAGGCTTGAGCTGCTCGGTAGACATAATCCTTTGGCAAACAGTTCTTCACAAACTGTACCACCATAATAAGGCGCATTCTTGTATACCGGTTGCATGTGCATAGGACGCCATAATAATCGGGTTTCAATGTTTTCGGCTTCAAGTGAAAGGCGAACATCATCAGGAGTTTTACCTGTCGATGGCTCAATCAGTATTGTAGAAAGCCAGAAATTGGAGTCATAATCATCAGATGGATTATGCTGGACTGTTACCCCTTCGATATCAGATAGCGCTTTGGTATATGTATCATGTATTTCCCGACGGCGAGAGACATGATCGGATAGGACGTCCATTTGTCCGCAGCCTATACCTGCGCAGACATTGCTCAGCCTATAATTGAAGCCGATTACCTCATGGTAGTAATAAGGTCGATTTTCGCGAGCCTGTGTAGCATAAAACTTTACACGTTTGGCTGAGTTTTCGTCCGAGCATATCAATGCACCACCACCTGAGGTTGTAATAATCTTGTTTCCGTTGAAACTAAGTGCTCCAAAGTGCCCTATTGTCCCACATTTTTTACCCTTGTACTCTGACCCCAACGCCTCGGCTGCATCTTCAAGAACCGGAATCCCATATTTTCCGGCGATTTCAAGAATTTCATCCATTTTGGCCGGCATTCCGTACAGATGAACCGGGATAATGGCTTTGGGATATTTTCCAGTGATACGATAACGGTCAATAATTGCTTCCTCAAGAGCAATTGGGGACATGTTCCATGTATCGGGTTCGCTATCGACAAATACGGGATGTGCTCCCTGGTAACGAACCGGATTTGCACTTGCCGAAAAAGTGAATGACTGGCATATCACTTCATCTCCTTCGCTAACCCCGAGCATTACAAGCCCAAGATGCAGCGCTGCTGTCCCTGCACTTAATGCGACAACTCTACCATGATTCAAGTATGATTCAAGACGGTGTTCAAATTCATCTACGTTGGGACCGAGTGGTACAATCCAATTGGATTTGAATGCTTCATCGACCCATCTTTTTTCGCTCCCACCCATGTGAGCCAGCGATAATAATATTCGATCTCTCATGTATTGAATTAGTTTGTAAAATCATCAATGATCTAACGAAATATTGTCTGAAATATTAGTTTTATATCATAGAAAAATGTATGATGTCGGTAGTATTCCAAATTAATTTTAACTTTATCCGGGAATATTACATTGTCATTATATTCTTGTGGATTATTTACTTTAGCTAGTATTTCCTCTTCATTGGCGTATTTTAACGATGCCGGACCAGTTATCCCCGGTCTTAATTTAAGAATCAAACGATCTTCGCCGGTGAGTTTGTCGGCATAACCCGGTACATCAGGGCGTGGACCTACAAAGCTCATATCACCTATCAATACGTTCCAAAGTTCAGGTAGCTCATCGAGTTTATATTTTCGCAGTATCGCTCCAAATGGGGTGATGCGACTTTCTCCCGCAACAGAAACAGATGAACCGGAATGGTTTATTGTCATTGTTCGAAATTTAAACATGCGGAATAGTTTCGCATTGATTCCGACTCTATACTGAGTAAAAAATACCGGTCCAGGCATTTTTATTTTTATTAATATAGCTATTATTAGCATAATAGGCCATATGAACAATAGTCCAATAAATGCAATAACACGATCAAATAAGAATTTAATCATAACTATTATGGGTTCAACTTTTTGTTTTTGAGTAATTTGTTAATATAGTAACTCATTTCACCAATAATTGCCTTTTTGTCATCTTGGCGAAAATCATCAAAAGCGTCGTAGCCTTTGAAAGAAAGTATCTGTCGTAATTTTTGCCATGTCAAGGATAATGAAACGATAGAACTGACAAGTGTAATAATATCACCTAAAATCCATTTTGTTTTTGTCCCGTATTTGATATTTATTTCAGTATCGTATTTCCCTTGTGTAGCCAAACAATAGTGAATATAAGGAATGTCGAAGCCTGCAGCAATAGGTGTTGCAAGCCCTCCGGTATAACGTGCGTTTACCTCGATGAATGCATATTCGTTTGTCTTTTCATTATATCGAAAATCAATTCCACAAACACCGTGATAATCGACAGAATCAAGCAGTTGTTTGGCAAATTCAGTTAATAGCGGAATATCAACTATAACGCGTTGCGTTGTGGTACCACCGCCATTTGTTTTTGTCAGTAAAGCTTTATAGACAGTAGCATGAAAAAATCCCGGGTATCTTATGCAGTCTACGCATATATCATATCCTGGAATAAATTCCTCAATCAAGATTTCTTCAGGATTATATTTGTCCAATATTATTTGAGCTTGAGACTCTGTTTTTGCAATATAGACCCCTTTTGCCGAATTACCTATTTTTGTTTTTATTATAAGCGGATAAGTGCAATTTTTTAAGTCGGAATATAGCTTTGGAGTCGGGACTTCGGCTTTATAAGCCATTAATGTTGCCTGATATTTATCTGATAAAGATTGTAGAAGTTTATAATCAGCAATTGGAATGATCAGTTCTTTAGGGAAACGGTTACGGTGTTTGGCTATTACCAATGATTCATCGTGTGTAGGTATAAGGACTTTGGGCTTGTATTCATAAATCCTTTCAATAAGACAGGAAATAAAATTTTCCTCCTCAGTAAATGGGTCGGGATAGGTAAAATTGGCAGTAGCAAATTTGGACATACTGCAAATATTCCTATCTGATGTGTCCCCTACAATAACCGACAATCCATGATTTGTCAAACATCGTAAAATGTTATATCCGACTCTATTCCAACAGTATGTTACTATTACATCACAATGTCTCATTTTGTGATAATAAAATTATATGAATAATGTTTTACTCCTCCCATCTTGTATTTATATTCTTCTTCTCCTTGAGATAAGTCAAGGGTATGTATCTTGTTATTTGAAATCAAAAACTTAATTGTTTCATTTATCAGTAATATTCCGGGACTATATGATTTATACTTGTCGTTTATTGCTAAACGAGGTATATATCATAATCAGTTCCGAAATGAATTGCAACATTCTGTATCTGTGTCAACGTGTTTTTATCAGCAAGTTCGATTATTCGAGAATCTGCTTTAACCTTATATAGGCTTAACGATTTGATTTCAGACATAAGCATTTCCCATGCTTTGTCAAGAGGATAGGTTGTATCATATAGAAAATCGGAGTAATTGTAACCATTATATCTGCCGAATAATTCTGTTGTACCGTTTGTGTAATGAAGTATTGGGGCTATCATTATTGGAATGTTGTTTTTTCTGATAACATAATAGCGGATTTTGCAACGATCAATAATTCTGTAATAATAGCTAAGTTTTACGGTTCGCTTAAAATAATCGTATTCGAGAAAGGGAGGGATTGAACGGTTCTGATTATAAAGATATTTCCAATCCTCCTTTATGCTATCCAATTTTGAGTATTTACTTAGTGAAAGCATTCGTGTCTATTTGTTTTTATGCAGATATGAGTATAACCAATTGGGCAGTAATCCTAAAATGATAGGTCTTAATGCATATATTTGTGTATAAAACGGGAGTCTTAGCATGCGATAGCCAATATGTCTGACGTATGCTTCATTAAGGCGATTTCTGAACGTGCGGCGTTTGAACGCATTACGGTCATCACGCATTTTATATAATGGTTCATCCAGATTGTGCCCACGATAACCGATTGCATACATCTTAAACCACAGGTGGTAGTCCTCTACACGCAGTAGTCGCTTATTTTCAGTGTAGCCATTGACTGCAATATATGCTTCCCGTCTAACCATACATGGGGCATGACAAAATGGAGTGCCGTGAATAAAGTCACTAATCTCCGGATATGGAATATTGTTCTTCCCGACTTTAAAATCTCCGTTTTCATCAAAATATATCATGGGACAACTTACGATTGCAATATCGGGATTCCTGTCAAGAAACTCTATCTCTTTCTGAAACCGGTCAGGAAGAGAGATGTCATCACCATCCATGCGTGCGATGTATTCGGTATCAGCCTTCATCAGACACCTGTTTAAGGTATAGTTGAGTCCTTTGTTGCATTCATTTTTCAGTAATGTGATACTGGAGAATCGCTCAGAATATTTTTTAGCAATATTATAAGTGTTGTCGGTAGACCCGTCGTCACATAATATGATCCTGAATCTTTTATAGCTTTGGTTTAACAGTGAGTCAATTGCTTCGGCAATGGTAGATTCACAGTTATACATTCCCATGATAACGGATATACGTAAATTTTGCGATCTCATGATGTCGTTACATTATGTATGTGAATGTGATACATGCAATCAGTATCAGCCCGGTTACAAGCCCTTGATGCTTGAAAATATTAAATTTAGCAAGAGGATATGCAAGTAGAATCGGATACATAAACCATGATAGATAGGCAAAGCGATTACTGTAGGCTACGGTATTGATCAAAATCCAGAAGGCGTTGGCAAAAATATATGTGTGAAGCAGAAACATATAAGTTTTGTCTGTTATACCCTTTTTTACAATTGCATACCATCCAAGCAGTATGGGTGCGGCACTATAGAGGATAAAATCCCATCTAAAACCTGATGTGGAAAATTTGTCTGTTGATGTTTCCATATTCAGGTAATGTGCCATACGGTCATCATCGCTTAACCAAATAAATAACTCCTTAAAATAATCCTGGAATAAGAGACTGAAAATTATACATGACAGCCAAATGCTTAGGTTTGTATTTGTGTTTTTCAAAAACAAAGCAGCGGATGCGGCTACAATAACAACTCCGACAGTCTTGTGTGTTGCCATACCGAGGAGTAGCAGGCTATAACCTAAAATTGTCTGTATTTTATTCTTGCAAAAAAAAGACAGGCCTACTAATACAATACTTGTACTCATGCCATTACGTATGCCGTTTGTTGCATATCCCCAAAAACTGAATGCCGTAAAACAAAATATCAGAATCAGGAAATAATGCCGGGGAAGCCACCTCAAAGAAGCTATTGCCATCCCAATTACATAAAATACCGCAATCACAAGAAGCCATCCTGATGCATTGGTTAATTCAAGGCAGATATATTCTACTGCAAGGAAAAAAGGATCTTCCGCAAATCCTTTAATGCTGACCCATTCGCCTCTCTGAACAAGATTGAATATCTGTGTATAAAGATAGGTGTCTTCATAGCACCATATAGGTCTTGTGCCAATGTAAAGTGTTACAAATATTACAAATATAAATGATAAAACATTATTGTTTGTCCCTCGTAATAATTTGTTATTGGATAATGTCATTATATATAATGAATATAATAACCCGATTATACTTATGACGTTAAGCCATATTTGTGTTGAGAAGATGCTTGAAAACATTTTGATTTAGTTTATCAGATGTATCCAATTATGCATGATGACATCAATTGAATATCGAGATGCTGAGATCTTAGCGTTATGTGAATACCTTAATAGTTTCGATTTGTCAGATAGAAGTGATGATATGGCCTGTGCTATAGCTTCAGAGTCATTTGTAGGAACGATAATACCGTTTTCTTCGTGCTTGATTATATCCATGGGCCCCTCACATGAGGTTGCAATACATGGAGTTCCGCATTCCATTGCCTCAATCAATACCATTCCGAATCCTTCCACTCGGGATGGCAGTATGCACACTGCACTTTCCACATATTTCTCCTTGATGTAATGTTGTGGTGGATGAAGGAATACCGTATTTTGCATCTTATTGTCATAAATCAAATTTTCCATCATGGAAAAATTGTCTTTCGGTGCCCCATAGATATGCAATGTGAATTTCGGAAATCTGTCATGGATTTTAGCCCAAGCCTTAATCAGTAGATCATGGCCTTTTACACGTGACATTGATCCTACTGAAATTATTTTTTCCCGGGAATCGACCGATGGAACTTCTTTGCAAGAAAATGGCAGCGGATTAGGGATCACAGTCAATCCATTAGCATACTTCCAGTCTTTGCGGTTACTTTCGGTCAAGACGACAAAGCGATTGAAATATCTTGAGCCGAAGTCCATCATCCTGTTTATAATGAAGGCTTTTAATCCTGAGCCATTTATTGCTTTTGTTGTGTGACGTTCATATATGAATTTTGCAGGATATTTGAATATCAACGGTATATATAGCCCTTTCAAACCGTCATCGGCAACAAAAATTACATCAGGGGCAATTTTGTGGATAAATTTTTTTATACCGTAAAAATACTGTCGGGAAAAGCGGAATATATTACCTGTCGCCTCAACATTATGAAGAATAACTTTGCCACTTAACTCATAGTATGGATTCTGATGTTTTTCATTAAGAATTATGATATGCACATTATGTCCAAGTGTGTCTGCAAAATAAGATGCTTTGAGACAAACAACACGTTCGAGCCCTCCGCTTCCGGATAATCCGTTTGTTATGTATAATAATGTCTTAACCATTATTATAGCCTAATAAGATCATAAACTTTCGTAATCTCGTTTTCATTCCCAAAATCGTGAGAAGCAAGATATGCCGACAGGGTATCTCTCATGGATTTGTCGGTAGCCATCCTGTAGATTGCATCAGCAATTGACGTGTTATCCATATTACATATAATACCATCTATTCCATCTTTTACTTGTGAGGATGCTGTAGGATAATTTGTAACAATGACAGGACGTTGTAGGATCTGGGCTTCTCTTACGGTCACCGATTTTCCTTCATAGCGCGACGGTTGTGCATATATGTCGCAATTGGCAATATACGGATATGGATTATCCTTTTTCCCAAGCAGGATTACACAGTCGTCGGTATTTGTTGTGTGAATATTCCTGTCGATGAGGCTGCGGTCTCCATATCCGATTATATACCATTTGAATTTAAGGCCTTTATCCCGTAGTATCTTTGCTATAAATGGAATATTGTCATAATTTTTTGCATCGCAAAAACGTCCGACTGAACAAATTATGATATAGTCACTGTCATATTCTTCCGGAATATCCAATAGAGATTGTTCCTTTACAAATGCAGGTGATATGATGTTTTCAATCTCAATAATCTTATTTCTTAAAGATGGGAATGTTTTTAGGAATGCCGATGTGACATCGGGTGAAATAGAGATTATATTATTAAATGATTCCCATATAGGCAACTCGGTGATGGCGTTTACAGAAACTGTTGAATAATCCGTGTGAATCCAGGCCACTTTTTTAGATGCATTGACTTTGTTGCGTACAATATGGTGAGGAGTCAAAAAACTTATGGCAAGATCATATTTCCCGAATTTTTTTAATGACGGGAGTAGGGGAGTCGTATATTTTGCTACATAATAAAATATCGATGCGTCTACCGGAGACAATGAATTATGCCGCATCCGATAAATGCGGTGCATTATACGTGCGAAAATCCGGGCAAAGACTATGTCGATATTCCCTTCTCTCAGAACACTTGTAATCGGCCGTTCAATGGATGAGTAACGTTTATCCTCAGGCAATAAGTTTATATATGCAGGGATGAGTGACATAAATTCCCCGGTGTGTTGGTTTATAAATAAATCAACATCAACCTGTTCAGGGTCAATCGCGTTGAGTAGTCCGAGTAATGCCCGCTCGGCTCCTCCGATTTCCATATAATGCATGTTTATAAAAACACGTGGTTTCATCTTTGTTGATGGAGTATAACGGGGTCGAGATTTTTTGTAACGGTAACACCTTCGTTTAAGGAAAGCAATGTCATATCTGTAGATTTACCATTCAACCAATCAGCCAGTTGCTGAAGAAAGCGCAGTCCTGACAAATGCAGTATCGGATATGTTCCGCTTATCCGGCAGTTAAGTTCAATGACATATATATCTTCTTCAGATTTTATGCAATCAACCGATAGTATACCTATATGTCGTCCTTGAGCCGAAATTGATTCGGCTATATCCGTAAAAGGTAATGGTGAGACGGTAATTCCGATGTCGGTTTCTCCACTACGCATGGCGATTTTCCGGATTGCAAAAGTATTGATGTAGTTACCCTTGAGGTCATTTATGATATTCAGTGGATATTCGATTCCGGAAATATACTGCTGGTAGATTAATGGCGATTCAGGAGTGAGATTAGATTCATATTTCAGGCTTGAACTAAAAATATCCCGATATGATAATTTTTCAAGAACATCAGTTTCATTAATGTCATTTGCAACATATGCTCCGATTGTTCCTGTGCCCCAACGAGGCTTAATTATTATAGGAAAAGAACATTCTCCACATGACAAGCCTTGTTCCAACTGTGCACGGTTGAGGTATGTTGCCGGTGTTTTAATCCCTGCATCAATGAAGAATTTATATGTCAGCCACTTGTCATTACATATCCGCACAAATTTTTCATCACTGATTATTACACGAATATTATGTGCTTCGAATTCGGACTTGTGTTGTGCTAAAACTAACAGATCCGCATCAAACAGTGATAACAGCGCGTTGATGTTATTTTTTAAACAAAAGTCCAGAATTGCCGGAATATATGAGTCAGAATATATCAATGGAGAAATCAGGTAGTCATCGGCATGCTGAAGAGCAATGCTGTACGTCGAGTTGGATGCATAAACCTTATCAATACCATTGACTTTTTTGAAATAATCAATTATATATGCCCGTCTTCCGGCTGATGTGATAAGAATATTCATGATTGGAAAAGGTCAAGTAGTCTGCGGGAACGCTCCTTTATTTTCCGGGCAGGAATCCCGGCATATATACTCCATGAGTCGGATATCCCTTTCATCAGACTCATTGCTCCCAAGACTGCCCCTTCGCTTAGTTGTGAGGACGGAAACATAATAGAACCTGCACCAAGCTGGCTGTAACGGCAGACATGGACTTCTCCCCCTGTAACGTGTGTCATTTCAGGAGAATGAATAGGTCCGATGAGATAATCACCACTGAAGTCATCCATTGCAGAGAATATTGTGGAACGGGGAGACATTCCGGTATAATCTTCCAAGATAATACCATGGCTGCCATATAGTGCGGAATATGCCGAGATATGAATATTGGAACCGATTGCTATTTTTCCTGACAGAATGCAAAAATCATCAATTCTGACATTATTCCCAATGGTAATGTCTCCAGGAGAGTATATGCTGCATTTTCGGCTTATAAGCACATCTTTGCCATAAGATTTAATACCTAAGCCGGAAAGTTCCTCCTGTGTATAGAATGATGTCATGATTAATATTTAAAAATACATCTTTATGATATTGCGTAGTTCTGTCATTTCCGTAAACCGGAATACTGCGGCACCACCTATATATATAATGAGTCCGGTTGCGATTCCGGCAGTTATTCCGACAATACCATCTCCGCTCAAATAAACAGTGACGGCAGTTAACGCGTACATTACTATTGACAATAGCAGTACCGGTAACAGGTCATAAAATTGTTCCGAACGTTTTATCGGTGATATCCTGCTTGTGTATAATGAATTTACAAACAGGGCTATGACTGATGTGAAAATCCGTCCCATGCAAATGGCAATTATTCCGAAATACATGGTTGCGGCAAGAGTTATTATTATGATGATTTTTCTGAAAATTTCAAGTCGAAGATATAAATCGCTTCTACCTTTTACTTGTAACAAATTCAAATTCAAGGCGTGTACCGGATACCACATCAGGGATAGGGACAGTAACTGAAGCATTGGAGCCATTCCTGCCCATTTATCGGTCAGCAATAAGTTGACAAGCGGATCGGCAACAGCACACATCCCCAGGCATAGAGGGAATATTATAAATGCCGACAGTCTCATAATTCGCCTGTAGCCGTTTTTTAGTGTCGTATCATCATCTTTGACTCGGCAGAGCACCGGATAGGATATAGTAGAAAAGGCATCTGAAGGAACTTGGGATGTCATATTTACAAATGTCTCGGCTCGATTATATAGACCTAAAACCGAAGGTGCAAATAATTTGCCGATAACGGCTGAATACAATTGCCGAAAGGTTGTGTCGATGAGATTGGATGTCATAAGTTTCGACCCGAATGTGAAAAACTCACGCAGACTACTGTTTGAGAATTTCAGTACAGGGCGCCATTTTGACACACACCAAATCATTACCGTATTGCATGCGGAATATGAAAGCGACTGGACAATCAGTGACCAGATCTTGAAATCAAGTACTGCCAAAATAACTCCAATCACACCGGAAACAGATGTAGACAGGATATTTAATAGGGTAGTAGTCTTAAAATCAAGATTAACTGCATATAATGCCTTTTGAACTTCACTTAACGCACCGATAATCAATCCGACAGACAATACCCGTAATGCAGATGTAAGTTCTTCGATTTCATAAAATCCGGCTATAACAGGAGCAATGAAGTAGAATGCAATGTACAGTATAATTGAAAGGACAATGTTATAGTAGAAGACAGTTGAACAATCTACGTCTGTCCGGTTATCTTTGCGAATCAAGGCTGTGCTGAGATTACTGCTTACCAGAGTTTGTGCGACAGTAATGAAAATGGAAATTATGGCGATTATCCCATATTGGTCGGGCATTATATGTCGTGCAAGTATGACCGTTACGGCCAATTGTATAATATTGCATACAACGCCGTTTGAGATTTGCCATACGGCAGCGGATACTGTCTGGCGTTTCAGGTTATCAGTTGTCATATTATACGTTTGACAATCTTTTTCAACTTGCGCGAAACTGAATTCTTGTTGTTACGGTAAAGGACTTCAGCAGAAATACCGGGATAGATATTCCCCCAGAATGATTTCCCTAATTCATCTTTAAGGTATTCAAGTATTACTTTTTCTGTGTAATGTCCGCTGTCGATCATTTGCCTGATGTAATAGTTGAGAAACAGATACAACTCTTTATCAAGTTCCTGAGCAAAACAAGAATATCCATTTTGGGTTATCCAGTCATGTTTTAACTTATAGACGTTGATATAGTCATATAAGGCTTCTTTGCGAAATCCATTGACGCTTTCTCCTCCCCACCTGTAGTTGTATATTGCTCCGGATGCAATTTCTATTTTGGGATTCCTGTGCATTATGGGAAGGTTTAGTAATCTGTCCTCGCCCCAAAATCTGCCGTATCCGGCAAATGGATTATCATTTAGCAGGTCCTTTCTATATAACTTCCCCCATATTTGTACCGGAAACAGGCGATCATTATAGAGGCATGCATTGAATGCTTGCGACTTGTCGTAATCGGAACGGAAATTTACAGGAATTTTCAGGGGAGTAAGCCTCCATACAATTTTCATCTGTACAATATCTGCATCGTATTTGCATTGTGTTGTACATAATTCAGTCAATGAATTATGGCTTAACCAGTCATCTGCATCGAGAAACAGTATAAAATCACCATTTGCTGCATTGACACCAGTGTATCGCGATTTTACGAGCCCTTGATTGGTCATATTGACTATAAGTTTTATATCCTTGACGTACTGCTTACATATTTCCAGTGTATTGTCACGGCTGCAGTCATCAACAACAATAATTTCCTTATTGCTGTAGGTCTGCCGAATAATCGAACTTATAGCCTGCGAAATATATTCACCTTTGTTATAGGAGGTAATTATTACAGATATTAAAGGTGCCGACATTACTTATTTGCCTATACAGTGATATACGAACCCGTTCTCTGACAGTTCTGCCGGATCATAAATATTGCGGCCATCAATTATGATATTCCCTTTCATGGCTTTTTTTATTACCTGCCACGAAGGAAGCCTGAATTGTTTCCATTCGGTCAGTAAGACAAGGGCATCTGCATCAAGAACCGCGTCATACATGTTATCGGCATATCTGATGGTGTCACCGATACGCCACTTGGCTTCCTGCATTGCAGCAGGATCATATACCGATACTTCGGCTGATGCTTTTAATAGCTTGTCAATCACGACTAATGAGGGGGCTTCCCGCATATCATCAGTTTCGGGTTTGAATGCAAGTCCCCATATCGCGATTTTTTTCCCGCGAAGTTCTCCAAGGGCTTGTCCCAATTTTTTAAATACAACTGATTTTTGTAACTCGTTAACCTCCTCGACCGCTTCGATTATACGCATGCGGTAACCGTGTTCTTTTCCGGTGTGTATCAGCGCTTTTATATCTTTTGGGAAACAGGACCCGCCATAGCCACAACCGGCATATAGGAATTTGTTCCCGATTCGTACATCCGCTCCTATGCCTTTTCTGACCATATTGACATCAGCGCCAACCAATTCACATAAATTGGCGATGTCATTCATGAACGAAATTCTTGTTGCCAACATTGAATTGGCTGCGTATTTTGTCATCTCTGCTGATGCAATATCCATGAATATTACACGAAAATTATTTAACAGGAACGGACGATAAAGACGTTCCATCACTTTTCGGGCACGTTCACTTTCAATTCCTATAACCACACGATCGGGAGACATAAAGTCTTTTATTGCGGCACCCTCCTTGAGAAATTCCGGATTTGATGCAACGTCAAACGGAACGTCAATACCCCGTTTTTTTAATTCCTGTTGTATTTCGGATTTTATTTTTGCAGATGTTCCTACCGGAACTGTACTTTTGGTTACCAATATAGCGTAATGGTTTATATGCCGACCAAAAGTACGGGCAACCTCAAGTACATATTTCAGGTCGGCACTGCCATCTTCGTCAGGAGGAGTTCCCACTGCACTGAAAACGACATCCACGTCATCGATACATGATGCCAAATCGGATGTGAAATGCAACCGGCCGGCTTTCACGTTTCGTGATACCAGATCGTCTAGCCCGGGTTCATATATAGGTATTATTCCGGCTTTAAGCCGCTCGATTTTTTCGATGTCAATATCGATGCACGTTACATCAATTCCGACTTCGGCAAAACATGAACCTGAAACAAGTCCCACATATCCGGTACCGACTATAGCTATATTCATATGTTTAAAGTTTTCCTGTAAGCAAAAGTGATAAGAGGCGGCTTTTGCCGATAATTGCATTGACTCCTGTCACGGCAGTTATTATGACGACAGCGGGTATTGCTGATACAATGAGTGCCGGCACAAACCCTAATCCCATATCAATAAGTGGTTGGCGAAGCCATCCCAATGGGAATAAGAAAAAGTAATGTAATAGGTATATTGTCAAACTTTCTTTTCCCCACAAAGTAAATGTGTTTACTATGATTCCGGACTTATTGTCATGTCCCATGTAATTCTTGACAAAGACTGTAGCAACGATGGCAAGAGAGATATGTAATATGACACCGGCAATATATGTAAACTCTCCGTTAATCCAAGGAAATTCCCAATAATAGCATAAATAGTACAATGTTACGCCTATTGCAATAAGAGCGGAGGTATATATACCGGATTTGTTGATATTCCGATAAAAGGAATCGACATATTTTTTTGCCAACACTCCGGCCATGAATATCGGGAAGAACGAAAATACTAAGCGGAAACTCAAAAGAGAACTGATATTATCGGGAAAAACATATCGTAACAGTATCCATAACATAGCCCATGTTGCTGTTATAATCAGTATATTCCCTTTTATTGTATGGGACAGGCGCAATACCGGAATAATTGCCGTGTAGACAAGGATTATCTCAAACAGGCATAAGGTAAACCAATATCCATTTTTCCACTCGTTAAAATATAGTCCCGTCAACGTCGAGTCAATGGGGCTTTGCAGACTGCTATGAGGGAAATATATTATCCATAGCGAACTGACTGCGACAAATGGCACTATGAGTTGCATGAAACGTTTCGCCAGTTGTGGAAAGTCGTGCGGTACACCTTTAGTGGTGCATTTAAATGAAAAATAACCGCTGATAAAGAAAAACAATGGCATGTGCGTCCGTTCGATAATCTTAAACAACAATGTATTGTCGATGTCCCGTATGCACATGGTAAGCACATGTCCCATAACGACAAGCAGTATTGCAAATCCTTTCAGCACGTCGAAATACTGTAGCCGGTTACTGTTGTTCATCGTATATCTTTTCAATTAGGGACGGGTGTATGAATGCTGTTGCAACTGCGGCTACGCCTTTTATGTTGACTACTACGCGCCGGTCTCCTTTTATTCTGAGAAAATAACCTTCGGCACCTTCAAAAATACCGCCTGTGACCCTCACTTTATCGCCTTTGGAAATATTGGCCGGACAGGAGTCCAGATACATCAATTGCTCATCTCTTGTGCCGGCAACGGCAATGAAACTTTTCATTTGACGTTCAGGAATTGTCAAGGGAGTGTTTGTCTCCTTATCCATGATGTATCTGATCGGCAAGTCAGTGGTCTGCTTGAATTCTTTCATGCCCTCAGTAGTCATATACACGAATATCAGGTTATGTATTGCCGGAACCAGTTCCTTTATGCGTCTTTCTCCTCTCATAACCACGCGGTATTTCATCGGCAGGAAATTTTCGATATGCTTGGCGTCAAGCCGTTGCTTTACCTTTATTTCCCTATTGTAGGTTACTCTTATTGCATACCATCTATAATTTCCGGAATTGCCCATGTTGCCTCGATGAAGATAATACTTAGGGACACCATAATGTATAATATTATGGTACACAGCAGAATAACTCTTGCTCCTCCATCCGGATGAAGCGTGGATTTCATTTGCACAGGCTAATGTGGTATTAATCCTATGATGTACATGCAAAATTAGTGAATTTTATTAATTTATCAGTATATCATCAGGTTATTTTATCGGAAATAAATAATCGCCGGCAATTATACTTAAATATGGATTTTCTCGTTTTAATATAGTGTAATTGTATCTAATAATAATGAAGATTAATCTGTACATATTGTCAACATTGTTTCTGTTGATCGCAGTTATTCCCGGTTATGCTCAGGTCAGAATACATGGGAAAGTCATAGATACTGAAAACAAACCGCTTGAATTTGTCACTATAGGTATAGAGGGTACTGCGCTTGGAGTCATGACAAATCTTGACGGTGACTATTCGTTGTCTACAGCCAAGCGTGATACTATCCATGTGGTGTTCAAGTGTATCGGCTATCAGGATGAACGGCGTACGCTGGTCGATGCCTCCGGCGACGTGACATTGAATATGCGTATGCAGCAGAAGACAAAAGCTCTTCAGGAGGTAGAGGTTACCGAGTTCAAGAAACAGACCGGTTCGATGCAGAAACTTGATCATGATGCCTACAGGCTATCCCCCGATGTGTCGGGAGGAAGTGTGGAGTCTTTGCTGATGACAATGGCCGGAGTGAATTCCTCAAATGAAATGTCATCGCAATACTCCGTCAGAGGTGGCAGTTATGATGAAAACAGTGTATATATCAACGGGATTGAAGTATATCGTCCTCAGCTCATCAGTTCTGGACAACAGGAAGGTCTGAGTATAATCAATCCTGATATGGTCGGGGAAGTCGGCTTTTCTACCGGTGGTTTCTCTGCTGAATATGGCGATAAAATGTCATCGGTACTTGATATTACCTATCGGGAACCGCAGGCGTTTGAAGGCTCACTGTCATTAAGCCTCATGGGTGGTAGCCTTGCCGTAGGACAAAGTTCCAAGAATTTTTCCCAACTCCATGGCGTCAGGTACAAGAGGAACGCATCCCTGTTGAGTTCGATGGAGACGAAAGGTGAGTATGACCCTAATTATTTTGATTATCAGACATATCTCACATATAAGTTGAATAAGAGATGGAAAGTTTCTTTTTTGGGAAATATTGCTGTAAATAATTATAAATTCAAGCCGGTAAATCGTGAGACCAATTTTGGCACATCCAATGACGCCAAGCAATTCAAGGTATATTTTGACGGACAGGAAAAGGATAAATTCGAGACTTATTTCGGCGCGTTATCTTTGGGCTATAAGGCATCACGCAGTACCGATTTCACATTGTTGGCATCAGGTTATCTGACAAATGAACTTGTCGCATACGATATATCAGGAGAATACTGGCTTGATCAGGCAGGGACTACCGGTGGCGGTAATGCCGACAATGCAATCGGCGGGGAACTTGGCGTGGGACGGTATCATGAGCATGCAAGAAACCGTTTGAAAGCATCGGTTTTCTCTTTGGCATTGAAAGGCAATACTTCAATGAATAAGCATAACATCTCTTATGGGATGTCTTTTAACCATGAGAATATACATGACAGGACACGTGAATGGGAATTGAGGGATTCGGCAGGTTATTCCCTGCCATCGACAGGCGATGCCGTGAATGTGATATATAATCTGTCATCCCGTCAGGATTTTTCAACGAACCGGATCGCTTTTTTCCTACAAGATACCTATAGGCTTTATACGTCGGCGGGACTGTTTTCTCTTAACGGTGGAGTGAGGTTTTCGTATTGGGATTTCAATAAGGAATTTCTGGTTAGCCCGCGTGTAAATGTGGGATTTGTTCCGGAAGCAAATTCTCATTTTGCATTCCGCTTTGCAACCGGTCTTTACTATCAGTCACCATTTTATAAGGAATACCGGCAACCGATGGAAGATGTCGACGATAATACGGTGATACGTCTTAATAATGATATTAAATCCCAGCGTAGTTTTCATCTGATTCTTGGCAGCGATTATACGTTCCGTGCTATGGATAGACCGTTTAAATTCTCTGCGGAGTTATATTACAAGAATCTGTCAAATCTCATTCCATACGAAATTGATAATCTGAAAATCGTATATACGGGAATAAACGAGTCGAGCGGTTATACTGCGGGATTGGACATGAAGCTTTTCGGCCAGTTCGTCCCGGGAACCGATTCATGGATCAGTTTCTCATTTATGAAAACACAGGAGACGCTTAATGGGGTAAAAGTTCCGCGTCCGACAGATCAACGATACAGTTTCGGATTATATTTTACCGACTATTTCCCTAAATTCCCTAAATTGAAATTCAGTCTGCGAGGCATATTCTCTGACGGCTTACCTGTCACACCGCCGAGAAGCAGTCGTGATAAGGGATACTTCCGTACACCGGAATACAAACGATTGGACATAGGGTTGTCCTACGCGTTGTTATCTCCATTGAAGGAAGGGGAGAGCCGTACCGGCATTCTTCGTTATCTCAAGAGTGTATGGGTCGGTGTAGATGTGTTCAATCTGCTTGACATATCCAATGTAAGCAGCTATTACTGGGTTACCGATGTCAATGAGATACAGTATGCAGTCCCCAATTATCTGACGCGTCGCCAGTTTAATGTCAGGCTTACGGTAGATTTCTAATATGAGCCATGAGTTTTTGAGGCTACTATGTGGAGTGATGTTGTTTAACATAGGGAAAATGTATTGCGATATTTGTACGGGCGGGAAAACGAAATGTGCAATGGGGTAATGGTGTGTTGAGTGGGTGAATGTGTTTGTTTTCAGTTAGTTAGGTGCGGTTTGATTGACGAGGCAGAATAAAACGAAATGTGCAAAATGCTTTAATTGGCTTTAATCGGGATTTAATTATCGGGGCAAAGCGTTTAAGGTGTTTAATATTGAGGTTTAACCGGTCTTTAATCGGGTTCAATTCAGGTGGCTAAAAGGTCGTTTTTTGTGCGTAAAACACTGTAAATGGGAAGGTGTGGCATCACAGTTAAAATACTGTAAATCGGCTTAAAACGGGCGTGTTCAGTAGTTTTATGGCTCCCTGAAAAGTCTATGACAAAAGGAAGTTTTCAAAAACCATTAAATGGGTGTTTAATAGCCGGTGATGGGGTGTTAAATGGGAGTGCCACATGCAGACGGATCGTGGCGATAAATGGCGTTGAAAAACCTCCTAAATTTTGCACATTTCGTTTTGAAAAATTGTACATTTCGTTTTCGCGATTATATTTATAAGGCGATATAAGTATGAAATATCAATTAGCTGATTTTTTGTTGGTAAAGTTTTTTAGTCGTATAGAGGTGTAAAACTGAAATTTTTGTTAATTTTGTGGTATCACAAGCTTGTCGGCGGAATGTCTAATGGGTTCCGCGTCCGCTTGATGAGTAGTGAAATCACGGAACCAGATTTTTTATAATGAAAAGATTAATTTCAAATTTAGTTTTAGCTCTTGTTTCTGTTCTCATGGCTTTGCCCTCAATGGCACAAAATCAAATCGTAAATTCCTATCGTGAACGCACGCCAATAGGGTTCAAAGAGGTGAACGTTTATGCCCATGGCGGACGCATCGAGGCCTACTATAAACCTTGTGGAATGTGTGGTGGCTCGGGCCGTTGCGGAATATGCATGGGACAAGGTGGTATCGTCAGCGCCGGATATGGAACATATATCCCTTGTGCCTCATGTGGTCAAACCGGACGTTGTATGCTTTGTGCGCAAACAGGTGGTTACGTCCTTTACGATTCTCATCTATATGATGCAAATGGACGACGCATTTATGTAAGTACAGGAAGTTCTTCCTACGATAGCGGTTCTTCATCTCGTTCGTCTCGCAGCCGTAACAACCACAATAGTGGCACCTGTTCTTCTTGTGGTGGAACCGGTGTGAGCCCAACTCCAAATTCAGGCGGGTCTCGCTCTTCATGGGTAGCTCATTACAATTCTTCGGGTGAAGATTGCCCCTATTGCAACCGCTATGACAGCCATTTCCACGACCGCTGTGCAAGCTGCAACGTTCCTCGCTATTAATAAGATAAAATCATAAATAACAGCCTCGCGGGGCTGTTATTTATGGGTGCTGTTTCTGAATTAGATGGACGTAGATTGTGATGATTGTCCGACCGTTAAAATGATATCTTGGAACTATTGTTTTTGAAAGGAATAATACTACTGATTAACGTAAAACGTCTAATGAATAGATTGGAAAACACTTTGACCTCGTTGGTTTACTCCCCAATATTTGTAATCCGAAAATTTTAATGATGAAGAAAATGATTTTATTGGCAGTGGCAGTATTGTCGCTTATGTCACTGTCGGCACAAACTAAAGATGATTGGGCGCAGCTGGGACGTTACACTTATGAAAATGCCCGCATTGAAAAAGCCCCTGATGCAGTATTTATGGGGAATTCCGTTATCGATTGTTGGGCAGATACCGTTCCGCAGTTTTTTGTTGAGAACAATTACGCGGGCCGTGGCATATCGGGGCAGGTGTCATCGCAGATGCTGGTTCGTTTCCGCCAAGACGTAATAGGCTTGAAACCTAAAGCAGTTGTGATACTTTGCGGTATAAATGACATTGCAGAAAATGACGGATACATGCCTAATGAGGGCATAATGAACAATATAAAATCGATGTGCGAATTGGCTGAAGTGCATAATATCACTCCGGTTTTATGCTCTATTTTGCCATGCGATCATTTTCATTGGCTGAAGAATCAGAATATTTACCCTGCAGGGAGAGTCTTGCAGATGAATGAGCTTATCAGTGCGTATGCCCGGGAGAAGGGGTATGAGTATGTTGATTTTCATACTCCAATGACAAACCGCAAGGGTGGTATGCGCGCTGAATATACTTATGATTCTGGACACCCCAACAGTACAGGTTATGCGGTAATGATGCCGCTCGTAAAATTAGCGATAGAGAAATCCCTGAAAAAATGACTCTAAGAATAAAAACCGGGATTGTAAAATCCCGGTTTTTATTCTGGAGTAATTTGATTTACTTAATGAGGTATTGGGATGAGATTGATTCGTTTTCATGAATGCGACGTATAGTGTCGGCAAACAAGTGGGCAACGCTCAATACATGAGCTTTCTTGCAGTCCTTCTTGAACGGGATACTGTTAGTGAATATCATTTCAGTCATGCCGCAATTGTCGATGCGTTCCGAGGCGGGATCACTCATTATTGCGTGAGAGCATAGCGCACGTACCGATTTGGCACCGAAATCCAACATGAGATCGGCGGCCTTTGTTATTGTTCCGGCTGTATCGACCATGTCGTCTACAAGAATAACGTTCTTGTCCTTGACATCCCCGATAACAGTCATGTTGGCTACAACATTTGCCTTTGCTCGCTGCTTGTGGCACAGTACCAACGGCACATCAAAATATTTTGCATAGTTATTTGCCCGTTTTGCCCCACCCACGTCGGGAGAGGCTATCACCATCTCTTCAAGCTTGAGTGACTGGATGTACGGAATGAATACCGATGATGAGTATAGGTGGTCGACAGGTATATTGAAGAATCCCTGAATCTGGTCGGCGTGAAGATCCATTGTGATTACACGGTCAACTCCGGCGGCGCTGAGAAGGTCAGCCACGAGCTTTGCGGCAATTGACACGCGCGGTTTATCTTTGCGATCCTGACGTGCCCATCCAAAGTAGGGCATAACTGCGATGATGGATTTTGCCGATGCACGCTTTGCCGCGTCAATCATAAGCAAAAGCTCCATGAGGTTGTCGCTGTTGGGGAATGTCGACTGCACGAGATAGACCTCACAGCCACGGATCGATTCCTCAAAGCATACTTCAAATTCTCCGTCGGCAAAATACTGGATATTCATTTTGCCAAGCTCGACACCGAGTTCTTTACAGATTTCCTCTGCCATATACCGTGATTTGGTTCCGGCAAAGACCTTGAATGGGGGTAGAATTGTACTCATAATACTAAGCGTGGTATATTTTGACACAAAAATACTATTTTTTAGCCTTATTTATGGCTTTTGATGCTGTTTTTTTGTTTTTAGCCGTAACTCTGTTGCCGCTTATTTTCCATACAACGGCATCGTAAGCCCCTATGTATGTTTCAAATGGCTTGTCTGAAGAAAATGTTTTTTCCATACGGTCATTTGTAAGCAACTCGGTGGCATTGCAACTGCCTTCCTGAATACCCAGCACATCAAACGCATGTCGCGGGATGTTTATCTTCAGGTCTGATGAGTTGGCAGCAAAATTAACTGCAATCAGCAGTGTCTCATCTCCGTGATTGCGCAGGAATGCGTACTGGCGGTGAGGATTGAGTGACGGGTTGTTGTAATTGACGTACATCAGGTCGAAGAATCCTCCCGATGACACGGCTTTTTCGTTATTGCAGATGTTCAGTATTGTCCTGTATTTGTCCCGTAGCCATATTTCACGACCGGAAAGGTTGCTTTCGTCGCATTTGCCGCCGTTTATCCATCGCCGCACTGTCGGGATGCTCCAATAATCGAATATCGTTGTCCGTCCGTCGTTCCCGCTGTATCCTTCGGCGTCGGAAGCCTGTTCACCGAGTTCCTGACCGGCATAGATCATCATCGGACCGGTATTGATCATTGAACTGACAACCAAAGAGGGGATAACCAGGCCCGGATCTCCGGCATATTGCCGTGAACCGAAACGTTGCTCGTCATGGTTTTCAAGGAAGTTGAGCATATTCCCGCCTATGCCCTCGACTGTCTGCCAGCAATTGGTTATGCGTGCGGCAGAGAAGTTGGAACATTGTATTCCCCGTAGGGTATCATACAGGTTCACCTTGTCATACAGATAGTCAAATCCTCCCACCGAGATGAAATCGCGATACAGGTTCACGTCATATATCTCTGCGATAAAAACTATATGCGGGTAATGTTCCTTGACACCGGGGATTGCCCATTTCCAGAACTCCAATGGTACCATGTGTACCATGTCACATCGGAATCCGTCGACCCCCTTGGCTGCCCAGTAGCGCAGTATGTGAAGCATCTTGAACCATGTGTCGGGTATAGGGTCGAAATGGCGTGTCCCGTCACCATAGTCGATGCCATAGTTGAGCTTTACAGTATCGTACCAGTCATATTTTCCCGGAAACGCCGTAAAACAGTCATTTCCCGATGCCTTGGCCGGAAACTCGTTATATGCATCATGACCAGTGCCGAGATCGATATCAGGGGCAAACAGCTGTCGTGGAATATAATAGAAATTGTTTGCCGGGCTGAAAAATTTTGTGTTGTCGTCATCCTGCCCGAGATCCTTTATGCCGGCAGGCTTGACGTCGGAGTGGTATTGGCGGGCAACATGATTGGGGACAAAGTCGATTATGACTTTCATCCTGGCATCATGAGTGCGGGACACGAGTCCTTCAAATTCCTCGATGCGGCGGTTGGCATCCGTCGCGATATCGGGGTCTACGTCATAGTAGTCGCGTATGGCGTATGGCGAACCTGCATTGCCTTTTACAATATGGTGGTTGTCATTCGCGATACCGTATTTTGTGTAGTCGGCATTGTGGGCATGCTCGATGATTCCGGTGTACCACACATGTGTCACACCGAGTTCCCGTATCGCGCCTAATACGGCAGGGGTTATATCATTCATTTTACCCGAACCGTTTTGGCTGATCGTCCCTCCGGGAATACAGTTGGCGTTTGGGTTGGCAAACAATCGGGGTAATAATTGGTAGATTATCGGTTTCTGATCCATCGGATAATTCTTTTTATTTACAAAAGTAGTCCATTTTACCCATACATGCAACAAGCCCGCATCTTGTCGATCACAGGATACGGGCTTGTCATATTGTTGATGTCTTGTTATGCTACTGCCACTTTGACAGCTGTTCCGGCAACTTTCACAATGTAAATTCCCGGCACGGAGACAGGAATCGTGGTGTCAGTACCCCGATAGATGAGCTGCCCTCCTGCGGTGTAGATCTCAACCGTGACATTGTCATTCTCCATCCCATGCACGACAACATTGCCATTATTTACAGTAACCGATATACTTTTGTTATCGGCTTCTATGCCTTCAATTCCGTCTACTCCTACTTTTACAAGACACGAAGCGGTTGAGTCGGAACCGTCTAATGCTCTTGCAGTGATTGTCGCAGTCCCTTCTGCCATTCCAACGATAATAATTGAGCCCTCTGTACTTTCCTTAAGATATGCTATCTCCGGATTACTTGTTGACCATTCAACCGGCACGTCGTTCGGTTCAACGGTGTAGCTTAGTGTCATTATATCATTGACAGGGAGAGAAACTTCAGTATATGGCAGCCTGATTCTTGCTCCTTTCACAATCACCGTACATGTAGCCATCACATCCGAGCCATCTAATGCCTTAACTGTAATAGTAGCTGTTCCGGGTTTAAGGGCTGTAATTTTGCCTGTTTGATCAACAATTACAATGTCAGTGTTGCTGCTTTCCCAACTTAAATCGGTTAATGTCGTGTTATTTGGAACAATTGTCGCTGAAAGCATTACGTTTTCACCTCTATCCATCTTAATTTCCGTATCACTCATGTTAATCTGTGTCGCTACTGATTCTATCTTTTTTATATTCGCAAACTTACCCCACACATCGTGAATAAAATATTTTGAAAAACTTTCTTTTGGTACATACAATGTTGCATTTGAATAACTTTTAGTGTGAAATACTTCACTGCTTTCACATGCAGGAGGCGTTAAATTTAATGATATAACCTTTTTCAAATTGTGAAAATCACTGCCAGAGTTGAACGCATGTGCCCCTATCGTATCAACAGAGTTGCCAACAACTACAGATTTTAGATAATAATCGCCGTAAAAAGCGTATTGGTTTATTTGTGTTACCGAATTAGGAATAACTACAGAAGCCAGCCCTCTAAAATGGCTAAAAGCATATTTTTTTATTTCAGTAATGCCATTAGGAATAATAATATCTGTTGTCTTTATCCCATTGATTTTCAAATTAACAGTGTAACCTAAAGGTCCTGTGCCGAAAAAGTCAATTTTACAAAAAGCCGATAAATCAGAAATGTCAGCATCTTCTAAATGAGAATATTCGAAAGCTTTTGAGCCTACTGATTGTACCGAATTTCCTAACTTCAGATATTTCCTGTCGCTACAACTAAAAGCTCCTGCCCTTATCCATTTCACTGAATTACCAATTATCACCGAATCCGAACCACAACCATCAAATGCGTATTCTCCAATCTCAATTACAGAATTTGGTATATATATCGAATTAAGACTATCGCAGTGACAAAAGGCCCTCATACCGATTTCCTGTACGGAATTACCGATAGACACTGCTTCAAGTCTGTTACAGTCAAGAAACAAACTGTCAGGAATTGTCTTTACATTTTCCCCAAAATTCACAGTCTTTAGTGCTGAACATTTATGAAATGGCGAATAATTATAAAGACCATCTGATATTTGGCAATTTATGGCATTAAAAGTAACAGTTTTTAAATTTGTACAATTCATAAATGCCATACCCCCTATGTAATTTACTGATTCAGGGATAGTTATGGTAGATAATGAAGAACAATCGCGAAAACAACATTCCTGAATAATTTGCACGCCCTTTTCAATGGTTACTGCTTTTAACAATTCGCAGCCTTCAAAAGCACTGTTTCCTATTGAATCCACTGATTCAGGAATAGCCACAGAACGCAAATTTTTACAGCCCTCAAATGCGTATGACCCTATTTTTTTTAGGGTATTTGGCAAGGTTATTGATGAAAAATTTTCACAATAAAAAAACGCCGAGCTCCCGATGTCCTCCACCGAGTTTCCCATCTCCACGGATGTTAATCCTCTACAATCCCAAAATGCGAATCTGCCTATTGTTGTCACTGAATTAGGGATTGTAATTGATTTTAATCTGGTACAGCTGGAAAATGCATGTTCGGGAATAACCCTCACTTTATCGCCAAAAACAACGGTGTATAGCAGATTGCAACCACCGAATACATGCTCCATATTGCTACAATTTATGGCATTAAATATCACTTGCCTCAAAACCGTACAGCCGGCAAACGCATATTCACCGATTGAAGTTACCGACTCTGGGATGGTCACTGACGGCAAAGCACTGCAATGATAGAACGCAGATTCCGCAATCGTGGTTACTGAATTGGGGATGGTTACGGATCTCAAAGCACTGCATTGATAGAACGCACCGCGCCCAATTCTGGTTACCGAGTTGCCAATTGTCACCTCAGCCAAGCTGGGACAACGTGCGAATGCATAGTTACCAATCGTGGTTACCGAGTTAGGAATAGCTATAGAGGTCAAGCTACAGTCACCGAACGCCTCGGAGTCAATTGTAGTTACCGTGTTGGGAATTGTGACGTTATACAAATTTTCGCATTTTGAGAATGCATATTGTCCAATACATATCACAGAATATGTAGTACCATTATAAGTAACCCTTTCTGGAATGATTACAGATCCCGAATAAGATGCTTGCCTTTCACCTATAAAGGTATAGTAGGTAACCGTAGCGGTTCGATCTGTGTTGTTAAAATTATAAAAAATACCGTCAACTTTGGCATCGTATGCCCAAACATTCAATCCAATCGACAGCGCCGCTATCGCAATTAATGTTCTTAAGTAATTCATTTTTCTGTTTTTGTGTTTCCCAATCCCCGAAGAAACGGTTAGCAATAGGACATAAAAAAGGTGTGGAGATTGTATCTCTGTCTTATCCTAATTCCAGGTCTTGGCGTACCTCAGCAGTGGATAAGACGACAGCCCCACACCGATTGAGCATATACATGATGCCCTCACGGGCACGGGTATAGCTACCGATGTAGGTGTCATCGTCATCTTGTCTTCTCTGCTGTTCAAACCGCCAAGTTTGGAATTAGAAGATAAAATTTCAATAACACCTTTTATAAAGTATGTAACGGAAACAGAGGACTATCGCTATAGTTGTGACTCTGAATCCGATGCAAATTTAATAAAAATGTGTTATCGGCAGGGGCTACATTTCCCAAATATGGGAGATAATTTGTAATTTTGTATTATCATTTTATAATTTTCACTACTCATGAATGAATTAGCGACAAAATATAGCCCGTCCGATGTCGAAGAGAAATGGTATGGCTATTGGATGGAACACGATCTGTTCAAGTCAGTTCCCGATTCCCGTGAACCGTACACTATCGTTATCCCTCCGCCTAATGTTACAGGTGTCCTGCACATGGGGCACATGCTCAATAACACTATCCAGGATATTCTCATACGCCGTGCGCGCATGGAGGGGAAGAACGCCCTTTGGGTGCCGGGAACCGACCATGCCTCGATTGCTACCGAGGCTAAGGTGGTAGCAAAGCTTGCCGCTGAGGGGATCAGGAAAACTGACCTTACACGTGACGAGTTCCTGAAACATGCCTGGGCATGGACCGAGAAGCATGGCGGCATTATCCTTGAACAGCTGAAGAAGCTTGGGGCATCGTGTGACTGGAGCCGCACGGCATTCACCATGGACGAGCTTCGCAGCAAGAGCGTGATCAAGGTGTTTGTCGACTTGTACAACAAAGGGTTGATTTACCGTGGGGTGCGCATGGTCAATTGGGATCCTGCGGCTCTCACTGCCTTATCGGATGAAGAGGTAATATATAGGGAGGAACACAGTAAGCTCTACCACTTGCGCTACTATGTTGAGGGTGAGGACCGGTATATAGTCGTGGCGACAACACGCCCCGAGACCATTCTCGGTGATACTGCCGTGTGTGTGAATCCCAACGATGAGCGTTATGGCTGGCTGAGAGGCAAGAGAGTGATTGTGCCGTTGGTGGGACGTGCCGTACCCATCATCATGGATGAATATGTGGAAATGGATTTCGGTACGGGTTGCCTCAAGGTGACTCCGGCTCACGATGTCAATGACTACATGCTTGGAGAGAAATACAACCTGCCGACAATCGACATTTTCAATGACAACGGCACAATAAGCGAAGCCGGTGGAATGTATGTCGGGAAAGACCGTTTCGATGTGCGTGTGGAAATTGTTAAGGATCTTGATGCCGCAGGTCTTGTAGAGAAAATAGAGGATTACGATAATAAGGTTGGCTATTCCGAGCGCACCAAGGTTGTCATTGAGCCCAAGCTGTCGATGCAGTGGTTCTTGAAAATGGATGAAATTATCAAGCCGGCTCTTGATGCGGTAATGGATGATGACATAAAGTTCTATCCTCCTAAGTTCAAGAACACCTACCGTCATTGGATGACCAATATCAAGGACTGGTGTATAAGCCGCCAGTTGTGGTGGGGACACCGCATCCCTGCATACTTCCTTCCGGAAGGCGGGTTTGTCGTGGCTGAGACTGTTGAGGAAGCTCTTGAGCTGGCAAAGGCAAAAACCGGCAATGACGGCTTGACCGTCGGGGATTTGCGCCATGATGAAGACTGTCTCGACACATGGTTCAGTTCATGGCTGTGGCCCGTATCTCTTTTCAACGGCATTCTTGATCCTGACAATGAGGAGATAAAATATTATTATCCGACAAGTGACCTTGTAACAGGTCCTGACATCATTTTCTTCTGGGTTGCCCGAATGATTATTGCGGGATATGAATATATCGGCAAGAAACCTTTCGGCTCGGTGTATTTTACCGGAATTGTACGCGACAAGTTGGGACGCAAGATGTCCAAGTCGCTTGGAAATTCGCCTGATCCGCTTGACCTTATTGCCACATACGGTGCCGATGGAGTGCGCATGGGTATGATGCTTGCTGCCCCGGCAGGCAATGACATCCTGTATGATGACAAGCTTTGTGAGCAGGGACGTAATTTCTGTAATAAGATATGGAATGCGTTCCGTCTGGTGAAAGGGTGGAATGTTGCGGATGTCGAGCAGCCAGAATATGCACTGAAAGCTACGGCATGGTTTGATGCGAAACTGAATGAAACTCTTGCCGAAGTTAAGGACTTGTTCTCCAAATTCCGTCTCTCTGAAGCGTTGATGGCTGTATACCGCCTGTTCTGGGACGAGTTCTCGTCATGGTATCTCGAGATGATAAAGCCTGCATACGGTCAGCCTATTGACAGGAAAACGTATGACGAGACGTTGGGATACTTTGACGTATTGCTACGTCTGCTGCATCCTTTTATGCCTTTTATCACCGAGGAGCTTTGGCAGCATCTGCAGGAACGCAAGGATGGGGAATCAATCATGTATGCCGTGATTCCGGATGCCGGGACGGTTGATCCCGCGGTACTTTCAGCAATGGAATACGCCAAGGAAATCGTGGTCGGCGTGCGTGGAGTGCGTGCGACCAAGAATATAGCTCCAAAAGAGATGCTCACATTGAACGTTATCGGCGGATTGACATCGGATAACCGGTCGGTCATTGCCAAACTTGCCAATTTGTCCGAAATAAAGTCTGTGACTGAAAAAGACCCTTCAGCAGCAGGGTTTATGGTAGGAACTACTGAGTTCAATGTGCCGTTGACTGATAATATTGACATTGAAGCCGAGCTGGCAAAACTCAATAAGGATCTCGAATACTATAAGGGTTTCAAAAACTCTGTACTGAAGAAATTGGGTAATGAACGGTTTGTCAGCAACGCTCCGGCGGCAGTTGTCGACGGTGAACGCCGAAAGCTCGCCGATGCCGAGACTAAAATAAAGAATCTCGAAGAAAGTATTGCAGCCCTATCCAAATAAGGATAAGGTTGACCCACAATTAATTAAAAGCCGTGACTTGGATAATCTCAGTCACGGCTTTTAATTTTACGGCTGGCATAATGTCCTCTAACGGAAATATCTTTTCTCAAGTGACTTATAAACAGGAGTGCCTTTTATCGAATCAATCCATTTATTCAGGCTGTCGCATAATTCCTTGTCCCTGCTGTTGACAACCCAAGGCTGGAACTGCGTGAATGAAATAGATGTGCTGATATCCACTGACGGATATTCACGCGCAAGCAGTTCCGCTACACGTTCATTAATCACTGCTTGTTTTATCTCACCTGTGGCAACCATCAGAAACAATTGCTCCGAGGCGTAAATCGGCTCTTCAACAGTGTATATCGTGTCTCCGATTTCTCTTGCAAGATTGGCTATGCGTCCGGCGAATGGCGAGCCTGCTACAACCCATACGGTATCTCCGGCAAGCTCAAGCGGAGTATTTATCCGGCATTTTCCGCTGATACTGTCTTTTAGCTGTACCAATACCTGACGGTCAAGGTAAATAGGCTCGGTAAAAAGAAAGCTGTCTTGATATTCTGTTGTCTTGGGAATGTCGGACACTACGATGTCATAACGTCCCTCTTTCAGTTCGGCTAATGATTTGGACAATGTTACGACAGGATAAAATTTCAACCTGACATTGTTCTTTCGGGCAATGAGACGCAGCATGTCATAGTTGAATCCGCCTAAGGTGTCGTTATATGTGTACAGTGAAAGCGGGGAATATTCAATGGCGACATGTATTGTGTCGGTGCCAGTATGTTGTTGAACCGGAGTATTGCCTGTGCGGTGTCCGTTGTCGCAGTTCTTCAGCATGAACATCAGGACCAATGTCGCGACCAACACTAATACATAAATGAACATCCGTCCGTTATATGCTTTTAATTCTCTCATGGCTAATTGGAAAAATCAACCGATAATCCCATCTGGAACCGGCGAGGGTTTAAAGGATAGTGTGGCATCGAGAAATAGTTGTCTCCTGTCAATCCTTGATTGACATGCGAGAACATGATATAGAATCGGGTCTTGCCGAGTTTCATGTTGATGTATGCATTCATGAACGGATAGTTACCGACTTCCATTTCATTCTGATTATAGAAACATGAGAGAGCCGGCTGATAGCTGACACCTTTGTACTTCGTGTAATAGTCACAGTCAACGCCCAACTGTACATCAAGGACTCCTGCGACTTTAAACAGTATATAGAGATTGGAATAGATAGAGAAGTCCGGTATAGGGATTACAGATTCATCCGATGATTTCTGATAAGTCAGCTTATTGTTCCAGTGTAGAATTCCTAATTTAAAATTCTGATTCAATGATGCGTTAAATACCTGCACGCTTCCGCCATGCTGGGTGGGAAGAGACTCGTCATTGAAGTACACATAGTTCTGTAGATTCTCAGCTCCAATGTTTACGAATGTATTGGTGTGCGGAATATCTATTTTTCCGCCAATGCGGAAACGTCTTATCTTCCCAAAGTCGTTGTCCCAGATAAAATGGTTGGAGACGAAATGTTTCATCAGGTAAGGCGCTTCCTCATTTTTGAAATGTCCGTATCCGGTAATGGTGACGCTGTCTCCAAACAGACGGAAACGGGTCGACAGATTTCCGCGGACATTCACATCTCCTGCCGCTGTTCCTGCAACGCCAAACTGTGCCGTCGCCTCATATCTTAAAAGTGTTCCACGCTGTTTAGTGAGTTGTGCGCCGACCCAAAACCGGTTCTCGGTAGCATTTGCCGGTACTTTTGAGACAGGGTAGGGGGTGAGGCTTTCAGGCAGGGGCGATACACGGTCGATGGTGTCAGTTGCCTGAGTGTATTTTCTCACTTCATGTGTCGCGTATGCGGCGAGTCCGGCTTTGGCATACTTATGGAATCCCTCAAGCAGTGATACGCCAATAGTATTGGATAGAGACCAATAGCTTGTCCAATCATTGGTCTGGGATGCGTTAAGGTAGGTGTTTTTCCAGAACTGTTCGGCTTCACCCGGGGCATCATTGCGGAAATTGTGTTCGGCACCTTTGTAGTTCAACGTCCAGATAAAACTTGATACGGGAATATATGTCCGCTTGACAGTCGTGTCATTCACCTGCTCCTCTTGGTAATAACCTACTTTGTACCGGTTGTTAATGAACAGTTCTTTGCCTTTGTTCCGTGTGTGAGCCGCTGATAAATAAGTGGGAATAGTCTTTGTGTCTACCGATGTCGACCCTCCTTGTATTTCTGCCGGGTCGGTTATGTAGCGGTCATCGGTAATCCCTCCGTTTTCCTTGTTCAGTAAATTATACTGATTGAAATAAGCCTGCATTTCATATCTGTCGCCCATGTATGAACCGGAAAATCCCCATATAAGCCCTTTGGCTGCCTGATAATTATAACTTCCTTTGGAGTAAATATAGTCAACCAATGCCCCTATCTGTGTCCGGGAATTGGCATTACCCGAAAACGTCGCCTTAAGTCGTTCCTGTGAATTTTCTTTCCCGCCTCCTGTATTGTATGACAATAATGTCATCGGGGCAGGGGTGTTGTAGAACTTCATGGTTGCAATCGAAGGTATCCATGCATCAATCGCATCACGGAAGAAAAAATCACTTCGTTCAGGACGCTCAAAAAACAACATCGTTTCGCCCTCTGCGCCAAGATTACCTGTAGTTGCGTATGCCGGAGTGACTTCCGAGGGGACAGACTGCTGGTAATAGTTATACAGTGTGGTGTCGATTGTAGAAGACTCATGCAACCCCAATGGCGGAATCACCCTCCATGCGTATGGGGTCAGCACCTTGACCGAATCTCGGGCAAATGACGGCAAGACGCCGCATACCAATATATTTATAACAATAAGTATCCTCTTCATAATGGATTACAAAGATACGAAATCATTTTAATCCATATTTGGCAGAACGGCTCTTTTTGAAATTATTACGAGATGTGCAATATAATGACGGTAACGTTATCCTCGCCTCCGGCATTTATTGCAGCGTTTACGAGTTGACGAGCCCCGCCTCCAGAAGTTATGATTTTTTCGATCATACTGTCATCAATCATATCATACAAACCGTCGGAACAAATAATGTATTTATCCCCTGGGACAAGGTATGTAGGGACGATGTCGATAAACGCGTTGTCAATTCCTAAGGCATTATATATCAGATTGGAAGGGATGGAATCATCTCCTGTCCTGTTTCGTTCGGAATGATCGGTTGTAAGTTGTTTGAAATGTTCATATCTTATACGGTATACTCTGCTATCGCCTATATTCAGCAGGAATGCTTTATTCTCATATATAAATATTCCCGAGAATGTACATCCCATTCGAGTCCCGTCGACATTGTCAATAATTTCCCTATTTATATCTTTTACCCATTGTTTAACATGGAGTATTACTTCGTTCTCGTCAAGTCCCTCAGACAGCGTGGATAAAAAACTGCTGAAAGACCTGGTTGCCATCTCTGATGCTATTTCTCCATTATCAAAGCCTCCCATGCCATCGGAGACGATAGCCGTAAAACGTATACCATCAGGCATGTCAAATGAAAAACTTACAGCACTGTCACGAACAAATTCGTTAAATACCAACGCCATGTCTTCATTATTCCGGCGAATTTTCCCCGTTTCACTGATTGCCTCGTATCTGATAGTCATGATTTATTCTACTATGAAGTCGTATGTATTTGCAATTTTTATCGTATCACCGATCTTGAAGCTTAATGTAGGTTGACATTTTATGTTATTTACCTTTGTCCCGTTACGCGAGTTCAGATCGGTAATAGTCCAATTTGCACCGGTATTATGCAATTGGGCATGTGTGCCGGATATATATATCAGACCGCTTAATTCTGTAACATAATCACCGTTGGTTCTGCCTATAATCGCATTGTCTGACAGGTACAGTACAATATTTTCACTTCGGCATTTAAGTGCACTTGGAGATACTGTTGTGATTGTTGACGGATCTTGAGAAACACATGCGGAAGAGGTGTCAGGTTTAAAAATTGCTTCAACCTGACTTCGATCAGTGCTATGCTGAGAATTATCATGTAGAGACTGTGCCGGGATCAGTTTTTTCCCACACAGCCCGCAATGTTTACCTTCACCTTTTCCAAACACATGACATGACGGGCAGATGTAAATTTGTCCGCCACATTGATCGCAATAGAAACTGTCGGGATCTATTATCATTTTGCAATATGGACATTCAGTCATAAACGGTGCTTATTTATTGGGTTATTATCATATCGTCCCTGCGAAGAATATATAGTTCGTCCTTGTCAAATCCGGGAGCATCAATTTCTTTTCTTAATCGTCGTCCTTGATTTAATTTTACTCTGTCAAAGTAATTTCTGGCTTCTCGTGCATTTGCAAAGTTTGCACTTTTATTATAAACCAGAATTGAAAAGTAACGGTTCATTTCTTCTTCTGCATCATGAGTCAGCCTGAGACCATTCTGTTTCACGATATTCTTGAATATTTGTGAAAGTTCCGGAGCCGTATAGTCCTCGAACATGATTGTACGTGTATAGCGTGATTCCAGTCCGGAATTTGTATTTATCCATTGTTTCATCTCTCTTGGGTATCCGGCTGCGATACTTACCATTTTTCCTTTGTAATCAAGTAATTTAGTGAGCAATACCGGCATCGCGTCTTTTCCGAATCCGTTAGCTCCGTCATTTAGTCCATACGCTTCATCAATAAAGAAAATGCCTCCTACCGCCCGATTAATCATCTGTTCTGTTTTCTTGGCAGTCTGTCCGACGTAACCGGCTATCAGATCCTTTGTTGTTACTTCAAGTACTTTATTTGACGGTAGCAATCCCAGCGTGTAGAATATATTCCCCATTATACGTGCTACGGTGGTCTTTCCTGTTCCCGGATTTCCAAGGAAAAGATAATGATCCAGACTTATATTGGCTTTTTCTCCACTTGCCTCAGCTCTACGCCGTTCAATTTCTATGGTATCGGCAAGTTCTCGTACTGCAGTTTTAACAGAAGACAGTCCCACCAATTGATCCAATTCCCTCATACATTCCGTAATGTCAATCTTCTTTGGCGGGTCGTATGGTATGTCACATTCTCGTATCGTATTTAGTTCTTCATCCGATGCATTCTCATCCAATCGCATTGCTTGCCGTTCGATTGTGTCATTGAAGAGCTTTATGACGGTTCTTGCATTTCCGAATGTCTTATTTTTGGCTGTGACCATTTCCTCGATTTTCTTGTATAACAGTTCATCGGCCGCAGCTGTAAGGTGATAGTTGTTTTTTTTGACATGTTGCTTGAATATCTCGGCAAGCTGGTCGACTGTATAGTCATCTATGTGTATGCGATGGGTGAACCGGCTTGAAAGTCCCGGATTGGCATTTTCGATAAACTCCTCTATCTCGGTTTTATAACCGGCAATAACGGTAATGAACTTGCCACCGTCATTAACCATTCTGGTCATAAGTGCCTCTATTGCCTCAGTTCCGGCTTTGTCTTTGTCACCCGAGCCGTTGATTGGAACAAGATTATATGCTTCATCGATAAATAGGATTCCGCCCATTGCCTCATTTACGGCCTTGTCCATGTTCACTCCACCAGAGTTGGCATAACTGTCCAATAATGTTTTGCGTTCACGTTCCACTACATGGCCTTTCGGTAGCACCTGCATTGCTTTGAATAGTTCTCCCAACCGTTTTGCGATCATGGTTTTTCCTGTACCGGGATTACCGGTGATTGCAATGTGAATATTGTCCAGGGTAGCTTTACCGGAACCGTTAAGACTCCGGCGTTTCTTTATTTTAATGCTTTTGGTTATTGCCTTTAGGGTTTCTTTAACCGATTCCATACCCACAATATCATCCAGTTTCGCCAGTATCTCATCGGTGGTCAGTTCCTTATTTTCCTCTCCTTCGATATCTTTCAGGGAGATCAGTTTCTCGTTGCTTGGATTGTATGTGCCGTTTTCTCTTGATTTGGCGTTACGGTCCGATACCGAGTCTATTGTGCGCTTAAACTTGTTACGTACCTCTCGTGCGTTACCGAAAGTTGCTGTGCGGCTCAGGTACATTTTTTCGAAAATATTGTCTATTTGAGCCTTTGCCTCATCCGATAAGGTGTACCCGTTTTCGCTAACCATACCTCTGAATATTTCAGCCAGTTCCGGTCCGGTAAAATCCCTGAAATTGACAGTTCGGTTAAATCGTGACTGCAGACCTGAATTTACCTGCATGAATTCGTTCATTTCCTTTGTGTATCCTGCAAGGATTACAGTAATTTCACCTCTGCGGTTTTCTGCCAATTGGAGCAACGTATCAACGGCTTCTTTCCCAACGCTGTCATTCTCAGAGGCCATGAGTGAATAAGCCTCATCGATGAACAGGACACCACCCATAGCTTCATCAAACCGTGACGCAACAAGTTTGGGCGTGTCGCCAACATATTGTGAGATGAGATCTTTTCTTGAGACTTCCACAAGTTGACCTATGGGGAGCACGCCGAGTGCATTAAGTGCATTGGCAAACAGCCGGGCCATTGTAGTTTTGCCTGTACCGGGGTTACCGAGGAATTGGAAATGATCCTCTATTTTGATTTGAGCATCTGTGCCTTTTATCTCACGCTCGGCAGTAATCTTGTTGCCTATTGAACGAAGTACTTTTTTTATGTCTTCAGTCCCCGTATATTTGTCAAATTCTGCCATTACCTCATCAAATGACTTTGGAATGAATTCCTTGCCATTAACGAGATTAGCACCGATAGAATTGTCGGTTATATTATTAGATATTGCCGATAGGCTTATGTCATTGGCTCGCTTGGCGGCATTATGCCCCATTACAGCCAGCGCATCATCCGGGTTGCGCTTGTCATTGACGAATATCCTGCGCAGCTTTTGCTCCGCTTCATCGGTCAGAATCCATTGTTTGTCACGCAAGATGTTTTTTGTTATTGCAACAAGACCATCTATACTTATTTCCGATGTCTCTAAAAAATAATTTATTGCCGAGGCTGAGTTCGGATTGCTGTTGAAATAGTTTTTAAGCCGTTTTTGCCCCGTAAAAATCACTATCGGTTTGGTCTGATCCGATTTCCATCCTCGCATCGGTTGGAGTATATAGTCGATTTGCGCAACATCGGCAGCCTCTCCTTCCGGCACAAGTTTGTGCGCTTCTTCAATGATCAGCACTCCATTGCCTATTTTTTTGATATTGTCATCCAGAGTTTTGACCCAATTGGAGTAATCCACTGGATTAACGATGGTTGCAGTAGGTGATTCTGTTATACCCGCATTGAAGAATTCTTGAGCGATATTCTTGGCAACTGTTGTTTTACCGGTTCCCGAGTCTCCTGTTATCACAAAACTTAATTCCATGCGACCTTTTATCTTCAGTTTCTGATTGCGTTGCGCCATGGAACAGGCTTTTTGAATTATATCCTGAAGTATTCTCTTTATGTTATCCTTGTCAATAAGAGAGGGGAACAGGACTCCGGAGTTAACACTGCTTCCTCCGTTGTTGCCGGATAATTGCCTTGCAATCGGTGTTCCGCACCATTTGCAGACCTTGGCAATTTCCCGGTTACTTCTTCCGCATTTTCTACAATCCATTTCGGCTAATATTACTCTTTTTCAACTGAAAATTCCTGTTTTGTCTTTTTCCCTTTTTTGACGTAGACACCGTTCAGCCCGACAATCTCTCCGTCTTCATTTTTTATTGGCGTACATAGATACGTGTTCTTGTCATCGGGCGAACCGTCGATTTTAATTCTTGAAAGGCTGAAGGATTCCATGTCATTAACGTTAACAATTCCGGTAATATCGTACACTGTCGGAGTGTCGTACAGTACTCTCATTTCGCCTATAAGTCTGACATTGTCACGTTTTATATCTGTTTCCTTTAGTGTTATCGAAATGTTTTGCCCGTCAAACGTTCCGTAGTAACTTCCTGCCAACGACGATACATTGCTCTCTGTCCTTATCTCAGTTTTTTCATGTTCGAGCTCTGTAGCCTTATTGGTTACCCAATTTACAAATAGCACTGAGAGTACCGTAAGTATGATTGTGAAGATGACATCTCGCCGCAGTCCGCTTATCTGTTTTTTTGCTTCATTAGCTCCATCGTCATATACACATGCCGGATAGTTGGAAGGAAGAGATGGCAAAAGCTTGTCAGTCGAATTGAATGCCGCTCCAATCTTTGCAAAAGTTTCTGCCTCGTTCAAGTCCATATTTGAATACTTGTCTTTTAGGGATTTTTTCCCGATTGTAAAAAACTTCCGTATATATATAAATGCTATCACGGCGATAATGGCAATTAAAACCCATGGTACTGCAACACTAATTTTCATTAACAGCCACACTAAGCCGTAGTATATTATACCGAATGCTATAACACCGGCAATCCAGTGGACTGTAAACAGCAGATATAATCCCACTATTATACCCGCAATACCGCCCACGAAATTCCCGATACCGCCCATTATGTCTTTGAATATACCCGAATCGGTTGTCGCTAAGGTATATATTCCGGCACAGCATGCAAGCAGCATCGGGACAAGGCATAGGAGCAAGACGCCCCATTTTACAGTATTGACCTTTTTCCATGCATTATTGAATTTGCTCTTTGCCGCTTTTATTGTCGCGGAGATTGCATTGCTCCTCTTTGCATTGGTTGAGTCTGGAACATGCCGGTTCAGATAGTCACAATAATCTCGCGTAAGATCCATATAGGAGTTCCGGTTATAGTCGGCGTTCGGATTCTCCTGGAATTGTAGCGCAAGCCAGTCGACCATAAGATCAATCTGCATCTCATTCAGCCTGTTGCTTTTCAGTTTCGGCTCTTTTTCAAGCTCCGGGATATTGCGTACCGTTACGCCGTTTATGGTCAATGGGATATTCTCATTGGTGATACCGGTTACAATCTTCATCAGGGCAATGCGGTTATTGTATGGTGCGTATTTCATCCTGTTGTCATCGGAGTCGAATTCCGTACAGTACTTTATCCAACTTATCTGATTGGAATATACTTTCTTTGATTCAAGATACATCGCCAGTCGCGTATCATCGAAGTTGCGACCCACGATCTGCCCTGAAAGATTGAACGACCGGTTCGGAATCCCCATTATCTCCTTCGTCAATTCATGCATTACACCGTCACATGTAAACATGTCTGTGGCATCTTTCGGTTTTAGATCATATCCGTAATTGGGAGCAAAAGCGTATATGATTTTCCATAAACGTGTGCTTGGTGAAATCTCTCTGCCATCTTTTTTTAGGCATTCTCTGAGCATGGCAGAGTTGTATTTCTCCATCCACACGAGAAATTCGGTTGTGTATAGAATACTGATATTGCTATCGTTAATCCTGTTGCCTGCTATTAGCTTGAAAAAATCCTGTAAGTCGGATATTGACAGCGAATTGCCATTATCCTCCATGATATATGGACGTGACGGGTCAAGAGTGTATCCGATGAATCTCATTGCTGACAAAGGATTCTTTTTCATCAGCTCCTGCGCGCTCTTCACTCTTTGAGAAAAACCTATCCGCCTCAGATAAACCCAAAGTTCATGTGTCGGCTTGGTCAGTTCTTTACCATAAATTGTTATGTTACTGAAAATTTCTTCAGCGAGTTCCTGTTTGGTCTTGACGCTGTTTCCCTTTTTCCCGGTGTAAGCGAGTTCCGGATTTAGAACGAGACAAGCGGCATATAAACCGGCATCCTGATCTCCAGGATACATCTTTTCGGTGATGTCGTCTATCTCCATGGCATCCTCGGGACGTTCTGCTTCCCGTAACCATTTGGCTACATGTTCACTATATAGGTAGCGTTTTGCCAATGCTTTATTTGCCCACATTATCTCACCTAATTCTTTGGGGCTGTGAGCTATAAGATTATCTTTGGCGCTGAATATTATTCTGAAGTTTTTGATATTGTCATTCACGGCAAACGGGTCGCGATAGATTACTTCACCTTTTGCCCATCTTTCAATATCTTCGTATGTGGCACGTTTTGCGGGATTCATTCGGGTGAGTGCCTTGATTAACGATAATGTGTGTTCCGACATCTCATGCAGGGTAGGATAGGGAATGGTTTCCTCCCTCTTGTCCT
Source organism: Muribaculaceae bacterium (assembly GCA_017462345.1). Lineage (GTDB taxonomy): Bacteria > Bacteroidota > Bacteroidia > Bacteroidales > Muribaculaceae > RGIG4079. Next base: position 121,200 of record JAFTRI010000036.1, read on the forward strand.
GCAAGAGCTTCCTTTCGTTGGCGGTCAACACCCCTTCCCCCATCCACAATGCAAGTAACGTCATACCCATTGCATACCAGTCAGATGATTTTGTAACTGTTGTAACTTCTCCGGGAATATTGCAGTCATACATTTCAGGAGCGGCATAGATGGGTGTCCGACAGAAGTCAACAACTACATTCCCGTTGCTGTCAAAATGCCTTCCGATACCGAAATCGGTCAGAACGAATTCTTTTTCTTCCGTACCGGTAAACAGAAAATTGGCTGGTTTTATGTCTCTGTGCAGAATGTTGTTATGGTGACAGTAATCGATTGCTGCAGCCATGCGTATTGCAATTTCTTTCAGTCTCTGTTCATCCCCGTTAAGTTTTAGGACAGCGAGCGAACGTCCTTTGCAGTATTGCATCAGTTCGTAATCGTACTGTTGTCCGTTTTTGGCATCAGTCCATATCCCATGGGCATAGATGTCGACGAGCAACTTGTTACCTTTCACTTTGTTTAGTGTCTGTAGCACCGTGTGATCAGGGTGATGCCCCGGCTTATATAGTTTTAATGCGAAATCTTTTCCTTCGGACGATACATGTATTATTTTTGCTTCTCCCGACTGTTTGGAGATTATCGAGTCAAAACGGTATGAGATTCCCTCGATAACATATTCTTCATATTCAGGCACATCTGATACTTTTGATTTACTGTTGTGGTCAGAACCGGTAGATACTGCCGTTCCTGTCTGAGCAGCTATTGCGGTACTGCCGGCTACGGCGGTGTGTTGCTCAGGTACTGCCGTGCCTGTCGGGGCTGCTATTGCTGTGCTTGATGGCTTGCTTGTATTCATGATTGATTATTTTTCTTACACGTATATTGTCGATGATTTGAATGATGTTGTTTCCACTGTGATGCTTTTGTATACCCATTTCCCTCCGAGTTCGGGTTGTGCGCATTCCGACGGTTGGGAATGCCGGCATCCGCACAGGTTACATATCCATGCAACCGGAGCCTGTAGCGTCTCCTTGCCGGTTACTGTGAGAGTTACCTTTCTTGCGCAGAAGAAATTGCGTTTCTGTTCGGGTGTTGACTTGGGCTCCGGCATCATGGCATCGAGTTCCTCCTGCATTTCCTCTGCAAGTCTCCGGTATTCCGTCATTATCGCCTCGTTATTGTCGGTAACGGTGCAGGCCTGAGGTTTCTCGACCTGAGGTTTTGAAGTATGTTCCTCATGTACCGTGTGGGAAGAAATGTCAGGTACAGCCCCAATTGATGATAGTAGCGACTGGTAGCGGTTGAGCTTTTGACGGGTTGAGTCGTCGAGCTGCGACGGAGCTGTAAGGATGTCGGTTGACGCCGGAATGTCTGTACCGGTTTCACGTATTTTTTGTTCAAGCTCGGCAAGTCTTTCCGCTATCTGCATGGCCCGTTGGAATCGGGGATCGGACTGCGCTCTTTTTATCTCCTCTCGAGCCATTTCGTTCAGCGGTTCATTGCACCGGTGGCAGAAACTGCGGAAACTCCGTGCTCCACATTTGGGACATGGTATGCCGTCGTGCGGATTTCCGCATTCAGGGCAGAAACGCATTCCTTCAGGTATCTTTCCTCCACAGAATGTACACTTGTCTGCCGACAGTGGCCGGCCGCATTCCTTACATAGTGCCAATCCCGGCTCCACTGTCGCGTGGCAATGCCGGCAGCTGCCTGTCCCGAGTCGTGCTCCACATTCCTCGCAGAACAATATACCGCTTCCTACTCGCGCCCCGCAATTATGACAATGATATTCTGCCGTTGCCTCTGCCGGCTGTTGCTCGGCTATGGTCTGCACTCTTGACACCTGTTCGGCCTTATATTTGACCTGCTTATTTTGTTGCACTTTTTCCATTATCCGTAATAATCTATTCTTTCCTTTTCAGAAGTATGACCAGAAAATCCGTTTTGCTCCAGAATCTGTTCTGGTTAATAATTTTGATATATTCTGGTTTTTTCTCATAACTTCCATTAGGATGTTTCGTCAGTATCTCGTAACGAGACCTGCAGTCGACAGGGATGGGAATTTTGGATATTTTGCCTTTATCGCCTTGGAAAAATCTTGATTTATCAAACATGCCTTCCTCGTTCAGGTCTACACTGTAATTCCAACTCAATAAACTTTTCACGTGTACGACATTCAATGCCTCTAATTCATTTTTTGTTCCGAGTATATACCAGCATGCTTGATTCTCACCGAGAAATACACTCGAATTTTCTTGCATATATGTTATGGTATATACTACAGAATTAACATCTTTTGTTAGTGTTTCTATTTTGTCGTCAAGATTCTTGATACTTTCTGTAAGATCTTTCGGGATTATTAGTATTCTCTCATCATAAACATTAATTTTAGGCTTTGATTTTGACCTATCAGAAACCATTGTATCTTTTCGTTCAACTTTATAACTTTTTACTTCTTTAGAGTACCGTATAAAATCGTCATTTATTTTAGATTTATCTTCAGCCTCATATTCTTGATCGATATACTCAATAATAATGTTTTTCTTCAATTGGACTAATTCAACATCGATATTTTCTATCTGTGTATTGATTTCAACTAATTGATTATGGTTTTCAATTAGTTGCCCATGTAAAATGTTAATATTATTATAATTAGTAGTACTTGGATTATTTTTGTATTCTTGGATATGTTTTTTTATATCTTTTTCTATTGACGTGATTTGATTATTGATATTATTGAAACGCTTATCAAGTTCCAGATACTCATTCAATAGACTTTTTACCTTTAAATTTAATTTCTGCTTTGCTGTAGAAAAAAATTCTTCAATTTCATTGTCATATTCAGCTTGTTCCCCTGTCGTTAAGCCATTGCTGCCATCATAATATGCATCACCCCATTTTCCTATACCCAACCATCCCAAAAATAATGAGGGTTGACCGAGAAAATTAGTAACCCATGCAACAACGAGAGCAATTATAATCAACTTTATATAACACCCTCCAATTTTATCCATAAAATCACTCATAATTTCAACTATTTGGTTAACATTTCTTATCCGGAAACTCTAAAATACCTATAACCGAAACGGGATTATTTCAGTAAAACACTTCATAGTGGTACACTTATAATTTTATAAATCATTATTATATACAATTAGAATTAAATGGTCTAATAAATAATATTTTCATATTATGGAATATATTCATTCATAAATCTCTCCAACAGTTTTGACGCAATTGTATCGGCATTATTTCGGGCACTCTTGATAGTATCATTTGGAAAAATTGGATATGACTGCTGATATATTATCTCGCCTCCATCTACTACATCTGTGATTCTATGCAAGGTAACTCCATTCACCGTCTCGTTATTCTTGAAAATATTATGCCATGGATTTAAACCGCGATATTTTGGAAGCAACGACGGATGAATATTAAATGCCCCAATTCGAGTTATTGAGTATGCCTTTTTTGAGATTATAAATGGACACCGATATGCAAACAACAAGTCGGGACTGACATCCAAAATATATTGTTCCAATTCTCCATTCGATTTAATACAATTTTGGGTTAAATCCAAAATATGTAGGTTTATTCCACTTCGTAATTTTAGATATTCTATGCAGGAATTTGTACCATTTGTTACAAACAACATCTTTATTTGTTTCTCAGGTTTCACAATCTTATAAAGGAATAAAATTATTAATCTTTTTGTCCGCAATTTCTTGAATTGTGAACATTATTATATCAATTGCACTCTCGACATCTTTTTTGTGACAGAATTCTATAGGAGAGTGCATATATCTACATGGGATGTTGATGTTAACCGTTGCGACACCACCACATTGCAATTGTACCGCTGTTGCGTCAGTTCCACCATACACAAATCTGCCTAATGATTTTTGATGTGGTATATTATTTTTTGATGCGACATCACAAATAATTTTTCGTAGGATAGGGGAGTTGTCTGACTTTATGTGAATTCCAACTCCTTTTCCCAAATGCAATGTACCCATCTGATTTTCATGTGGCGTAAGAGTATCAGTTGCATAATCGACATCCACAACAAAGCAAGCATCAAGTTTGCATTGAGAGGCAATCACATTCGCTCCTCGCAAACCCACTTCCTCCTGTGTTGTACCTATGCAGTGCAAACATACCGAAAGTGCGGACTCCTTGAATTGAATCAAGCATTCATTCAGGATAAAAATGCCTATTCTATCATCAATGCAAGTGCCACATATTATATCATCACCCATTTCGCTTATTTGTGGAGATAATACTGCTAAATCTCCTACCTCAACTTTATATGATGCATCTTCGTAATTATTAGCACCGATATCTAACCATAAGTCTTCTTCGATTAATCCTTTGGGTTGCCCATAGTACGATGTTGGGTCGAAGCCAATCACACCTTGTATGGTTCCACTTCTTGTAAGTATATTCATATTTTGTCCCAAAAGCAAATATGGACGCAAACCGATACTTCTGAAAAGCAGTAATCCGTTATCGAGAATTTTGGTGATTTGTATAGCGGTTGTATCCATATGAGCAACCAAACCAATATGAATAATGTCGTCATTATTAATTGATGCATAGACATTACCCATAACATCTGATTTTACCTCAGCCCCTTTTTGCAACCACTCATTACGTAAATATAAAGCCATATTTCGCTCTTCCATTGAGGGCGATATAATATGTACAAGCTCCGATATGTGCCTAAAATGTTTATCTATAAAATTCCATTTTCTCATACCAACTTGTTAAATTTGATTACTATAATACTTCACGTTATATTTTCGATGGTTTATTTTCTCGACGATGGTTACTAAATTAGCAAACTCCGTATCATTCATCTGCGAAACATTCACAATAGGACATCCATCCTTCAAGAATTCTACAGGGTTAGGAATAACTCCACTATCACACGCTCTTCTATACAATACAGAACCGGGGAAAGCTATAATCATATCCACAAACATTCTATATTTTGTGTAATTTTTCTTAAACCAGTCCAATGTAAACATCGCAGTTTCAAAAGTCTCAACCGTGTCACCAAATATAACTCCCGAACGTGAGTTCAGACCAGCATCCCTTAACATATCCAAGGCATGTTCTATCTGTGTCAGAGTAATCCCTTTCCTCATACTTTTGAGTACTCTATCGTCTGCACTTTCAACACCCACGAACAGATATCTACAACGAGTGTTCTTCAATAAATCAACGAGTTCCTGATTTATACTATCAATTCTCAGTTGTATTGACCAATCAAAATCATACACTCTAACTCTTTCGCAAAATTGCCGGACACGTTCATTATCTGTAGCAAACAACTCTTCGCGTAACGCAATGTATGAAATGTCATAATTCTTGATTAAATAATCAATTTCGCTAAAAATCGAATCCAACGAACGTTGCCTATATTTGGAACCTGACGGATGAAAACAGAACGTACAGTTATACTTACATGAGCGCCCACCAATAACCGATACCTGTGAATATTTCTTTCCCTCATCACTAAGGTCTGGGTTCAATCTTAGATATTCAGCATAGTTGAATCCCTCATAATCGGGGAGAGGAAGAGTATCAAGATCATCTATCTCGACTCTTCGGTTTGTTATTCTAAGCCCATTCTCATCTCTGTATATAATACCATTCACAGAGGTCACATCGATTTTCCGAGCGATGGCATCAATCAATTCAACAGAGGTCTGTTCACCTTCTCCTATGATACCGAAATCCACATCAGGCATGGCCTGCATTGTAACCATAGGATCTGCAGTCATAATTCCACCTCCTACCTGTATAATCACATTGTGGTCTATCTTGCGAATTAATGAAACAACCCTGACAATATCTGAATATTCTCCCGATAGACCCCCTAAGCCGACAAAATCTATATTGTTTTTTGTGATATAAGATTGCAGGATATCATACTCTTCTCCACTCTCATGGTTCAGATTAAGAGTGTAAACATTGGCTATGCCACTTCTTTTGACATACGCTGACACATACAATATCCCCATCGGCATCACATAATGCCCCTCCATTCCATAAGTTCTATATCTCGGTATTATATAAAGGACATTCAGTTTGTTATTAACCTTCTCAGATTTCATTTTTGCTTAGTTTATTTAAAATGAATTCCTTCAAGTCTCGACCCGATGATTTATGGAAATTATCAGATAAGACCTTGTACAATTGTCTTTTCAATGCCTTACGTACAAAATCACACCTTACAGTCTCATACTCATGGTTGAATGAATGGTGAAACAACCTACAGCCACCTCCACAGTTCCATCGTGCAAAACACTCCTCACACATAGGTTGCGAGTATATATTATTTTGAGAGATTATGTTTGTAAATCTTTGCTGGTCAAAATTTAGAGTATTCTCTTTTACC
>JAFTRI010000037.1 GCA_017462345.1 Muribaculaceae bacterium
CTGGACATCCTCGTCAATGAGGTCGCCGTACCGGTTGTAGCCAAGGATCTTCGGAGTGAATGTCGAATAGGGAGGCGCCTGCAATGTCACCTCGTCGAATTCAAGACGCGCTATCTCGTTGTCCTGAGGGGCGATCGAATAAAGCATCCATCCGTTGGCCACGGCACGGGGCGTACCCTCGGTCGTCTTGTTTATCACCTCACCGTTAACCATCATCTGTGCCGAACCTCCGGCATCGACATTACACAAGTTGGCACACCCGTAATGCTGCATTATCTGGCACATCACACGGGTATTACACCCTGCCGACTGCCCATATACGGGGTCGGCCGATTTATCTATTACGACAATAAAGAGTTTCTTGCCATCAGCACTGCAACCGTATGCTGTTCTGGAATACACTTGCGAATTATATGTTTCGTCATCATTACGGCCAGTCATCTCACCATTGAGCATCACCATTGCGTTACCGCCTATAGCCTGTTCGATAACAGGTGTGACACCATCGGCTGTTGCCCATCCGTAATTGATTGTCACCTTGTCTCCGGCGACAAGCGTTGCGAGGGCATCTTTATTAGCTCCACGACCTACAAGACACAGGTCATAACCGCCCAATGTTCCCGTACCGGCATCGGTCTTGACCTCCTGCACCGTACATTCCATCGGTTGTCCGGCCATCCATTGTTGCCCTTCATTGACATTCAGATACACCTCTGTAGCGACACCGCTCACAATATTCCAGTGATTCTTATTGTCATCCCCTTTATACTGGTCAACAGGCATGAATGACTTATTTGCGGTGAAATAGCTGTTATACAGGCATATTTCCCCGTCACGCACCACCTTATTGACCTGATGGACTGTCAATGCTCCGGTCTTGTCACTGGTAGCGGTTCCCGTGTAGTACAGCGACTCGATCCATAACTTCTTGGATGTATCCACGGCTATAACACCGGTACGCGACGGACCACCGTCCCATTGGTCGGAATGAGCGTTGGTCTCAGTAATAATTTTTCCGTTACGGAGATTGGCATTATAAGTTGTTCCAATAAGCAAGTCACTGTAAGGTTCTTGTGTCGCAACACACCAGAAATTACCGTTGGCTCCGGCAAGAGGGCGCTTTTCATCGCTCATCTGGCGGGTATAAGCATTTGCCAGTTTCTCGGTACTGCCCAACTTTTCGTAAGCCTGAGTAGTCTCGACTCGGTTGTAAGGGTTATTCATATCCATTGTAAGGATATTGACATTCAAAGGATAATCGGGTAAACGCAGACGCATCCAGTTTACACCGGGACCGAGATCACGGTCGATCATCACATCGGCCTGATATTCCGTTCCATTGATAGTAATGGTGTCAGCCTGAGCCAAGCCGGCCGACAGCATCGTTACCACAGCTAATGACAGTAATGATTTTTTCATATATACAAAGAGTTTAGATTGCGTCACCAAAGACTAAAGCAAAATTAAATATTATTCTTAATTTCACAAATAATATACCGATATTTCCAATACCTTTGTACACGTAACTTTTTCACCAAGGATAATGAACCCGACTAACCGTCTGCTGCATATTGATGCAATGCGTGCATATGCAATACTGATTGTAACATTCACACATTATTTCAACTATATCGGAGTATCCATTCCCGATCTGCCGATAATAGGGCTGTGTTTTCATACATTTGTGGTTGCATCCTTTTTCTGGAGAAGCGGATACATCTTTTTCAAACCGTTGGAGGCGTGGGAAAACAATCGCATCTGCATGACAATGGGCAAACGCTTTTGTCAACTTGTCCTGTCAACCCTCGCCGTTATCGGGATTAATGCTTTAATATATGCACACAGTTACCCAAATGTATGGAACGATGGTTTCGGCGGTTACTACTTTAATTCGGCACTGTTTGACGTAATCGCACTCACACTGATTCTTTTACTGATATTCAAGAATACACCACGGCTGTTTTTCCTTGCGATGTCTGTTCTTCCACTTGTTGCCTACCTGACACTCTTTATCATCAAAGGCAACTATTCACTACCCCACTATATGAACTGGCGTGAAGCATTGCTGTTCTTTCCGTTTTTCTCATTAGGTATATTCTGCCGAAAATACGATAGCAGATTCGTATCAATAGTCCGTAACCGCTGTTTCATAGCGACGAATCTTATAATATTCGCATTGTCTCTCGCAATACTGAACCCCATGAGAGATTATTTCATCGGCAATTACCCTGTCATACATGAATTTGCCAAGACCATATCATCAAGTATCTCAGGACTTGCACTGTTCACGGCGATATTTTTCAGTAGCCGTTACATTTCAGCAATATCAAAGCGCAACATCTTCAACCGTACAGTCCTTCTCATCGGACGCCGTTCACTGGACATTTACCTGTTTCACTATATTTTCATAAACTCCCATTGGATTAGTGACAATATCCTATCCCGATTTATTGCAGATCCTGATAGCGGTTCTGTTCCACGCTTTCTGATTGGAGTCATGATTTCTCTTATTATAGCATTCATGTCAATTATTGCGGGAAGCATCGCACGAAGAATCATTAAGTCAATAACAACACTTTTCAAATAATCGCAACCACCATATTCCGGCAGACCTGCTATCATTTCCTCATCTACTCTAAAACAAAATGGAGGCTGCGCCACGGATATAACGGCACAGCCTCCATCATTTTTTACTTATTGAGTACTTCTTCTAAAGTCCCGCAAAAATATCGCTTGAAGCCGACAACTCAAGCAGATAATTATATACACAGCTCACGATTCCAAGGAAAACGATTCCGGCAACACTTATCCACAATCCGAGACGTTCGGAACATGAAGAACGGAAAGGTGCAACCTTACATTCATCCTCACTGATGAACATCGCCTTGACCACAAGCAGATAGTAATATAGCGAAACTATTGTGTTTATCAACGCTATAAGCACAAGTACATATATTGCGATACTGCCTTGCTGGATTGCTCCGGTAAAGATGAAGAATTTACTGAAGAACCCGGCAAACGGGGGAATACCCGCCAATGAGAACATGGCAAGCATCATTGCTACCGACAGACGAGGATTGGTCTTGTACAATCCCTTGTAATCATCCATGCCGACAAGTCCCGTCTTGTTCTCGATAGCCGAGATCACACCGAATGCGGCAAGGTTGGAGAACACATACACCAGAATATAGTACATCATCGATGCCATTCCCACATAATTGTAGGCAATTACACCGAGCATTATATATCCGGCCTGGGAAATTGACGAAAACGCAAGGAAACGTTTCATATTACGCTGACGTATGGCAAACAGGTTACCGATAGTAATGGTAAGAATGATGATTGCGTAAAGCATCCATTCCCACACCTGAGAATACACCGTGCCGAACACCTGAACAAGAATCACAAGAAATGCGAACGCGGCAGCCCCCTTGGAGATGACCGACAGGTAAGAGGTAACGGATGTCGGAGCTCCCTGATATACATCGGCAGTCCACAAGTGGAACGGCACAAGCGATAACTTGAATCCCACTCCGGCAATTACGAATGCCAGTGCAACAATCAACATCGGGCTTTCAGGTGATACCGACAGCGCTTCATATATTTTAGCGAAGTAAAGCGAACCGGTCAACCCGTATACGAATGAAAGCCCCATCAGGAATACAGCCGACGAGAATACGGCTGTAAGGATATATTTAACAGCTGCCTCATGGCTTTCATAACGGTTCTTGTCAAACGCAACCATTGCAGCCAAAGGAAGTGATGCAGCCTCAAGACCTATCACGAACAGCAGGAAATGACGTGCTGAAATCATCAGATACATCCCGAACAGTGTCACGAGCAACAGCTCATAAAATTCACCACGGCGCATTATCTGAATATCACTGTTGGCCCATCTGCATGACTGGATAAGGACAATCAGCACACCGACATTGAGGATATTCTTGATTGTCACCATTACCGGGGATGTAACATACATACCGGCAAACGCATCAGCATCGGCAAGCTGGCACGGGCAGAATCCTGCCGCTGTAAACAACGCGAACAACAGGCAAGTGATACCCGACAGACTGCCCTGCGCTTTCTTGGGCATGAATGTATCAAAGAGGAAGACTAATAGAAATACGACTAACAATCCTATTTCTTGCTTCATTGCTAAAAACTGTGAGTAATCCATTTCTTATTAATCTTTTTAATTCATTCCTAATACTTTGAATATACTTCCGTCAAAAGTGAAATTAATCAGTTCATTGAAGAAGTTGGGGAAACAGCCTATTGCAGCCACACATACAATAAGGGTTATTGCCGACAGGCGTTCCCACCATGTGGCATCGGTAAGTTCCAGATGATGCTTGTCCTGAACAGGACCGAACAGCAACTTGCCCACTACACGCAGGATATACACTGCGGTGATTACAATAGAACAGCAAGCCACAATCGTAAACACCCGGTGGAACATATCCGCATGTTGGAAAGAACCGACGAATATCGTCATCTCGGCAACGAATCCGCTCAAACCCGGCAACCCGAGCGATGCCATACCCGCTATCACGTAACAAACGGCAAGGAACGGCATTATCTTCATCAGACCACCCATCAACCGTATGTCACGGGTGTGAGTGCGTCCGTAAATCATACCGATAAGGGCAAAGAACAACGCTGTCATCAATCCGTGTGAAAGCATCTGCATGATAGCACCAGTCATTGCTGTGGTATTAAGCATAAGGATTGCAAAAAGCACAAGTCCGCAGTGACTCACCGACGAATAAGCATTGATATATTTGAGGTCGGTCTGGACACATGCGCTGAAAGCACCGTAGACAACCGATATTCCCGTCAGGATCAAGAATATCCATGACAGTTCATTCGCAGCCTCTGGCATCAAGTAGATCGCGACACGGAAACATCCGTAACCTCCGAGTTTCATCAATACTCCGGCATGGAGCATCGATACGGCAGTTGGGGCTGAAGCATGACCGTCAGGACTCCATGTATGGAACGGGAACATAGCCCCGAGCACACCGAATCCGACAAATGTCAAGGGGAACAGGAAATATTGCCATCCCTTGTCTATCGCCCCGTTCTGTGATATTTCAAGAATATTCCATGTGAGCTGCCCCCCCTCAGGTGCTGAATGGTAATATATCCCTATGAGTCCGAGCATCAGGAACGCAGAACCACCCATCAGCATCAGTGTCAACTTCATTGCCGAGTAGTTCTTGTTCCCGCTGCCCCACACACCTATAAGCAAATACATCGGTATAAGAGCAACCTCATAGAACATGAACATCGTAAAGAGATCGATCGAGATAAAGAATCCGAACACTCCCACCGACAGCAGTATCAGCCACAGGAAAAATTCCTTGGGAAGCGGATTGATTTTCCATGACGCGAATGTTCCGGCAAACACGATTATCGACGAAAGCATAAGCATCGCCACCGAGATACCGTCGACACCCACGGCAAGATTTATATTAAGCGGAGTGAACCATGTCCAAGAGTCTACATACAACATCTCGGCCATCGCTCCGGCTGCACGCTGTTCGAGATAGCCCATCAGCAATACTACCGACAACACTATCAATGCAGTAGAACCAATGACTGCAACCGTGCGTATCTGCTTAATGTTTTTGCAGAGGGCAAGACCTCCGAGCATAATCAGAGGTATTACCACAAAATAGATTAATATATTGTCAAACATAAGAATTACTATATTTTTCGGTTAGCACCATTAGTTTTTTACACAAGACATATTACAGCCACCGCAGCAATCAACAGCGTTCCGAGCAAATAAACCCAAACGTAGGTCTGGACATTACCCGATTGCAGACCACGTATCGCGTATGACACCTTGTTAGTTACTGTGGCAAACATATCCATTGTCCCGTCGATAATATGGCGGTCAAACCATGCGATCGGACGGCTGATAAGATTAAATATGATCTTGTGTGTAATGAACATATACAACTCATCGAAGTAGAAACGGTGATGAGCGGCTGTCCACAATCCCTTGAAACGGCTGGCCAACTTGTCAGGCAACTCATTTTCCTTGCGGTACATCACGGTCGCAAGAGCAATGGCAGCGACAGCGACAGCGATACTTGTTCCGGCCACAGTCCAGTTAATATGTATCTCATAGGCTTCACGGCTCCATGTAACCAGTTCCCCGAAAGGAATGAAACCAGCAACAACCGATACTGCGGCAAGAATGATCAGCGGCAACGTCATTGTCCAAGGTGCGTCATGAGGCACATGACCGTGATGTTCATAATCAGGTTCATTCCACCAGAAGATACGGTAATACAGACGGAACATGTAGAACGATGTCAAACCGGCAACGGCAGTCATCCACACTCCCCACAGTGCATTGTTCTCGAACGCGGCTACAAGGATTTCGTCCTTGGAGAAGAATCCCGCAAACGGCCATATACCGGCAATGGCAAGACAGCCGATAAGGAATGTAATGTGAGTGACAGGCATATACTTGCGAAGACCGCCCATCGCAGTGTAATCATTGGAATGTACGGCATGAATCAATGCACCGGCTCCGAGGAACAACAACGCCTTGAACATCGCATGAGTGAACAGATGGAACATTGAAGCCATATAGCCGACCCCTTCATGAATATCAGGACGCGCTACGCCGAGAGCAACCATCATGAAAGCGATCTGCGAGATAGTCGAGAACGCAAGCACACGCTTGATGTCGACTTGCGTACATGCGACAATTGCAGCATACAATGCGGTCAGAGCACCTACGACAGTCACAATCTCCAATGCGGTCACCTCCATCAGATAAACTGGGAACATGCGTGCCACAAGGAACACGCCGGCCACAACCATTGTTGCTGCATGGATTAGAGCCGAGACAGGTGTGGGACCTTCCATCGCATCGGGAAGCCAAATGTGTAACGGCATCATCGCCGATTTACCCATACCGCCCATAAAGATGAGCACCAGCGCCCATGTCAGTACCGAACCGCCCATAAACACCGCCCCTCCTGTACTGGCTAGCACATTTTCAGGGGCATTGGTCATTGTCATGAAATCAAACGTTTCGGTATAGAACGACAGGATAAGGATACCTATAAGGAATCCCAGGTCGGCAAATCGTGTAACGATAAACGCTTTCTTTGATGCCGACACTGCCGACGGCTTCGTATAATAGAACCCTATGAGCAGATAAGACGATGCTCCCACAAGTTCCCAGAAAATATACATCTGGAAAATATTAGTGGCCACGACAAGACCGAGCATCGAGAAACTGAATAGCGACAAGAAAGCATAATAACGCTGGAATCCCGTCTCCCCATGCATATATCCGAGACTGTACAGATGCACCATGAAAGAAATCGTAGTGATAACCACGAGCATCATGGCTGAAATAGGATCGAGCAGGAATCCGAGTTTGATTACAAGATGCTGCGTAAATGCAAGCCATGTCTGATCAAATACCAGATGCTGTAAACGGTTACCTGCCGCATCTACGAACAGCTCGTTCCCGCTGAAAAAATAGGTAAACGCCGTCGAATAGGCAAGAATGAGAGTGACACCCATGCCCAACGTACCGAGAATACCGGCCATCTTGTGGCTCATCTTGTTCCCGAATATACCGAGGAGCAAGAACATGCACAATGGCAATGCCAAAATAAGTATTGAAGTAATCTGGTCCATAGCGTTTAGAATTTCATTTTAGTTAAGTCACGGACATCGATATTCTTTGCCACACGGAATATATTGATTATAATCGCAATGGCAAGAGCGGTCTCGGCGGCAGCTATAGCAATGGCAAAGAGCGTAAAGAACATGCCCTCAAGCTGACCGGGGAATAAGAATCGATTGAACACGACAAAGTTAATATCGACAGCATTGAGCATCAGCTCAAGCGAGATAAGTATCGCAATCATATTTTTACGGGTAATGAACCCATAGACACCGCAGCAGAACATTATCAGGCTGGGGATTAAATAGTACATCAACGTAATATCCATGACCTTTTACCTTTTACGAGCGACTACAACGCCTCCGATTATACATGCAAGTAACAACACACTGATTGCTTCAAACGGGAGCAGATACTCTCCCTCCCCGGTACCCATGAGCGTCTCGCCCACCTTGTGCATTGTCAATGCCTCCATTGCCGGTTTTCCGGCAAACATGCAGCAGCGGCTCACAAGAGCATAACCTGACACGACAAGCATCGCCAAGGCGGCAAACAGTCCGAGTACCCGTTTTTTTGATGCAAGTTTCTCACTCTTGTCACCAGGCTTGCTTGTCAACAATATCGAGAAGACAAACAACACGACAATACCGCCGGCATAAACCGCAATCTGAACCGCGCCCAAAAATTCATAGTCAAGCGAGAAATAGAGGGCAGCAGTTGCAAAAAGCGTAAACAACAAGTAAGTTGCCGAACGCAGGATTTTGCGCGTGGTGACAGTAAGTACCGAGAATACGACAATCGCAACCGCGATTACGAAATACAAAATGATACTTCCTACTGATTCCATATATGATTAATTTTCTTTTTTATTTTCCTGTTTTGCATCAACCGCAGGAGTCTCAGCCACGGCTGCAACGGCAGCGGGCTTCGGTGCGGGTGCCGGTTCCTCCTTTTCAGGCAGGTAATTCAATTGCTTCACCAGTTTTTCTCGAGTGAACACGGCCTGTTCAAAATCATTCGAGAAATCCAGCGCATCCTGCGGGCAAGTAGTCACACACAACTGGCAGAAAGTACAACTGCCCAAGTCATAGACATACTTGTCGAGTTTACGTTTTTTCTTGCCGTCAGGCATGTCAACCATCTTGGTCGTGACTGTAATTGTTCCATTGGGACAATTACGTTGACAGATTCCACAAGCAATACACTTATGACGACCATCCTCGTCATACTTCAACGTCAGTATTGCGCGAAACCGTTCCGGCACTTTCACTGTTTCACGGTCTTCAGGATATCTTTCAGTAATCTTAGGAGTTATAAATTCCTTACCGGTAACCTGCATTCCTTTCAACAGGCTTGCGACACCGGCTCCTAATGATGAAAAATAATCTTTTACACTACCCATAGATACGTATAAATCTTAGTTTTATATTATTTGGTTCTTAATTCTTAATCTGTCCGCCAACTATATCAAGCAACTCATTTGTAATACTTTGTTGACGCAGTTTATTGTATTCAAGCTGCAACTGCTCAAGCAATTTCTTGGCATTGTCGTTTGCACTCTGCATAGCCATGACACGAGCCGCCTGCTCCGATGCCCTGTTTTCAGTAAACACCTCCTGCATCACCGACAACAGGAACAATGGTAATACCGACGTGAATATCCTCGTGGCATCCGGTTCAAAAATATACGGGCGAGACTGTGTTCTTCCCTTTGCCTCACCAAAAGCCTCTTGAACCACAGGCAACAATTGTTCAACTTTAAGCACTTGCCGGCTGACACTCTTGAAATTCATATACAGGAAATCGACTCTGTCCACTTCCCCACTGAGGAATCTGTCCTGTAGACCGGAGACAAACGATTTGACAGCCGCTCCGCTCGATTTTGAGTCCACTCCACAATCGTCGACAACACGGATAGAACTCGTGACCAGTTTTTTCACCTGCTTGGACATCTTGGATCCAACAGGATAAATGTCAATCGCCACATCCGGTCCAAAACTGGTCTTGTAATCAGCGATTCTTTCTACTAACTGCCTGAAAATATTCACATTGTATGCGCCGCAAAGCCCATCGTCAGAGCCAAACACGACAACTCCTACACGCTTAACTTCACGAGCCACAAGCAGTGGAGACGAAAACTGGGCATCGGCCGACAGTAGATTTTCTATGATAGTCTCTACCTGCTGACGAAAAGGCATAAGACGTTTCAATGCCTGTTCTGCCTTATGCATTTTGGCCGATGAAATCATTTTCATCGCTCCGGTAATCTTCTCCGAAGATGCCACCGAACCTATTCGTCCTTTCAGATCTCGTAATGTTGCCATTCAGAAAACGATTTTTCTTTAGTTATAGCGACTTGATATCTCCCGGGCAGCCGAAGTCAATTTGGAGGTAACATCATCGGTCAACTGACCACGCTTTATCTCCTCAAGGACATCCTCTTGGTATTTGGCACGCAACAGCTGGATAAACTGGGCTTCAAACTCCGCCACCTTGTCCATAGGGACATTTTCAAGCAATCCCTTGGTCCCGCAATATATGACAGCGACCTCCTCCTCCACAGCAACCGGATGGTACTGGGGCTGGATAAGCAGACGCTCGTTCTTGCGCCCTTTGTCGATCACACGCGCTGTAACCGGATCCATATC
Source organism: Muribaculaceae bacterium (assembly GCA_017462345.1). Lineage (GTDB taxonomy): Bacteria > Bacteroidota > Bacteroidia > Bacteroidales > Muribaculaceae > RGIG4079. The sequence goes on from JAFTRI010000037.1 coordinate 10,312, forward strand.
ACCGCCGAATTTAGTGAACGACTCAAGTTCACGGAATTGGGCCTGATCAATCTTCAACGTTCCGGCAACTTTTTTCATTGACTTAATCTGGGCACTGCCACCGACACGCGACACGGACAGTCCCACATTGATTGCTGGACGGATACCGCGGTTAAACAATGCTGTTTCAAGGAAAATCTGTCCGTCAGTAATCGAGATTACATTTGTCGGTATATATGCTGAAACGTCTCCGGCCTGCGTCTCGATAATGGGAAGTGCAGTCAGAGAGCCTCCCCCTTTCACTATCGGCTTCAGTGCGTCAGGGAGGTCATTCATGTTGGATGCCACCTCCTGATTGTCAATAATCTTGGCGGCACGTTCAAGCAGACGTGAATGCAGATAGAAAATATCACCAGGATAGGCTTCACGACCTGACGGACGTTTCAGAATCAATGAAATTTCACGATAGGCAACTGCCTGTTTTGAAAGATCGTCATACACGATAAGCGCATCACGCCCGGTATCTCTTATGTACTCCCCGATAGCGACCCCGGCAAAAGGCGAATAGTAGCGCATCGCAGCCGAGTCAGAAGCCGTAGCAGCCACAACAACAGTATAGTCAAGAGCTCCATGTTGGCGCAAAGTCTCAACAGTAGCGGCTACCGACGAAGCCTTCTGGCCGATAGCGACATAGATACAATACACGGGCTTACCCTCTTCAAAATTTTTCCGCTGGTTAATGATCGTATCGATAGCAATTGCGGTCTTGCCTATCTGGCGGTCACCGATAATCAACTCGCGCTGACCGCGACCAATGGGAACCATCGAGTCAACAGCCTTGATACCGGTCTGCAACGGCTGCTTTACAGGTTGGCGGAAAATAACACCGGGAGCCTTGCGTTCAAGAGGCATGAGTAACCGTTCGCCTACGATAGGACCTCTGCCGTCAATAGGCTCGCCCAATACATTGATGACACGTCCCAAGAGTCCTTCGCCCACAGGGATTGAAGCAATATCGCCGGTACGGCGCACAGTCATGTTCTCGGTAACTTTGTCAACATTGTTAAGCAATATCACGCCGACGTTGCTTTCTTCAAGGTTCATTGCAACGCCCTTAACGCCGTTCTCAAACTCTACAAGCTCGTTGGCGCGCACTTTATCAAGTCCATATACGTGGGCAACACCGTCACCTACCTCAAGGACCGTACCAACTTCTTCAAACGAAACCTTTGTGTTTACGTTCTCAAGCTGTTTTTTTAATACTTCCGAAATCTCGCTTGGGTTTATCATTTTAATTTTCAGTTACTTAAAAGTTTCAAACGCAATTGTTTCAATTCATTACTGATTGTCGCATCCAGTCTCTCCGACCCAATGCTTATTGCGAAACCGCCAATCAATGAAGGGTCTACGCGATGGGTATATTCCATTGTTCCACAGCCTATATGAGACAAGACAACTGCTTTCAGACGAGTCTCATCCTCGGTATCAAGCGGCGACGCGGTCACAACCTCTACGGGATAAATCCTATTGGCCTTACGGTATATGTCGATATAAGCCAAAGCTATAGCGCGTGCCAGTCCAAGACGCTTATTTTCGGTAAGAAGCGACATAAAACCGGCAAATGTCCCATTCTCCTTCCCGGCATTGGCGGCAGTAGTGAGCAATTCCACCTTATCGGCAGCGCTGATAAAAGGGTTACTCATAATAGTCTGTAGCGACTCCGCTTCGGAAAAACTGCCGACAAGATTCTTCATCAAGCCATACATCTTCTCCGACTCACCCCTTTCCATGGCAAACCCATAGAATGCTTTTGCATATCGACGTGGTATAAGACCTTCGTTCATTGCGTTTTAGTTTTTATTCTCTATTTCATCAAGCAGCGTATTCACCAGTTTGGTCTGGGCTTTATCATCAGCCAAACGGTTTCTTACAACCTTTGATGCTATATCAAGTGCAAACGAGCTTACCTCATTTCTGAAATTTTGCTCTGCTTCTTTTCGAGCCTGTTCGATAGACACCTTTGCGGCATCCATCACCTTCTGAGCCTCTTTCTGAGCCGCGCCACGTGCCTCTTCGATAATTTGAGTCTTCATGCGGTCAGCCTCACGAAGCATTTCAGCCTGTTGACGCCGCGCGTCTGCAATATACTTATCCGCCTCTTCTCGGGCATGGTCAAGCTGCTCTTTAGCATTCTGAGCGTACTCCACACCCTTGTCGATGAGGTCGGCCCGACCGTCTATTCCTTTTATTATCACCGGCCATGCAAATTTCCACAATACTATGAAAAGCACGGCAAACGATAAGAACATCCAGAATATCAGGCCAAGTTCAGGCGTGAATAGTTCCATACTGACAACAGCTTGCTATTATACGAACAATGCGAGGATACAAACAATAACAGCAAACAGCGCAACACCTTCAACCAACGCGGCGATAACAATCATGTTACTACGAATGTCTCCTGCCGACTCCGGCTGACGTGCGATAGCTTCCATTGCCGATGCACCAATCTTTCCGATACCGATACCTGCACCAATAGCTGCTACTGCAGCACCAACACTTGCGCCAAGACCCAACAGAGGTTCAACGGCTGCTAAAATCATTGCTAACATAATTTTCTGTTTTTATTTATTGTTAATTATAATTTATTTTCAATCATCTGTGTTTCATCATGATGCGGATTTTCCTGAGCCAATGAGATGAATATTGTGGACAGCATCGTAAACACGTATGCCTGAATAAAACTCACAAGCACATCTATCAGCAACATGAATATCGAGAATATCACCGACACCACCGTTGTCGCTCCTGTAACTGCCGCTCCCATCGGGGCAAAGATGAAAATGAGCATTGTCAAGACTATCACAATCATGTGTCCACCCATCATATTGGCAAACAGACGCACCGTCAAGGCTGCCGGCTTGGTAAACATTCCAAACACCTCTATAATCGGCATGATGGGAATAGGGAATTTCAGCCAGATGGGTACATCGGGCCAAAACACATCTTTCCAATAATGCTTTGTCCCGAAAATATTTGTCACAAGGAAAGTCATTACAGCCAGAACCATTGTAACAGCAATATTTCCCGTAAGATTCGCACCACCGGGGAAGATGACAATCAATCCCAGCAAGTTCATCACAAAAATAAAGAAAAACACTGTCAACAAGTAGGGGGCAAACCTCCGGGCGTTCTCCTTTAGAGTGGACTTGATGACTCCCTCATAAACAAACGCGATAAGAGACTCTATAGCCCCGACACACTTGCGGGGAGCCTTATACCCGTTACGTCTGTACCATCGTGCCACACTGAACACACAGGCACACACAACTGCCATTGAGATAAACAGCGCCAGCACATTCTTTGTAATCGACAAATCAAGTGGACGATATTCAACTCCGTCGGCATCACGACCTACTATCTTGCCATTATAGCCTCCACCCTCTGCAATGTAGAACCCGTCGTAAACCTCACCATGAGCCACACGAGAAGAACTGAAACAATGCCAATCTCCATCATTATCCCGAACAATGACAGGCAATGGAATACGATGGTGATGAGAAAACGGTACTTCCCATCCATATCCGTCGCCCAGATGATGGAAGATCGTCTCTTTAATCTTCAATTCGCCATCTTCCGAAGCGCTCACTCTCGATGGTGCGATAACCGTCGAAAGCAGAATCATCATTATGAGAAATACTTTTTTCATACTAATATATGCACACCGACACTACATTATTATCGACATCGACCAGACCGCCGGAAATCTCCATCTCCGAACGCTTGTCTCCCTCATCATACACGATTTTTCCGGGGATAAGTGTCGAGATCAGAGAAGCATGGCTATTGAGAACCGTAAACGCACCTTTTTCACCGGGAAGCGTAACAAGTTCCACCTCACCCGAAAACAGGATATCCTCTGCCGATATTATATTAAGTGTCATGTTCTGTTTCTGTTATTTTCTACTTAATGTCTTCAAGCAATTTCTTGCCCTTGGCTATAGCCTCGTCTATCGTTCCGACATTGAGGAATGCCTGTTCAGGATACTCGTCCATCTCGCCGCTAAGGATCATCTTGAAACCACGGATAGTCTCACTCAACGGGACCATAACGCCGGGTAATCCGGTAAACTGTTCCGCAACAAAGAACGGCTGTGACAGGAATCGTTGAGCACGACGGGCACGTGCCACGACAAGTTTATCCTCATCGGAAAGCTCGTCGACACCGAGAATGGCTATAATATCCTGAAGTTCATTGTACTTCTGAAGCAACTGCTTTACTGCCTGAGCCGTATTGTAGTGATCTTCTCCTATAATATTGGGATCAAGGATACGCGACGTGGATTCAAGAGGATCTACTGCCGGATAAATACCAAGTTCTGCAATCTTACGGCTTAATACTGTTGTAGCATCAAGGAAGTTGAACGTAGTGGCAGGAGCCGGGTCAGTCAAGTCATCGGCAGGCACATAGATAGCCTGAACTGAAGTGATTGATCCATTCTTTGTCGAAGTGATACGCTCCTGTAATTTACCCATTTCCGAGGCAAGAGTAGGCTGGTAACCCACTGCCGACGGCATTCGCCCGAGAAGAGCTGAAACCTCCGAACCGGCCTGTGTAAAACGGAATATGTTATCGATAAACAGAAGTATCTCCTTTCCGCCTCCATCCTGGTCACGGAACTGCTCGGCAACAGTCAGTCCGGACAAAGCTACACGCAGACGCGCTCCTGGCGGTTCGTTCATCTGACCGAAAACAAGGGTTGCCTGTGATTCTTTTACCTTCTCCATGTCGACATCGGCAAGATTCCACTCGCCTTTCTCCATGCCCTCGGCAAATTTGTCACCATATTTCATTACACCGCTTTCAATCATCTCACGGAGCAGGTCATTGCCTTCGCGGGTACGCTCTCCAACTCCGGTAAACACCGAAAATCCGTTATGACCTTTCGCAATATTGTTGATAAGCTCCATGATGAGTACCGTCTTGCCCACACCGGCACCTCCGAAAAGCCCGATTTTACCGCCCTTACTGTACGGTTCAAGCAAGTCGATAACCTTAATACCGGTATATAATATCTCAGTACCGATAGTGAGGTCTTCAAAATCAGGAGCAGGCTGATGGATAGGACGCAGATTCTCACGTTTAAGTTCAGGAAGATGATCAATCGCATCTCCGATAACATTCAACAGACGCCCCTTCACCTGTTCTCCGGTGGGTACTGCAATAGGACGGTCGAGATTATCCACTCTCATTCCTCGCTGCAACCCATCGGTACTGTCCATTGCTACACAACGCACCGTATTTTCTCCAATGTGCTGTTCCACTTCGAGTATAAGCTCGGAGCCGTCGGGACGATCCACCTTCAATGCCGTATATATAGGCGGAATAACATTACCTTCGCCCTCAAACGCCACATCGACTACCGGTCCGATAACCTGGGCTATTTTTCCAAATTTATCGCTCATATTCACGAAATCATCATGGTTATATAAATTTCTCTTTTCTCTATTTCACTAGCTTAAAAATGCAGACCGTAAACGATCACAAGCACCATAAGCACAAGATTGAACAAGTTGATGGGAAGCAGATATTTCCACTCAAGATTAAGCAACTGGTCGATACGCAGACGGGGGAATGTCCATTTAAACCAGATAATCACAAACGAGAGTGCAATCGCCTTGCCTATAAACCATACCACTGAAGGGATGAAATCCATCACAGCGTTAAAACCGTCCCATCCGGGAATGTGGAGTGGCATCCACCCTCCGAAGAAAAGCAATGTTGCAACCCCAGAGACAATGAACAGATTAAGGTATTCGGCAAGATAGAAAAATCCGAAATGAATACCCGAATATTCCGTATGATAACCCGCCGTCAACTCACTTTCTGCCTCGGGGAGGTCAAACGGGCCACGGTTGGTCTCGGCAGTACCTGCTATAAGATAAATCACAAAAGCAATGATTGCAGGAATATGTCCCGAGAAAATGAACCACAAATCCTTCTGTTCTTCTACGATACCGGTCACTGACATCGTTCCGGCAAAAGCGACCATTGTAAGCACCGATAGGCCGATTGAAAGTTCGTAACTCACCATCTGGGCTCCGGAACGCAAAGCACCGATAAGAGTAAACTTGTTGTTACTTGACCATCCTGCAAGCAGAATACCGAGGACTCCGATGGATGATACTGCAATAAGGAAGAAGATACCTATATTGAAATCAAGTATCTGCAATCCGTTACCCCACGGTAATACCGCAAATGACAACATTGATGCTATTATCACTAAATAAGGAGCAAGTGCAAACAGGAATCTATCGATATGCTTCAACCGTATGACCTCCTTGATGAGCATCTTGAACATGTCGGCAAACGACTGCAACAAACCCATCGGCCCCACACGGTTCGGTCCAAGACGGCACTGGAACGCGGCACACACCTTACGTTCGAAATAGATATAAAACAATGCCAATAAGGCATATACCAATAGGAGAGCGACACCTATGGCCACGCACTCTACCGTCGTTGCAAGCCAACCCGGCATGACTGAGAGCAATAGTTCATGAATCCAATTGGTTATAACTGATAAGTCGTACATAATCTATTATAATTACTATATTTTTCTTTGTTTAGCGGTCGATGTCAGGAACGATATAGTCAAGCGAACCTCCTATCGTAATCAAATCGGCAATTTTGCTGCCGCGAGTCAAATGATCCACGACATTGGCAAGTGGCAGACACGGAGGAGCGAGCTTCAACCTCGCAGGTGATGTACCGCCATCGCTTTCGATATACACACCGAACACTCCACGACAACCTTCCACCATCTGGAACCAATGGCCGGCAGGAAGTTTGATGACCTTAGGCACTTTCACGCAATATTCGCCCTCCGGAATATTATCGATAAGCTGCTCTATGATACGAGCCGACTGCTCCATCTCTGCTATACGCAACTTGGTGCGGGACATCGAGTCACCTTCGGTATAGACAACTTCTTCAAAATCAAGTTCTCCGTAGATACTGTAAGGATGAGTCTTGCGTACATCACAAGCCCAGCCCGATGCTCGTCCTGAAGGACCCGTGACTCCGTAGGATATTGCATCCTCACGACTTAGCGACCCGACATTTTCGAGACGGCCCTTTGCAATGACATTACCGATAAACAGCTTGTTATATTCTTTGATATTGGCAGGCAACACTGCAAGCAACGCCTTCACATCCTTAACGAAATCGGGATGCAGATCCTGCATCACACCCCCTATGCATCCATAGTTGAATGTCATGCGTGCACCGCAGGTACGTTCCATTATATCAAGAATCTGTTCACGTACGCGCAATGTGTAGAACAGCATTGTCGTCGCCCCCAAGTCCATGCAATAAGTCCCGAGGAACAGACAGTGAGAAGCTATACGGGCAAGCTCATCCATCAGCACTCTTATGACTTGTGCCCGGCGGGATATTTCTATCCCCAATGCCTTTTCATAGACCATACATAAAGCATGGTGATAATGGTGACCGGAAAAATAGTCCATTCGATCCATAAAATGGAGTGTCTGAGGATAAGTCAGTCCTTCACACAACTTCTCGATACCACGATGGATATACCCTGAATAGAAATCGATCTTCTTGATCGTCTCACCGTCTACAGCAGTACGGAAACGCAACACTCCGTGAGTTGCGGGATGCTGCGGACCTATATTCACGACAAAGTCATTGGGTTCGAATAATGTTATCGTTTTCTTCTCTACCTTTCCGTTTTCGTTCTCTACGTAAGTATATGTGACATCCTCCTGCCGTTCGTTCTCTCGGGGGACAGGATTATTCTCAGGACTCATATCATAGTCCTTACGCAGCGGATAGCCCTTCCAGTCTATACTGAGGAACAGGCGGCGCATGTCAGGATTATTTATAAAAATAATTCCGAAGAAATCATACACTTCACGTTCGTATACCGTTGCAATATTCCATACATCAGACACACTGTGAAGCATCGGATTTTCACGGTCTTCGGTAGTCACCTTGACTGAAATTTGCACATTATCCGTTGTCGAGCGGAGATAATATACACATCCGAATTTATCCTTCCAGTCCATACCCACAATCGTCACAAGATAATCAAAATGCAGGTCGGCATCCTCTTTCAAGCATTTTGCCAAGTCATGCCACTTGGCATCGGGAATATTTACCAATAGTATTTCACCTTCCTCAAATGTCGCATCGGGAAATAGCTTGGTTATTTTTTCCTGAATATTTGCCATATCTAATAATATCTTTTTCTTATTAATAACTTCCATGTGACGTCTTGTAATCAATCGTATGATTCTTCAGGATGAGCAGCTAAAAACTCCTCGATTTTTTCCTTACGGTTCACACCACCAAAGAATTTCTCCACCTTCATCTTACGGGACAACTGCATGATAGCATAAATCATCGCTTCGGGGCGGGGCGGACAACCGGGCAGATAGACATCAACCGGAACAATTTCGTCAATACCCTTAACCACATGATAGGAGTTGCGGAACGGACCGCCGGAAATAGCACAGCTTCCGGTAGCGATAACATATTTCGGCTCGGCAAGTTGATCATACAATCGGCGCATCACAGGTGCCATACGGTGAACAATAGTACCGGCGACCATCATAAAGTCGGCCTGACGGGGTGACGAACGCGCAACTTCCCAGCCGAAACGTGCCATGTCGTAGCGTGCTGCACCGAGCGAAACAAATTCAATACCACAACAGCTGGTCGCGAATGTCAGCGGCCATATTGAATTAGAGCGTCCCCAGTTAATAAGCTTATCAAACGAACCCACAATAACATTTGTTCCATTCGCCTTCAGTTCTTCAACGAGTTGCTCGATATATTCGTTGTCTTTCCATGCCTCATAGGGCATACTTTTGGTTGTTACTTCCATTCAAGAGCTCCTTTCCGCCAGGCATAAACAAGACCCAACACTAAAATTCCGAAAAATACTGCGATACCGACCAATCCGTCTACCCCCAATTCCTTCACACGCACGGCCCAGGGAAACAGGAATACGGTCTCGACATCAAACATCAAGAACAGGATCGCATAAAGGTAATAGCCCACCTTGAATTGCGACATACTCTCTCCGCGGGTAGGGATACCGCATTCGTATGCCTCCCCTTTCTGCGGGTTAAACGACCGGGGAGCAATAAGTCCGGCAACCCATAACGCAGCAGCGACAAGCGCGACACCGGTCAGTGCAGCTACCACCGCAAGCGTCGAGTTCTGAATACCAAAAATCTCTAATGATACCATATTTACGATTTATAATTTTCTTCTCTTATCAACAAGCACAATGCAACCACCCGGCAGCCAACCGCCTAACAGTCACATCAATAGCATCAAATACTTTTCAAAAGCGTACATTCTCACGCTTTTGCAACTGCAAATATAGTTAATTTATCGCAATACCACACACCATTTTTATCCTTTTTATTTCTCCCTTTTTTCTCAAAAAGTAGACGTATTCCCCCTCATACATTAAGCACAAAAAAAGTGGTACAGCCTGCCGCATAGCTGTACCACTCCGTTATCGTCAATTCCTCAATCTACCGTCGTAGGGACAGTCAGAGCCACACTCACCGACCAACGGCCGGCACACGTGAACTTCAGATAGCCACCTTCCGCAAATGACACATCGGCACTAAGAGAAGTAATCACGTATGAAGGATAAGGGGTGTCGGCAATCTCCGGAATCAGTTCATTTGACCGCAATTTATAGCCATCAGCACCTAACTCGACCGAAACATTCTTGAATTGCATGTTAAGCGGAGGCATCTTTTCTGCAAATTTCGCATTATTGATCGTTATCGTGGCTGTCGTTTTCGTATCATCAAATGCTACCTCATAAACCGACTCGGTATTGATATACGGCGAAGCCGAAGGATCGGACTCACTCAAAGTATATACACTCGTCTCGGCTTGATAGCTGATACAATCGGGAGCCACAGACGCCTCAGGCACAGCCGGCACTACCGGCTCTTCATCATCACTGCACGATGACACCAGCACTGGTGCCAATGCCACAAAAAAGATAAACAATGGTTTTAATCGTTTCATTTTTCTATTTGGTTTTAAAATTCATTCTCAATGTAACGCCCACCCGACACGGCTTTCCCGACTGATAAAACCCATTGCCTATCGACACGAAATAAAATGTCTTGTAATCGGTATCTGTCAGATTCTCACCCCACAAGTCGAGCGAATATTTGTCATGTTCCAGTCTCATTGAGACCCCGAGCATAGAATAAAACGGCTGTTTGACGCTATTGGCCTCATCCCAATAAATGTCCCCGACACTTCTGACATTTACATTCAGCCTCACCCGGTCAAGCCACGGGCTTCTGACCGGCAGGGAATACGTCACTCCGGCAAACAAGGTATTGGACGGGGAATACGGGATACGGTTATCGGCAAAATCCCCTTTGCCATTATCGAACTCCACAAAACGCGCATCGGTATATCCATAGCTTGCATTGAACGCCCACCTGTCATCAGGCCTGTATCCGATCGTCAGTTCCACTCCGGCACTGCGAGTCTTACCGGCATTGGTCATTATGCGTCCGGTAGTTGTTCCGTCAGGAAACATCGTAAGCTGCTGGTCACGACAATCGATATAAAAAGCAGCAGCGTCAATATCCATCCGACCATCAAAAAGAGACAGATGCGACCCCACTTCATAATTCCAGCTTTTTTCCGGCTTATAACCTACAACATCATCGACATCATATTTCATCCCGAGCCCCATAAGCCCCATAATCCGTTGCTGAAGCACATCCGAAAACATTTGCGTATTATACCCTCCCGATTTATAGCCCTTTGACACTGACGCATATACCGTCGAAGGCATTCCTGTCGGAAGGCTATAGGTCACCGCAAATTTCGGCAACAGTTCCATAAACGACTTGCCGAGACGGCCATAATCGTCAATATTGACACCATCGATTCTAAACACCTTATCATCCTTAGCTCCAGCCGTATAGTGATCATAAATCGTGTAGGATGTATTACAGAAACTATTATATTCCAATTCGGTGTATTCATAATCGAATCGCACTCCCGCAGTAAAGTTCCACCGTCCCGAGCTGTAACTGCTTTGATGATATGCGGCAACTCCATGTACCGGATTCCGGAAATTGCTTCCCAGCACGAACGCATCATCATTCCATCCGATAGGATAATACGGATTAGCGTCATTACGGTGCTTTTCAATCAACTTATCTATACCATAATCCTTGAACGTTACCGGAGCATCCATCTCCATGCTCTTGTAAAAGCCGAACACGCCTCCCAACCACCTGTAGGCACCGGCACTTCCACTAACAACAAAATCCTGGGTCATAGCCCATTCATCACATTTTTGCGTCAGCGTAAAATACTCTAACGGAAGGAAATCCTGATCAAGAGTCATATTATCGTCAATATACTGGAAACTTGTGATACTTGACAGCGAGAAAGTATTTGAAGGAGTCCACTTTACCGTAAGTCCGTCGGTAATCCCTGTACGCCGATAAAAACAGGTGTCATTATAATTTATCTCATCTGTAACTATCGAGGCATACGGATAACCTCCCTGACGTGTAACCTGCATCCCGGCTACATTTTCAAGCATCACATTTTCCGTAATACGCCACACCGTTTTCCATCGCAAATTCCCCTGCTTTTCCTCATCACATTTTTTTCCGTTATCCCTATTGGTAAAAAAGCCGTCGGACATGGAGAAATAGCCACTCCACGACATACCCAATTCCGGAAGCAGCCTGGCATAATAAGACAACGACGCCTTAATCGAGTTACCGCTCCCGTACTCCCCCATAAACCGCATGCCCTGATACTTCATAGGAGACAAGGTGTATATATTTACCATACCTCCCATAGTATTACGTCCATAGAGAGTGCTTTGAGCACCCCTCAGGACTTCAATCTTCTCAATATCGACAATATCGAAATCATAGTTATTCTTATTCATCAGCGGGACATTATCCACATTCATGCCGATAACCGGCTGGTCGATACGGGCACCTATCCCTCTGACATAAATCGACGATGTCATCCTTGAGCCGTAGTCAGGGATATAGAAATTGGGGGCTACCTCGCTGACATCCTTCATCGTGACGACATTCAATCGTTCAACATTCCCCCTGTCAATAACAGTTGCCGCAACAGGCTGCACCCCGATGTCAGATGATTGCTTGATAGCCGTGACTGAAATTTCCTGCAAGCATAATGCGGTATCAACCGGAATATCGGTAGCCCGGCAAGGTATACCCGATACCATGCACGTCATTAACACCGATAACATTCCCGTTAATTTCATTTTTCTTTTTCCGGTGCAAAATTAGCAATAACAATACGCTGGCGCAATCGCTATTTATAGTGAAACACCGCAATCAGAACAACAGTAACGAGAATGCCATAACCACCATACCCACGATTACCCCACCTATGGCAAAATGATGATGCCCGTACTCCTCGGCACTCGGCAACAGTTCATCAAACGATATATATACCATGACACCGGCTACCGCCGCAAGTAACGATCCACTTAGCCCGGGAGTCCAAAACGGTAATAGAAACGCCATTCCGAATAGCGCCCCAACCGGTTCAGCTAGTCCTGTAAGAATAGAATAGGACAACGCTTTACGCCTGTTTCCGGATGAATGATAGATGGGGACAGAAACAGCAATTCCCTCCGGTATATTATGTATGGCTATAGCAATAACGATAGGCAATGCGACATCAAGACCATCAAGAGCCGACACAAACGTAGCCATTCCTTCCGGGAAATTATGGATACCTATAGCCAATGCAAGCATCAATCCTGTGCGCCTCAACCGTCCCTCTGCTGGCCTGCCACACGGACATCCCGCTTTCCCTATCGCATGGAACTCATGAGGATTTTCATCTTCCGGTATAAAAAAGTCGATTGCCGCAATCAGACCCATCCCCCCAAAGAAAGCCAACAGTATATATACCATCCCGATTTTTCCGGAATAGAGCCTTTGCATCACATCAATCGCATCCGGTATCAGCTCCATAAACGAAACATAGACCATAACTCCTGCCGACAACCCAAGCGCACCCGAGAGAAAACGGGTATTGGTCGCCTTGGTAAAAAAAGCCATCAGACTTCCTATCCCGGTGGACATTCCGGCAACGAAAGTCAACGCCAATGCAGCCATGACCGACTCAAATGTCAATGTAATATCCATTCAGAAAGAACAATTAACACGCTATTTTGGTGCAAATCTAAAAAACTTTCTCTAATTTTACGCTTCAATTCTCATAAACTTCAGTCAGAACCATGCCACAAGAAAGTCAAAAAGAGACACATGAGCTCATCGACAGGCTTCGCGACCCGGATTCCTGCCGCAAGGCATTTGCCGAGGTCATAGCCATGTACACCGAGCCGCTTTATTGGCAGATACGCCGCATGGTCGAGAATCACGATGATGCCAATGATCTGTTGCAAAACACTTTCCTTAAAGCATGGTCATCAATCGAGAACTTCCGTGGAGATGCCAAGCTGTCGACATGGCTATATAAGATTGCGATAAACGAAAGCATCACATTCCTTGAACGCGAGCGCAAGAAACACAATATTTCCATTGACGACGAGGATTCGTTTCTCATCAATTCGATAGAAGCCGATGAATATATCGACGGGGACGAACTGAGGCTGAAACTACGCAAAGCCATTGCATCACTTCCCGAGAAACAGAGACTCGTTTTCAACATGAAATATTATGATGAAATGAAATATGAACAGATGTCAGAAATACTCGGCACCTCAGTAGGTGCGCTGAAAGCGTCTTACCACCTCGCGGTAAAAAAAATCGAGCAATATTTTAATGACAACGATTAAACCTTTCCCCCCAACAGATGTCTCATAAAGCAAATGAACCCAAGATGAAAAGCGAAAAAGATATTTTATCTGAAATCGGACACAAGTCAGGGATGACAGTTCCCGACGGCTATTTCGATAATTTCATATCCGAAATGGCACAGAGACTGCCCGAACGCGACATCACGCCTAAAATCATGCCTCGTACAAGATGGCAAAAGATCAGGCCATACGTGTATCTTGCCGCAATGTTCTTGGGCATCTGGTGCATGATGAAGATGTTCAGCCTCATGTCTCCTTCCGATACCGGCCTTTCCATTGACACCAATTCCATACTTGCCAACGCCTTGGACAATGAAGTTTTCATGAACGATTACTATATGGAGGAAATCAACGATTACGATGTACTGGAAGACATGTACAGCGAAGGCATATCCACCGAAGAACTAACCAGGTAAAACAACCATTATGAAACGCAATTATATCATAATACTGATCCTTGCTTTTTTAGCTCAGTTTTCAACCGTCAATGCACAGAAACCGGCATCAAAAAGTGACAGACAGAAGTGGTTCAAGGAAATGCGTGAATACAAGCACTCATTCCTCGCCAAAGAACTCGAACTTACCGAAAAACAGCAAGAAGAATTTTTCCCCCTATATGACGCAATGGAAAGCGAAACCCATAAAGCCAACAAGGATGTGCGCCAAATAGAAAAGGAACTTTCTGATAAAGGTAATAACGTGACCGATTCCGAATACGAAAAAGCTGCCGAAGCCCTGTTCAAGCTAAAGAGCAAGGAAGCCGACATTGAAATGTCATATTTTGAAAAATTCAAGAATGTGCTCACAAAAAAACAGTTGTTTCAACTGAAAGGGGCAGAGAGGAAATTCACGCGCAAAATAATGAACCACCACAAGCGCCATAAGAAAAACGGCAAGAAATAACATTACATTCTCTAAATTTGTTTCAAAGACATATACAGGTCTTAAGGTCATGAAGACCTTTCGGCCTGTTTCATTTTAATATTGTCACCATGAACCAGCTACGTTACATCCTGGCATCGATTTTATTTCTCACAATAGGTATCGCACCCGTTCACAGCAGCACAACATATAGCGCACCGGACTTTGCATATCCGCAGAAAGTCAGCGAACAAGCCGAAAAAAGGCTCAAACAAGCCATGTCCGACAAGAACGGCTTCGGAACGATAAAGGCACTGATCGACTATTCTCTTGCCCAAAGCATGATTTCATCTGACAACCTGCCTGAAGCGATGTCACGCATCGAACACATTGCCCAAGCCGAGGACAATGACTGCACACGGGCCATTCTTTACACTCTGCTTGCCGACATATATACTGACATATATTCCTCTGACAGGTGGAAATATGACCGGCGCGACAACCCTTTACTGCCCTTACCCGAAGACTACGACACATGGGACGGCAACCAGTTCCTGCACAAGATAATATCACTGTGTGACTCGGCACTGTCACGCACCGCCCCCCTACAGTCTGCACCCTTAAAGAATTTCCGCACAATCATTACACACGACAATCACACATTCACATTCTATCCGACTCTTTACGATTTCATTTCCCGACACATAATATCACTGCTAAACGAGACATCCCGGATGAGTGTGACGCTCCCGTCTTCATGGCTATGCCGATACGATAAATACACGCAACTTACATTCTCATACACCTCACCAGCAACACAACGCATACTGTCCTTGTACAAGGAGCTTCTCTCATTCAACAGGCAGAAACAGGCAGCATTCATAGACTGCGACATCAGCCGCATCGAATTCCTTTCGGGCCATATATACAAGACTACCGGCAACGACAACGGCAAAGGGACGTTTGACATATTGAAAGAAATGTATCTAAATCACTTTGCCAGCGAATATTCAGCAGAAATCCTATATACAATGAACCGGTACACGCCCGAGACTCCCCAACGCCAATGGCTGTACCGGAACATACAGTCCCACCTGCAACGTCATCCGGCATATTTCAGGAACGGATGCCTTGAAAACATAATAGGAGAACTGTCAACTCCGGTCGTCAGCATACGCTCCCGCAACACCGTCGTTCCCGGGGATACTCTCCACATAACAGTCAACAACAGCAACGCCAACAAATTCTCCCTTGATTTATACCGCATACCCGAAACCGGAATTCCGGTATATCCCAACTATGTACCGGGCAATAATCCGGGCTCACAGCCTCAACTTGTAAAATCAATCGAAGTCAAGACCGACTCTGTCGTCCCATTCAAAGGACTCACCACATGCAAGACCGTAATAGAGCAGCCTGGATGCTATTTTATAGTCCCCAACATTGACGGAAAAGAATTTTCAAAATACCATTCCTACGATGTCATTTATTGCAGCGATATTGCATTATTACACTCCTCATTCGGCAACCGGTCCATGGCATGTGCCGTAAATCCGCTCACCGGAATGCCGGAAAGCGGCGTCGACATTTATGAGGTCAAAAACAGGACAAGACATAAAATAGCTACATCCGCCTCCGACGGTTTTGCGCTAATCGACAGTAAGACACGGGAAATATTTGCATTAAAAGAAGGTAGCCAATCCATACCCGAGCTGTATTATAACCGGTATTCATATAACGACACCAGCTATCATGCTTCCTGCTTTACCGATTTGGCAATATACCATCCGGGAGACACCGTCAAGTGGAGCGCAATCACATACCATATTGACCGACATGAAAGAAAGCTGCTGGCAAATGCGGATGTGACTGTCACAATAAGGGATGTCAACTACAGGAAAAAGGAGAGCAGGTCATTCCGCACGGATGAATGGGGCCGCATATCCGGGACATTCGCCATTCCGATTGACGGACTGACCGGAAATTACCGAATCCAGATAGCAAATAGCCAAGACCGCATATTTGCGACAAAGAGTTTCACGGTAAGCGACTACAAACTACCCACTTATTTCATCGATATAACGGAAGTCAAAAACGGCACACCCCAAAAAGGGGACATAACATTAAGCGGAAAAGTGGAGACCTATTCAGGATTCCCACTTAGTGATGCCGATGTCACGATGATCCTGTCGGCACGTAACCGCAACACCTGGAAAAGCCGGTCTCCAATATCATTCCATTCGCTGTCAACAAAGACCGATAGCGAAGGGAATTTCTCATTTGAGCTACCGCACGGGCTTCTTGCCAGTTCCCCTATCCCTGACGGCATATTCATTGCCGGCATTACAGCCGTATCAGCAACCGGCGAAAGCCAAGAAACAACAAAAACATTCTCCCCGTGGGAAAATTACTCCATTACGACATCGTTGTCCTCAGACATCGATGTATCAACTCCGGTTCGACTGGACATCAGGATTTTAGACATAAACAATAACCCGATAAATGACACGATCCGTTACGAACTTAAAAAAGGTAGCGATACCGTTTATTCGGGCACATTCCATTCCGGTAATCCGACCGTGGACTGGAGTGGCATTCCAAGCGGGAACTATTCCATAACATTTGAGCTGACAGGCAATGCTACGGTATCAGCCGAAACATCCGAAAGCATCAACCTGTACCGTCCTGACGACAAGATGCCACCGGTAGAGACCCCTTTGTGGATTCCAATAACAGAATACACCACCGACAACAGCAACATTCAGGTTATTTACGGCACATCTGTTTCCGGCAGCCACATCAGATACACCGTATGGAATACCGACAGCATACTGTCGCAAGGATGGCTAACTCCGATTCCGGGAATACACCGTTTCGGTTTGACACTGCCGGAGGGAGTCAACGACATCAACATAACATTCCGTACAGTCAGGAACTATAATGACTACAGCCAAAACATCTCTATCAGGAAAACGGGTTCTTCTCCCGCAATTTCAATCGGGATCGAATGTTTCAGAGACAAAATAACACCCAATGCACGAGAGACTTGGACATTCAGAGTGAAAGACAATACCGGAACAGGATGCAAGTCGGCAATAATCCTTGACATGTATGCCAAGGCACTCGATAAGCTACAGCAAAATGACCTGACGTTCAAGCCCGCCAGTCCTCAACCGGTCACATTCGGCATCCACACCTATTATTTCAACGACGCGTCAACCTACGCATCTGTGATAAATAAAGCCAAACACGACTGCTCCTCAGTGATAATACCGGGAATCGACACTTACGGGCATGAGTTCTGCCAATCACCGGGAATAATGCTGGCAGGAGGAGTACGCGCAGGCTCTTCAAGAGTATATAAAGCGGAAACCGTCCATGAGACAATGCTCACTGTAAACGATGAAGTCAAAGAGGAAGGGAGCAACAGCGGAAATGAGCCAGAAACAGGGATTACTGAATCCGGCAATGACACATTCACCTACCGTGACGCAGAAGTACCGTTGGCATTCTTCAACCCGACATTGACAACCGATGAAAACGGACGGCTTTCATATTCTTTCACTGTACCTGACGCCAACACCCGATGGATATTCAATGCCATTGCCTATAACAGTGAGCTGCTTGCCGACAACTTCACCCATGATGTCACGTCAAGCAAGCCTGTCATGGTACAACCCAACATGCCCCGTTTTCTTCGCATAGGAGACACACCGTATATTCAGGCATCGGTAATGAACAACACCGGTGACACCGTTCCGGTAAGTACAACGGTAGAGCTGTTTGACCTCGCTACCGGCATGGCTGTTTCCCGGCACACATACAACGACACCATCGCTCCGCAGCAATCGGCAGTCATAACCACACACATTACCACCCCTGCCGACAGCCCTGCAATAGGATACCGCATAAAATCATCGACCGGAACATTCACCGACGGTGAGCAGTCGATAATTCCGATACTCCCGTCCTCAACCCCGATTATCGAAAGCAGCCCGTTTTACATAGCACCGGGAGCAACCTCATTCTCAATGCAGCTGCCACGGACACCAAAGGGCACACGCGTCACTCTGCAATTCTGCGAAAACCCTACATGGTACTGCGTAACAGCCCTGCCGGGATTAAGAGCAGAAAGCGGCAAGACTTCCATCGGAGCCATGTCGGCAATATTCTCGGCAGCAATAGCACAAGGCATCATCCGGAATAATCCTGGGATAGCATCGGCTCTGCACCGATGGCAACAGTCCGACCGGTCAGATTCAACCCTGACTTCAATGCTTGAACGTAATCAGGATCTGAAAAAAGTACTTCTTGAAGCAACCCCATGGGTAATGGATGCCCGTAGCGATACCGAGCGTATGTCCAGACTTGCTCTGCTGTTCGACAAACAGGAGATCGAATCCACATATTCCCGCAACATCACCCGCCTTGCCGAACTGCAGCGCGACAAAGGAGGCTGGGGATGGATTGCCGAATCGACCGAACCGTCACAATGGTGCACGCTAAATATCCTCAACTTATGCGGACAGCTTAAACGCCTCGGCTACCTTCCCGATGACGAGCGGCTGAATTCGATGATAACCAACGCGATAAAATACATCGACAACTACAATGCCCGCAACTATGGCAAATATCCCCAAGGTGACTATACGCCATACACCTTCGTCCGCGACTATTTCAAGGACATAAGACAGTCGACCGCAGCAGGAAAAGTGACAGCGGCAACCTTACAACGTATCATAAGCGACTGGAGACAACAGGATGCAGCATCAAAAGCAATATCAGCCATTATCCTGAACAACAACGGATACCGTTCCTCAGCACAACAAATACTCAACTCGATACGGGAATTCTCTCGATCGTCGGAATCCGACGGGACATGGTGGCCATCTCTCGACAATCAGCCATCCCAATGGTCAATGGGAAAAACCGGTATGACAGCCATAATACTTGACGCATTCAACGCCATAGAACCGGGCTGTGCGGAAATAGACCGGATACGCCAATGGCTCATACTGCAAAAAGGGACAAATGACTGGGGGACATCAGTAACTGCAAGCACAGTCATCGCATCGATAATTAATTCAGGTTCAAAATGGCTTAAACCGAGCCATAACGCGACAATCAGGTTGGGCAACGATTTAATCACCCCGTCCAATGTCGAATCAGCAACCGGATATTTCCGTAGCGACATTTCCGCACTGTCACCCTCAGGAAAATACCTGACGATAACCAAGCCCGGAAACCAGCCGGCATGGGGTACAGTGTTCTGCCAATACAGGGACAACATGAAAAATGTAGCGTCCCGGTCATGTAACGCCGTTTCCATTGAAAAACGCATATACCGGAAAAAAACGGCATCCGGGGGAGTAGAATGGGAAACAGCTGGAGACCTGACGAAAGGAGACATCATAAAGATAGAGTTGCTTGTCACCGTATCCCAGGACATGGACTACGTAGCAATAACCGATGAGCGCGCGGCATGTTTTGAACCTGTAGAACAACTGCCGCGCCCCATATTCGCCGAAGGGATATATTTTTACCGCGAGAACCGCGATGCCACAACCGACATCTTTGTCTCACACCTGCCAAAAGGCACATACCTGCTCACCTACGAACTGTACGCCAACAATGCAGGGGAATATTCATCGGGAATCGCGACAGTACAGAGCCAATATGCTCCGGCATTGACAGCCCATTCGTCAGGCGGCATCATCAATGTGAAATTATAATTCATTATCTTTGCATTGTGAAACCACCGCCAATGGAATACGACATCCGATACATGAAACGGGCATTGCAGATTGCAGCCAACGGTTTAGGCAACACATCACCTAACCCTATGGTCGGTGCCGTAATCGTAAACGGCAGCGGGATTATCATCGGAGAAGGATACCACCACCGCTGCGGAGAAGGTCATGCCGAAGTCAACGCGATAGCATCGGTCAAGGATCGCAGACAACTTACCACAGCGACAATGTATGTAACCCTTGAGCCATGTTCCCATTACGGCAAGACGCCGCCCTGTGCCAAACTCATCATCGACAGCGGGATTCCGCGTGTAGTAGTCGGCTGCCTTGACCCGTTCGGTCAAGTAAGCGGACGCGGAATCAAAATGATGCGCGAAGCAGGTATTGAAGTTGTTACACAAGTGCTTGAACAGGAATGCCGTAGTCTCAATGCCGTGTTCATGACAGTTCACAGCCTGCGCCGTCCGTTCATAACACTGAAATGGGCCCAATCGCGCGACGGGTTCATCGACCGGAAGCGAGAAAAAAACGATACCGCCGCACGTTTTTCCACCGTACTCACATCCGTTCTCGTCCACAGGCTACGATCAGTACATGACGCAATAATTGTCGGAAACAACACAATCATTTCCGATAATCCCCGTCTTAATGTCAGATTGTGGACCGGACGCAACCCCATCAAAATCGTACCTGACAGAAAGGGAAATATCCCATCGACAGCAGCCGTGTTCAACTCTACAGGAGAAACCGCCATACGGTTATCGGCTCTCAGACGCAACGATTTACCCGACAGCATAATCACCCTCAAGCCCGGGATCGACATACGCGGGACATTGGAAACACTTTACTCCTATGGTATAACATCATTGCTTGTAGAGGGAGGGGCAATACTTCTGGAATCATTTCTCAATAACGGATTATGGGATTATTCACGTGTTGAGATTTCGGCAGAAGACCTGAAAACAGCAGGCTCAGTCAAAGCCCCCGTAATCGGCAGGCAGCCCGACCTCAGTGAAATGATCGACGGAAACATGATTAACCATTACACCAACAACCGATTAGTTCAAGTTAAAAGACTATAAAAAAAGTCACTTTTTACCATTTCCGCCATCCATTATCCCCTAACTACCAACACGATACACTCCAAAGCAGTTGTTTCCACCGGCATTTTTGCAGTATTTTTAGCACACGCCTCCCCTATTTTATGAAATTGTTGCTAAATTTGCAGTTTGAAAAATAATGCCTTATGTTTAAGAAACTTGCTCTATACATTCTCATCACAATCAACACGGCAGCTATAGCCTCATGCAACAGTGACTCGGAAGAGGTGCAGCAGCAACCCATTTCCACATCAAGTGCGATAGTCACCTCATTCACACTTGCCGAAAACGACAAGATTCTTGAGAATCTCGACTCCGTATATTTTTCCATTGACCTGAACAATGCCCTCATATACAATGCCGACTCTCTTCCCTACGGCACCGCGACCAATAGGCTGGTAGTGAAAATCACCACTGACGGCTGTTCCGTAGCGGAATTGTATATACCCAGCAGTAACGGCACGGAGGAAACTGTCGTAAACTATCTGACCAATTCAACCGACAGCATCGATTTCAGCAACGGAGCAGTAAGATTGCATCTTGTATCCACTGACCAATCAACCAGCCGGGACTATAGGATTTCAGTCAATGTCCACAAGATGAAACCCGATTCCCTTTATTGGAACCAAGTTGCTAAAAGGATTCTTCCTACAGAATTCGGCTATCCCTCAGCCCAGAAGACAATCCTATTTAACGGACAGGCCGTATGCCTCGCCACCGACGGGAACGGACGATACAGCATAGGCACTTCCCCCAGTCCCGAACACGACAATTGGGAAACATCAGTTGTCTCATTTCCTTTCACACCCGACATAAACTCCCTGACATCAACCGAAGATGCCGTCTACATCCTTGACGGCAACGGGACATTATACAGCACAACCGACTGGTTAACATGGACTTCCCGCAGTACGGGATGGAATTACATTTACGGAGGCTACGAAAACTACGTTCTTGGCAACAGCAAGAACGTCACAGGATATGAGTTTGTGACTTATCCTGAAACCACACCGAAAGAGCTATCATCTGACTTCCCGATATCCGGGACAAGCCAACTGATAACCGTCACCACCGATTGGGGTACAACGCAAGCTATGATGATCGGCGGAAAAGACCGTGCAGGAAAAATTTCAGGAGACGCTTGGGGCTATGACGGCAACAACTGGGCAAAAATAAGCGTATCGCCTATTGCCGGGCGGGAAGGTATGGCACTATTCTCCTATCCGACATTCAAGACCGATACCGACAACTGGACCGTCACAAAATACACTACATGGATTGCCATTGGCGGAAAAAACCAGGCAGGGAATACCGTAAAAGACGTGTACATCTCCTTTGATCAAGGCATCCATTGGAAATTAGCCGATGACCTGATGCAATTACCTGACTACGTACCGGCTATGGCCTATTCTCAAGCCCTTGTTTTTTCGTCGGCACTGGAATCCGCTTCATCAGGAGACTGGGACGGATATGCCCCCAAGACAATCCCATCGCGGTGGAGCATAGAAACGGAATCGTATCAACCCCGCATCGCCAATATCGAAACACAATGGGACTGCCCGTATATCTATCTCTTCGGAGGGGTTTCTTCTGACGGAAGACTCTACAACTCTATATGGAAAGGGGTTATTAACCGATTGACATTTCGTCCTCTTCAATAAACAGCGATGAAAAAGGTAGTTTTAGCAGCACTCTTAACCATAATCGCAACCGTAACGCCATTATCGGCCGGTGCACAGGAAGAATCCTACAAGTTTGATGCAGGAGTCTCTCTCGGCATGAGCGGTTATCTCGGAGATGCCAATGAAAGCAACCTTTTCAAGCACCCCGGACTGGCTGCCGGATTGTCTTTCCGTTACCTTGCCAATACCCGCTGGGCAATACGGGGACTGTTCACCACGGCATCACTCAGCGGCAATACCGCCGACTTTAATTACATTCTTCCCGATGGAAAGCACTACGACTTCAAATCCCGGATATATGACCTCGGAGCACGGGTCGAATTCAATTTCTTTGCCTACGGGATTGGTGAGACCTACAAGAAATTGCGAAGATGCAGTCCCTATCTGTCTCTCGGTGTCGGAGCTACGATGTCATCTTCTGACGGCAACTCCGCTTTTGCTATGAATGTGCCGATGGGATTCGGTGTAAAATACAAATTGAAACCGCGCATCAACTTAGGCGCGGAATTTACAATGACCAAAGTATTCGGGGACAATGTCGACAGCAAAGAGTTGACCGACCTGTACCGGATAAAGAGTTCGGCATTGAAAAATACCGATTGGTATTCGACCATAATGTTTTCAATAACATACGAGTTCGGCAAACGTTGTACAACATGCCACTATGTAGAATAACCTCAAACAGATTTTCAGGATATGCCATCACTTATCGACAACATAAATCTTGCCAAACTGCCCTTGCATGTGGCAATAATCATGGACGGGAACGGACGATGGGCCAAAGCCCGCGGTCTTGACCGTTCGGCAGGTCATGTCGAAGGAGTCAACACCGTACGCAAAATTACCGAAATAGCATCGGAACTCGGTATCGGCTATCTCACCCTATACGCATTCTCCACCGAGAACTGGAACCGGCCACAAGAAGAAGTGGATGCTCTCATGCACTTGATTGTCATTGCTATCGAAAGGGAAACCCCCGACCTTATAAAAAACAATGTCCGACTGACAATGATAGGCGACTTCAGCCGTATGCCGGAAGAAGCATACCGGCGTCTGTGCCGATGCAAGGAAGAGACAGCCAGAGGCACAGGACTGACTCTATGCCTTGCCCTCAGCTACTCCTCACGCTGGGAAATCACCGATGCCTGCCGGCGCATAGCCATAGATACCGCCAACGGACTTCTCCAGGCCGACAACATCTCTGACGAAACCATATCAAATTATCTCACGACAGCCGGGATTCCCGATCCCGACCTGCTTATACGCACAGGCGGAGACAAGCGCGTCAGCAATTTCCTGTTATGGCAGATTGCTTATGCCGAGATATTCGTCACCGACACTTTCTGGCCCGACTTTGACAAAGACGCTTTCTGCCGGGCAATCATCGAATACCAGTCGCGGGAACGCCGCTTCGGCTTGACAAGCGAACAACTCAAATAAATCGAATATATTACATTACATCATGCGCTATAAAATTCTATTTCTGATTGCAACTATTTTCGGCATCTCCTGTTTCACGACAGTGGCACAAGAGAAAGTTGACACTATCTACAATCCGAATGTCATATTCAGCAGCCTGCCACGTTCATACGAAATAGCCGACATAAAAGTAAGCGGAGCCGACAATTACGAAGACTTTGTCGTTATCGGCTATTCAGGCCTTAAAGTAGGCGATGTCGTTGATGTTCCGGGAACAGAACTTACGGCTGCAGCAAAGCGACTGATGCGTCAAGGGCTTTTTTCACAGGTACAGATCAAGATACTGAAGACTGCCGGAGGCAAAGTATGGATTGAACTTGCCCTACGCCAGCAGCCGCGTATATCGGCAATAAACTACAACGGTGTCAAGAAAGGGGAAAAAGAGGGTCTTCAGGAACGGCTGCAACTGATGAAAGGCAATCAGATAACCCAAAATATCGTCAACCGCGCAACCGCCATTGTAAAAAAATACTTCGAGGAAAAAGGGTTCAAGAATGCCGATGTTAAAATTGAGCTGACCGAAGACCTCTCCCACAAGAACGAGATGATTGTGGACATCAACGTCAACAAGCACGACAAAATCAAGGTTCACAAAATATATATTGAAGGCAATGAGGTTCTGAGCGACGGCAAGATTAAGCGAACGATAAAGAAAACCAATGAAAAAGGATTCTTTAATTTCCGCAAGCTCTTCAGCCAGAAAAAATTCGTGGAAAGCGACTATCGCGATGACTTGAACCGTATAATAGAAAAATATAACGAATTAGGATACCGTGACGCAAAAATCCTTGCCGACAGTGTCGTCAAATATGACGAAAAGACTGTAGACGTCTACATCCACCTTGAAGAAGGCAAAAAATACTATGTCAGCGATATCGAGTGGGTAGGAAATACAATCTATCCGTCTGACAAACTTGCCACTTTCCTCGGAATCAAGGAGGGAGATGTCTACAACCAGAAACTCATCAACAAACGCACAATTGAGGATGACGACGCCATTGCCAACTACTACATGAACAACGGATATCTGTTTTTCAATATCGTACCCATAGAGAAAAACATTCGTGAAGACTCTATCGATCTTGAATTCCGTATGTTCGAAGGACCGCAAGCCCGCATCAACAAGGTGGTGATCAACGGTAACGACCGCTTGTATGAGAAAGTCATACGCCGCGAATTGCGAGTCAAGCCCGGTGAACTTTTCAACAAGGATGACCTGATGCGTTCAGCCCGAGAAATTGCCCAGACAGGACACTTCAACCCCGAAAAGATGGATATACGTCCCGAGCCCGATCAGGAGAACGGTACTGTCGACATCATTTTCAACCTTGAATCAAAGGCCAACGACCAGATAGAATTTTCAATGGGATGGGGACAGACCGGTATCATCGGTAAGCTCGCACTTAAATTCACCAACTTCTCGATAAAGAACCTGTTCAATCCGGGAAGCTACAAAGGCATCATCCCCCAGGGTGAGGGACAGACATTCACCATCAGTGCACAGACCAATGCCAAATACTATCAAGCCTACAGCCTGTCATTCCTTGACCCGTGGTTTGGAGGCAAACGCCCCAACTCCCTCTCATTATCGGCATATTACAGCCGGCAGACAGGCGTTAACTCATCATACTACAACAGCAACTGGTCCAACTACTACAACTATTACGGCTACGGCTCATCCTATGGCTATGGTTCGGACTACTACCAGACAAGCGTAGAAAACGCCTACGACCCGAACAAACTGCTACAGATGGCCGGTGTAACAGTAGGTTTCGGACAACGTTTGAGTTGGCCCGATGACTATTTCACATTCACCGCCGAACTCTCCTATAACTGGTACTACCTGAAGAACTGGGAATACCTGTACTACATGAACAACGGCACATCCAATTCTATCGTGGTAGGACTTACCCTCGCACGTAACAGTATCGACAACCCCCTGTACACACGTCGAGGCAGCACATTCTCTCTCAACCTCCAACTGACACCCCCCATCTCCCTGCTACAGGATAAGGACTGGGAAGGACTTTACAGAGCCAACACGACAGAATCCAAGAAAGAACTATACCGATGGATTGAATACTGGAAACTGCGATTCAAATCCCGCACATACACTCCGCTTACCGACCCTGACGGGCAATGGACACTTGTGTTCATGACACGTGCCGACTTCGGACTGCTCGGAAGCTACAACAAGTGGATGAAATCACCGTTCGAGACATTCTATGTCGGTGGTGACGGTATGACCGGAAGCTACACATACGCTACCGAAACCATCGGACTGCGCGGTTACGACAACGGAGCATTCACCCCATGGGGAAAAGAGGGCTATGCCTACACCCGTTTCGGCATGGAACTGCACTTCCCGTTCATGCTGCAACCCACCACGACCATTTACGGACTGGCATTTGTCGAAGGTGGTAATGCATGGACCGATGTCAAGGAGTTTGCCCCGTTCAACATGAAACGCAGCGCAGGGGCCGGTGTCCGTATCTATCTTCCCATGGTGGGGATGATGGGTATCGACTGGGCATACGGTTTCGACAAAGTGTACGGCACGAAAGGTGGCAGCCATTTCCACTTCATTCTCGGACAGGAATTCTGATAACCACTTAGGCAAATAAACCATTTTAATGCCACAGCGTCTTATTTACAGATATAAGAACCTAAACAAAGAAACTCAGACATGAAAAAGTTAGCATTAACACTGCTACTGGTTGTGACATGCACAGCAGTGGCGTCAGCACAGAAGTTTGCATTGGTCGACATGGAATATATACTGAAGAATGTCCCCTCCTACGAAATGGCAAACGAACAGCTCAACCAGATATCACTGCGCTGGCAGAAAGAAGTTGAGACGAAATCAAAGGAAGCCGAAACCCTATACAAGAATTATCAGGCCGACATGGTGTTCCTGACCGATGACCAGAAAAAGAAAAAAGAGGAGGAAATCGTCGCCAAAGAGAAGGAAGCGACCGAACTGCGCATGAAATATTTCGGTCCTGAAGGCGAACTGTACAAGAAACGGCAAAGTCTCATGAAGCCGATTCAGGACGACATATACAATGCCATCAAGAAAATCTCGGAAGAACGCGGCTATCAGGTAATATTCGACCGGGCATCATCGGCCAACATCATCTACGCGTCGCCACGCATCGATGTCAGCAATGAGGTACTCAACAAGTTAGGATATTCCAAATAAATAATATATCTTTGCAAGGATTTTAACCAACCCGGAAAATAAACCAACAATAACAAGATATGATTAAGAAAATTCTGTTCGCAATAATGATTGCGCTCCCCATGTGCGTTGCAGCACAGACCCCTAAATTCGGTGTAGTGAACACAGCAACAGTATTTGACGCAATGCCTGAAAAAGCTACAGCTCAGGCTCAACTTGAAACCGCGTCAAAAACCTACGAAACCGAATTCAAGAAACTAAGCGACGAGCTTGACAAGAAATATGCCGAGTACCAAAGTCTTGAAGCATCGACCCCTGAGTCAATAAAGCAACGCCGCGAGCAGGAAATGCAGGAACTTAACACTAAAATCCAGCAGTTCCGTGCAACAGCCCAGCAGGATCTCCAGCGTCAACAGGAACAGCTCATGGCACCCATCGAGGAAAAAATACAGGCTGCAATCAAGGCAGTTGGAGCTGAGAACGGCTTCACGTTCATCCTTCCCGACATGATACCCCTGTTCACCGGCAGCGACGTCCAGGATGTAACCCCATTGGTAAAAGCTAAGTTAGGCCTACAATAACAACTCACCATTTTAGATACAGGAGGCTGTGCCGCAAAATAGCAGGCACAGCCTTTTTATGTTAACAATGTCAATGTGCGATCTTTTTGTTTGTGCCCGCAAAGGTAACACCCCACACAAGCCGGTGACATGCGATCCTGTCACACTGAATCAAAAAATCATTTTTATTTTATGGACGATTATCGCTAAATTTGCGGCATGATTATGACAGGAGCAGACAAGCCCGGACCTATCGGGGTATTCGATTCAGGATACGGTGGGTTGACAATACTGCGCGAGATACGTCACGCATTACCCGGATACGATTACATATACCTTGGAGACAATGCACGTGCACCCTACGGGACACGCTCATTTGACATCGTGTACCGCTTCACGCTTGAAGCTGTAAGATACCTGTTCGGGCAAGGTTGCCATCTTGTAATCCTTGCCTGCAACACAGCGTCGGCCAAAGCATTGCGTACAATACAGCAACGCGACCTTCCGCTCATTGACCCTGCGCGCCGTGTACTTGGCGTCATACGCCCAACAGTGGAAAAGATAGGAGAAATCACCCGGAACGGCAATATCGGGATATTGGGTACTCCCGGAACGGTACAGAGCAAATCCTATGACATGGAAATAGCCAAACTGTATCCTGATTTCCACACCTATTCACAGGGATGCCCTATGTGGGTACCACTCGTGGAGAATCGCGAAGCCGATAAGCCAGGTGCCGACTACTTTGTCAGACAAGAGACCGGGAACCTCTTCGGAAAGAACCCTGACATAGACACCGTAATCCTTGCATGTACCCACTATCCGTTACTGTACGGCAAAATACGCAAGTTCGTTCCGGAGACGGCTCAGATCATAAAACAAGGGGAAATCATTGCCGACAGCCTGTCGGATTATATGAAAAGGCATCCTGAGATGGACGCGAAATGCTCACATGGTGGCACATGCCGGTATCTTACAACAGAGAATGCCGGCAAGTTCAACGAAATGGCAAGCCTGTTTCTCGACACACACGTAACAGGAAACCACATCGACCTGTAATCATCTCAAATGGGTAACACCAAGCGTCAGCACACTGATGCGGGCTGACGGCTGCGCATCATGTATCGCCTCGCAACACGCCAGTAATGTAGCTCCCGTTGTCACGACATCGTCGACAACAAGAATATGCATCCCTTGCAACGAGCCGGGATCGATAACCTCATATATATTCTGGGCATTGATCCAGCGTTCATAACTGTTCTTGCGGGTCTGGGACGAATGTCCGCGGCGTGCCACAAGATTGTTTCCGACAGGCAATCCGGTCACTTTACTCACCCCACGGGCTATCGCCTCGCTCTGATTATAACCGCGACGCAACAACCGCAAACGATGAAGCGGTACAGGAATTATCACATCAACACCGTCAAAGAACCCGTCACCGGAAATCTCTCGCGCATACCTTTCACCCAATCTTTCAGCAATCACCGGTCTACCGTTATATTTAGCCCGATGAATAAGTGCTGCATAATCACTCTCGCGATAATAGTAGAAATAACCTCCCGCACGTTCAATCGGCACTTTGCCGGCCAAACGCTGATGAATGACATTAAAACCGTCACGATGCACATTGGTACGTGGAAGATTCACATGACAATGCAGGCACAACGTCTCCTCACCACGAGTCAAAGACACACCACACACCTCGCACACGTTGGGATATATCACGCCCAACACATCTTCAATCCACAACCTCAATCCTCCTGCCATAGCACGCCACTGTTGATAACCTTGACAACCACCGACGATTCAAATCCACGGGATACGGCAAAACGGAGAAGACGTGTCCTTCCGTCATAGGAACGCGCATCAACAATCTGCCTGACCTTTCCCCGCAACAGAGTCACAAGCGTCTCGTAATACTCATCATCCCCGATCTCCGTCATCAAGGCCTCGTCAATATCCTCGCGGGATATATGCTTCAGCATCAACCCCTTTTTTATCTTCATCCGCCCCCATCGGCTGAACCTGAACTTATCCCGGCAATAAGCACAGGCAAAACGTCTGTCATCGACATATCGGTCGCGTTCGAGACGCGCCATTATCTTTTCGGCAATATCATGGCTTATGCCCCAACCATGCAGCTTTTTCATCAAATCATAGCTGCACTGTTCGCTTCGCGCGCACACATCCTCAAGACGTCTGAGAGCCTGCACCGGCTTCATTTCTTTCCGTATCATGGCACTATCGCTGTCATAAACCGTTGCCGCCCCTGCATATCCGTAATGGAATCAATGTCTCTGAACCCATACCCGTCCATCATTTTTTCCATTTCACCGGCATACATGGGATTTATTTCAAAATATAACCGTCCTCCATGCTTCAACGCCATTGTGGCATACCGGGATATCGCGTCATAGAAACGCAACGCATCACCATCAGGGACAAACAATGCTGACCATGGCTCATAATCAAGCACATTACGCGACATCGTTTTCCTTTCACTATCAACAACATACGGAGGATTACTCACAATTACATCATATACCCGTCCGGCAGAAACCGGCATTGCCAACGCATCTTCATGGACGAAATCGACTTTAACCTTGAGCCGGCGGGCATTTTCCCGGGCAACGGCCAAAGCAGCCTCCGATATATCAGTTGCCCTCACAACCGGAAATTTCAACGCACGCGCAAGAGATATGGCAATACATCCGGAACCGGTCCCCACATCAAGCACATGCAGATCGGTGCCGGGATTTTCTTTCACAATAATATCCACCAGCTCCTCCGTTTCCGGACGGGGGATGAGAGTAGCGGGGGTAACAATGAATGTATGCCCGCAAAACCGTGCATTCCCGAAAACATACTGTATCGGCTCATTATCCAATAACCGGTGTACAACACCGTCTATCTTTCCGATGATATAGTCCGACAGCACCTCGTCACGATGCAGAACCGCATCCACCGGAGTATAACCCTTTACATTCTCAAGGGTCACACGCATCATCCACTCCGCCTCTCGCCTTCCATAAAGCGGCATCAGCCTTCTTATCACATCATCGGATACCTGTTTCAATGTCATGCATTCTCCTGCCATGATACAAAGTTAACTTTTCCCTTCTTGTTCACCTAAAAATAATCGTGATTTCGACATATAACAACAGAGCGATCCTGACATAGAATGCCAAGACCGCTTTTATGTCGGGGTGAAAGGATTCGAACCTTCGACCCCCTGCTCCCAAAGCAGGTGCGCTAACCGGACTGCGCTACGCCCCGAGTGTCGTTATTCCGACTTTTGCGGTGCAAAGTTAGGTAGTTTTTTTCATTTATGCAACCCCATTCCAGGCTTATTGACGATTTTTATTCGTCACACTCTGTGCGCACATAATGATGGGTTGCACTGCACTCATGCAGACTCTGATCAATAATCACATGCCGGTTGGCCATTCCGGCAATCGTCGACATCTCATGAGACACGAGCAGAATCGTAGTGTGACTGGCAAGATCCGCTATTATGTCGTACATCTTGTGTTCAAAACGTTTATCGACATAGCTCAACGGCTCGTCAAGGACGAGGATGCGGGGACGGGAAATGACTGCCCGCCCCAACAACGCCCGCTGCAACTGCCCTCCGGACAAGTCCCCTATCGGGCGACGGGCATGTTCGTCAAGCCCCATCATCGCTATTACATCCTTGACACGTCTCTCCCGTTCTCCTTTACTCACGCCCTTCACTGCCAACAGACCCGAACCTACCACAGTCTCCACATTTATAGGGAAATGGCTGTCTATCATGTTGCGCTGTGGCAGATAACCGATAGGCAACTCACTGACTTCACGGTTATTGTCACGGAACACGACCCGGCCGTGTGAAGGATTGAGCAATCTTAATATAATCCTGAGCATGGTGGTTTTTCCTCCCCCGTTGGGACCTGTTATCGCAACAAAATCACCCTCATCCACCGCAAAACACACGTCACGCAGCGCAACACGCTGTTCCCACTGCATCCACACGTGGTCAAGCTCTATCATCTTATTTTGAGGCAATCGCATCGGCTACTGACATTATTTCCTTGTCCCATTCATAGTTAAGCGGATTCACCGGTGTGACCTCCACCCCTAATTGTTCACACACCACCGACGCCTGACGGCTGTCAAAATCCTTTTGGAAAAAGAACACCCGGGCATCATGCTCCCGTGCTTCGTCGAGCTGCTGCTGCATGAGCTGTACCGAAGACTCCTTCCCTTCGTAACCGACGCTTATCTGCTCCAGTCCATAATCACGCGCAAAATAGCTTAATGACGGATGCCATACTACAAACGCCGTTCCCCGCTTGTCCCGCAACATCTCCGTAATCTCACTGTCCAACGAATCCAGTTCGGCACGAAAGCGATTATAGTTGGCAGTATAATACTTTTCGTTTCCGGAATCCAAATCCAACATTGCGTTATACATATTCTCCGCAATGATCTTTGCATTTTTCACCGAACTCCAAGTGTGCGGGTCGATTTCATTTCCATGATTGTGCGCGTGTCCATGCCCGCAACACGGGCCATGTGTACCGAACAGCAGGTTTACCCCATCGGTCGTATCATAAATCCTCAGATCAGGATTATTGTTATGCACACGATTGATTATCGCGCTCTCAAATCCTATATTCCCTATTTTGAAATAGGCCTCGCTTTTCTCAAGATTCAGCAAATGAGTCAACGACGGCTCGTAAGTCTCGGGATTCCCGCCATTGGCAAGCAGGCACTTCACCTCAACCCTATCCCCGACAATTTTTTCCAGGAAAAATTTCTGTGGCTGTATACTGACCGTAATCACAGGTTTCCGGGATTGCCTGTTCCCGCACGACGAGATACCACACATCGACAGTACCGCCATCATTACGGCAACGACACCAATATATTGTTTACATTTCATCACTCGCTCCATTAATTATCCGTCAAAGATACAACAAAGAAACGAATGCATGGAACTGAATTGACGGAAATATCGTTCTGGAACGATACGGACGCCGCAAGCCAAAGATTATGATTTGTGGATTAAATAATGTAATTTTGTAGAGGATATTGAAAACCGGCATGAACAGGAAAGTGTGCATAGTTACAGGCACTCGCGCCGATTGGGGACTGCTGAGCGGTATTGCCAGAGAGTTGAAAAAGCGCGAGCAAGTTGAATTGCAGATTGTTGCAACCAACATGCACTTGTCACACCGTTACGGATACACCGTCAACGAGATTATATCAGACGGTTTTTCCATCGACGCCGAAGTACCGATGCCCGAAAATTCCGGCAATCATGCCGGCACGGCAAAGGCAATGGGTATATGCCTGACAGGAATTTCCGAAGCATTCAGCCGGCTACAGCCTGATGTCACGGTAATCCTCGGAGACCGCTATGAGATGCTTGCCGTGGCTGCGGCTGCAACAGTCATGAGAATACCCATCATCCATATTGCCGGCGGAGCAATCTCGGAGGGAGCGATTGATGACAGCATACGGCATGCGATCACCAAATTATCGTCACTGCACCTGACCGAAACCGAATGTTACCGTCAGCGGGTGATTCAGATGGGGGAATCTCCCGACCACGTTATAAACACCGGGGCAATCGGTGTCTATAACATCCTGAATGAGACGCTGATGCCAAGAAGCGAACTTGAAAAGTCGATAGGCACGACAATCGGCAAGAACACCCTGCTTGTAACCCTTCACCCCGCGACACTTGACACCGTACCGGTAGAATACCGCTGCAAGTCATTGCTGGATGCCCTTGACAACTTTCCCGACTACAATATAATATTCACATATCCCAACAATGACGCCAACGGACGCATAATTATTGACATGATAGAAAATTATGCCTCGCTAAACGGCAAACGTGTGACAGTCATACCGTCACTCGGGAAGAAAAGGTATCTATCGGCGCTGAAATATGTCGCGGCAGTCATCGGCAATTCATCAAGCGGAATCGTTGAAGTCCCGTCTATGGGAATCCCGACTGTCGACATCGGCATACGGCAACGCGGACGCATGGCATCTGAATCTGTAATACACTGTGCCGAAGACAGCAAAAGCATAACCGATGCCATTGCCCTCGCCCTGTCTCCCGCAGGGCAAGAGAACGCCCGTAAGGCAACAAACCCGTATTACAAGCAAGACACATTACAGACAATAGCTGACGCCGTTGCCAACACTCCACTTGAATCATTACATCACAAAAAATTCTATGACCTCAACAATGGATAACCTGTCACTATACATAATTCCGGCTCGCGGAGGGAGCAAAGGGATTCCTCGCAAGAATATCCGGCCACTGGCAGGAAAGCCGCTTATACACTACTCTATAGAGGTCGCCCGCCAACTGACTGACGACAGGCATATCATCGTATCCACCGATGACAATGAAATTGCCGAAGTAGCACGAATGACCGGATTACCTGTCGCATATATGCGTCCGGCTCACCTTGCTTCCGACACATCCGGTTCTCGTGAAGTAATCATAGATGCAATGGATTACGCCGACAGAGAGGGAATAGAATACAAACGGATAGTATTACTGCAACCCACATCTCCACTACGTACCGTCGATGACGTCACACGTTGTCTTGAATCATACCGTGACGACATCGACATGGCCGTTACAGTCACTGAAGCATCATGCAACCCCTATTACAACTGTTTTGAGACCGATGCTTCCACCGGATTCCTGCATATCGCCAAAGGTGACGGACTTTACACCCGTCGCCAGGATGTCCCTCATGCATGGGAATATAACGGGGCCGTGTATGTCATCAACCCGCAATCGATACGCCGTATGCAATTAGGGGCATTTCCCCGGCGCATCCCGTGTGAAATGCCGCGTTCACGCAGCATTGACCTTGATACAATGCTTGACTGGGAAATCGCCGAAACCATCATGAGACACATCAATGACAATAACGCAACATCAGCCAACGCTATACAACCGTAATCATGGATAGACACATCATAAACGACAATGCCACCCTGCTTGAGGCGTTAGGCAGGCTAAATTCCCTATCGGGAGAAGTCATGACCCTGCTTGCCGTCAACGACAACGGTGTCATGACCGGAACGATTACCGACGGGGACATCCGCCGCAACCTGCTCAACGGTGCGACCCTGGGCTCTCCGGTAAGCAATGCCATGAACCGCAGGTTCAAGTATCTGCAAGGTGACACTGTCGATGTTTTCCACATGCGCCAATGCCGGCAGAAAGGGATTACATTATTACCACATCTTGACAGCCAGGGACGTGTAAAGCATGTCTATGACCTTACCATGACCCGCACCGTGCTTCCTGTAAGCGCAATCCTCATGGCCGGAGGAAAAGGGGAGCGATTACGTCCTTTAACCGATTCCACGCCCAAGCCGCTTCTCGAAATAGCAGGGAAAGCCATTATCGACTACAACATTGAGGCACTTGCCGCTGCCGGAATTGACGACATAACAGTAACCACCCGCTACCTCGCCGAACAGATCCATGCCCACTTCTCCACTCCTGTAGCAGGAATACAGGTAAAGTGTGTAAAAGAAGACATCCCTATGGGAACCATCGGTGCAGCCTCTCTTGTTCCAAGGGGAAGAGGAGATGCCACAATTGTGATGAATTCGGATCTTCTGACAACCATTTCATTTGAGGACATGTACCTGAAACACATCGACGAGAATGCCGACATTACAATCGCTGCAATTCCCTACGTTGTTTCAGTCCCGTATGCCATCCTTGCTACAGACGGGAATCAGGTCTCGGCCATTGAGGAAAAACCGTCATACTCCTACTACGCCAATGCAGGCATATATATTATATCCAACGAACTGCTCGACAACCTGTCTCCAACCGGACGCACTGATGCCACTGACCTTGTGGCTCAGGCCATAAACTCAGGAAAACGCGTAATATATTTCCCTATAAACGGCACATGGATCGACGTAGGTTCCCCTACCGATTTCAAACAGGCACAAGACCTCATGCGCCACCATCATGATTTAACAAAATAACGTTCTATTCACCCTTATGGCAGATTCCAATTTCATCGATTACGTTAAAATACTGTGCCGCTCCGGAAAAGGCGGGGCAGGCTCACGGCACTTTTACCGCGCAAAGTATGTTCCCAAAGGCGGCCCCGACGGCGGCGATGGCGGTCGTGGAGGACACGTGATACTACGCGGCAACAAAAACATGTGGACATTGCTCCCCCTGAAATACCGCCGTCACGTATTTGCCGGTAACGGGCAAAGCGGTTCCGGCGGACGTTCATTCGGTAAAGACGGAGAAGATGTCACCATAGAAGTCCCTTGTGGAACAGTGGTATTTGACTCGGAAACGGGCGAATACCTGTGTGAAGTGACTGCCGACGGCGAAGAGATAAAACTGCTGCGTGGAGGGCGTGGAGGACTGGGAAACTGGCATTTCAAGTCAGCGACCAACCGTACACCCCGATATGCCCAACCGGGAGAACCCGCTATCGAGAAGAGCGTTATTCTGGAATTAAAACTGCTCGCCGACGTAGGTCTTGTGGGATTTCCCAATGCGGGAAAATCCACACTGCTATCCTCAGTATCGGCAGCACGTCCCAAGATCGCCGACTACCCGTTTACCACAATGGAGCCACAACTCGGAATTGTTTCATATCGCGACAACCGGTCATTCGTAATGGCCGACATTCCCGGGATCATAGAGGGGGCAAGCGAGGGCAAAGGCTTGGGACTACGTTTTCTGCGCCACATCGAACGCAATGCTGTACTGCTGTTCATGGTGCCTGCCGATGCGGCCGACATCAGGCATGAATATGAAATATTATTGAACGAGCTGACCCGGTTCAATCCCGAACTGGCCGACAAGCACCGGGTGCTTGCGATTTCCAAGAGCGACATGCTTGACAACGAACTGATTGCCGAAATTGAACATGAGCTGCCGGCAGAAATTCCCCACATATTCATTTCCTCAGTCACGGGTCAAGGTATTGCCGGATTAAAGGATATTCTATGGAAAGCCATAACCGATGACAGCAACCGCATCGAGCCGATGACTATAACCCACCGTCCGCTTGACGGGCATCATCGTGTGCGCGAAGAAGATGAATTCATCTTTGAGAACGAACCATTACCCAATCCCGTTGATGACGAGGAAGTATGGGATGACGAGGAATGGGACGAAGACTTTGAATACGACTGGGATGATGATACGGAACCCATCGATTTCAGCAAATAATCCTCCGGGAATTCTGAAACAAATAGCTCCAGGTATTGTAACATTCTTTTCCAAACGCGGAGAGGTAAAGGATTCCGACCCCTACTCCTCATTCAATGTGTGTCACTATACCGGAGATATTCCCGAGCATGTCTCACAATGCAGGGAGCAATTGTGCCGATACCTGAACATCACCCCCGAAAGGCTCATTATCCCCCGACAGACCCATTCGGCAAATGTGGCTGTCATCGACAGGATTCCTGTTGGCAATACCTCTATCGACAATACCGATGCAATTGTCACCACACTGCCCGATGTCGCTATTGCCATAAATACAGCCGACTGTGTACCCATACTGCTCGCCGACATCACGGCAGGAATAGTCGCCGCAGTCCATTCAGGATGGAAAGGTACTGTGCAATCTATCGTTACAAAGGCAATCAACAAGATGCAGAGCCTTGGAGCCGAAGCCGGCTCGACACTCGCCATCATGGGCCCGTGCATTTGCGGTAATTGCTTTGAAGTGGGGGACGAAGTAATCGAACGGTTCATAGCTAACGGATTCCTCTCTGATGACATAATCCTCCGGCACAGGAACAAACCACGCATGCACATAGATTTACCTCAGGCATGCCGCCAGTCTCTCATTCAGGCAGGAATCCCTCAAGAGAACATTTCAATGCCACTGTCATGTTCACGATGTAACCCGACAGACTATTTCTCGGCACGCCGGCTTGGCATCAGTTCAGGGCGTACACTATCCCTTATCCTGCGGCACGGCAATTAAAGAGTCGTAATCAAAGTCCCGCATCGCAACCGTACCTATTACCTCATCCCAGCGCATGGGAGAAATACCGTTACCAGGACGCTTTACAGTAATGTTCTCTTCCGTAAAGACTTCCCCTTTCTTTATGTCCCTGGCCGCAACAATACTTTTTCGTGCCACCTCTATATTTGGCCGTTCAGAATCACTCACATGCTTTTGTTTTGTTCCAAGAGCCTGTTCTATATTACGTATTGACTTCACCATCTGAGCAAGTTCCCATGGTTCAAGTGAAGCACGGTGATCAGGACCGGGCAGATTCTTATCGAGTGTAAAATGCTTCTCAATGACACATGCGCCAAGCGCGACGGCGGCCACAGGCACTTCGATTCCGACAGTATGGTCACTATAGCCAACCCCTCCACATCCAAGTGCCCGCAAATCATCCATAGCCAAAAGATTCACATCCTTCATTGGAGTCGGATACTGGGTATTGCAATGGAGCAGTATAATATCTTTCCGGGGAATTCCACCTTTCTCAAGGACATCTACGGCATCGGCAACCTCTCTCATCTCACACATCCCGGTTGACATGATAACACGTCCGCCATATCCGGCTATCTTGCGCAGATACGGCAGGTTAGTCACCTCTCCCGATGGAATTTTCCAATAATCCATCTTTAAATCAGCAAGTACACCTATCGAAACGAGGTCAAACGGAGTACTCATAAAGCCTATTCCCTCTTCCCGGCACAGTCCCGCAAGCCCCGCATAATCACTTACCGGCAAATGTATGGCCCGACACATTTCAAGTTGGCTTTGCTCTGATCCGGTAGTTTCCTTCTGATATGCAGCCTTAGGGGCTATGGATGAGATAACAAGCTCAGGAACAGCCGTCTGAAACTTGACATAGTCAGCCCCTGCCCGTCGTGCTTCAATTACCATCCTACGGGCCATTTCAAGATTCCCGTTGTGATTGACTCCGGCCTCAGCTATAATTATGACCCTTCTATTCTCCATCCTTGAATACTATTTCCTGCATATAACGTACAATCTCAGTGCCTGGCTTCCAACTATCACAGGGTTTCAACGGGCGTTGCAAATATTCGTTCAAGATATAAGCCGGGATTGGAGCTCCGGCATGAACCGAGCAGACCGCCCCTCCGCCAAGACGCGGGTTTATCTCCATCAACAACAGACGGTTCTTTTCAAGATCACGCAGGAACTGCAATGTTATTGCACCCGTCAGCCCGAGACGGGATATAACCTTACGCGAAGTCTCCTCAATTTCCGCATCATGAACAGTTATCGTATCGGATACCTCTCCTCCCACGACTTCCTTACGCAGGCGCGGCACGGCACATTGTACCACACAGTCCGACGACACATAACAGTCAACCGTATATTCCTTACGGTTGACAATATACTCCTGAATGACATATTCATCCGCCTTAGAGATAACACGACGGAACTCACGCGGCTCAGTTATCACCATTATCCCCTGTGAAGCCGAGCCATACCGGGGTTTTGCAATAAGAGGGAATACCGGACGCCCGCTTTTATAAGTACGGGGAATACTGATTCCCGTGTACTCGAACAACTGCGCGGCAACAATCTTGTCAAACATCTTTTCCACTCGCTCATAGCCGCACACGGGAGCCCATATATCGTTATAGATCGAACGATAACGGGCTACTACACCTACAGCACCATCGACAAACGGTATCATAATGTCTATACCGTACTTGCCAACCGTTTCATGCAGATGTTCCATCAGCCGCGCATCATTCCAACGCAAGCCTGACAACACCTTACCGACTACTGCGACAGGGACGCGTCCATTAAGTTCATAACTGAATATCTTGACATTGCATCCCAGTTCCTTGCCGGCATCAATCAACATACGGGCCATCGACACCCGTTTTGCGCCACCAAGAAAAAGAATGTTCACGGTATCCTTCATCGGTTGTATATATTTGATTTGTATTTAGACAGATTTTCTTTACAGGTAAACCAGGCGACAGTTTCTTCAAGCCCCTCGGCAAGTGTATACCGCGGCTGCCAGCCAGTCAGTCTCTTGATTTTGGCATTGTCCCCACACAATCTGAATACCTCACTACGGGAAGGGCGTAAACGTTCAGGATCAACGACATACTCAACATCGGAATTCATCAGCTCGGCGATAAGGGTCAGTGTATCCGCCATAGAAACCTCTGTACCGGTAGCGATATTTATCTCCTGCCCCTCGACACCGACAGCATTGGCCAACGCAAGAAATCCGCGGCATGTATCCTTGACAAAATTAAAATCACGTGTCGGGCTAAGGTCTCCGACCTTTATTTCCCGCGCTCCACCGGCTATCTGGGTAATAATCGTGGGAATAATGGCACGGGCACTCTGACGGGGACCGTATGTATTGAACGGACGCGCTATGACAACAGGCAAGTCAAACGCATTAAAGAAACTCATGGCTATGGCATCCGCCCCTATCTTTGTAGCCGAATAGGGTGATTGGGGCTGTTTCGGATGCATCTCGTCAATAGGCACATACCGGGCAGTACCATATACCTCCGATGTAGATGTCACGATAATGCGTTCCACTCCGCAATCACGGGCAGCCTGACACATATTCAGTGTCCCTTTGATATTGGTGTCGACATAGCTGTCGGGGGCAACGTAACTGTAGGGTATGGCGATAAGCGCAGCAAGGTGGAATACTACCGAACATCCTTGTGTTATGTGGCGGCAGAACGCGGCATCCCGCACGTCCCCACTGACAATTTCAAGCCCCGGATGTTTTATATCCTCAAGCCACCCCCAATAGTTGAATGAGTTGTAGACACTCAGAGCCCTCACCTCATATCCTTCCGACAATAACAATTCGGTAAGATGAGAACCGATAAAACCGTCAGCTCCGGTCACCAATACTTTCCTGTTATCCATCATCACCACTTTTTCAGATTATATTTTATTACTGTACCGTCATCCTTGGTATAACCCAACACCATGGATGAGCCTGACATCGACATGATCGCAAGATCAGTCACCCCATTAGGGATATAAGTTTCAGGGAAAGGCGAATACATATCCGAGCCTTCGGGATGAGTGTCATCATGATGGGTAAAATCCATACGCAGGACATCACTTCCTATTTGTGCCCATGTCCCCCACCTGTTTTCTGTGTCATGCAACTCGGTTACACGCTCCATGCAGATTACCGATGTCTGGAATTTCCAGAAAATGTCCCCTCCATAAGCAGAATCAGCATTCCCGTCCACACTTATGTTTTCAAGCTTCCATGTCCCGAAATATTCACCTATATCACCGTTATTATGAGTACAGGAAACAACCGTCACGGCAACAATTAGAATTGCCATGATGTGATATATCTTTTTCATTTTTTCCCTAAATTAAAAATGCCATTATACGAAATTGTCACAAGCCCGCCGAAGTTATCACCGAGCATCGAGCCTTTATCCATCGCCACCTGGGCTTTTATCGCCAATCCTTGTACTGACGGGACATGATACGTGGCATCCACTGACACCGACGTGTCTTCAAGTGTACGTGTCATCGGCACAAGACTTGTTCCCCATCCTTTACGGTAGCCGAACATCACACGATAATCAAGCGGGGCGGATATATTTCCGGTCAAGCCCACATGTACACCTCTCACCCTTGTACACACGTATGCCGGATAACCGTCAAGATTGTATATCGGGGCCCGCATGAACGGCGAACCGATCGACATGCCATAGTTGGCATAGGAATTATAGAACGCATTGTTGTAATAGCTGTCGGCCCCCGATGCCTGATCGGTAATTGTCGTGCCGGGATTATCCTCCGGATCCCAATGCATCGGACCCGACTGATTGGTAAAATCAAGATATTCTATTACAGCACCGTTCACGACTCCCCGGTGAGCATTCCTATATTCAAGTCCCCACAATCCGTCAAATCCGTTCAATTTTCCGATACCCGAACCGTCTTCCCACAGCCATTGGAAATAAGCCTTCAGTTCATCATCATTCTTCAGGCGATAACGGGCCATAAAATCCCAACTTCCCAAGTGATTTCCAAGAACAAAACCCTCTTCACTTGTATTTTTAGGAATAAACATCTCAAAAAAATCGCCTAAACCGTCAGGATGTTTATAGCTACTGACCAGCCGGCCGTTACGATAAGAGTCCGTTGTCCCGCCAAAAATCCCCGCAGCCTGCGCCCCTATCGTTACCGAGAAACGCTCAGACGGTTTTGTCCGGAAATAAGCCTGTTTATATGTGTACCAGCTTCCGGTTGCGATGTGGTAGTTATAGTAGTTATAATGATTGCGTACATAATCATCATCGGTAAATTTGCCGTATGATATCTCACCGTCAATCTGCACCCACCCATCAGTAAACGGTATATCCTGAAAATCCCCGAACCCGGCTCTTACCTCCGGAATAGGGCGGGAATTACCGCTCTCGATAAGGTCTCCACTCGACAATTCGGCATTGAGCATCTTTGACTGCTGTTCCTTCAAGCCTACAGTCATGAACACCCCACGGTACTTTACCTCACCGTAGAGCTGCTGGAGCCATATATAAGCCGGACGTTCACCATGAGTATCGAAACGTCCGGTTATCGGGCTGTATATCGCGTAATCGGTCTCCGAGCCGTAACCTGAGACAAGCCCTACTCCATAACCGTAACTGAACCGTCGTGACATATCCATCTCCCGCCACGCACCGAGGCGCAACAATGCATTTGCCTTCTGAGTAAGCATCCCGTGGCGATTTGATGCAATATAATATGGTGCAAAATCCCCTGATCCGGCATTACCCCATAGTGATGCCTCATAATTTATCGGATATTCGGCTGAGACCTGTAGTGACACACCTGCGGCCACCACCATCAATAACATCCTGACTAATGACAGCTTTTTCATAATGTTTTATCATGACTCCACTTCGGCCTGGTATGTTCCGATGTGGCGTTGTTTCTTTTCTTCAAATATTTCAGAGATTGCAAAAAATATTCCACTCTCCTCCACGTCACCAAACTCGTCATTAACTGCCGTTCCGAACATCCTCATTGTCGGAGACAGACTCATATAGGCATTTACAAGCGGAGGTATGTTATAACCGTGTTCGCGTATCGCCTTATTCAGTATTTTATAGTCATCCTTGAATGTCTTCCCTTCAAACATAGCCTCCAAGCCGTGGATATCCATCCCGGTATCAAGCGGTTTTATCGGCGAGACAAGATTGTCATGATCGGGAAAATGCTTACTCAGGAAAAACAATATCATATTCCGGCACTCAGCCGAATAGTTGGGATACATTGTCACTTTCCCGAAGAGGTATTTTATCTCTTTATGGATTACAGTGAGAGCACCAAGCCCGTCCCAAAGGTTATCAAGAGCATACAGGGCCTTAGCCCCCGCTTTCGACGACTGGTATTCAAGCCTCACGAACGAACGGCCCAATTCAAGAGTATAAGGCAGATATTCCGAGAGAAAACGCTCCGAGAAATTAAACATGTGGGATGTCGCGA
Source organism: Muribaculaceae bacterium (assembly GCA_017462345.1). Taxonomy (GTDB): domain Bacteria; phylum Bacteroidota; class Bacteroidia; order Bacteroidales; family Muribaculaceae; genus RGIG4079. The sequence goes on from JAFTRI010000037.1 coordinate 54,335, forward strand.
TACGCGGACGTCCCTGTTCATCCATCCTTATATCCTTGCCTGTAATGAAACGGTATCCGCCAAGTATGAGCCGTGCATCCGGATCCCATACTATCAACTGCCGGCAAGGAGGGTTCATCGTGTCAAACTCATCTATGTCACACGATTTTCCGGTTCCGCCTCCGGCTGTACGGAACGCGATTTCCCGCAACCTTCCTATTTCCCTCATCACATTCGGTGCATTGAATGCATCGACAATGTAAATGTGGTTATTCCCTTTATTGGTTACACGAAGAAACCGGTCGGGTGTCAATTCCGACTCAATCAAAGACAGAGGTATAGGGTCAATAATTTTTTCATCCATGGTTTAAAGCAGCAAGGAAACCGGCTCTAACTGTTCTTTAAATTATATACAATGCGTTTTATCCGCTCAGCCTGTCCGGCAGCCCGGCTTCCGGACTCCAGCGACTCCCAAGGCACAGGTTTTCCGATTTTTATTGCATATCGTTTATTCTCGCTTAAAAAGACCTCACGAGGCAGATAAATCATCTCTATATTGAACTTCAAGCCTATCCTTGTACGGAATTTTGCAAATTTATAAAAAAACGCCGAATTTTCACCATCAAAATACACCGGAATGACATCCCGATGATATTCCACACACTTATTCACAAACATTTTGCGCCATTCCAGATCCTCAATGCGCCCGTCTTTGCCGCGACGTGAGACCAATCCTGCCGGGAAGATTATTATCGGGTCGTCACCGGCAAACGCGGCATCGAGCGTCATACTCGACTTCCGGCTTTGCTTCCCATGCTTGTTTATCGGCAGGAAAGTGCCGGAAAGCGGCGTTATCGCCATAAGCAGGTCATTGACAACAAACCCCACCTTGCCGCCATATAGTGACGAGACATAATCTATCATGATCATACCGTCCAGCCCACCTAACGGATGGTTGGAGACAAACACCACACGGCGACAATCGCCCGACGGCAGATTCTCCTTGCCCGACACATCATATTTCACATTCAGGTAACTGATGACACCACGGCAGAAATCCGCATCGGTCTTACCGCTGTTCCTCTCAAGCATGTCATTCATCCGGTCCTGGCATATCGTGCGTTCGAGCCAACGTATGGCGAACCCCGGTATATACCGATAGTAGCGGGGCACTCTCTGACGCAACACCCCGTCAACATCTATCCTGATATCCGATGTGCGGTTCATATTGCAAATATACGTAATTTCAGGCTAACACAGGCTTTATTCAGCCCTTTTTGCTAAATTTGCGTAATGAATCGGAACATACGCACATTCGCAATCGCCCAAACAGTCTATGCAGCCATAGTCCTTGGGGCATTGCTGCTATTACCCGGAGCCGACACAGCCACGACCATGGCAGCAATGCTGGCGGTATGGGGCATCACGGCAAGCGTCTATCGGATCACGCCCTACAGGGACACTGCTGGCTGGTGGACTCTGCTTGTCGCCACCACGTTCCTTGCCGTGGGCGTAATTGCCAATACCCACTATTTCACCGAAGTCTCAGGCGGAACGACATCCGACCCTGTACTGAACAACTGTGACTCACGGGGATATTTTCTTGATGCCCTGCACCATTCAGGCATGGACAAGGGTGTTCCGGAAAGTGCCACACGGAGAGGTTACGGACTGCTTATTTCATCCCTATGGAAAATTACCGGCATAACGATAGTATCGCCATTGGTCCTCAATATGCTCATGATACTGCTGACAATAATTATCAGCGGTGGTATCACCTACCGGCTATCAGGTGGCAAGGGGTGCGGGACAACCCATGGCAAGGCGTCACTGGCAATGATAATGACAGCCTCGGTGTGTTATTTTCTGAATTCCGGGACTGTACTGCTGAAAGAGGCCGGAATATCCCTGGCAATGTCCCTAATCGCATTAGGGCTCACATCGACCATAGCCGGAGACTCTCCCATACGCGCAAAGGAACGGATACCCTACACCATCGCATTCATTGCCGGACTTGCATTGCTGGGCGTATTCCGACACACATTCATCCTTATAGCCACCCTGGGCACAATCCTGTTAATGCGATGGAATAACCCTCCCCGCCTGAAACAGTCGTTCCTGTTCCTTGCCCTCGGGGCAGCCGCATGGGGCATCATGACATTGTTGACAAGAAGCGACATCAGCGGCATTGCCGGCGGAGTAGTCGACGGGGCTGCCGTCCAGTCATCTTTCTTTTACGACAACGACCAGCACCGGTTCTATAACAATCTTGTCGGGGATTACCTGCAACTGCCGGCATGGAAACGCATCCTCATGCTGCCCATGAGTGCCGTCACACAGTTTCTTGTACCATTCCCATGGAACTTCTCGCGAGACATCACATTCGGGTACACTCTTGCCTATGCCCACATCGCCTACCCATGGTACATAATAGGCGGGATCATCCTTTTTTTCATATTCACAGGATGGCGCACAGCACCATCCCGTCTGCGTCGCTTCGTTGTTACAGGTGTAATCCTATGGCTTGTACCCGCATACCTTTTTGCCGGGACCGTTTCCCGCTATGCGTTACCAATGCTCCCGATGCTCATTCCTGCGGCCGTCCATGTAATAACAACCTGCCGCAACAGCAAACCGTTCAGGATATGGGGGCTTTGCTATACGGCTCTCATTGCCGTAACATTGATAGTATGTCATTATCTGCAACAATCGGCAACAGTGTCATGAAGATCACGGTAATTACAGCAACACGCAACAATGCTAAGACAATCAGCCACACCGTCGACAGCGTAATGCGGCAGACCCATGACGACATCGACTATATCATCATCGACGGAGCGAGTACCGACGGCTCTATGGAAGTAATCGCCGACAAGCAGAGACAATACCCCGGCCGGATAAGGGTCATCTCAGAACCTGACAACGGTGTATATCAGGCAATAAACAAAGGAATCAGGATTGCCCGCGGGGAGATAATCGGCACTCTGCACGGTAACGACCGCTTCACATCACCCGACATCCTTCACCACGTGAACCGGGAAATGGCAGACAAAGCCACAGAAATGATCTACGGAGATGTACACTACATCTCGCCCCGCAGCAACAGGGTCACACGGCACTACTCATCAGCGGATTTCACTCCGGAGCTGCTGAAAATGGGCATTGCCCCGCCTCATCCATCCCTATATCTGCGCAAAGGGATATTCTCCCGCTACGGTCTTTACAAGGAAGATTATCTCATCGGTGCCGACTTCGACATGTTCCTGCGACTGATGATTGTCAACGGCATCAAAGGCAAGCACCTCCCGCTTGACATGGTGACAATGACAACCGGAGGGCTGTCGACACGGTTATTTCACCGCATTTTCACCAATAACCGGGAAAAATATCGCGCATTGAAAGAAAATTCCGTACCGGTTAGCGGTTTTTCGCTTTTAAAGCGGTATCTTTACACTCCCAAATAGCTGAACAATCGAAAACAAGGCTCAAAATATTGTTCTGGTAACAGGTTCATACGGATTCCTGGGTCGTTATCTGTGCCATGAATTCCGAAATGAAGATGTCACTACACTCGGGCTTGACAGCCTGAATGACATAGTGTGTGACCTGTCAGCGGACATCCCTGTTTTCAACCGGAGGTTCGATATTGTCGTACATGCGGCCGGTGATTGCCGTCCCGACATGGCTCATGCCGTAAACCATATCGGGACCCGCAACCTGTGCAAAGGGATTGAAACGTCACCACCACGCCAATTGGTCTACATCTCCACCGTACAGGTCTACGGATTAGACGAAGGGGAAGATATAGACGAGACCGTAAAACCGATGCCCAAAACCGATTACGGCATCTCTAAATTCCGCGCCGAGGAATATTTGCGCCAATGGTGCAGTGAACGCAATGTCGTCCTTAGCATCCTGCGTGCCCCGCTGATAATGGGAACAGGGATGAAAGGCACTCTGCGTTCGATGGTTAACGGCATATATCGCGGATATTATTTTCACATAAAGGGAAACGATGCCCGCCGCAGCATAATACATGCCGTCGACGTAGCAAGCGCAGCACGCCTCATAGCCCCGGCAGGAGGCACATTCAACATTTCCGACCGTGTTCACCCGCTTATCCATGATCTTGGTGAAGCCCTGGCCCACCGCATCGGAGGGAAACGCATCTACACACTCCCTCCGGCTATAGTAAAATTTGCGGCAAGATTAGGCGACAGGTTTCCCGCCATCCCGTTCTCGTCAAAAAAATACAGCCAGCTGGCAACAACCCTGACTTTCAACTCCGACGCCATTTCAAAAGTCATCAATTGGCATCCTCATGATGTAGTGAACTATCTTCTCACCCACAACTACGATGAAAACAGCCTCTGACAACATCTCCTCATGGATCAACCGTCTGGGATGCTCTGTCAAGAGCATAGCCAAGATAATACTGCAATCAGGGTTACCTACCATAAAGCCGGCAGCACTACCCGGTGAAAGCATCATCATAATGGGAAACGGGCCGTCCCTTTCCGGAACGATCGACAGTTTTCCCGAAATTCTTGCCACGCACCCACTCCTGGCGGTAAACTTTGCGGCAAACGCACCTGAGTTCCACTCGCTGCGACCCCGCTACTACGTCCTTGCCGACCCCTATTTCTTCAACGGAGACGGGAACCCCAATGTCCAAAGGCTTAAACTCAATCTTGAGAAAGTATCATGGGGAATGACACTGTTTGTTCCCGTCAAGATGAGGCGGCATGTAGCAGGTCTTACCAACCCCAATCTGTCGGTAGAATATTTCAACCCGACAGGCGTAGAAGGCTTTGAATGGCTTGAAAACTTTGCCTACAGCCACGGCTTAGGGATGCCACGGCCACGCAACGTCCTCATTCCGTCGATAATGATCGCAATGTCCCTTGGCTTCCGCAACATCTACATCACAGGGGCTGACCATTCATGGACACGCACCCTGTCAGTAAACGAACGCAATGAAGTCGTCTCAATACAGCCACATTTTTACAAGGATGATGAAAAAGAGGAGACCAGGGTCAGGACCGAATATCTCAACTACCCGCTGCATAGTATCATTTACAGTTTCTACATTGCATTCAAATCCTATTTTACCATACAGCGATATGCACGCCACCGCGGGGTCAATATACGGAATGCGACTCCCGGCAGTTTCATCGACGCATTTGAGCGATGTTCTCTTTCCGAACTGCAATAACCGGCAGCCGGACAACAGTCCCACAAAAAAATCCACTTCTCACGAAGTGGATTTTTTAGTTTAACCTTTCAGTTTTACCTATGCACCTATTATTGTGCATTTAAAATTCTAACATTAAATACTAACCCTAAAAACATTAATGATAATCTCAAAAATAATCCTTTCGCTTTAATCCTTGTTTAGAGATTTCAACAATCTTAGACTCTGATTAATTATTTAGCGATACAAATGTACAGTTGCACGGCTGCAAATTTCCACCGATATAAGCCGAATATAAACTATTTACAACCATTATTTTTACTACATCGCTAATTTACTGCACATTATATATCATAATCAAATTATACAATATAAATCAAAATCTAAGGATTCGAGGTATCTTAAGCCATCTCCATTCAGGAAATACACCCTATTTTCATCAGATCCCGTTCAAATGTACCACGGTTTACCGCGCGGCTCTTCATTTTGTTGCGATAGGTGTATACCGTATTCAGCGACAGGCCAAGAAAGCGGGCTATCTGAGAGCTGTCGTCCAACCCAAGGCGTATAAATGCCAATATACGGAACTCGGTACTGAGTCTTGTCTTATCTCCCGACGGCATACGTTTATCGGCATGGAACAATGCATTGACATCGTCAACAAATGTAGGATAAATATGGATAAACGCATTGTCAAACACTTCGTAGAATTGCCGGCTCTGATCATCAAGCATCTTCCCCGACTTGATTATGCCATAAAGATCCTCAATCTGCCCGGCGGCAATCTTTCTTCCTGCCAGCTTGTGGAACTCCTCCAGTTTCTCTATATAAATCGAACTGAGGTCAAGGAACCGGCTTATATATGACTCTTTGACGTAATTGGATTCAACAAGCCGCTGCCTCAACCTGTCACGCTTGCCTATACCGCGTCTGAGCGAGACCGTTATACCCGCAATAACCGCCAATGCCACGACAAGACATGCGACAAGCATCGTAAGCCACCCTATACGCTCCTGATCCTGCTCGCGGAAGGTCTGCGCTATAATCGGCAAAGACCCTGAAACCTCGACAGCCCTTATCCTTGAGCCGGAACGCACCGCATTATCCAATGATAATGTAAGATAGCGGTAAGCCCGTGACACATCACCGCTGTCATACAACGCAACGCCAAGACGCTGCAAGGAGATCTCCTCAAGAGTTCCGGCCACAACATCGGCAACAGCCGAAGCGGCATAATAATATATCGCCTCGTCACGCTTTCCCGCCGACATATAATACGCGGCCAACATACTTGCTGCCCGGGCATACATGTTATCGTCAAGTGCAGTTTCATCCATGACATCACGCAGATTGGCAACAGCCATCGGATAACGCCCCTTGACATAATCGGACTGTGCTTGATATAGCTTCCACCCGACGTCACCCTGTTGCACATATTCCGGCAGACGGCATGTAAGTTCCGCCCCCCGACCCATATATTCATCCCTATACTCATTTTTCCCATAAAAAGAACACACATGAAAATACATCCGGCTACCGGCTTCATAATAGGCGGCCTTATTCCCGGCATAGACAGCATCCCCGTCATAACTGCCATATAAGTCCACCGCTTCCTTTACAGCCCCCTGCAACGGCAGTATCGCCGCCTTCAGCAAGTCCAGCAGCTGAACCGACACAGAGTCCCCCTCATGACGGGCTGCAACCGCTCCCCGTGAATAATATGCTACAGCCGAATCCACATTGAAACCGCAATAGGCATCGCCAAGTTCCCGGTAACACATTATTGCCTTTTCCCTGTCCCCGCTTTCTGCCAGCAAGGCTTTAAGCGAGTCGATACCGGCAACTCGCCGTTGCAGGTACACCTCCCGGTTATCGATTTCGGTGTCAAGCCGTTCAAGAATGCCTGATACCGTCAGAGGCAACGCCTCCGAGGCTGCCATCTGCCCCGATATGACATAAAGAACCGCATAAAAGAATTTCCTGTACATAATATTCTGTCATTCTTACTGCAAATATAGCCAATTCGCCCAAAATACCGTAAACCGTTTTGATTCACGTCGAGATAACCGCCATTAACCAATATTTTTTAATGATTACACTCCATTTAAACCAAAAATATTGCCAATTGTAAAAAAATAACTAATTTTGTCACTCCGGTCAGCCGTTAAGTGGTGGGCTGGGACATGTATACATAAAAACGTTCTAAGCGTTTATCTTCTATCCTTTGAATCTCGCAAATTCCAAAAGACAGAGAAGAGAACAGCAACGAGATCGTTTACGTCTGATATGGTCATTAATGGTGCGGTACTTTGTATCGTCCATGTTATCCATATCTGCGTGGGCTGACTGGCGTTGCTTATCCTCTGTCGATGGCAATGCGAGAGCCTAAAGGATGGGGTAGGCAAAGAGAAGTAGATCCCACGCTTTTTTATATACATGGAAAGACACAATCATTATCCGTTACAAGCCTGTTAATGGGATCGGCAGGACGCTTAAAGTTGCGCCCGACACGAATCACAGGGAACTTTCAATGAAAAAAACATTCATGTTGCTATGCCTCATTTTAGCGACAGCGGTGGTATGTCCCGCCCAAAAAAGAGAAAAGAAATCCCAGAATCTCTTTGAAGAAGCGATGTCCCGCGACGAAGAACCGGCATTCCAGGTTTTTGTAATGCCGCAGATTGCCGATGTAAAATACCTCAGTACCGAGCGTGAGACATTCGGTCCGTACCGTTTCCGCATAAAGAGCGCCAACGACCTAAGTGAAGCCGAATTTGCCGACTTCAAAGACCGTGCGCAATATCTTGCTACATGCGAAGCAGATGCCGACATCATCATTGCTCGTCTCGTACACTCATACATATCAGAGAATGACGACAAATCACTCGTAATCGAGATCACCGGCTATCCGGCAAAATATGTCAACTTCCGTCCTATCGGGAAAAACCCGCAAGATTTCGAGATGATCCGCACAGTCTATCCCGATGCATTCAGCGTTTCTGAGACAAAAATAGTTGCTCCTACCCAGCAGACATCTAATTCAGGCTCAAATTCTAACAACACAAAATAATCCAATTATTCACATTTAAAATTTTATCACAATGAAAAAATTTCTTTTAATTGCAGCTCTGGCAGTTTTCGGATTGTCAACATCGGCAGCTAACCTGCGTGTTAGCCGCACTTTTTCAGAAAAGAAAAGCAACACAACATGGATTCTCCGCGCCGGTGCTAATTTTGCAGGCATCTCACAGAGTGCTTGTGATGACCATGATACCAATGACGACTATGGCAAGAAAACCGGATATGATGTTGCAATCTCTTTCCAGAAGCCGCTTTCTGACTTCGGCATGTTCTGGGGAATGGAATTAGGTCTCGGCACTCGCGGTTACAGCTATGATGAAAGCAACGAATATGCATCTTACGAAGAAAGTATCTTAGCTCACAATGTGCGCTTCTCTCCCTTCACTTTCGGATACGCCTACTCAATCAATGACAATATGAAAGTCGATGCACACCTCGGCGGTTGGGTAAGCTATGACTTCGCAGGTACATATAAATGGGAAAAATCCTATGGCAATAAGACAGAAGAAGATGACTGTTCAATCGGTGACCTTGAAGACTATACTGAAATCGATGCAGGAGTAACTTTCGGTGTAGGGTTCTGGTACAACCGCTTTAACATCGACTTGTCATGGCAGCGTGGTTTTGTCAGCATGTTCGATTACGAATGTGACTGCAAAATGTCTACCAACAACCTGATGCTCCGCGTTGGTGTTGCATTCTAATCTGACTCCATAACATAATGGCGCATCAGGTCCCAGGACAGGTGCGCCATAATTTTATTAATTATGAAACGACTATTAATTATTGCAATCGCCTCTTTGCTGTGCTCATCCTCGTTGACAGCAAAAGACAACAAATCGACAGACGATCTCGGGCAATGGGCTGAAAGCGAACTTGCCAAATATCCCGAGACAGTCGATGGCGTAAAAGTCTATTACCCGGCACCCGATGAAGACGGCAAGCTGTCGGTATCGGATCTCATCGACATCGAGGGAAAAAGCAAGACCGCAATCTTCACCAATGCACTTGTGTACATCTACGACAACTTCGATAGCGAAAACGAGGTCATCGAATCAATCGACTATGAATCAAAAAGATTCATCATCGCCAGAAAGTTAAAACAGGGAAGCGGAAAAAATACCACCGCCTACGAATACATCTCGGCATTCCAGATTGCCGACGGCATCCTGTCGTTCGTTTCCTACAACATCCGCGCCGAATACCGCGAGAAAGGTATCCTGCCACGCAAACTCGACATCGAGAAGCTGAAACCGCAGGAAAACACGCGGCACAGGGAGCTTGTCGAGGAGTTTTCGTTCCTCAACTCTAAAATCCTCAAGGAGATGAGCGACTACATAAGTTCAACCACGCCTGAGTCCATAACCCACTGGGATGACATCAAAGAGGGCAATGCCGTGAAAGGGATGAACAAGACCGAAGTAAAGCTGGCTCTCGGATGCCCTTACAGCGAACGCGTAAGCGGCAAACGCACCAAATGGATGTATGACAACAATTCAGTGGTCATCTTCACCGATGGCATAGTCACTGCCGTCATGTATTAACAATTTGAGAGTTGGGAACGAAACGTTTTCAACTCTCAATTACCGGCAACGCACCCCCTACTCCTCTTGCGAAGTGCTGAGCAGGTCAAGCAGGTCACGACGGGAAACAATGCGTATCTCACTCTGGTCGTAGTCAATAATGCCACGCTCCCTCATCGACTCGAGTGTCGCGATGAATGAAGTGCGCTGTACCCCGAAAAGCGAATACAAGTCACGCTGGCGACATGACAGCACAATATCGGTACCGCCACGCTGCGTCAACGCTATGATCCAGAATGCTATCCGCTCCTCAAGGCTTCCGGAAGTGAGTGACAGCACCCCGTCAACCGATTTCTGCGCATTCATCGACAGTATATTCAGGAAATTGAACATGAAAATCTGGTCAAGATTCAATATGCGCATATAGTCACTCTTGGAGATCTGAAGGATACCGGTAGGAAGAACCGCCTCTACCGAACACGGATAACGGGTTGCCTTACCGAAAAGGAACTCCGGTGCAATCACATCGGGAGCATCCAGTGTCTGGGATACACGGAAGCGTCCGTCGCTGTTGGCGATATGGACACGAGCTTTACCTGATATGATAAATTTGATATGGGTGCAAGGGTCTCCTGCATTGACGATTGCCTCTCCGGGAAGATATTTGAGAAAATGGAATTTTGCCATCCCGACAATCTCGGATATACGCTCATGGCTGACCCCGTTAAAAAGAGGCAGCCCCATCAGAATTTCATACATGCTGTCCATACCGTTATATCTGTTTATATGATTATTAACGCACTATCGGTTCATTTGTTTATATCCTGCCATGCTTTGCCTTATAATACAGCTGCATGGAATTAATCGTATTCTGCCACGCGATATAGGCTGCCGGAGCGACCGATGACAGCGGTTCAAGATAGGTCAACGCCATCCATATCGCAAGGACAGTGTTTTTCTGTCCCAACCCCTGTGCGCCCGAGATCCTGTCACCGCAACTGTGGCCTATCTTCCTCCCTAAATAGAACTGCAGGCAACACACTGCCAACGAACATACTGCCAGGAGCAGCATTTCAGGTATCCTGTCGGACGGCTCGTGCATGACAAAACTCACTGCCCTGCCCACAACAATGAACAGCGACACCGCCCAAATGTAAAATGACAAGGATTGGTGTGAGGCAATAGTCCTGTGCAATCGTGGCAATGACCTCCGCAACATGAAAGCGAGCAATAGCGGAGCGATTATCAGCGGAATCACCTTCAGGCATATCGTGAGGACCGACTCCACGAAACCGGGTCCGCAATCCGTTCCCATAATGGGGAACAGCAACGGGGCAAGCACCGCAACCGCGACATTGCTTATCAGCGAGAATGCAGCTATGCGCGGGACACTGCCGCCAAGCATTCCCGTGATAACAGGCGCGGCAGTCGCAGTGGGGCAAAACACACATATAAACGTCCCTTGAGCCACCTCATCACCCAACGGCAAGAGCAGGAGATACACGCCTATCCCTCCTGCCATCTGAACCGCAAGCAACGACCATGACAGACGCGTAACCTTAAATTCCCGCGGCGATACCCGGCAATAGGTAATCAACAGCATCACGAAAATCAGATAAGGGGCAAGGAAAGCTATCAGGTCAATAAACTCATGGAACAACAAGCCGCCTATCATCGCAATAGGCAACATCCACGGCTTCACCCGCTGTCTCGCTTTCACCAAATCCATACCACAAAGTTACGCAATTCCCCCGAAAATCAAGTTGAAGATTGAGAGTTACGATTTTATTTGTAACTTTGCGTCATAGAAATTATGGTTAACGGGAAACGCGTGGAAATCGCGTACTGTCGCGCAACTGTGAACGTCACCCGATAAGGGGCAAAGTCAGGAACCGTGGCCGTTGAGATACGGCCGATTAGTCACTTTCGCATGAAAAGTAAGATTATACGCATATTATCCCTGTCCATTACCCTATCGGCCGCAGTTCCGGCTTACCCGTCAGGAACCGATGACGCATTCCTCGACTCCATATTCCAGGTCTCGGAAATCGTTGTGGTGGAAAACCGTAAAAAGGAGATTATACCTGCACAGTCGATCAGCGGGGAAACGTTGCGGAGCCTCAACTCCCAGTCGGTCGCTGACGCCCTGCGTTATTTCTCCGGAGTACAGATTAAGGACTTCGGAGGCATAGGAGGCATAAAGACCGTCAATATACGCTCAATGGGAACTCACCACGTGGGAGTATTCTACGACGGGATACAACTCGGCAATGCCCAGAACGGACAGATAGACCTCGGGCGCTATTCACTCGACAACATTGAGGAGATCCAAGTGTATAACGGACAGAAAAGCAATATATTCCAAGGTGCAAAAGATTTCGGCTCGTCAGGGACAATCTATATCCGTACCCGCCGGCCAAGATGGGATGACGGCAAAAAAACACATCTTACCGCACAGTTCAAGACCGGAAGCTTCGGGCTTGTAAATCCCGAAATTGTCTGGGAACAACGGCTGAGCCACCGCGTGAGCCTGTCGGCAAGTGCCGGCTACACCCGTGCCAACGGACGGTACAAATTCCGGTACAAGCGGCTCAATCTCGACAACACGGTCGCATACGACACCACTGCGACACGCCACAACGGTGACATCGAAGCCTTGAGAGCCGAGACATCCCTGTTCGGATTCTCGTCAAGCGGACAATGGAGCGCGAAAGCCTATTTCTACGACTCAGAGCGTGGCATTCCCGGTGCAATAGTCAACAACGTCTTCCGCAACGGAGAACGGCAATGGGACAGGAACACATTTGTCCAAGGTGCATGGGAAAATGTATTCTCCCACTCCTTCCAGATGAAAGTAAACGCAAAATACGCATACGACTACCTGCACTTCCTGCGCAATGATCCCAAGGAGTTGTACATCGACAACCGCTACCGCCAGCAGGAAGCCTACCTGTCAATCGCCAACCTGTACAGGATAGCCCCATGGTGGGATGTCTCGCTGTCAACCGACCTGCAATGGAACAAACTGAACTCCAACATGCCGAACTTCGTCTATCCGGTACGGTTCACCGAGATGATAGCCGTTGCGACAGCAATGCAAGGGTACGGTGTGAGCGCACAGGCAAGCCTGCTCGCCACTCTCCTGCAAGACCGTTCAGGCAACGGACACACCCGCGGACGCACCACGGCATCGCGCAACGAATGGAGTCCGGCACTGTTCTTTTCATGGCATCCTGTTGAATCAGAGGGCTGGAATATCAACGGGTTTATCAAGAAATCTTTCCGTATGCCCACATTCAACGACCTGTATTATACCGAAGTCGGGAACAAAAACCTGAAGCCCGAATACACCTACCAGTACAGTATCGGGTCAAATTACACCATCTCGCACAATCACGGATTCCTACGCCGGCTGTCATTACATGCCGACGCATACTTCAATAAAGTGACCGACAAAATTGTGGCCTACCCGTCAGGACAGCAGTTCCGATGGACCATGCTGAACCTCGGGGAGGTCGAGATACTCGGGACCGAGATTTCTGCCGAAGCAGCCGCACACGCAGGAAACATTGACATGAACCTGCGCCTCAACTATACCTATCAGAAAGCCCGCGATTTCACCGACCCCACCGACAACTATTACGGAGACCAGATACCTTACATTCCTCTGCATTCAGGCTCAGTCGCCGCACATGCAGGCTGTCATGGATGGGACCTGAACTACAGTTTCATCTACACAGGGCAACGTTACAACGCTCAGGAAAATATTCCTGCCAACAAAGAGCAGCCGTGGTACACCCACGATGCCTCCCTATACAAGAGCTTTGCCGTCAAAGGCTTGGACATCCGTGCAGGGATAGAAGTCAACAACATATTCGACCAGGACTACGAGGTAATACTCAATTATCCCATGCCAGGCCGTAATTTCAAAGCAACAATCAAATTAACACTATAACAAGACATGAAAAAAGGACTCATACTACCGGCACTTATCATTGCCCTTGCGTCATGCAGCGACGACAACAATGAGCCTCTACAGGAAACATCAGGCTCCGGACAACCGTCCACGCCCGACACGGAACTCTCCATTACCGTAGTCGACTATTCCCCTGCTCCAGGCCAGTTCATCAACGAAATCCCCGAATACTCCGAGGGTGACACCCGGGAGACAATCAATGCCAAAGCCACCGAGTCGCTTAACGCCGGTGACATGATAAGTCTCGGGGCATGGGGCGGAAGCGTGACACTCAAGCTAAGCAGTCCCATAGCCAATATCGCCGGCAAGGATGATTTCCGCGTCAAGGGCAATGCAGTTTATGCCAACGCCTCAACCGAGTCCACACGTTACGGCAGTGCCGAACCGGGCATAATACTTGTCATGCAGGACACCAACGGTAACGGCAAAGCAGATGACACATGGTATGAAATAAAGGGAGACCACACCGACGATGCCACCGCCAACTACACCGTCACTTACTTCCGTCCGGATGCCGGGGCAACCGACAGCGAATACATCCGATGGGAAGCATCTGACGGTACTACCGGATACATCAACCGCAACAGCAGCTACCACACACAGGATTTTTTCCCGATGTGGCTTAATCATGGGGAAAGCATGTCATTTTCGGGCAAACGCCTTCCGGATAACGGGCATTTCAATACCGAGACCAACAAATTTGACCTCATGAGCTACAACGGATATGCCGACAGCCATCCCAACAACGTGGAAGCATCAGGAATCGACATCAGCGATGCCATCGACAGCAACGGCAACACCGTGACACTCAGCTCAATAGATTTCATAAAAGTCTATACCGGAGTATTGCAGGCCAACGGTCCTCTTGGCGAATGCTCGACCGAAGTTGCCGGGATAGAGGTACTGAACCAATAAAAGCCGAATCATCATGCGGTTTCGCCTCACTTTACTGTCCATCACATCATTACTTCTGTCGACAAGTTGCCGTGAAGATATATATGTACGGCAGTCAGAATCCACGTCTGTCGACAGTCCCCGCTCGACAGGGATTGACGGATTCTACCTCCTGAACGAGGGGAACATGGGTTCCAACAAGAGTTCCCTTGACTACTTTGACGAAACGACAGGCATTTATACCCGGAATATCTATGCCGAGCGTAACCCGTCGGCAGTAAAGGAACTGGGAGACGTGGGCAACGACCTCGAAATTTACGGGAGTAAACTCTATGCAGTCATAAACTGCTCCCACAAGGTGGAAGTAATGAGAGAACGGGATGCAACCCGCATCACCAAGATTGACATACCCAACTGCCGCTATGCCATAGGTCACGGCGGTCACGTCTATGTAAGCAGCTATGTGTCACCTGTCCAGGACGATCCCACAGCCCCTCGCGGTGCAGTGTTCAAGATCGACACCCTTTCACTGCAAGTCATGGACCGTGTCGACGTAGGCTATCAGCCGGAAGAGATGGCGATCAGCAACGGCAAGCTATACATCGCCAACTCAGGCGGTTACCGCGCCCCCAATTACGACCGCACCGTCTCGGTAATAGATCTCGGCACATTCAGTGTCATCAAGGATATAGATGTCGACATCAACCTGCACCGGGTGAAACGCGATTCACGCGGACTGATTTACGTCACCTCCCGCGGGGACAATGCCTATATCCCGTCCAGGCTATATGTCATCGACCCCGCCACCGACCAAGTGACACGTAAAATCGACACACCTGTCAGTGACCTGTGGATTCACGGTGATTCAGCCTATATATACAGCGCTGCAATAAACGATGTGACCGGGCAGACTACAATCTCCTACTCTATTCTCAATCTCAACACACACCTTATCGATGACAACCGCATAATAAAGGACGGCACCGATAGCGCGATCAAGATGCCCCACGGCATTGCGGTACACCCGGTAACCCGTGAAATATACATCACCGACGCCCGCAATTACGTATCATCAGGTCGCATCCACTGCTACAGCCCCGACGGCACACTGAAGTGGAGCCAGACCACCGGCGAGATCCCCGCCCACTTCGCCTTCCGCCGGCATTGAGCACCATTCCTTTTGACTCATCTCATTATTTTTGCTAATTTTGTGGCAAATAAACTAAATTTATATGCCTATGAGATAATACAGAATAAGGCTACACAGACGATTTAAATGCAGAAACATTTGACCCAAGGATTAAGTAAATCAATTAAATAACCCGAAAAACGTCATTATTCGTCAGCTAAAAACATTATCGAGTTTTTGCTCTTGTTATCTAAATCCCGAATACCGCCAATATTCAACTATCATGAACAAGCAGTCTGATTGTTCACACCCTTGAGATGTGGGCTATTTGTGCTTGTTTGGCAGCAAGATCACCTGCCGGCAACCTGAGATTTGAGATAAGAAAACGAATAGTTTTACGACTTTCCTTCATTCCGAACCATGACAATAAAAAAACAACTTTTAAGCATTCTCGCACTATTGTCGGTCTCATTTTCCGCAATAGCCGAAGAATATTGGTTTGTTGTGTGGACTAAATCGGGCGAGCAGATGAGTTTTCCTCTTTCAGAAAACCCTAAAGTGACTCACTCCGATGCAAATCTCATTGTCTCCACCACAACAACCACGATAGAATACGCCAAAACAGAGGTCAGCAAATTCACATTAAAAATCAATGAACAAGAAACCACAAGCATTAATAACATTAAGACCCCTGATTCCAGCATCAAACAAAACGGCAATCTCATATTCATGTCCGGTTTCAGTACAGGCTCTACCGTAAGAGTGTTTACCATTAACGGGCAAGCCGTTTTGACCGACCACATCTGCAACGACGGTACACTCACGCTAAACCTTTCTCCGTTTACTGGCGGAATCTACATCATATCAACCGAAAGTATCACTTACAAATTCATAAAACGATGAGACAAAATAATTACACACCAATCATAGCATCCTTATTCCTTATCGCAACAAGTCTGTTTCTAAACGCACAAGGAATCATTGTCCACAAAACTGACGGCACAAAAATCGAAATTCCCTATAGCGAATTTGACAGCATCACCACTTTCTACACAATCATACCCGACACAATTGTATCCGACACCGTCAGTCCCGCCAATCCTGAAACCGGAGAAAATAACATCGCGATTTCCCAAGAAGTAGATCTCGGATTATCTGTTAACTGGGCAGGATGGAATCTTGAAGCATCCTCACCGGAGGAACGTGGCAATTTTTACGCTTGGGGAGAAATAACCACTAAATCGCAATTTGACACAAGCACCTACTTGTATTACAGTTCTTCGTCTCTAAATATAGGAAGTAACATTAGTGCGACAAAATATGACGCCCCATACAACAATTGGGGCGGAGACTGGAGGATGCCTACATCAGATGAATTTAACGAATTGATTAGCTGTACATGGGAAGAAATAACATTTAACGGGACAACAGGCTATAAAGTGACCGGGCCAAATGGCAATTCAATATTTTTGCCTAATACCGGACATAAACAAGGCTCTCAAAACACTACTTCATCAAATGGATACTATTGGACTTCAAAAGGAATGACAACTATGTCATACGCCTATTGCTTATCCACCGCAAATGGTTTTGAAGGCATTGTTTTAAAGGAACGTTATTGGGGGTTAGCCATCAGACCAGTAAAAACCAAGTACTAATCTTAACAACAAACATTCCCTTATTTTCCAAAAACACGCGGCAACGCGATTAAAAGTACAGTTACGGAGGAGCTTATTTCGCGAAAGCACCTCCGTAACACATAAAAAATCATAGTTACGGAGAAGTATTTTTCATTTTTATTCCTCCGTAACTATATTTTATCTATATTTGTGGTGCTAATAAGTAAAATACACATTGCATGGCAAAACACATTATAGGAAGAATACAGGAGCAATCAATCCTTAAAAACTGCTACGATTCAGAGAAAGCAGAACTCATTGCGGTCTATGGGCGGAGACGCATCGGAAAAACATTTCTCATTAAGAATTTTTTCAAAGACAAATTTGACTTCTACATAACCGGAATATACCAAGGCACAAAAAAAGAGCAATTGACGTTTTTCAATCGTCAGCTATGCGAATATTCCCAAACGCCATATCCTCAAGTTGAAAATTGGTTTGATGCATTCGACCAACTGAAACATTACATATCATCAATAAAAAAAGAGCGTGTTGTAATTTTCATTGATGAACTACCATGGCTCGACACTCCGCGTTCACGATTTACCAAAGCATTTGAACTGTTTTGGAACAGTTGGGCATCTGACCAGTCCAAATTAAAATTAATTGTATGCGGTTCTGCCACCACATGGATGATGTCTCACCTCTTAGGCAATAAAGGCGGGCTTCACAACCGTGTCACACGACGCATCAAGCTGTCACCATTCACCCTTGCTGAAGTAGAAGAATTCTTAAAACATAACGGCATCGACTGGAACAGGCATCAGATTGCTGAAGCATATATGATTTTAGGCGGAACTCCCTATTATTTGCAAATGCTACAAAAAGGCTACAGCCTTTCACAGAACATTGATTACCTTTTCTTTTCCGAAAACGCTGAATTACGTGACGAATACAGCATCCTGTTCAAATCACTTTTCAATGAATCATCCATTTACCGTTCGACAGTAGAACTACTAAGCCGCAAAGCCAAGGGGATGACTCGAGCTGAAATGATCAGCGCATTAAAGCTATCAGAAGGAGGAGCTTTTTCTGAAGTTCTTGAAAACCTCTCCAACTGCGATTTCATACGCAAATACACAGCATTCGGCAAAAAAGAGAGGGACGTACTCTACCAACTCACCGACCTCTTTACGTTGTTTTTCCTACGCTTTGTAAAAAACAATAACGGAGGAGACGAACACCTATGGACCAATATGCTTGATGCTCCAGAGCGCAGAACCTGGAGCGGGTATTCTTTTGAACAATTGTGTCTTCATCATATTCCACAAATAAGACAAGGTCTTGGAATAAGTGGCATACAGAGTGACGTGTGTTCATGGACAACACCAGCAACCGAAAACCATCGCGGAGTCCAAATAGACTTACTCATCAACCGCAAAGACCAGATTGTCAATCTTTGCGAAATGAAATACTCCACAAATGAATATGAGATCACAAAGCGTTACAATGATGAACTACAAGAACGCAAAGAAACATTCCGCAAGGTTACAAAAACCAGAAAGGCTTTACATCTTACTATGGTAACAACATACGGCATAAAAGATAATGCCTACTCCGGCATGATCCAGAGCCAAATAACATTGGATGATTTATTCAAGTAATATTTTATAAACCTTCTGTAAACAACCGTGGCTATGCCTATTCTCGACATAGCCACGGTTGTTTATAACAGTTAATATCTTTTTATGCGAACTTGGACCAGTCGGTGTTACGCATGTCGCCTGATGCCGCAAACTCGTTGTGGAACGCGAGTGCCGCACTGAGGGTGTGGGGTGTCTGGCCTCCCTTGCCAAGCTTGAGATAATCCCACAGCAACTGCTTGTAATCAGGATTAACACAGTTCTCGATAATGGTCTCGGCTCGCTGTACGGGGTCTTTGCCACGGAGGTCGGCAATGCCCTGATCGGTGATAAGGGCGTCAACCGAGTGCTCGCTGTGGTCGAGGTGTGACACCATAGGCACGATGTTACTGATAAGACCGCCTTTGGTCACTGACGGGCAACTGAATATAGACAGATAGCCGTTGCGGGTAAAGTCGCCAGAGCCTCCGATACCGTTCATCATCTTGGTTCCTACTACATGGGTAGAATTGATGTTGCCGAAGATGTCGGCTTCAAGGGCGGTATTCATAGTGATAAGGCCGAGGCGGCGCACGACTTCGGGATTGTTGGATATCTCTCCCGGACGGATTAGAATCCTGTCATGGAAGAAATCCATGTTGGCAAGCACTTCATCCATCATACCATCGGAGAATGTCATCGAACACGTACTTGCAAAGCGGCACTTACCTTTCTTCATTAGCTCGGCTACAGAGTCCTGAATAACCTCGGTGTACATGTCAAACTGCGGTATCTCGTCAACCTCGCCAAGTCCATGAAGCACGGCATTGGCAACATTGCCCACTCCCGACTGCATCGGAAGGAATGTTTTGGGCAAACGTCCGGCACGCAGTTCATTCAGCAGGAAGTTACATACATTCTGCCCTATGAGCATCGTGGTTTCATCAGGCTCGGTAAAACTCTTGACGCCGTCCTTGGCATTGGTTTTCACGATACCCACAATTTTGGACGGGTCTACTTTCAATACAGGAGAGCCGATGCGGTCACTCGCCTTGTAGATGGGTATTTCACGACGGTAAGGAGGATCGGCAGGGAGATACACGTCATGAAGACCGCGTATAGACTTGGGTAATGCCTCATTCAGCTCAACAATCACCTTATCGGCAAGCATTGCGATTGTAGGAGCAATACCCATACCCGTACCGAGAATAATCTCACCGTTGTCGTCAATGTCGGCAGCCTCAATGATCGCGACATTCAGTTTTCCGAACACACCGTAACGCAATTTCTGAGCGAGTTCAGAAAGATGCAGGTCAAAGTAGTGGGCATCATGAGCGTTGAGACGCTTGCGCAAATCGGCATTACTCTGATAAGGTGTACGCATGTTGATAGCATTGGCACGGGCAAGAGCGCCATCGACATGGTCATTGGTCGACGCACCTGTAAAGATGTTGATCTTGAATGGATTTCCTGCTTCGTGTTCCTTAACAGCTTTTTCGGCAAGAGCTTCAGTCACAACCTTGGGAGTACCTGATGCGGTAAAGCCCGAAAAGCCCACGTTATCACCGTTCTTTATATGCTCGGCAGCTTCCTGAGCCGAAATAAAAGGGATAGCCATTGTCAGTAAAATGTTTAGATGGTTTATTATATTTTAGTTTCAAAAATTAGCTTGACTATATTCCTGTCTTTTCGTAATTTTGCACAAAATTAGATAATTCTGATTTTACAGACAAAGTTTTTAACGTCTTATCGACTAAGCGATACAGGAATTTTCCATATTTACAACGAATCAGTATGTCCCCTCAAATAACAGCAGACGAGAATCCGATTCTCGACAAGAACCTGTACATCGAGACCTACGGCTGCCAGATGAGCGTGGCAGACAGCGAGGTAGTCGCATCAGTAATGGGAATGGCCGGTTACACGGTTACCGAAGATATAGAGAATGCCGATGCCATACTGCTCAACACCTGCTCTATACGCGACAATGCCGAGCAGAAAATCGTATCTCGCCTCAATTATCTGGCATCATTGCGGAGGAAACGCCGCGGGCAGCGTCTCATTGTCGGTGTCATAGGCTGCATGGCCGAACGCGTCAAGGACACGCTTATCAACGACTATGAGGTAGACCTTGTTGCCGGTCCGGATTCATACCTCGACCTGCCCAACCTGTTTGCGGCAGTAGAGGCAGGGGAAAAGGCTATCAACGTGAACCTGAGCACCACCGAGACCTACCGTGAGGTTATCCCGTCGCGCATCACCGGCAACCGGATCTCGGGCTACATAAGCATCATGCGCGGGTGCAACAACTTCTGTTCCTACTGCATAGTACCCTACACCCGCGGGCGTGAACGCAGCCGCGAGGCATCAAGCATCCTCAACGAGCTTGCCGACCTGCGCGCCAAGGGATTCAAAGAGGCCACATTATTGGGGCAGAACGTAAACAGTTACCGCTACACCGGCACTGACGGAAACGAAATAGGCTTTGCCACCCTGTTGTCAATGGTTGCCGAGGCCGCACCGGACATGCGGATAAGATTCACCACATCACACCCCAAGGACATGAGCGATGAAATTATCGCAGTCATCGCCCGCTATCCCAATATCTGCAACCATATACATCTGCCGGTACAGTCGGGCAGCAATTCCGTGTTAAAAGCGATGAACCGCAAGTATACCCGCGAATGGTATCTCGACCGTATCGCAGCCATACGCCGCGCAATCCCCGACTGCGGTATCTCGACCGACATGTTCACCGGATTCCACAATGAGAGTGAAGCGGATTTCCAACAGACACTCGAACTGATGCGGGAGGTCGGGTTTGACTCCTCTTTCATGTTCAAATACTCGGAACGTCCCGGCACACTTGCTTCACGCCAGATGCCCGATAATGTCCCGGAGGAAGTGAAGATAGAACGGCTTAACCGCATGATCGCCCTGCAAAACGAGCTGTCGTTAGAATCCAACCGAAAGGATATAGGCAAGACATTTGACGTACTTGTCGAGGGCGTTTCCAAACGCAGCAAGGAGCAGATGGTAGGACGCAACCAACAGAACAAGACCCTTGTGTTCCCGCGAGGCAATTACCGGACAGGCGACACGGTAAAGGTCAAGGTACTGGAGGTATCATCGGCGACACTCATAGGGGAACTCGTACAATAACCAACCCAACCCAAAATGCAGCAAGAGATTTCTCAGCCCAAAGAGGTGCTGTGGAACAGAAATTATATAGCCGTATGCTCGGCCAACTTTCTGCTCTTCTTTTCGTTCTACCTGCTATTGCCGATGCTGCCGTTCTATCTGCGCGACACTTTTGCCACCGACAAGCAGATGATAGGCATAATCCTGTCGGGATATACGATAACCGCACTGATGATACGCCCGTTCGGTGGTTTCATTGTCGACAGTTTTCCACGTAAGCAGGTACTGCTGATATGCTATTTTTCCTTCTTCATATTCTTTGCCGGGTATCTTGCAGCCGGGACACTGCTACTTTTCGCCATAGTGCGAGCCTTACACGGATTCACTTTCGGGGCTGTAACCGTTGCAAACAGTACAATGGCTATAGATGTACTCGCCCCGTCACGACGTGCCGAGGGAATAGGATATTACGGTGTGAGCAACAACCTTGCGATGGCTATAGGCCCGTCACTGTCGATGTACATGTACGACCACGGCATTTCACCATCATACATATTCCTCACATCACTCATGGCAGCAGGTATCGGACTATGCCTCAACGCCTCGCTCAAGACCCGTCCACGGGAACTTGTCAGGGACAAACAGCCAATATCGCTCGACCGCTTCTTCCTGACCAATGCCGTCCCCGAGAGCCTGATGGTGATGTATTTCTCATTTGCCTACGGTATCCTGTCGACCTATGTAGCAATCTACGGACGCGATGAAGTGGGCATAGAAGGTGGCAGCGGGCTATTCTTTCTCCTACTGGCAATAGGGCTTATCGGTGCTCGACTGTTATCGGCACGATGGGTAAAACGCGGGCTTCTGACCCGTAACATCGGTGCAGGAATGGTGATAACCATCATCGGTTTCACCAGTTTCGTACTATGGCGCACACCCGAGGGCTACTACACATCGGCACTGATACTCGGTTGCGGATATGGAGCAATGTGCCCTTCATTCCAGACCGTATTCATTGACCTCGCCCCCAACAGCCGACGCGGCACTGCCAATTCCACCTACCTTACTTCATGGGATTTAGGGCTGGGAGTAGGAGTCCTGCTCGGCGGTGCGATTGCCGAACATCTCTCCTACCACACCGCTTACGGAGTGGCTACCGCAGTGTGCATCATAGGGCTTGCGGCATTCCTGTGGCATACAGCCCAGCACTTCAACAGCCACAAACTCCGCTAACAAAAGGGGGGGGACGGGGATAGCAAACGTCACGCAGCGTTGCCATCCCCGTCCCGATTTATAAGTACGGCTATCAGTTGAAGAGCTTGATCCCGACGAAGAATGTACGGGGAGAAGTAGGTCCATAAAAATACCCCGAATCACGATAAGCACCCCTGTCAAGGTCTTTCTGGAACTCGTTAAAGATATTCTGCACACCGGCATTCAACTGCACCCTGAGACGCTCCTTCAACGGTATTGTATAGTTGACCTTGGCATTAAAGTCGAAAAACGCAGGCGTACGCTCCATTACATCCCGGGCTATATAGCCGTAAGGATAATCAGACGGGATTTCAGAGAAATCAGGAGCATAATGCGGAACATACATCCTACCGGTATATATTCCCGACAACGACCATTCGAAATTCTTGAACGGAGAGCCAGTCAAAGTAAAATAGCCGTAGTAATCAGGAGTACGCCACATGTTCTTGGTGGGAGCAACCCCCTCGGCCTCACTCCAATATTCATACTGCTTGTAACGGCTACGCTGACCGGTGAATCCAAGCTGGACAGAGAAGTCCTTGCCATGAGCCATCTTGAAATCGAAATTAGCGCCATAAACACGCGCTCCACTTCCGTTACGGCGCACCTGGATGGAGTTACCCTGGTCATCATTGCCCACCATGTCAAGCACAAACACATCGCGGAGGTCAGTATAGAATCCTTCGAGCAATAAATTTGCCTGCCAGTGCCCGAGATTGAACACCCAGTCGACAGAGCCGCTGAAGCTGTTGGATTTTTCGGGCTTTAACCCGTCGGCAAGCCTGATAAGGACACCTTCACCTCCGACCGCCGTAATGTGCAGATCCTCATCATAGGCTTGTGGAGCCCGGAAGCCGGTCGACCATGTGGCACGTGCCTGGAACTTGTCGGTGGGCTTGTACATGAGATTGACACGCGGGCTGAAAATAGGGTCCTCAATGAGATTGTGGTTATCCATGCGGACGCCGGCAAGCAACGTGAACAGACGCATACGCCACTCATTCTGCAGGAATGTCCCGAAAATACGGACATTCTGCCTCATGTCACGTCTATACCCAATCATCACATCATGCATGGAATTGTCCTGATACTCAACTCCCGCCGTAAAAGTCGCGGGAGAAACCAGCATTCTATCGAAATTACCCACATACATGCCACCCGCAACCCAAGTGAGGTCATCGGTCTTGCCATAAGCATCGGGATTCTGCTGTGCACCATAATAACTGTTGCGATCTATGTGCTGCAAGGAGGTATACACCGACACTTTGTGCTTATAGCCGTCAAGGAACTGGTCATAACTCAGTCCTCCACTGTTGATAATATGCTTGGTCTGCTCGGTAATGTCACTTTGGAAGGGCTCCATGTCAAACTTGTTTCCACCACGTCGAAACTCGTTGGTGGTGTGATACTCAATATTCAGTTTGCCATAATGGGACGGTTTATAAAACGCATTGATACCAAATGTATTGGCATTCAGTTCACCAACTTCCGAGAACCCATCGCCATCACGGTCGTAATGGTTGCGATTACGGTAACTTTCATAGAATGCAATCCCATAGGCATTATTGTCGGAAACAAGAGAGGCGTTCCCGTTGAACACCTGTTCCCATGCATCACCATCCATGCACGACATAGTTGTCCCGGCACTGAATGTATTCTGAACCGGTTCCTTGGTGATGATGTTGATAGTTCCACCGACGGCATTGGCACCAAACAGAGCCGACCCGCCGCCACGGACAACCTCAATGCGGTCAATCATGTTTACGGGAATCTGCTCCAGCCCATATACTCCGGCCAAAGAGCTGACAACAGGGCGGCTGTTAATCAATATCTGGGAATATGGACCTTCAAGCCCATTGATGCGTACCTGCGGGAATGCACAATTCTGGCAGTTGTTCTCGACACGCAATCCCGACTGGTAATTGAGCGACTTTGCAAGGTCGGTGGAATTGGTCTGTTCAAACAGCTTGGTATTCAACACATTCACCACAACCGGAGCTTCACAACGCCGTACAGCATTACGGCTTGCCGAGACAACCACTTCATCCACCATAAGTCCCTGTACCCTCAATTCCATATCAGCTTCCACCGACTTACGGTGCACTACAGTCACTTTCTGTTCCTTGGTTTCATACCCTATCAGTTGCACACGCAACGTATAATCCCCTGCCGGGATACCGGACAGCACAAAATAGCCGTTATCATCGGATGCCGTTCCCTGTCCGGTCTCTACAACAAGTACCGAGGCATACGGCACAGCCTCCTTATTGTCACCGGAAGTAATGCGGCCATATATGGAAGCTGACCGCTTATTCACATCGGTGCCGGCATGAGGGTGCGAACCGGCATGACCATGATTATGATGAGGGTCACTACACTCATCGGCAATTACCGCTACCGGTGCACTCATAACCATGAATGCAAGCAGCATAAAAATTCTGTTCATATACTTTTTAAAGTTGATTGAAAAATAAATACGCACAAAGACTACATGCCTCACAAGCAGGCATATAATCAAAAAAAACAATTCAATCAACAACAAGGCGGAGCACGGAGATTTATTCCGGTGACGCACGCCAATACACGATGATAGGTGTCTCTTGAGCACCGCAGTTCCAACAATTCATGCCATTCGACAACGACAGGTGTCGACAAGTCGGCCTCCATGCCCTGAAAATTAGCGGCATGATTAAATGCGACTACCTGAGAATCACTATGATTGTGGGTGTTTTTCGCAAATGGATGAGAATGCACAATCAATGCCCCGTTTACGACATGGGTGTGCGCGAACAACGATATCCCGGCATGGTAAGACAGGAACATTACCAAGAGGACAACAGGCAGATATATGCGTCGTTCTAATCTTCTCATTTATAGCATTTCGAGCCAATAAGGACGCAAAGATAACATTTTTTCGGCAGATTTTAGACTTTTACTCTTGACAACGGCTTCGTTATGTATTAATTTTGCAATTAATTAGGGTGATAACGGGCTAACCGGAATCCATCATCCATACAGAATACATGAAAAAAAGACAACGCTCCGGCATACCGGCATTCAATGCCCAGATAACCTCAACCATAAGCGTATCGCTTGTATTGCTGCTACTCGGGATAGTGGCATTTCTCGGTATCGCCACCCGCTCAGTAACCGAAAGCATCAAAGAGAACATGGGATTTGACGTCATACTGAAAGAGGGGACATCGGAACGTAACATCAACAAGCTGAAACAACGATGGACCAACGCCCATTACATTTCCAGCGTCAAATACCGCTCGGCAGATGACGCCCTGCGTGAATGGCAGGATGAGACCGGGGAAGATCTCATGGAACTGTTAGGGGTGAACCCGTTCAGTCCGGAATTTGACATACGCGTAAAGCCGGAATATGCCAATGTCGACAGCATCAATAAGCTGACAGCCCCATTAAAACGCCTGCAATCAGTGGCGGAAATCACCGTACATGCCGATATGATAGAATCGATCAACGGGAATATCCGCAGTATTTCACTGATACTTATAATCGTAGCCGCAGCACTCATGCTCATCTCATTCGTGCTTATAAACAACACCATCAGGCTAACCGTATATTCCCGCCGATTCATAATCCACACGATGAAACTTGTAGGAGCCAAAGCCGGATTCATACGCAAGCCTTTTATTATCAGCAATATGTTCAACGGGATAATCGCATCGCTGATAGCAATGGCTCTTCTCTCCGGCATATTATACTATACCGGCACCATCGACCGGATGATTGTATCGGCTATAAGCTACGAAATGATATTCTACGTATTTGCCGGAATACTTGCCACCGGCATCATGCTATGCTCGCTGGCAGCATTATTCGCCACCAACAAGTATCTACGCATCAGCTACGACGACATGTTCAAATAACAACCAGACTAAACAAGATAAGACAACAAGCGCGACAAATGGAACAGAAAAACTCCACAACACAATTATCCAACCAGTCCGAAAATACAGAGTCATACGTGAGGCTGCCATTGGTAAAAACCAATTTTATCCTCATGTCAATAGCGGGAGCAATGATAATAGCCGGCTTCCTGCTGATGTTAGGAGGCAGCTCCACTGCCGAAGAGTTCAACCCTGACATATTCAGTACCCGACGTATTGTAGTCGGGCCAACAATCGCTTTTTTAGGATTCCTGTTCATGGGATTCGGAATCATCTACCGTCCACGCAGAAAGGAATAGCACAATGGATATTTTTCAATCTATAATCATCGCAATCGTGGAAGGGCTGACCGAATTCCTTCCTGTATCATCAACCGGACACATGATAATCGCCGAGAAACTACTCGGAGTCACTTCAGACGAGTTCACCAAGGCCTTTACTGTAATAATCCAGTTCGGGGCAATACTATCGGTAATCTGGCTCTACTGGAAACGCTTTTTCAGGCTCAAAAGCGTTCCGGAAGGAGTTACCGGCATCAAGGCGTTCCTCACACGGTATGACTTCTACCTGAAGCTGTTCATCGCTTTCATTCCGGCAGCCATATTCGGGTTTCTGTTCAGCGACCTTATCGACAGCATGTTAGAAAGCGTGACAGTTGTTGCCGTGATGTTGGTTATCGGAGGGATTCTGATGCTTTACGTAGACAAATGGTTCAACAAGACCGACGGAGAGACAGTAATGAGCGAAAAGAGCGCCTTCAAGATAGGATTATACCAATGTATCGCAATGATTCCCGGGGTGTCACGCTCAATGGCGACAATTGTGGGAGGGATGCAGCAAGGCTTCTCCCGTAAACAGGCAGCAGAATTCTCATTTTTCCTCGCAGTGCCGACCATGTTTGCCGCAACAGCCTATAAGCTGCTTAAACTCATAATCGAGCCGGAGACCCGCACATTGCTGCTCGACAACCTTACAGTCCTCATCATAGGCAATGCCGTGGCATTTTTCGTTGCCATCCTTGCTATCAAGTTTTTTATAGACTTTCTCACCAAACACGGGTTCAAAGCATTCGGCTATTACCGCATAATAGTGGGAGCGGCAATCATCATCATGACACTGTGTGGCGTAGAGCTTCAAATCTCATAGACACGACAAGCCAATGTTCAACCCGATAGAAGGAGAGATACTATATATCGACAAACCGCTGCACTGGACATCATTCGATGCCGTGAAACGTGTACGAGGCACTTTACTGAGACGAACCGGACGCAGGAAGCTTAAAGTGGGACATGCCGGCACACTTGATCCTCTTGCAACCGGCGTGATGATCGTGTGCACCGGACGAGCCACAAAGCGTATCGACGAGTTACAGGCTCATGTCAAGGAATATGTGGCGACAATCGCCCTCGGTGCAACCACCCCATCATACGACCTTGAAACCGAAATCGACTCCACTTACCCGACCGCCCACATCACACGCAGTGCGGTAGAAACGGCACTCAAGAGATTCACAGGGGTAATAGAACAGATTCCGCCGGCATTCTCAGCGTGCAAAATAGACGGCAAACGTGCCTATAAAATGGCGCGTAAAGGACATGAAGTAGAACTCAAGCCCAAAGTACTTGTAATAGATGAAATCGAGCTGCTCGAATATGCCCAGGAAAGCATAACTATAAGAGTCGTATGCAGCAAAGGGACTTATATCAGAGCATTAGCCCGCGACATAGGCCATGCGCTCGATTCAGGAGGGCATCTGACTGCCCTTAGGCGAACCCGTGTAGGGGAGGTGGACGTGAGCCAGTGCATGACAATAGAGCAGGCCGTACACATGCTTGAAAACGCCGAAATCACAATGCCCGATGAGGGAACAACCGAACAACAATAAATATACAAACGATATAGAATCATGAAGCTATCTCAATTCAAATTCAAGCTCCCCGAAGAACTTATAGCCCAGGAGCCGGCAGCGCAACGTGACGAGTCGCGCCTGATGGTTGTAAACCGTCAAACAGGGGAAATCGAGCACCGAATCTTCAAGGATGTCATCGGTTACTTTGATGAAGGCGACATCTTCCTGTTCAATGACACGCTGGTATTTCCCGCCCGTCTATACGGCAACAAGGAGAAAACCGGAGCCCGTATCGAGGTATTCCTGTTGCGAGAGCTCAACTATGAGCACAAGCTGTGGGATGTCCTGGTAGAACCCGCCAGAAAGATACGTATCGGCAACAAGCTATACTTCGGCGATGATGAATCAATGGTTGCTGAAGTCATAGACAACACCACATCACGCGGACGCACACTACGGTTCCTGTACGACGGCAGCCATGAGGAGTTCAAAGCGGCACTGTTCCGTTTAGGACAGACACCGCTTCCCGACTATATCAAGCGTGAACCGGTAGAGGAAGATGCCGACCGTTACCAATGCATATTCGCCCGCAACGAGGGTGCGGTTGTCGCTCCTGCCGCCGGTCTCCACTTCAGCCGTGAGCTACTCAAGCGCATGGAAATAAAGGGTATTGAACAAGGTTTCATAACCGTACACAGCGGTCTCGGGAATTTCCGTGAGATAGATGTAGAGGATCTCACCAAGCACCGCATGGATTCAGAGCAGATGGAGGTAACACAGGCACTCGTCGACCGGGTAAACGCAGTCAAGGACGCTGAAAAACGCGTATGCGCAGTAGGCACATCGGTATTGCGCGGCATCGCAAGTGCGGTAAGTATGGGCGGACACATGAAAACATATTCAGGCTGGACCAACAAGTTCATATTCCCGCCATACGATTTCACTGTAACCAATGCTCTTGTCAGCAATTTCCATACGCCCTATTCCACCATGCTGATGATGGTTGCAGCATTCGGCGGATATGACCTGATAATGGATGCCTACCAGCAGGCTATCAAGGAGAAATACCGTTTCGGCGCATACGGAGATGCAATGCTCGTAATTTAACACAGTACAGACAAGAACATGATACAAAATGAACGCGACAGCCGTCATGAGCATATCCTCATGGCGGCTCGTCAGATAATGACAGCAGCCCGCACCGCCCCCAAAGGGAAAGGTATCGACATCATAGAAATTGCCCTGATTGAAGGCGACGAACTCAAAGTATTGTCATCCAAGATGATCGCAATGGTCGAGGAACACGGCATGAAATTCTTTCTGCGTGACGCCGACAATATATCCCACGCCGAATGCGTGATAATAATCGGTACACGCTGTCAGGTACAAGGTCTGAATTGCGGTCACTGTGGCTACAAGACGTGTTCAGCCAAGCCTGCCAATGTCCCTTGTGCCATAAACAGCGTAGATGTAGGCATCGCTATCGGCTCGGCATGTTCAATGGCAGCAGACCTGCGTCTCGACAGCAGGGTGATGTTCTCTGCCGGTCTTGCCGCCCAACGCCTCAACTGGCTTCCCGGTTGCCAACAGGTTTTTGCCATCCCCTTATCGGCATCGTCAAAAAATCCGTTTTTCGACCGCAAGCCCAAAACGCAGGAAAACACGCCACAATAACATAGTAACCGAGCAAGGTGAGCGAAGCATAAGGTAGCCAATACCACCCCGCAGTACATTCGTAAGATACTATTTTAGATGCAGAAGAGCCTGTCCCGAAAGCGGAACAGGCTCTTCTTTATGATTTCAACCGAACAGGGATTATTCAGCCTCTTCAATTGTAACCGCACGACCGAGAGCCTGGTATTTTTCACCAAGGTCAACAAGGTTGTTGTGGTTAATGGTGGTCTCAAGCTGAGAAGCGGGAACACCACACTTGATGAGCTGCTTTTCAACACCTGCCGCACGGTTCTTACGGAGACGAGTGTTGATCTGATCGTTACCGGTGTAGTTATCAGCCCAACCGGTAAGGACGTACTTCTGATCGGGGTTATCTTTCATTACCTCAGCAACAGCAGTCAGCACGTTGATGTCCTTGCGAGTGAGCTTAGACACATTGATGGGATAGTATATTGTTGCAAGAGGAGCTTTTTCCTCGATGATTTCTTTTTCGACAGGGCGTTCAAGACAAGCCTTGAGTTGCTGTTCAAGTTCGGCAATCTTAGCGTCAGCAGCCTGAAGACGGGCGAGGATAGCATCACAATTTTCGGGCTCAGGACAAACCGGAACAATCGGAGCATTCCATTCACGCTTCTTGAACAGGTATGTTACACCAAGATAAGCCTGAAGGTCATAAGAAGTCTTGTTCCAACGGAGACCGTCTTCATCAACGTGGTTATCAATACCGCTGAAACGGAGATCCAATGAAAGCTGAACCTGCTTGCTGACATTGAAAGAGTTGATAAGACCGGCACGGAATGTCAACACGCGGTCATTGATTTCTTCCCAGCCATCCTTGTCAAAAACATTGGCAGACACCTGCTCATATTTCTTGGCGAATGTCCAATAGTCACCGGCACCGGCGTAGAATATACAGTTGTAAATGCGACCGGGCTTGTAGCCACACCACCAGTTAGTGAGGTTCAACATCACGTCGAACACAGGGCCAACATGGTTGAATTTCTGCTTATATTCACCATCGATGGTATTCTCATCCCACTCGATACCGGGAGCACCGGTCGGATCAGAAACATTGGCAAGACCCTTAGTCTGAAGCCAGTTCACACCAAGACGGAGACCGATAATGGGAGAGAACCACTTTCCGACATATACCGATGCAGCGGGAGACCAACGGTCAAGGAAATCACGACCGCTATCGTTAGGCGACAAATAAACACCGGCACCACCTTCAGCAGTTACAAACCAGTTGTCACTGAATTTATTAAACAGATAACCCTGGCTGGGATCCTCTACATACGTAATCTCCTTAGCGTCCTGAGCCATTACGCTCTGACCGATAAAAAGAGCACATACGAGAGCTAAGAATGTACTTTTTTTCATAGATTTTATTGATTTTATTGATTTTAGTTAAATAATTAATTATTTACAATTGCTATTCAGGGTACTAAGGTACAGTTTTTTTTTCTAATTGCATTAAATTTTGCAAATTTTCTTCATCAATGTACCAATATTTTAACAAGTTATCATATCCCGACTTAGCCCAAAAACGATTTCACCTGAGCCAATATATTGGCAGCAGTAAAGCCGAATTTTTCATCAAGCACCTTATACGGTGCAGATGCGCCGAAATGGTCAAGCCCGTATACCGAGCCACGGCATCCGACAACACTGCTTAGCGTGGAAGGCAATCCGGCCGTAAGCCCGAACACCGGCAGACCGGCAGGTATCACGCTCTCACGATAAGCCGCATCCTGCATATTGAACAGACCGATTGACGGCACAGAAACCACTCTTGACGAAATGCCTTCAGAACCAAGCATCGATGACACCTCACACAACAATGACACTTCCGAGCCATTACCGACAAGGACAATTGCAGGATTGGGAGAGTCCGCTACAATATATCCGCCCTTGCGCACCCCTTCGACATCGGCATACCTGTTGCCGCTTACCGAAGCAAGATCACACACATCCTGACGGCTGAAAATCAATGCCGTGGGAGAGGATTGGTTTTCCATCGCCATCTGCCATGCGATGGTAGTCTCGGCACTGTCGGCAGGACGGAGTACAAGCACACTCGGTCTACCGTCCTTATTCTTGAGTTCCTCCAATAAACGTATCTGAGCCTCCTGTTCTACAGGTTCATGGGTGGGACCGTCCTCGCCTACACGGAAAGCATCATGAGACCACACATATTTTACCGGCAACTGCATCAGCGCAGCCATACGTACTGCCGGTTTCATATAGTCGGAGAACACAAAGAATGTACCACATGCAGCTATCATGCCACCATGCAGCACAATCCCGTTCATTATCGCTGCCATTGTCAACTCAGCGACTCCGGCATGGAGGAATGCACCCGAGAAGTCCCCGGGAGACAAAGCCCCGGTCTTTTTCAGGAATGCCTCAGTCTTATCGGAGTTGGCAAGGTCAGCACTTGACACAATCATATTCTTCACCTTTTCGCCGAGAACCGAAAGCACATCGGCCGATGCCGTACGTGTTGCGACATCAGGCTTGTGACAGATAGCCGAGTAGTCGATTTCAGGCAGCTTTCCGGCAAGGAAATCCGCAAGCTGACGGGCAAGTCCGGGGTTAGCCTGTTCCCAAGCCTCCTGTTCGGCTCGCTTCCGCTTCACGACTTCACGCAATTCGCTGTTACGGGCTTCATACAAAGCCTTGACGTCATCCCATATCACCCAAGGGTTATCAGCATTCCCGCCAAGATTCTCGACAGTCTTGCCATAATCGGCACCGGACTTGCTCAACGGCTGCCCGTGAGTGCTGCACTTTCCCTCAAAATTCTCACCGGAAGCCGTTACACAGCCACGCCCCATAACGGTATTACCGATAATGAGCGTGGGACGTTCCCTCTCGGCGACAGCCTTGTCGAGAGCCCCGGCAATGGCGGCAGGGTCAGTCCCGTCAATCTCTATCACGTTCCAATGCCATGCGCGGTACTTTGCCGCATAGTCTTCGGTTGTCACAGCGTCAACATCGGTCGACAACTGGACTTTATTGCTATCGAAGAACATAATGAGATTGCTCAGTCCCAAATACCCGGCAATGCGTCCAGCACCTTGTGCGATCTCCTCCTGAATGCCACCGTCGGAGATGAAAGTATAGGTCTTATGTTCTATCCATTTGCCGAAACGGGCTGCAAAAAATCTCTCGGCAATAGCCGCTCCAACCGCCATCGTGTGTCCTTGCCCCAACGGGCCGGAGGTATTCTCGATCCCCCTCATCGGGTCCAGTTCAGGATGTCCGGGGGTAACACTTCCCCACTGCCGGAACTGCTGCAGCTCCTCTATTGTATATTTTCCCGTCAACGCAAGGACGCTGTAAAGCATCGGCGACATGTGCCCGGGGTCAAGGAAGAAACGGTCGCGTGCAATCCATGTGGGATCGTCGGGGTCGGTTATGAGATACCTGGAATAAAGCACATTGACAAAGTCGGCACCGCCCATCGAGCCTCCCGGGTGTCCGGACTTGGCTTTTTCAACCATGGAAGCGGCAAGTATGCGAATATTATCAGCCGCCTTGTCCAATATCTTAGTGTCGATTTCCATAAATTTAATATAGAGATTTTATGAAGTGTTAATATATTATTCTACGAAAGTACAATAAAACTTCCATTCCGACAAATTCCGCAAAGCAATTTTATAAACATTCATTACAGATTCAAATATGCACAAAACAGCCGGAAAGAAGCATGCCGGAAGCATAACAGCGACGGGTTGCCCTGCCATTATGCAAGACAACCCGTCCGTCATTTATCAAGACCATTACAGTATCAATCCCTTACACCGGAAAACCTTGAGCCTGCAACGGCATAGAACAACAGATAGGCTATCAGGCCGAACACGAGCCAGAAACTTGTCAGGACACTGCTCATATCGGCAATCCACCCCTGTATGGCAGGGAGAATACCACCGCCACACACCAGACACATGAACACGCCTGATGCGACAGCCGTAAACTTGCCCAACCCGTTAACCGACAGGTTATATATCGCGCCCCACATGACTGATGTACACAGGCCGCATAGCACGAAGAACAGGACATTCACCGGCAGGTTCACTATCGAGAACGAGAAACCGCCATCTTTCTCAATTCCAAGAAGCGGCACGATGTTATTTTCGGGCAAACAGATTCCAAGGGCGACAAAGACAAGGCCCACCGACGCGACAAACGCCAGCATACTGCGGCTTGAAACCTTGTTCCCGACAATGCCTCCGACCAGACGGCCGACAAGCATCAGCAACCAGTACATTCCTACCACCGCCCCTGCAATCACTTCCGGGTCTCCTGCATTATTTTCCTTGACGACAGCATTTTCGGATATATACTGCAATGAAATGTTGGCAATCCCCACCTCGATTCCCACATAAAAGAATATGGCGATAACTCCGAGGGTAAAATTGCGATAACGGAATGCTCCGGAAACCTTAACCGATTCCTTCACCTTCCCCAACTCGGGAGATTCAGGCAACTTGGAGAAGAACAGCACGATAAAGGCTATGGCAAAAATCCCCATCGACAGATAAAAGACAGGGTTTACCGATGCGATATCGGTAGCCGCACCGCCGAGTATATAGCCAACGACAACCGGAGCGAGTGTCGCACCGAGCGAATTGCATGCCCCGCCAAACTGGATGAGCTGGTTACTTTTATTGGGATTAGAGCCGAGGCTGTTGAGCATAGGGTTGACAACCGTATTGAGCATACACATCGAGAAACCCGCCACAAACGCACCGACAAGATATATGACCACATTGTTGCCAAAACCTGACAGATAAGTTATCAGCACACCAAGAAAGCCCACCGACACGGCAGTCAGGGCCGTCACCCTGTATCCGTACTTCTCGAGCAATTTCCCGGCGGGAATCCCCATAACGGCATACGCAATAAAGTTGGCGAGGTTACCAAGCTGGGACATGAGCTTGCTGCCTCCGGTCAGTTCCTTGATCACGTTACCCAACGGATTCTGGTATCCGGTAACAAATGCGATCATGAAAAACAACGCAAACATAATGATAATAGGCAGCGTGTAATTTTTCTTTGTGGTTTTAGTGTCCATAATTGTGGTATTATTTTTATGTTTTACAATTAATACTCGCGGTTTCCGAATATGCCCGAACCGATTCTCACCATATTGCTTCCGCACTTGATTGCCAACGGATAATCCTCGCTCATTCCCATGCTTATCACGTCAAAAGCGTCCTTATCCTTTACCGGTAACGCTTTTATCCGGTCAAATGTTTCCTTTATTGTCCGGAAATCAGTCTCTATGCGCGCTGTATCGTCGGTATTGGACGCCATTCCCATAACGCCGCGCACCCTCACGTTGTGCAGCCTGTCAATGATTCCCGACGAGACAAGCCCGACAAGTTCCTGCGGGGAAAAGCCATATTTTGTGTCCTCCTGCGCCACATGGAGCTGCAACAGGATGTCGACACACCGGCCGGCACGTCCGGCCTCGGAATCGACCGCCAGCAGCAGGCGCTCGGAATCGATGCTGTGCACCAATGACACATGCGGTACAACGGCACGCACCTTGTTGGTCTGAAGATGCCCTATAAAATGCCACTGTATATCATCGGGCAGCTCCTTGACCTTTGCAACCAGCTCAGCCGCACGGCTCTCGCCGAATATACGCTGACCCTCATCGTAGGCCGCGCGTATCGCTTCAACGGGATGGAATTTGGACACCGCGACAAGCTTAATGCTGTCGGGCAACGAAGCGAGAATACCGCGAAGATTACGGCGTAACGTTTCCATGACCGGCAACTGTTTATCACGCGTTCTCGTCGGCGGGCTTGGTGGAGGCGAGCTTCACCTTGTAGACGTCCATAATGGGGGTTTCGGCAATCGAGACAACCTCGAAATCGGCCATCGTCCCTTTCATCCCCTCCATAAAGTTGTCATACGCACCCTTAAAATCGCAGGCGGCGACAAGGATAAGCGATGTGCTTTTCTTTTCCACTGCGGTCTTTTCATCGATGGTGATAAACGCCACCTTCACGAGATACCACTTATCGGCGGCATCGTCATAGAATATTTCAGTGATCTTGGTACGCTTCACGGCCGATACCGAGAAGTCGCCCGAGATAAACGGAGTGAGTTCCTCAATGATGCGGGCTTCAGCCTCGGTAAACGAAAGGGCATCAACCATATACGGCTCATTCACCTTTTTCTGGAGGCCGTTTTCCATCATCTTATCGTAGCGCACTTTGCATTCAAACCAATTTGCCATAGTCTAATTCAATTTTTAATTATTCCCACAAAGGTACAATTAATTTGCCAACGTCGCGAACATCGTGAGGCAAGTTCTTTCCCAAAAATCACCGACTACCCTTGCCCCTGCGATGCGGGAGCGACAGGAGCGTCACCGTTGCGATGTGCCGTGGCGTTGACCTTGCGGCAATACAGCCGGCCTCCGCAGACCACATACAGGGTGTCACCGGCAAACGAGAACGCATCGGCACACGCTGCCTCGGGATAGGGCAATATCGCCCTCACCCGTCCGTTCTGGTCACAGACCTGTATCCCTATCTCCGTAGCGACATACAGGTTACCGCCGGTGTCATACACCATGCCGGAAATCCTCTGGTTGCGGTGCAACGGATTGTGTATCCAATAGAACTGCTGCCCGTGCACACGGTTGCCGTCACGGTCCATGACATGGTTTACAAGCCAGTCAGACCCCGGTTCGGTCTCAGTCACGTGCTTGCCGTCGGGATAAACGGCGACATTTGACGCCGGTTCAGGCATTACGCCGTCACACTCGCGCCACTGCTCGCCGGGAATCAGCAATCCGGTGAGCATATTGTTCTGCGAAGTTCCGGCATCAACTCGCTCGGGATAACCTTTCCACAGGTAACGCATCGCCTCCGGGAACAACCGGCTTCCGTTCCTGATACTGTGGTTGCCGTCGTCCCACTTTGCATGATGTTCATATCCGGCAAACTCCAGCGCCGAAGCCATCAGCCGGTTGTATTCGTACCAATGCCCGAACAGAGGATTCCAAGCATCGTTGCTGCCGTCATGGATGTAGACCCTTATGGGTTTGGGTTCGCTCTTGCGCACCAGTGCAGGCAATTCGTTACCTCCGCGCATAGCCACGAACGTACCGCAAGTGGTGTACACCCGGCTGAACAGGTCGGGACGTTGCCATGCCACGTTAAACGATGCTATCCCGCTGCTGCTCGCCCCTGATATGGCACGGTCATTGGCATCATGCGAGATCAGTACCTGCCGGCCGTCGGAAGTCTTGAGGCTCTCTACCATCGGCAGTATCTCGGTTTCGATGAATGAGGCAAACCGGCCGTCGGTACGGTCAAATTCATTACTGCGGTTATATCTGATGACATTACCGTCAGAGTCCTTTATCACTCCCGGCTGTATGAACACCCCTATCGTTACGGGCATATCACCTGTCGCCATAAGGCTGTCCATCACCTCCACGGCATTGTACAGTATGCCGTCAAGCCCGAAATAGAGGCAAGCGGGAGTCTTACCGTCATACTGTGCGGGGACATACACTTTATAGTCCCGTTCCGTGCCGGGATAAATCACCGAGCGGTCAAACACACCCTCAATCAACTCACCGTCAGCAGCCATGGCACTTCCCATGCCTGCCAACACCAATCCTGTCACAATAGCCAATAACTTTTTCATATCGTCAAAGATAGCAATTTATTTGCTAACTTTGCATCGATATGGGTGATACATTCTATACGATAGAAGCAGCGGCTGAAGGGATTTACAAGGAGAAGATGAGTAAGTTCCTTGCGTTTGCCGTGCCCGTCACATCGGCAGCCGAGGCCAGGGAGGTTATCGCCCGTTACCAGAAAGAGTACTACGACGCGCGCCACGTGTGCTGGGCCTACATGATAGGGGCGGCACGCACCGAGTTCCAAAGCAACGACAACGGAGAGCCTTCGGGTACTGCCGGCAAACCGATTCTCGGGCAAATCAATTCATTCAACCTCACTAACATCGTCATCATCGTCGTGCGCTACTTCGGGGGAATCAAGCTGGGGACTTCGGGGCTTATCGTCGCCTACCGGGAGGCTGCCCGCGAGTCCATCACCGCCGGAAACATCATCGAGTGCCACGAGATGGCGGCAATATCCATCCGCTTCCCCTATCTGGCGATGAACGACGTGATGCGTGTCATAAAGGATACTGGTGTAAAAATCATCGAGCAGGAATTTGACAATTCCTGCTCGATAACCGTGACCGTCCGTGCCGACCACCACGCCTCCCTCTCGACGCGCCTGTGCGACATCGACGGAGTCACCCTTGCCGAGTGACACACTGTCACAACACGGCTGCTGCCTGACGCAAACGTTTAATCCGTTCCATTATCGTCACATTTTTACGGGCAACCGTCATGTTATAATCAGTCTGCATTCTCACAAGCACATCGGCATTTATGCCCAACACGGCCTCCAACATCAGTGCCAATTCAGAAGACATCGGACGTCTGGCATTAAGCACCTCATTAAAAGCGGTGTATGACAATCCCAATTTCCGTGCAAAGCTCTTTTGGCTTATATGCCTATACTCCAGTTCCTCCTTTACCAATTCTCCGGGATGGTAGGCGCGGAACGACTGTAAATCATTGGCTAACGCTCCCATATACTTCATTTATAATGGTTAGATATATCTATTATCGAACAAAGTTCTACTGTCATCTGATTGGACGGACTGACAATTTCTCCGGAAGTGACAGCGGCTGCACCGGATTGGCGCAGCCGCTGTGCTTGTATGTGTCAGCTCGGGTTAACGGCTTACTTTACAACCTTAACGTTGCTGATCGAGCCGTCGGCCTTGATATTCTTCTGGATGAAGATACCGTTTTCAGGAGCGGCATTGAGCTTCTGACCCTGGATATTGTAATATTCCACAGCCACAACCTCAACATTATCCTTAGCGATGCTTTCAACACCGGCAGCAGCATGAGTAATGTGGAAAGTCTGCTTGCTACCCTTGTAGTCAAGAACGATGTCGCATGATTCGCCTACGTTTGTGGCATTATCGGCAACAGCAAATCCCACTTCAACATATTCACCGGTAAGACCGTCTACATCCTGAGTCTTGTCGGAAATCTCAACCTGCAGCCATTCGGGATAATCAGAGATCACGATGTTATCAGCGGCACCTGAGCAGTACAGTCCATAGAATATATATCCACCTGCTTCAAGATTTATGCTATACTCGCTCTTGGCTTCTACCGCTTTGTTCGATACGAGGTCATAGAATGTCTGGAGATAAGGATACTCCATATCAAGAGAGATCAATGCGGATGAAGGGTATACATATTCACCAGGGGCATTGTTAAAAGCAAGATAATACGGGAACGTCTTCAGTCCTGCAACCTGACTTCCATCTTGTGTATAACTACACAATCCATAAAGTCCTAACGGTTCAATCACCTCTGCACCTGTTCCCATTATTGCCCATGCAGCAGGGATATCAAAGTCGGTAAATCCACCGTTATCATATCCTGAAACGACCATCAGAATCTCATGATCGATCAGTTGATAATCAATTTCAAACCCATATTCATCTTCTGTTGTGAATTTAACAGGTATTTCAGCATAAGCACCTGCAGTTGCCGAGCTGAAAGCCTCAGCAAACTTATGGGTTGCCTCCTTTATCACTGTCAGGCTTCCGTCTTCACCAACCTTGTAGAATGTCAAACTCAACTCTGCTCCAGCAGTACAATCAACATAAGCATAAACAGTTACACTTGAAAGGGCATACGGAACAACCGGCTTAGCAATCACCTGTGCGATTCCGAGTACACTGAAATCGGTATAGCCTGCTTCGGTATAGCCTTGTTTCCAGAATCCGTCTGCATCATTTGAAGCCAAACCGAACAGTCCGGCAGAAGTCACGCGAGAATAATCATCGCTGTATATATTAAATGGATATACCCCCATGTTCTCAACATCAGTCAATCCATTCATTGTCGAGAACCATTCAGGCAGACCACCCTTGCCACCATACACAGTGGCACCAGTGTACATATAAACGCTATCAGTACCGACTGTCAATGCCGGAGCATCGCTCATCCAACCCTTGAGGCAATAGAAATAAGGGTCAGAAGGCTGGTTCATCACCGAAAGGACAGAGCCGGTAGCTGTCGCATCCTCATAATTGAAATTCTGGTAATTCCAAGCATAGGAGAATTCATTTACTGCCGATTGGTAACCAGCATCAGTAGCGTAGAACGAACAATTCTCCCACTCGTTTTCAGCATACGCCGGAAGCAGCATAATAGGATAGGCATACCCTGACTGCCCATTCATAGTGAAAGAGTTATTGGAAAAGAACGATCCATAAGGGAAAGCCGCATAATGGGTAACGGTAGCACCTTCAGGAATAGCTTTCACTGTAAGGCCATCAGTTTTTGCATTTTTAAGGATAGTTCCTGTAACATCGTTTCGGGTGAGTTTTCCGAAAACGCTTGCCTTGGGGCTTGCTTTTTCAACTGAAGCGAGCGAAGACAATTGCGGAGCAGCACATACTGATACAGCAGCTGCAACAGCAAATGAAAGAGTAAAAAATTTCTTCATAAATACACGTTTCTAATTGTTAGAAATATAGTTATTTAATAATATTCTTTTCTCTCACTTCCTCTCATTCCAAAAGGGACTGAGAGGAAGTAAAGTTGTAGTATTTTTATTTCAGCTTCACGGTAAAGAAACCGGCAGCACCAGCCGTGCTTACCAACTGTGCCACAGACGGGTTCAACACCGATTCGGGAGAAACCTTATAGTCCGATGCGTTCAGCATGTCGAGTGCAGTCTTGAATGACGGGATGCGGCTGAAGAACTTAACAGCATTGGAATTTCCCTTTACAGTCCCATCCTCTGAGGGGAATACGAAACGCACCGTGTCGTCACCTACAGTCACGACTTCTCCATAGAAGTTGTAAGTTCCGCGGTTAGTTTCTACCGACAGGGCATAAGTCTCATTCTGCGCATCATAATACAGCGACATGCTGCGGAATGTCTGGTTTACCTCTCTTTTAAGATCAGACTTGAGCGAAGCGATCAACGCTGTCATACTTTCACCGCAATCCGCCTCATCGGTCGATACTGCCCACTTGTAGGATTTTCTCACATACAGTTCAGAAAGCGACCCGGCATTGATTTCGGCTCTGCTTGAGGCATCGGTGCTTACAAGCTGCTGCTTGTCATCGAGTTTGAAAGTCTGCACGGTAAACACACCGTCATTGGCACGTGGAATTTCTATCGTATTCATGAAGCGTATGCCGTCAGGACTTATCAAGGCATTATATGATACCGTCTGAGTGACAGGGTCACCGGCTTCGGGATAAAAAGTGAAGATACCGTCAGACTGTGTCACGACGAAACGCTCACCAGTCTCGTCCGTCATATAAAGCGGAAAAATCTTCTCATGGAACATCTTGGTCGGAGCGGCCGCATATCCGGCAAGCAACGCTTCATCGTCGGTATCGGCTGCCAGGCGGTGCATCAGTATGGTATAACCGCGTTTCTTGCCTTTCAGACGCACGGTGTTGCCCGATTCATCGGTAGCACCCATCATCATGAACTCATAGTCACCGGCATGTCCTGTCCCGGTCTCATCGATATCCGAGCCATCAATGTCGCTTGTAGGCCCGCCGACAATATTTTCAGGGGTAGAGAAGGTATGGAACACGGTGTTGTAGGAATTGAACGTGAGCACCGGACCGTTATCGGAAATCATCTCCCACAGCGACACTTCACTCTTGTATCCGCCTATCCACTTGTTGTTGCCGGCAATCCTTACGCTTCCGTCGGCATTGAATGTCATTACAAAAGCATAACCCTGCTCACCGGTATTGGCAAAATACTCCATAAGCCACTTGCCGCCATTGGAAGTCAGTATATCGGAATACTGGACCTTGTACTGTTCGAGACGTTCGGCCGCCGAAGCGTCAAAAATGTCGTCCTCCTCGTTGTCGCACGAAGAAAATGCAACCGACGTCAACAGCATAACCGATAAATATATAAACTTTTTCATATCTGCGAATTGTAAAGTTGTTTTACTGGTTTAAATCATCCGTTACTGGATATTCTCGATCTCCTGACGGAGTTCATCCATATTGAAGTCATACTGGCGGCGCTGCACGATCTCACGCAGCTTGTCAAAGTCAAGTCCCCACTCATCCTTGAGCCAGTTGCGGGCAATGTTAACCTTCTGGTTGATGATGGCACGCCCGTCGACACCGTCGGATATCTCATACGGGTACATCGTGTACTTCTCTCCC
The DNA here is from genome assembly GCA_017462345.1 of Muribaculaceae bacterium. GTDB lineage: Bacteria > Bacteroidota > Bacteroidia > Bacteroidales > Muribaculaceae > RGIG4079. The sequence continues at coordinate 97,479 of JAFTRI010000037.1, forward strand.
ATCCTGGCAAGATAAGCCTCGACCTGCTCCACTGTCGAATAGACATTACCGCTGCTGTCGACAAGTGTCATGAGGTTACGCGACTTGTCATCGACAAACTGCAGGGTGTAGGTACGCACGTTAGCCTCACGGTCCTCATCGTTGGCATAATAGTAATAGCACTGCGCCTTAGACTGGTCAGTGGCATCTTCACCCGAATACCAGTTCTGGTCGGCACACCACAACAACAGGTTATACTGGTCGTCGGTGCGGGTAATGAAGTTGGCGATAGTCTCGGCAAAATCCTCACGGGTCTGCGAACTTGCGTATGAGGTGATGAATCCGAGCGAATTTACAATACCGTTGTTACGGTCCTGCCAGTTGTTATCGTCATACCGCCCGTTGCTCAGTGTGTTGAACTCGGCGGGATAGCTCTTGGTCTGGTGCATGATGTGGGCAAACTCATGGTGCATCGTGCGGAAATAATACTCATTGAGCTGGTTGAAATCAGTAACATTAAGCTCATTCACCTTGAAAAGCGACACCTTGATACCCCCCTCGGCAAGACCGAGAATCTCGGTACCGGTCGACGGGTTATAGGCGGGAGAGCCTATAAGGTGGATGATACGGGGACCATACTGTTTCAGGAACTCCTTGCCGCTATCCTCGTCACCCTCCTTGTAGCACAACTCCTCGTAGGCGTCAAACCACAGATACTTGGTGAGCAGTGCAAGATCCTGCGCATTCTGCAGCGTTGCGGGGACAAGGTTGTAGTTCATGTCGGTCTCCACATCCTCCATCTTGTAGCAGAACTCCAGATTGTAAACATCACGGAAATTCCGGATCAGCCATGTATCGAACTTGTAGGTCGCCGACGACGGGTCAACCGTATCGGGAACATCGGGGAAAATAGTATCGGTAAAATCATCGTCGTCACCACATGACACAAACCCCGGAGCAAGTGCCAGTGCCGTAAACGATGCAATAATATATCTGTTGAATTTCATAATCTTTATAGAGTATTATTTATTAGCAATTTCATACACTTCAATAGCGGTATCGGCATCACCCGGTGCGGGACGCGGGTTAGCTACAAGACCTGCCGACATAACCTCGGTGGGAATCTGTATCGCCTTGCGGGCATCCATCATGGTCAGAGTCTCCGTACGCCCCATACCGATCTTACGGGTAAACTCGATTCCGAAACGCTTGATGTCGAAGAAACGCATACCGGTGTGTATCGTCTCGATGCGGCGGCAGTGCTGGATGCACTGGAGAATCGGCTCGATGTCATCGGTAACGGTATATCTTTCACTGGGACACACCTCGTCAAGATGTATCTCCTTGGCAATGCCATAACCATCGGTACCTTCATCGGCATCGCTATCGTAGGTTTTCATCCTGTTATAGAAATCGCGTATCAACGGCTCGGAAAGGTCGACATAACGGTCAACCGGGCCACCGTTCTCGACATTACGGCGAGCCTTTTCCCACACATCCAGGTCGGCTATCGCACCGGCCTTGTCACCGAGGAAGAGTTTTGCCTCGGCACGGACAAGCAGTGTCTCCTCACCGTTGAACTCCGAACGTGTCATGTGGGTGTAACCGATACCGGCTACCTTGTCGGTGTACTCGAACTGCTCACAGCATGTTCCGGCAAAATATGTACCGTACTCAGCCTTACCGCTTGATCCGCAAGCACCGTTAAAGCTCGGATTCATTGAAAATACCTCCCCGGTACCGTTGCTTGCACGCCACTCGTACCCTTCCCATGAAGGAGCAGGGCCCTGAATCGTGGCACGCTTGGCATCACGCGTAACAGAATACCGGTTGCCGAGATGACGGCGCCACCATGTCGAATAAGTGGGAATCAGCAGGAAATTACGAGCCTTGTCTATACCGTTATAGTACAGTCCGAAGTCACTGATATAATAGAAATTACCGAGATTCTGCCATATATCGCTCATATACTGCGACACGTCAGCACCCTCGCCACCGAAAGCCGCATTGGCATGTTTTAGAGCCTTTTCATAATCACGTTTGAACAGATAGAAACGTGCAGCAAACGCATTGGCTGCCGCCGTGTTGAAATGATACTTTGGCACTTCATAGAGACCGTTGTTAATCAACGGCAGACCGGCAGTGAGATCCGCCTCGATCCTGTCATACACCTCAGCGAGCGTCCCGCGGTCATAGTGGGGTTTCACGGTAGTCTCGGGAACAGTGATATAGGGAATACCCTGAATAGACTTGCTCAATTCCGGGCCGCGATAGGCATCGCAGAAAATATTGGCAAGGATAAAATGGCAATAGGCACGGATGAGCAGAGCCTCGCCCTTGATTGCAGGAAGTTTCTCATACCCGTCAAGAGCCGTGCCCTGAGCCTCAAACTCCGGAATCTTCTCCAGAACGGCATTGGCCCCTGCAATGGCATTATAGTATGCTTCCCACACATGGGACGGGGAATCCTGATCCGTAGCCGACTTCACATCCTCAAAGGCAAACAATTCGTCATCGCCCTTGTTGTAGGCGGTAAGATTGTAACGGTTACCATCCTTATCGGGAGAGTTATTATCTTCATAGTTATCACTCGATAACCCGCACACCAACGCATAGTTTGCGCTCGGATAAGAAGTTACCAACAACATGCTTAACTGCGACGGGGACTCGAGGTTGACACGTGTGTCGGGTATCTTGTCAAGGAAATCATCACATGACGACAACGACACGAGCGCAACCGCCGACAACCCATATAATATATTCTTAAGTTTCATATATTCGTGATGTTACAGATTACATTAATTAGATTCCAAAACGCAAAGTGAATGTGAACTGCTTGGGTATAGGCGAAGCCACACCACCCGAGTTGAAGAATTCCGGATCCTGACCGTTCAGCTTATCATCGCTATAGATAAGGAACAGGTTGGTTGCCTGGAACTTTACCGATGCCGATGACAGTCTCAACGCATCAAGTACCTTGCGGGGAATGTCGTAGGTCAACGAAATTTCCTTCATGCGGATAAACCCACCGTCGGCAATACGCGCAGTCGAGTAGTTATAGGCATTGTAGGCGTATGACAGATACGGGTCGTTGTAATACTGGCGGCGTGAGGCAATCGCCGGAATATTGGTGCGTGCCTCGTCACCGGGTACAACCCAACGGTTCTTGAACTCCTTGGGCATAGCCGAAAGGTCGCTGTAAGAAGCCGAGAATACCGGGTCAAGACGTATCTTGTTACCGAACGCATAGGTCATAAACAGGTTCAGGTGGAAACCTTTCCAATGGAACTGGTTACCGAAACCGCCGGTCACTGTCGGGTCGGCAGGACCTTCATACTTCAAGAATTCGAGGTTTTCAAAATCCTGGAAGTTGATGTCGGATGTCGTAACCTCACCCTTTTCGTTTACGATCATGGGGATACCCTCCTCATTAAGCCCTACGAAGGGGATAGAGAAGATGGCACGCACAGGATAGCCCTGGATTGCGTAACCCGAACCCTGCACGAGGTCAATCACACGCGAGCGCGACTTGAGGTCGGTAATCTCGTTCTTGGCGTAGGCAAATGTAAAGTCGGTGGTCCAGGAGAAATCCTTGGTCTGTATATTCTTGGTAGAGAGAGTGAACTCGACACCGTGTGACGCCATCTCGGCAGCATTCGCCCACTTGCGGATAGTACCGCCGACACCCTCGGTGAACACATAACCGATAAGGTCATAGTTGTTACGCACATACCAGTCGAACACAAGGTTGATGCGGTTATTGAGGAAACCGAGGTCGACACCGAGGTCAAACTCATGTTTTTTCTCGTAGGTCAACTCGGAGTTACCGAGCTCGGTCAGCATGAGAGCCTCCTCGTAGGCATCGGTATCCTGACGCCACGGGCGTGAGGGGTTGTAGATGGCCATAGCATTTGACACGCTTGACGGTCCGCTTTCACCTGTCAGTGAATATGACGCACGCAGCTTGGCAGTTGCCAGCACCGGATTCTGGAACCACGGTTCCTGATCGGCGTTCCATGCACCGGACACGTTCCAAGTGGGCAACCAGCGTGACTGGCTCGACTTTCCGAGCTTGTTGGAGCCTTCGTAGCGCATTGTACCTGTCAAGGTGTAACGGTATTTCCATGAATAGGACGCAGTACCAAAGAATGCAGCCGAACGGCGATAGGATGTCTGGTCGCTGAAATAGTTGGCAATCTCCTCATTCATCTGCTTGAAAAGTTTCCAGTCGGTAAACGGCAGGTTACCGTTCTCATAGCATATACCCCAACCCTGATAGTATTCCTGACGGCGTTCGATAGAACTTGCCTCGGCGCCCACGTAGACGTTGGTAATATGGTCATCGTTGAAAATCTTGTCATATTTTCCCGACACGCGCACGTCATACTGTGACAGTGTGTACAGGTTGTGGTAGATGATACCACCCTTAGGCAACACGGTCTCGGGGAGCGAGTTCGGCTCATCGGGGTCAGTGTACAAATAGGGGTTCGACGAACGTATAGTCGCGTTTTCAGGGATAACACCCGCACGGTAGGCGTTGGCCTGATTGGAGTTATCCTTCACGTAATGATCCTGCTTGGATGTCTGGTGACGGAATGCACCGAGAGCATTGAACTCAAGACCCGGCAGAGGCTTGTAGGTGAGTTCGCCCTGGAACTTGAGGTCGGTCACATTAATATCCATGTAGTTATTGTCGAGTTCATCAAAGATGTTGAAATCGGCATAGTTACGGGTCAATGTAGCATTGGGGTCGGTGGTACGCGAAGTGTTCAGCGCGTAGGAATAGGGGTTGATGTCAAAGCTGCGTGACACGGCGCCCGACACCACATCCACGTCCTGGCTCAAAGTTCCCGGAGCTTTCTGCTTGCGGAACGAGTCACTTGTGAGCAACTTGATTTTCAACTGCTTTGACAGGTTGTAGGTAGCATTGGCGTTGAAAGTGTAACGCTGCACCTCACTCGACTTATACCAGCCCTGATCGTCCATGAACGAGAATGAGGTATAGAACGAGCCTTTATCAGTACCGCCGGAGATGCTCACGGCATGGTTCTGCATTATATTGTCGTTGAACAGCAGGTCAAACCAGTCGGTGTTGCGGAACTCGGCCTGACGCAGGTAGGCGTTCCTTGCAGCAGCGGTATTGGGCAATCCGTATCCCGTAGCGGGATCGTATGAGTTGATCATCTTGTACATAGTACCGTAGATACCCGACGAGGACGAGTTGGCAAGCGATGCGAACGACAGCCATCCCTTAGCTTCCATCTCCTTATATATACCCATCTGTTCCTGTGAGTTACAGATATTGAAGTCGTCATAGCTCGGCTTGAGACGATAGGTGAACTCACCGGTGTAGTTGATGCTCGTCTTGCCGGCGCGTCCCTGCTTGGTGGTAACGACAATCACACCCGCCATCGCGCGCGCACCATATATTGATGTGGCCGAACCGTCTTTCAGGATCTGGAACGACTCGATGTCATCGGCATTAAGGCCGGCTATAGAAGAAGCGATAAGCGTCTCGGCGTCTCCCGAAGAAAGAGCGTCGGCAGAGATTTCCACCGCATCCTCAAGAATCACACCGTCGACAACCCACAGCGGCTTTGACGTACCGTAGATTGATGTAGCACCACGCACACGGATCTTAGGCGCAGTACCGAACGTACCCGAGACGTTCTGCACCGACACACCTGCGGCACGTCCCTCAAGGGAGCGTGAGATGTCGGCAACACCGCTGATGCGCGCATTGTCGGCATCGATCTTGGAAGAAGCACCGGTAAAGAGTCGCTTGTCGACATTGGCCATACCGGTCACAACAACCTCACCGAGCTGCTGGGTATTGGATTTCAGATAAATTTTCTTGGGAAGTTCACTTGCTTTCACCTCTTCAGTATTCATACCGATATACTTGATTTCAAGTACCGACTTGGCCGACGGCACACTAAGCACGAAGTTACCGTCAATATCAGTGGAAGTGGCTATCGACGCCTTCCCTTTCACCGAGACGGTCGCGCCGATCAGAGGCTCTCCATCTTCTTCAGCAATAACCGTACCGCTCACCTGGTGCTGTGACCACGCATTAAGCGACACTGACATTATTGCCCAAAACAATAGTAAAAGTTTTTTCATCATTAAAAATTAATACAAAAACAGAGTTATTATTAATCGTTTTTATCAAAAATTCCGGCTCTATAGCACGACTGCCATTGCACAATCGCCCATTAGGGCGCAAAGATACTACAAAATATCAAAAAACTAAACAAATGGCAATAGTTTTTCTCCCTATTTAACATTTTGACAACCAAACACGCCATAAGTCATCACAAATGGACATATCCGGGAATTAACTTAAACGCTTCCGGTTTTCCTCTGCCAATCTCTTACTAATAGATAGGCTTATGAAACGCAAAGATAAGATAAAATATTAAAAGATAAACAAATGACAATATTTTTCTTCGCTTTTTAACACTCCGGTTGTTTAGCAAGTTTAGCGAATGTTGGGCAAAAGGGAAAAAATGGCAGTTGTTCTATAGGGATTTAGCCATCGGTATGCTCTCTTAGTAAGAGATTGGCACATTTTGCTTGCAATTTATAGTGATTACACATCTGTTTTTTTAATAATTCTATGTCTAATTATTTTTAGTATGAAAAAGCTGTTTCTATTATTTTTGACAATCGCTACTTTCGCACTTTGTGCGTCAGCGCAGACGCGGACGGTGCAGGGTACGGTTGTGTATGCCGGAGACAACGAGCCTCTTGCAGGGGCAACGATTCTCCCGGTAGGAGGAGGCAACGGTGTTTCCACCGACCTTGACGGCAAATTCGCATTGAAAGTGCCCGCCTCATGTAAACAACTCACGGTGTCATACGTAGGTATGATAACCCAGCAGGTAGATGTCGCCGCCGGTGACATGCTCATCAAGCTGACCAACTCGGAGAACAATCTTGACGAGGTGATGGTCGTGGCCTACGGTACAGCCAAGAAATCGGCATATACCGGTTCGGCATCGGTCGTGAAAGCCGACGCGCTTGAGGACCGCCTCGTATCCAACGTAACAAACGCACTTGCCGGTGCAGTTGCCGGCGTGCAGACCCAAAGCTCTAACGGGCAGCCCGGCACATCATCTACAGTGCGCATCCGCGGTATCGGCTCACTCTATGCAAGCAACACGCCACTCTACGTACTTGACGGCATGCCATACGACGGAGACATCGCATCAATCAACCCTGCCGACATCGAGTCGATGACAGTACTGAAAGACGCAGCGGCAGCAGCACTCTACGGTGCACGCGGTGCAAACGGTGTCATCCTCATCACCACCAAACGCGGCAAGCAGGGTGACGCCAAAGTCACTTTCGACGCCCGCTGGGGTGTCAACTCCCGTCAGGTGACCAACTATGACGTAATCGAAAGCCCCGAGCAATACATGGAACTCATGTACCAGGCCCATTATAACGATGCAGTGTACAATCAGGGCATGTCGGCAGCAAACGCCCACGTCTATGCCAACAACCAGCTCGTGCCGTCGCTCGGCTACCAGGTGTTCAGCGTGCCTGAAGGGCAGTTCCTCATCGGGACCAACGGACGTTTCAACCCCAACTGCTCCCGCGGCTACAGCGACGGGGAATATTTCTATACTCCCGACGACTGGTCCGACGGAACATTCCGTGACGGTTTCCGTCAGGAATACAACCTCAGCGTATCGGGCGGGACTGACCGTCTCAACTATTTCGTCTCAGCAGCCTACCTTGAAGATGAAGGTATCATAGACAACTCGGCCTACGAGCGTCTATCGACCCGTGCAAGCATCGACTACCAGGCCAAGAAATGGTTGAAGATAGGCACCAACCTCTCCTACACCTACTCCAATTCAAAATACCCGGACGAACAGACCGCAAGCGCGTCATCAGGCAACGCTTTCGGTATCGCCAACAAAATCGCGCCGATCTATCCGATGTATGTGCGCAATGCCGACGGCTCAATCAAGATGGATGACCGTTTCAACCGTCCGGTATATGACTACGGTGACGGCAGCAGCACCAACAACACACGTTCATTCATGTCGATGTCCAATCCTGCCAGTGACCTCATCTACAGCACCGAGGAATATCTCACCGACCTGTTCAACGGGAAATGGTATGTCCAAGTCACCCCGATAGAAGGGCTTACCGTGACCGGAAACGTGGGTCTCACCATCGACAATACCCGCACCCACTCGGCAAGCAGCAGCTACTACGGACAGAGCGCGGCCTACGGCGGCTCGGCATATCAGGTTGCACAACGCAACAAAGGCATTAACCTCCAGGCTCTTGCCAACTACAAGAAGACATTTGCCAACGTACACAACACCGACTTCCTCGCGGGCTACGAAAGCTACGAATGGAATGAGGAATGGGTACAGGGCTACGGCACAGGTATCTACCAGGAAAACAACTGGGCGGTTAACAATACCCTGCTGTCGGAACGCAAGGGTTACGGTGCATACGGCGAATATGCCACACGCGGCATCATCGCCCGTGCCAACTATGACTACGACACCAAGTACTACGGAAGCGTATCCTACCGCCGCGACGCATCTTCCCGTTTCCATCCCGACCATCGCTGGGGCGACTTCTTCTCGGTCAGCGCAGCTTGGGACATCGCCAAAGAATCATTCCTCGACGGAGCATCATGGGTAGACATGCTGAAGGTAAAGGCCTCATTCGGGCAACAGGGTAACGACAACCTCGGCAACAACTACACCTACGTCGACCAGTGGACCATCACCGGTACCGACAGCTGGAGTGACGGCACGCTCTACTACAAGGGCAATCCAGAACTGACATGGGAAAAGTCCAATGCATTCAACGTGGGTGTCGACTTCAGCCTGTGGCAGGGCAAACTGTCAGGTACAGTGGAATACTTCAACCGCGAGACATCGGACATGCTCTACAACAAGCCCACTCCGGCATCAATCGGCTACACATCAGTCCCGGTAAACGTGGGCTCGATGCGTAACAGCGGATTCGAGATCGAACTCCTGTACCGCCCCATCGCGACACGCAATTTCACATGGGAAATCAACGCCAATGCTACATTTGTCAAGAACAAGATACTTGAACTCGCTCCGGAACTCAACGGCGAGCTCATCTCAGGGTCACGCATCCTGCGCGAAGGCGAATCGATGTACCAGTACTACCTCGTGAAATATGCGGGTGTAAATCCCGAGAACGGAAAGGCCATGTACTGGGCCAAGGATGACGCAGGCAACGAATACCAGACCGATGACTGGGCCGTCGCCAACGCCACCAACAAGCAGGGGACAGGTGACATACTGCCCGTGGTCTACGGAGGTATAGGGACGACACTGAAAGCCTACGGATTTGACTTCTCGCTCCAATGCTCCTACCAGCTCGGCGGCGAAATATGGGATTACGGTTACCAGGATTTCATGCACAGCGGGACATCAGACTCCTACGGACTCAACTGGCACAAGGATATACTTAATGCCTGGACTCCGACCAACACCAATACCGATGTACCCCGTCTCGACGCATCCGACCCCTATTCATTCTATATGTATTCAAGCGACCGTGCCCTGGAATCATCGGACTACTTTGCCATCAACAACATCACCCTCGGCTACACCCTCCCGGCTTCATTCACCAAGAAGTTCGGCATAGAGACACTACGCGTCTACGGTGCAGCCGACAATGTCGCACTGTTCAGCGCACGCAAGGGCCTTGACCCGCGTCAGGGCTATCTGAACGCATCGACCTCGACCTACACCGCAATGCGCTGTATCTCAGGCGGTATCAAGCTCGTATTCTAATCAACTAAACTGAAAGGAAATAATAATGAAAGCATTAAATAAAATACTTGCCGTTGCAACTGCCGGGCTTCTGCTCACAGGCTGTAACGACCTCGACACCGCCCCGATGGGATCGACCATCACCAATGACCAGAAGAACGCGGTGTACACCGAAGATCCGTCGATGCTTGAGGCCGGAGTGAACAGTATCGCCACAATGTTCACCACATTCGCCAACACTCTCGGCGACGGCTATCATAACGATTTCGGCTATCCGTCGGTAATGCTGTGCCTCGATTCACGAGGCTACGACTTCGTTAGTGAAGCCATAGGCTACAACTGGTACTCCAGCAGCCTGAAATATTCCGACAACACCAAGAACGGGTCTATCACCTACATGATATGGCGCACGATGTACAATCAGGTCTACACCGCCAACACGGTGCTCAAATCAATTTCCGCCGACACGCAGGACCCGACCGAACAGTACTACCGTGCCCAGGCTCTCGCAGTGCGTGCATTCGACTACTTCGTACTCGCACAGCTCTACCAGCACAACTATGTGGGACACGAAAACTCACTCTGCGTACCGCTGGTACTCGACACCAACATGGACAAGATCGAGGCCGACGGAGGTTCTCCGCGCAAGACCGTGGAGGAGGTATATACCCAAATACTCAGCGACATAAACAATGCCGTCAGCCTGCTTGAGAACTCCTCGATAAAGCCATCGGCAGGACGTGCGGGCAAGAAATTCGTGTCGCTCGCGACAGCCTACGGGTTGCGTGCACGCATCAACCTGACAATGCAGAAATGGGCTGAAGCCGCCGCTGATGCCCAGGCAGCACTCAACAACACGACGGCAGTCCCATACAGTGCCGAGGAGGTCAGCAAGCCCACATTTGCATCGGCCGACGACAATGCCTGGATGTGGGGCGTAATCATCGAGGAGGGCGACGACGTAGTGACATCAGGCATTATCAACTGGCCATCACACATGGGCTCGCTTAACTACGGCTATGCTTCAGTGGGGGCATGGCGCATGGCAAGCAAGGCTCTGTACAACTCAATCCCCGAGACCGACCCGCGCAAAGGATGGTTCCTCAACGAGGAGTTCAAGTCAGCCAACCTAACCGAAGCGCAGCAGGCCTATATCGGAGCTAAGGAAAAGGCATACATACAGGTTAAATTCGCACCCTACAAGGACGAAATATACACCTCGACCAATGCCAACGACGTTCCGCTGATGCGTGTCGAGGAGATGTACCTCATCCTTGCCGAGGCTCAGGCAATGGCAGGGAATCCGGGACTTGGAGCACAGACTCTCCAGACATTTGTACAGACCTACCGCGACAAGACCTACACCTGCACGGCATCGTCACCTACCGACGTGCAGATGGCAGTCTACGACCAGCGACGCCTTGAATTCTGGGGCGAGGGTCTCGCCTACTTCGACATAATGCGACTCGGCATAGGCGTCGACCGCCGCGGAGCAGGTTTCGCAAGCAACCTTGTATTTGACATCGAAGGCAACGACCCGATACTCATCTACCCGATACCTCAATCGGAAGAGGAAGCCAACTCCCTGCTTGGCGAGAACAACCCCGTAACCTCGGTTCCGTCACCGGTTGCCGATGTAGAATAATGTGAACCACAACCATTAACATTGAATAATATATGAAAAAGTTAAATTATATGCTGCTGACATTGCTGAGCGTGTTCGCATTCACGTGGACCGCCTGTGATGACTCGGCAGAGTGGACGACACCCGAACTTTCACCGGAAGGGCGCGGGGTATATTTCAACAAATCACTGCCTTCTAAGATAGAATTGTCAAAAGAGTCCACCACATTTGACGTTCAGGTGATGCGCAGCTACTCGGATATAGCCGAGACAATCGCCCTTAATGTAGAGGAGGCGTCAGGCAAATTCACCATCCCCGCAAACGTTGCGTTCAAAGAGGGTGAGACAACCTCAACCCTTACCATCGGCTATAATCCCGATGAGATGGAATATGACGAGTTCTTTGACATCAAGCTGACCATTGCCGATGCATCAAAGCACTTCACTTACGGCTATCCGACCTATTCATTCTCGGCCGGAGTCCCCGCACCGTGGGTTTCCCTCGGCTTGGGTACATACACCGATGACCTGCTCCTCAGCCTGTTTGGCGAGAATCCGGTTACATACCAAGTTGAAGTAGAGCAAAACATGCTGAACGAGAATCTGCTACGCATTGTCAACCCCTACGGCGCAAACTTCGCTGAAGCAAGCCCGTATCCCGGCTCAGAGACAACCCACTACATTGAGCTCAACGTAACCGACCCCGAAGGCGTATATTTCACTTACTGCGATACAGGTGTAGACTGGGGCTACGGGTCAATGGGCGTATGGTCGATGGCCGACTACTACATGACCGAAGGCGGCTACACACTTGACGTGGTAAAAGCCAACGGAATGTGCGGTACATTCAAGGACGGCATCATCACCTTCCCGGTGCAGCAGCTTATTGTCACCGACAATGACGGCATGTACTACGGAAACCAGAACGGGAAATTCCTCCTTGCACTACCGGGAGTGGAGATCGGAGACTACAGCGTCACCGTTACCTACAAGGGACGATTCACCGATGCTTCCGACATCAACTCGGCTGTAGCCGACATCACTTTAGGCGAAGATGTCGAGACAGCCAAGGTGGCAATGATAAACGGAGATGACATCAACGCTGCATTCAACGGAATCGTTGACGGTACAATCCCGTCGATCGAGATTGAAAAATCGCAGGAGGTGTCATTTGAACTGCCCGGTAGCGGAGCCTACACAATCGTTGCCGTAAGCTACGCCGGAGGCGAAGCACGCGAGACAGGCTACGCATCACTCGAATTCGTGGCAGGAGGCAGCAAGTGGAAATCACTCGGTAAAGGTATCATCTATGACGGCATAATCTCCCCGTTCCTCACTCAAGACCCGGTATCCTGGGAAGTGGAAATCGAGGAAAGCAACCTGACACCGGGTCTTTACCGCCTCGTGAATCCATTCGGGGATGGTTACCCACTAAACAGCGCGGGGACATACGACACAAGCGAAGATCACTATATAGAGATAAACGCAAGTGACCCGACAGGAGTATATCTGCCGTTGACCAATTCCGGTTTCGACATCGGTACAACCGAGTATGGCAGCGGGAACATCTACATTTACAGCTATGCCGCCTATTACCTTGACAACAACAATTCGCTTGAAGCCATAAAAGAAGCCGGCTATTGTGGCACATTGATCGACGGAGTCATCAGTTTCCCGAGCGGCTCCATCATGATAGGCTGGCTTGAAGCCAACAATGACATATATGGCGGATGTGACCTTCAAGTAGCGCTTCCCGGAGCGGCAGCAGCAAACTATGTCTCAGCCAAAGCAGCAAACGGCTCTCACCGTGCCGCCAAACCGGCAAACCTCAAAAAGTTCACTCCGGACAAAGAAATGTACTACAAGATGTACACCAGCAAAAACCGCATAAGATAACCCTTAACGGGATATATACACTATTCCAAGCCGGCCTGACATCACCGTCAAGCCGGCTTCTCTTTTCCGGGAACGTGTATTCATGGCTTTCGATTGTTCGATTTTCGAGGGATGATAGTCAGTTTGTGTGAATTTTTCAATAACTTTGCGAACAATTCGATAATTATCAATCATTATATCCAGATGAACAGAATAGTAGCAAAGGAGTATTTTTCGGAAAAAGTTGTAAAACTTGTTGTCGAAGCTCCAATGATTGCGCGTTCACGCCGCCCGGGACACTTTGTTATCGTGCGCACAGGGGAACATGGCGAACGCATCCCGTTGACAATTGCCGATGCCGACATAGAGAAAGGGACAATAACGCTTGTGGTGCAGGCCGTGGGTGAATCATCATCCAAGATATGCTCACTCAAAGCCGGCGACTACCTGACCGATGTCGTTGGTCCGCTTGGTCAAGCCACCCACGTGGAGAAAGTGGGTACGGTAGTATGCTGTGGAGGAGGTGTCGGTGTAGCCCCGCTGCTCCCCATCATCAAAGCGATGAAAGAAGCCGGCAACCGGGTTGTTACCGTACTTGCCGCCCGCACCAAGGATCTCATCATCCTTGAAGACCAGGTGCGCCCCTATTCCGATGAAGTAATCATCATGACCGACGATGGCTCCTACGGACGACAGGGGCTTGTAACCAACGGAGTAGAAGAGGTGATACAGCGTGAAAAGGTCGATCTTGTCGTGACGATAGGGCCGGCAATCATGATGAAGTTCGTGTCACTGCTCACCAAGAAATACGAAGTCCCCACGATGTGCTCACTTAACACTATCATGGTAGACGGCACCGGAATGTGCGGAGCATGCCGCATAACAGTGGATGGCAAGACGCGTTTCGTGTGCATCGACGGGCCTGAATTCGATGCCCATAAAGTAGACTTCGACGAGATGCTTATGCGCCTCCGTTCTTACAACTAACCGAAAACCTAATCATTAACATTCTCACCATCATGAGTGACAACAATAAGACATCATCGCCCCGCGATGCACAATGGCGAGAGGAGCTTCGCCAAAAACACAGTGCCAAGGAACGCACTGCAATACCTCGTGTAAAGATGCCCGAGCTTGACCCAGAATACCGTGTAACGACTTGCAACGAGGAGGTCAACCAAGGGTTGGACAAGGAACAGGCCGTACTGGAAGCGACCCGCTGCATGGACTGTCCCGACCCGCAATGTGTAACTGGCTGTCCCGTCAACATCAACATTACCGGATTCATCAAGAATATCGAACGCGGAGATTTTCATGCGGCAGCCGTGGTACTGAAAGAAACAAGCGCATTGCCGGCTGTGTGCGGACGCGTATGCCCGCAGGAAAAGCAGTGCGAATCACGCTGTATCTACCACAAGATGAAGAAAGAGCCTGTAGCTATAGGCTATCTTGAACGCTTTGCAGCCGACACCGAGCGTCTCAGCGGCAACACGTCACTGCCACCGATGGATGCCCCAAACGGCATAAAAATAGCGGTAGTGGGTTCAGGTCCTGCCGGACTGTCATTTGCCGGGGACATGGTCAAACGCGGATTTGATGTAACCGTATTTGAAGCCCTGCATGAAATAGGCGGGGTGCTGAAATACGGCATACCCGAATTCCGTCTGCCAAACGCCGTGGTAGATGTCGAGATCGACGGATTGCGCAGCATGGGCGTGAAGTTCGAGAAAGACTGTATCGTCGGCAAGACGCTGTCATACGACAACCTGCATGAAATGGGATTCAAAGGCATATTCGTGGCATCGGGAGCCGGTCTTCCACGTTTCATGAATATTCCGGGAGAAAATCTCATCGGTGTAATGTCAAGCAACGAATACCTCACCCGTGTCAATCTCATGGGTGCCGGACGCCCCGACTGGGACACTCCGGTATTGAGAGGAAAACGCGTAGCGGTAATAGGAGGCGGAAACACAGCCATGGATTCCGTGCGCACAGCCCGGCGAATGGGTGCTGAGGTCGCAATGGTGGTATACCGCCGCAGCGAAGCCGAAATGCCCGCCCGCCTGGAAGAGGTGAAACATGCCAAGGAGGAGGGCGTGCAATTCATGACACTACACAATCCCGTAGAATACCGTGGAGATGAAAAAGGACGTGTTAACATGATGCTGCTACAGCGCATGGAGCTCGGTGAACCCGATGCCTCCGGCCGCCGTTCACCCGTGCCGGTCGAAGGGGCAATCGAGGAAATTCCGGTCGACTTGGTTATTGTAAGTGTCGGAGTATCCCCCAACCCACTGATTCCCAACTCAATTCCACAGCTTGAAGTGTCACGGCGCGGGACAATAGTTGTAGATGAAACGTCAATGCAGTCATCGCTCAATGACCTGTATGCCGGTGGAGACATCGTGCGCGGAGGTGCAACAGTAATCCTCGCCATGGGAGACGGACGGCGTGCCGCAGCATCTATGGCCGACGCCCTCAAAGACGCCTGATAAAGACTTTAAAACAATACAAAGAAGGCTGTGTGTCTTGAGAACGAGCACACAGCCTTTTCTATGTCCTTATTACAACGGGGACGTATTTTACTTGTCGAGGATGCAGTCCCCGGCTTTTTCGAGGACAGCGGCATCAAGGACCGCAATTGTGGTAAGGTTCACGATGTCACGTACCGAGGAGTCCACACCAATAAAGTGGATGGGCTTGTTCAAGCCTATCTGAATCGGGCCTATGGCTTCGCCAAGCCCCATTTCAAGCATCATGCGATAAGCTGTATTGGCAGCACTGAGGTTCGGGAAAATGAGAGTATTGACCTCCTTGCCGTTAAGACGCGAGAACGGGAAACTGTCATCACGCAACTTGCGGTTGAGAGCATAGTGTACCTGCATTTCCCCGTCGATGGGCAGATCGGGATACAGTTCCTGCATACGGGCCACGACATTGTGAACGGTACGGCACTCGCACTCACAGTTTGACCCGAAGTTACTATAAGAAACCATGGCCATAACCGGGTCATGGGCAAAATATTCCACCGAATAGCGGGCGAGGCGTGCAATGTCGAGCAAAGTATCCTCATCATTATCCTGATTTACCATTGTATCGGCAAGGAAGTATGTTCCCCGTTTTGTCGTCATGATGTGCATAGTGGCAAAGTGCTTGTAGCTCGGACGGATGCCAACCACTTCCTTGGCAATCTCTCCGGTAGAGTGGTTGCCTGAGTAAGTTCCTGCGATGAAGGCATCGGCTTCTCCCATCTCAACCATCATCATGCCGAAATAGTTGCGGTCAAACATCTTTTCGAGAGCCTCGGGATAGGTAATACCCGCACGCTGGCGTTTCTCGGCAAGTTTCATCGCATAACGGTTACGGCGGTCACTTTCACGGTCATGACGCAGATTAACGATTTCAATTTCGGAAATTTTCAACCCAAGGCGTGCGGCACGCTTGGTTATCATCTCCTCGTTACCGAGCAGTATGGGCGTACAGATTCCCTGATTATAAGCCATGACGGCAGCCTGAAGCATATTGTCGGTATTGGCCTCGGCAAACACCACCCGCTTCGGATTGCGCTTGGCTTCTTCAGTGAAACGGCGCATGAGTTTATTGTCATATCCCATCAACCGGCGCAATTTCTCATTATAAGCCTCCCAGTCGGTAATGGGACGGAGAGCCACTCCCGACTCCATCGCTCCGCGGGCAACTGCCGGAGCGACAGTCGTGATGAGACGCGGATCAAGCGGTTTCGGCAGGATATAGTCACGTCCGAACCTGAGGTCGGTAATACTATAGGCAGCATTCACGACCGACGGAACAGGCTGCTTTGCAAGGTCAGCGATAGCCCTGACTGCCGACAGTTTCATTGTCTCGTTAATTGTAGTAGCACCGGAATCGAGAGCCCCACGGAAGATATAAGGGAATCCGAGCACGTTGTTTATCTGGTTGGGGTAGTCGGAACGTCCTGTTGCAAAGATAAGGTCGGGTCGCGACGCAACAGCTTTATCGTACGCGATTTCAGGGTCGGGGTTGGCAAGAGCGAACACAATAGGATTCTCAGCCATCGACTGCAGCATCTCGGGAGTAACCACATCCTTTACCGACAATCCGAGGAACACGTCAGCCCCCACCATCGCCTCGGCAAGAGTCGTAATGTCACGATCAGTCGCAAATTCCTGTTTCTGCCGGTTCAAATCGGTACGCTTCTTACTTATCACCCCCTTACTGTCACACATCACCACGTTCTCAGGCCTGATACCGAGAGCGATGTACAATCTGGTACAAGACACCGCAGCTGCACCTGCCCCGTTCACGACCAACCTTGCATCCTCTATCCTCTTACCTTGGATTTCAAGGGCATTAAGCAGTCCGGCAGCCGAAATGATTGCCGTCCCGTGCTGGTCGTCATGCATGACCGGAATATCACATTCGGCTTTCAGCCTATTCTCTATCTCGAAGCATTCGGGAGCCTTTATATCCTCAAGGTTTATGCCACCGAATGTAGGGGCAATGGCCTTTACTATCTCTATAAACTTTTCGGGATCTTTCTCCTTGACCTCAATATCAAAACAATCTATTCCGGCAAATATCTTGAAAAGCAACGCTTTTCCCTCCATAACCGGTTTCCCTGCCATTGCACCTATATCCCCGAGTCCGAGAACAGCCGTACCGTTGGATATAACAGCGACGAGATTCCCTTTATTGGTGTACTCGTAAGCATCCTGCGGATTCTGCTCTATTTCAAGGCAAGGATATGCTACCCCGGGTGAATATGCAAGAGCAAGATCATTCTGGGATGAATATGGCTTGGTGGGAACTACCTCGGTTTTCCCCGGTTTACCTTCACGATGGTAATCCAATGCCATCTCTTTTGTAACTTTTGACATAATCTTTTTTTCTTAGAACTTATACTATAATAACAACAAACAAGCGTTTTTTCTACTTATAAATTGTAAACCGGCACAAAATTACAAAATAATTGTCTCGCTATTCAAATCCTGTTCCATTTTTCACAAATTTATTCAATTTTATTACAAAACGCCACCAAGCACACCGTCATGCCCTATAATAGATTCCGTTATTTTTCGACGGCAACACGCATTTTATTTCGGGTAATGAGTAATTTTGCAACGATAAAACCATAATAAGCCATGCTCGAACTAAGTGAGATATACCGTGCCGCACAAGTGCTGAAAAATGTAGCCAGGCACACAGAGCTCATTGCAGCCCCGAAGATCAACCCGTCATCACATATCTACCTGAAACCTGAGAATCTGCAATACACAGGTTCATTCAAACTCAGAGGTGCATACTACAAAATATCCCAGCTTTCAGACTCCGAAAAAGCCAAAGGCGTTATCGCCTGCTCGGCAGGCAACCACGCCCAAGGGGTAGCCCTTGGAGCTACCCACAATGGAATAAAGTCGCTCATCTGCCTACCGTCAGGCGCACCCATCTCCAAGGTTGAGGCAACCAAGGGCTATGGAGCAGAGGTGTGTCTCGTTCCCGGAGTCTATGATGACGCCTACCAGAAAGCCCTGCAACTTCAAGCCGAGCACGGCTACACGCTTATCCACCCGTTCGACGACCCGAAAGTAATTGCCGGACAGGGAACAATAGGACTTGAAATAATCGATGAGATGCCCGATGTAGAGGCGGTTATAGTCCCGATAGGCGGAGGAGGGCTGATTTCAGGTGTCGCGTTTGCCATCAAGTCAATCAAGCCGGAGGTGAAAATATACGGTGTACAAGCCGAAGGTGCCGCAAGCATGGCAACCTCCATCCATGACGGCAGGATCAAGCATCTGCCCAATGTATCGACCATCGCCGACGGTATTGCCGTAAAAGAGCCGGGAGTGAACACATTTGACCTTTGCAGCCGTTATGTGGATGACATCGTAACAGTAAGCGACGACGAGATAGCCGCAGCGATACTCACCCTTATCGAGCAGCAGAAACTGGTTGCCGAAGGAGCAGGAGCCGTATCGGTCGCAGCAGCAATGTTTGACAAACTGCCCATTGAGGGGAAGAAAACCGTGTGTCTCGTTTCCGGCGGGAATATCGACGTGAGCATTCTCAGCCGCGTGATAACCCGCGGGCTGACAAAGAGCGGACGCAACTGCTCGTTCACAATCGACCTGTATGACAAGCCGGGACAACTTTCGGCCGTATGCAACATAATAGCGCAACTTGGCGGGAACATCATCTCGGTCACACATGAACGCACCAATGCCGGGACACAGATAAACGGTTGTACACTGCGCATCGTCATGGAGACACGCAACGCCGAACACATAGAGGAAATCAAGAACGGGCTGGCTAATGCAGGTTACAAGATGTTAATTTATTAACCGTATATTCATCCATTTGTCGAAAAATCAGTCCCAAAAGGATTATATACTTTTCTTTTTCACTTTTTTATAAGTGTATTTTTGGAGCAATCGGAGGATTTGTTATAAGTTTGTAACAAAATAACCTTTACGATTCATTTCAACATTTATGAGATTCAACCATTTAGGGGCGGTTATCGTTTCTTTGGCTGTACTTACTCCATCTATCACGACAGCTCAGGAAACGGCAACAACCGACACGCTCACGTTATCGCTCGACCGGTGCATTGCCATCGCCCTCAGTGATAACCCGACAATCAAAGTTGCCGACATGGAGATAGAACGCGTCGACTACTCCAAGAAAGAGGTAATAGGACAATTGCTTCCGTCAATCAGTTTCGGAGCGACATATAACCGTACACTGGCAAAGCAAGTCACCTATATGAACATGGATGCATTCAAGGGTATGGGCAGTTCCTCAAGCAACAACGAAAGTTCAGAGGGAGAAAATGCAGAAAGCCAGGAAAGCGGCCAGTCAAACGCGTCATCGGCAACCGGCTCAAGCGGTAACTCCGGCATAAAAATGGGGCTTGACAACTCCTATTCTGTAGGGTTCTCCGCATCGCTCCCCCTCATCGCTCCCCAGCTATGGAAATCGCTCAAGCTCAGCGACAGCCAGATATTGCAGAACGTGGAAGCGGCACGCCAGTCCCGTCTCTCACTGATAAATTCGGTAAAAACAGCCTATTACACCTTGCTGCTTGCCGAGGACTCCTACAATGTGATACTGGAAAGCTATGAAAATGCCAAGTTCAACCACGATGTCTATAAAAAGAAATTCCAAGTAGGTTCGGCATCGGAATACGACGTACTGCGTTCTTCCGTAGCCCTAAAAAATGTGGAACCGGAACTGATGCAAGCCGAAATATCGATCAAACAGGCACGTCTGCAACTGCAGATACTCATGGGAATGAGCTGTACAATCCCCATCAAGGCAACAACCACGCTCGCCGACTATGAAAAAGACATGTATGCGCAGACACTGTCAATAGACCGGTCAATCGAAGGCAATACCGACCTGCGTATGCTCGACATACAGACCCGTTCACTGCGGGATGCACTGTCGATACAGAAGATGTCGTTGCTGCCAACACTTGCCCTCACGGCCAACTATAACTGGACATCCATGTCAAACGGGACTCCGTTCAAAGACCTGAGATGGAATCCCTATTCCATGGTGGGTCTCACTCTCTCGATACCGCTCTTTGAAGGAGGACAACGATACTCACGCATAAAACAGGCACAGATTCAGGTCGACGAGATGAAATGGCAGCGTGAGAACCTTGAGCGCTCAGTGAACATGCAGGTAGATCTTGCCATAGACAACATACACATGAATGTCAAGCAGATAGCCTCAACATCCGAGAGCGTGAAAGAAGCCGATAAAGCCCATGACATAATGGAAAAGAGTTTCGAGATAGGTGCAGCGTCATATCTCGATCTAAGGGACTCGGAACTTGCGCTTACACGCGCACGCCTCGCCTACTACCAGTCAATATTCAACTACTTAGTTGCACATAGTGAGCTTGAACTGCTCCTTGGCAACGCCGATGTCGAAAAATATACAACCGAAACAGAATAAAATCACCAACCAACTATGCACTCAATAAAATTCTATTTTCAAGCAGCAACAATCGCCTTCTGCGCAACAGCCATAATATCATGCGGCAGCGGCGAGAAAGAAACGCGAGCCTCCAATACCACAGAAGAACTGCCAAAGGTCGAAATCAAGCAGGTACACCTGCAGGATGTGGCTCAAATCGCGGAATACACCGCGACAGTAGAGGCCTATAAAACCAACAATATAACCACATCGACAGCCAACCGTATCAAGGAGATACTTGTTGATGTAGGTTCGCAGGTCACTAAGGGACAACGCCTTGTCATCCTTGACAATGTCAACATCGAACAGATGAAAGTACGCCTTGACAATACCGAACGGGAATACAACCGTGCGGTAGAACTGCTCAGGATAGGAGGCGGTACACAACAGGCCGTCGACCAGCTCAAGACCGAACTCGATGCAAGCCGTCGCCAGTACACCAACATGGTTGAGAATACCGAACTCGTCTCACCAATCACAGGTGTTGTCACTGCCCGTAACTATGATCCGGGAGACATGACAAGTGCGCAGCCAATACTCACCATCGAACAGGTGCGCCCAGTAAAAGTAATGGTCAATGTTTCGGAAGTGGATTACACCAAAGTCAAGAAAGGGATGAAAGTCAGCGTGAAGCTGGATGTCTACGGAGAAGAGACATTCTCCGGAACAGTCGAGCGCATCTACCCGACAATCGATCCCACTACCCGCACATTCACCGTGGAAATCAATATTCCAAACAACGATGAGCGCATACGCCCCGGAATGTTCGCCCGCGTGGAAATGAACTTCGGTTCAGCCAACCGCGTTGTCGTGCCCGACCGTGCAATCGTCAAACAATCAGGCTCGGGCAACAAATATGTCTACGTCTACAAGGATGGAAAAGTATCATTCAACAAGGTCGAACTCGGACAACGCCTTGACGATGCCTACGAACTCTTATCAGGCATAGAAAACGGGGCAGACGTGGTAATCACCGGACAGTCACGTCTGGCCGACGGTGCAGCAGTAGAAGTAATCAACAAGTAATCATAATTCATCCCATCAGGCAAACGATAACAATATGAGTTTATATGCAAGCGCGGTGAAACGTCCCATCATGACCACATTGTGTTTTGTGGCCGTTGCAATCATGGGACTTTTTTCCTTATCGACACTCCCCATAGACCTTTACCCTGACATCGATACCAATACCATCATGGTAATGACCACTTACCAGGGCGCAAGTGCACAGGACATCGAGCAGAACGTTACCCGTCCGCTCGAAAACACCCTCAACTCAGTTGAGCACCTGAAGCACATTTCCTCAAAATCACGTGAGAACATCTCGGTTATCACACTTGAGTTTGAATACGGATACGACATCGACGTGTTGACCAACGACGTGCGAGACAAGCTCGACATGGTGGAAAGCTCGCTTCCCGATGATGCAGAAAATCCCATCATCTTCAAGTTCAGCACCGACATGATTCCCATCATCCTGCTCTCGGTACAGGCCGATGAGAGTATGCCGGGACTCTACAAGATCCTTGACGATGCCGTAGCCAATCCTCTCGCCAGGGTCAACGGAGTGGGCTCGGTGTCAATCTCCGGCGCACCCAAACGCGAAATCCATGTCTATGTCGACCCTGTGAGATTAGAGGCCTACAACCTCTCCATAGAAACGATCTCGGCACTGATAGCAGCAGAAAACCGCAACATCCCCGGAGGCTCATTCGACATAGGCTCTGACACCTACTCCCTACGCGTACAAGGAGAGTTCACCTCATCGGACCAGATGAAAAACATCGTAGTGGGTTCAGTAGGAGGCAAGAACATTTATCTGCATGACGTGGCACGCATAGACGACTCCCTTGAGGAACGCGCCCAACAGACATACACCGACGGGAATAAAGGCGCAATGATTATCGTCCAGAAGCAATCGGGAGCCAACTCGGTAGAAATCTCCAACAAAGTGCTCAAGATGCTTCCCGACCTACAAAAACGTCTACCAAGCGACGTGAAACTCGGAATCATCGTCGACACATCCGACAATATACGCAACACCATCGCCTCACTTGTCGAGACAGTCCTCTACGCATTGCTGTTTGTCGTAATCGTCGTGTTCTGCTTCCTCGGACGTTGGCGTGCGACAATGATTATATGTATCACAATTCCCATTTCATTGATCGCCTCATTCATATACCTTGCGATAACAGGGACGAGCCTCAACATCGTGTCGCTGTCGTCACTGTCGATCTCCATAGGTATGGTCGTGGATGACGCCATTGTGGTACTTGAAAACGTAACCACCCACATCGAGCGTGGCAGTGACCCGAAACAGGCAGCGGTACACGGCACCAATGAGGTGGCAATATCAGTTATCGCATCCACGCTCACCCTCATCGCCGTATTCTTCCCGCTGACACTTGTGACCGGCATGACCGGAGTGTTGTTCCAGCAATTGGGATGGATGGTCACAATAATGATGATAATATCCACCGTATGCGCATTGACGCTTACCCCCATGCTCTGCTCACAGATGCTCCGCAAGGATGTAAAGCATGGAAAAATGTACACCCTGCTTTTCACCCCGATAAACAATGCCCTCGATGCTCTTGACCGTGCATACGGCCGGTCACTAAACTTTGTGGTGACACATAAAGTCTCATCAATAATCGTCTGTACGGCAATCTTTCTCGCGTCAATATTCCTTCTGCGCTTTGTTGGAACGGAGTTCTTCCCTACTGCCGACGACGGACGTCTCGGAGTCAGCCTTGAGCTACCCATCGGTACCCGCGTGGAAATTGCCGCCGAGGTAACAGAACGCTTAGCCCGGGAATGGAGGGAAAAATATCCCGAGATCAAATCACTCAACTACACCACAGGACAGGCATCGAGCGACAACACCTACGCATCACTGCAGGACAACGGCACCCACATCGTGTCAATGAACATCAAGTTGCTTGACCCGGGAGAGCGTGAACGAGGAATCATCGAAATAGCCGAGCTCATGCGCCAGGATCTCAAGAATTATCCCGAGTTCAAGAAACAGCAGGTCAACGTGGGCGGTAGCCGTGGTTCAGGCATGAGCGGACAGTCAACTATCGACTACGAGATATACGGATATAACTTCGAAGAGACCGACTCTGTGGCACAAAGGCTGAAACGTGTGCTCGAAGGGATCAAAGGGACTGCCGACATTATCATATCCCGTTCGGACTACCAACCTGAATACCAGGTGGACTTTGACCGGGAAAAACTTGCCATATACGGCCTGAATCTACAGACGGCCGCCAACTATCTCCGCAACCGCATCAACGGCAGTCTTGCATCACAATATCGCGAGGACGGTGAAGAATATGACATCAAGGTGATGTATGCCCCCGAGCACCGTACATCCATTGCCGACATCGAGAATATACTCATATACAATGCGGCAGGACAAGGCATACGCATAAAGGATGTGGGCAAAGTCGTCGAACGTTTCACACCTCCCACTATCGAGCGTAAGGACCGTGAACGCATCATTACAGTCTCCACCGTCGTTTCAGGCGTTCCGATGAGCGAGGTCGTCACTGCATCACAAGCCGAGATAGACCGGATGGATCTGCCTCAGGGAGTGAACATCTCCATCGCCGGAAGCTACGAGGACCAACAGGATTCATTCTCTGACCTTCTCATGCTCGGTGTCCTGATTATCATACTCGTCTATATCGTGATGGCGGCACAGTTTGAGTCATACGTCTACCCCGGCATCATCATGACCTCGCTTCCGTTTGCATTCACCGGGGTATTCCTGTTACTGTTCCTCACCGGACATAACCTCAACGTCATGTCGATGATCGGTGCAATCATGCTCATCGGTATCGTAGTGAAGAACGGTATCGTGCTGATCGACTATATAACACTTAACCGTGAACGCGGCATGTCGATACGCTCAGCTGTGGTAAACGGCGGAGAATCACGTCTGCGTCCCATCATCATGACTGCGTTGACGACAATCCTCGGCATGGTACCGATGGCCGTAAGTTCCGGTCAAGGTGCCGAAATGTGGCAGCCGATGGGTGTCGCCGTTATCGGCGGTCTTACATTCTCGACACTGCTGACCCTGTTCTACGTGCCGGCAATGTACTGCATGTTCGCAGCCGTCGGTGTCAAACGCAACCGCAAAGCAATACGCAAGTCTCTCATCAAGTCTCAAAACCAAGAATAACATGAAATCAATATTCATAGCCTTTGACCAAGCATACTATGACCGCATAGTCGACATGCTCGAAAGGAACAATTGTCGCGGTTTCACGGCATGGCAGGAAGTACAGGGCCGCGGAAGCGACAAGGGAGAGCCCCACTATGGCTCACACGCGTGGCCGTCACTTGCCTCGGCAATAATCACCATCGTAGAGGACTCCAGAGTTGACAGCATTCTGGAAAAGCTTCATCAGATGGACGCAGCCACGCCAAAACTCGGTCTCAGGGCATTTGTCTGGAATATCGAGCAATCGATTTAACCGCGATCGATTTTACGAAATAAATTTGCACAGTTCGGTGCAAAGCATTACCTTTGCACCGTTTCTTTTGCGCACGTGGCGTAATTGGTAGCCGCGCTAGACTTAGGATCTAGTGTCGTGAGACGTGGGGGTTCGAGTCCCTTCGTGCGCACCAACAATGAGAGGGGGTGTCTCAAAACGAGACACCCCCTTGTTGTATCTGTATCGCGATAAGGGATCAGTTGCCGTAGGTGAGGGTCGTGTAGTAACGCAGGTGTCCCCCGGGGGAATATTGCGGGCCGAACTCAAGCGATATATATCCGTTGTCATATCCGAACCACGTTGCAAGACGACTGCCGTTGGCAGCACTATAGCTGACAGGATTACCGTATTGCGAGACCAGTGTCCGGTACAACCTGTTGTAACGCATCTCGTCACGATAGCTTGTCGAATAGCTGAATTGAGAACCGACAAGACCGCCGGAGCTGTAATACAGCGTGGCATCAGGCCACACGAGCGACATTGCCGACACATTGCGCAGATACACAACATCTTCCCCATAGCCGTCGACCGTATATCCGCTGTTGCACAGATAATCTACCGAAATGCCTATTGCAGTACCGAATGTAAGACCCAATATCCCATGCACTACCGGACATCCGTGATAAGGGCGGAAAGACGGCGGGGGCAACGGGCGGGAATAGCGTCTTACCGGTGGACGGTGAGGACGTGCCGGAGGAGCCATGCGTGCCGGACGCGGATTGCGATGAGGGGCATAACCGTGCCTACGGTCACGATGTGCTCCCGAAGCCGTACCATGCGACGGTGCAGAAGGACGATTACCGTGCCCTTGCCGTGGAGCGTCATTACGGGACGGAGCGGCTGCAGGAACACCATCTGACGGACGACGTGAACCGGATACACGACCCTGTTCCCGACCGGGTTGTGAGCCTCCTGACCTGCCACTGTTACGCACCGGAGCTACACGTGCGGCAGATGATGATGACTGCCGGTGTGAGCCGGAAGTGGTTGACGGACGTGAGCCGTTGGTTCTCCGGTTGCGCTGTGCATCCACCGGAGGCACAACCAATATTCCGCATATAAATGCAATGGATATGGCTTTAAGGAATCGTCTCATAACTGATAATTTTATAGGTTATTTTTCTCATTAGAGCCTAAATTTACCGATTAGCTTAATCCCGATGGTCAAATACGCCGAATTTTCGACTTTTGTACCAGTATTAATGCAAATATAACAAAAAATGCCGGCATTCCATAGCCTGTGAGGCACAGCGGATTCCAGTATTTTTACGCAATAAAAATGTTGTATAATTTGCATTTGCTCCCACCGTGCATTAATTTTGTAACTAATTTAGAACATCATAATCCAAGACTATCATGAAACAGCTAAACCGTATTCTGGCCGAGAAGCTTCTACGCATCAGTGCAATAAAACTTCAACCCGAGAACCCGTTCGTATGGGCATCGGGCTGGAATTCACCGATATACACCGACAACCGCAAGACACTGTCATATCCCGACATACGCAGTTTCATCAAAGTCGAGCTATGCCGCCTCATCATGGAAAACTTCAAGGAGGTAGACGCAATAGCCGGAGTCGCCACCGGAGCAATCGCACAAGGCGCATTGGTAGCTGACACATTAGGGCTTCCATACGTGTACGTGCGTTCAACCCCTAAAGACCACGGGCTCGAAAACCTCATCGAGGGCAACCTGCAACCGGGACAGAAAGTAGTTGTCATCGAAGACCTCATCTCAACCGGAGGAAGCAGTCTGAAAGCCGTACAGGCTATACGTGCGGCAGGATGCGAGGTAGCAGGAATGGCTGCAATATTCACCTACGGATTCCCTGTGGCAGAAAAGAGTTTCCGCGATGCCGGCGTTAAGCTTTATACCCTCAGCAACTACAATGCGATGCTTGAGGCCGCACTCGAAACCAACTATATCAAGCCCGAAGACATAGAAACCCTGAAAGAATGGCGCAAGGATCCGTCAATATGGGTCCCAAACAAATAAAAAATATCACCGATGGCAAAATATTCCAGCAAACCGGTCACCCTACATCTACCCATTGCAGCCGCATTTGACCGTATCAGCAATGTATCGGCCTTTCAGGAACGCATCGATTCGATTCCCGCCGACCAGCGTGCAAAAATGGGGGATGTCAAGTTCTCAGAAAACTCGATAACGCTCAACTCACCCCAGATAGGCGAGATACGGTTTGATGTGACCGAGCGCACTGCACCTAACCGCATCGTTTTCGCATCGGCCAACTCGCCCGTCCCCCTGAGCATGTCGATCAACCTCACTGAAAGATCAGAGGATGAAACCGAGATCGTCAGTGCAATAGAGATTGAGATTCCGGCAATGCTACGCCCGCTCATAGGCGGGAAGATGCAGGAAGCAGCCGATAAGTTCACCGAACTGATCTCATCGTTAAACCAGCAATAATTCTCACCCGTTACAGGAATGGCATCAAAACTCTGGGAAAAAAACGTTACAGTCGACCACGATGTGGAAACCTATACCGTGGGACGCGACCGCGAGATGGACATGTATCTCGCCCCGTATGATATTCTCGGCTCGATAGCCCACATCACGATGCTTGAATCGATAGGGCTTCTCTCCAAGGACGAGCTGTCGGCTCTTACCGCAGAACTCCGCGAGATATACCGGCTCACCGAGACCGGCGATTTCACCATCGAGGAGGGTATAGAGGATGTACATTCCCAAGTTGAACTGATGCTTACACGCCGCCTGGGCGACATGGGCAAGAAGATACATTCGGGCCGCTCACGCAACGATCAGGTGCTTGTCGACCTGAAACTGTTCATCCGCTCACGCATTGAGGATCTGACAGCAGCCGTCAACAGGATTTTCAATACACTGATTGCCCAGAGCGACCGTTACCGCGATGTGATAATGCCGGGGTATACCCACCTGCAGGTTGCAATGCCGTCATCGTTCGGGCTATGGTTCGGGGCATACGCCGAAGCCCTGGCCGATGACCTTACCGTGCTACACGCCGCCTACAAGATTGCCAACCGCAATCCGCTCGGCTCGGCTGCCGGCTATGGCTCGTCATTCCCTCTGGACCGGGAGATGACCACCCGACTATTAGGATTTGACTCGATGAACTACAATGTAGTCTATGCCCAGATGGGCAGAGGCAAGACCGAGCGTATAGTATCACAAGCCATTGCCGGAATAGCAGCGACAATCTCCAAACTCGCTTTCGACGCCTGCATGTTCAACTCACAGAACTTCGGGTTCATCAAGCTGGCCGACGAGTTCACTACCGGGTCATCGATCATGCCCCACAAGAAGAATCCCGACGTGTTTGAGCTCACACGGGCCAAATGCAACAAGCTGCAGTCACTCCCTTATGAAATCACCCTGATCACCAACAATCTGCCGTCAGGATATTTCCGTGACCTGCAACTGATCAAAGAGAATTTCCTCCCTGCATTCGATTCGATAATCTCGATACTCGACATGGTCGATACCATGCTGTCACAGGTCAAGGTCAACACCCACATTCTCGACGACAGGAGATATGCCCTGATGTTCTCGGTGGAAGAGGTGAACCGTCTGGCACATGAAGGCATTCCGTTCCGTGATGCCTATAAACAGGTGGGGCTGGCAATCGAACGGGGGGAATTCACCCCGATGACAACCGTCACCCACACCCACGAAGGGTCGATCGGTAATCTGTGCAACGACCGCATCAAAGCAATGTTTGACGAGATACTGTCACGATTCGGTTTCGAGACCTATCACACAGCATTTGACAAACTTCTCGACCGATGAAGATACAGCACCTTGCCATAGCATTATTACCGGTATTGACGGGCATTTCCACCTCCTCATGCGGGAAAGAGGTCAATGACGAGAAGATACCGCCCGTGGCCGTAAATATCGAGCTTAACAACCAGGGGCTATGGGACACCTACGGTGTACACGGTTACGGACAGTACCGCATATTCATCAAGGCCGACAATATCCCCGCCAATTTTCCCTATACGGCACTGTCATATACCGGATTTGGCGGAGTCCTTCTCATTTCGGGCTATGCCAACGGCGATTACAACACGCCCCTCGCCTATGACCTGTCGTGCCCGGTAGAGGCGAAACAGACAGTACGTGTAGGCATCGACCCCGACTCGTACGAAGCCGTATGTCCGGAATGCGGCTCACGCTACGACGTGTGCGAAGGGGAAGGCCGCCCCGTCTCAGGCCGCGCGGTCAACCTCAATTACGGCCTGCAACGTTATCGTGTAGTAGCGGCCTCGCTCGGAGGCTATACCATCGTCTATTGATTGCCGGCCATACTAAAAGCATCCCGGAACGCAGACGTCACAGCAAGTGACAATATCGGAATAAATCCCCGGTTTTCAAATTTCAACTTGCATAATCCGAAACTTCGTGCTATCTTTGCCTCGCTTTTCCATTACTGCATCAGGCAGTACAGGCAAAAAGTTGCTCGAATGGTGGAATGGTAGACACGAAGGACTTAAAATCCTTTGGCCATTGCGGCTGTGCGGGTTCAAGTCCCGCTTCGAGTACATCAGGTCATCAACCTTGTGGGGATTGATGACCTTTTGTTTTAACCAATAACCAACAGTTCATTATGACCTACACTTACAGGACACAAGGGACATGCAGCCAGGCAATCGAGATAGAGATCGACGACAACGGGCTGATAGGCGATGTCACTTTTTACGGAGGATGCAACGGGAACCTGAAAGGGATAGCACGGCTCGTGAAAGGGCTTAAACCCGCCGACGTGGCAGCCCGGCTCGAGGGTGTGAGATGCGGCATGAAGACGACATCATGCCCCGACCAGCTCGCCCGCGCCCTCAAATCGATAGCACAATAGACAACTGATACAATCAGCACAAATAAAGAAACGACACAAAACATGAGACAACATATATAGACTGACATATTATTATTAACATAGAGCGTTTACTATTTATTCGGACGTCCTGAAACCTGAGAAATTTCATCGAAAATACGTACACGGATAAGTTCAGTGAATGTCTGCGTCATGGCGCAGGCCGAACTTGTTTGTATGTATGGGCATTCTCAGGGCCACAGGACTCAACAAGAGCGTCTGCGCCTTCTTGCGTCCATAGCCCTCCCCGACGGGAAGCCCATACTGTTCCGGATAGGTTTACCGCTTGCACTAAAATGACACAGATGGAACACGAACCGTCAAAAACACCCGACACGCTCCATATAGGGAGTGAGATAAAACGCGTATTGAACCAACAGCGCAGATCGGCGATATGGCTGTCACGGAAACTGTACTGCGACAGGACCAATATCTACAAGCTGTTTGGCCGCAGCAGCGTAGATACCGACATGCTGCTGAGAATATCACTGATACTGCAATATGATTTTTTCGAGCAATACAGCCGGCTCTATGCCGAAAAGAGCTGTAGACAAAATATCGACATATTGTAGCCGAACTATCAACATTTCCTAGCATATACAGACCGATGTTAACCTAAATTTGCACTCAGTAAATTTAGCTAACATTATATGCGCAATATTTACCTGAAAACATTGAAAGCAAGTGCCATCGCTGCAATCGTAGGCGCTTCATCCATTTGCACCACAGCCCAGCAGGTCGACTATTCGGTCGTGTCCGTACCTGAAGAGTCGGGAACCGACTTCATGAAAGTCACCAAGGCGAGTGACTATGTGTGCATGCCCCAGGTCGTGCGGCAATACGACCGCATCGACTGGCTGTCGAACCGCATTCTCGGCATCGCACGGCAAGGGACTGCGATAGCCTACCTCTCCTACCGCAACAACGCGACCAACATATTCATCAAGGATATTGCACGGCAGGGAAGTTCGATACAGCGCACCAACCGCTCTAACGTAATCGACTTCTCATTCTCGCCCGACGGCAAATACCTCTGTTTCTCGGAGGCGCGCGGGGACTACAATCAGGTATTCCGCACCGATGCCGAGAACGGGTATGTCTGCCGGCAGATTACAACGAGCGACAAGGACTACTCCCCGATATATTCCCACGACATGAAGCAGATATTCTTCGCCCGGCTCGAAGCGCGAGGGGTGAGTGTGTGGGCACACAATGTGGACAACAACTTCCTGTCGAGCTACACCTCGGGGATGAACCCATGTCCGCTAAGCGGGGAATCCGCACTGCTGCTCACACGCACCAACGATTCGGGGCAGAGCGAGATATGGAAAGTGAACTACGAGACAGGTGTCGAGGAGTGTATCGTTTCCGACCCGAACCATAATTTCACCTCACCGACAGTATCGCCCGACGGGCAGTACATCCTGTTTGTAGGAGACAGCCGCATCCCGGCAGGGGAGTCCGACTACCTGAACACCGACCTGTACGTGTGCCGCCTCGACGGGACGGGATTCGCTCAGCTCACCTATCATGCCGCCGATGACCTCAGCCCTGTGTGGAGTGCCGACGGACGCCACATCTACTTCATATCCCAGCGGGGCGACGCACAGGGCACGGCCAACGTCTGGCGCATGTCGTTCAACTACTAAGACCGATTCTGATTACAATCATTATTCACTTTAATAGTTTTTACTTATGAAAAATCTTAAATTATTTTTGGTTGCCGGTCTCCTGACTGTTTCTGCACCGGCATTCGCTCAGTTTGCCAACACCGGAAACAACTCCGGTAGCAAGCGCAGTTCTTCATCTGCATCAGCAGCAGTAACTGAAAAGACCTACTCACGCATCGAGCTATCGTACAACCCTATTTCAATAACAAATGACGCTGGTGACGATGATTTCACAACTGATCTTACAGGTATCTCATTCGGATATGTAAAAGGGTTCAGCGTATCTAAAAAGTATCCAATCTACGTTGAAGCTGGCTTACGATTGACCTACGCATTCAATTCACAAAGTTTCGAAGATTATTTCGATGATGACTACTACGAAGGTGCCGGAGACATCAAACATTCTTATCTGGGTCTTACAATACCTGTAAATGTAGCCTACAAATTCGCAATTCCAAATAGCGAAGTCTCCATTACTCCATTTGTTGGCGTAACTTTAAAAGGGAATATCCTCGGAAAAGAAAAATACGAATGGTCAGACGAAATGGAAGAAGCTGCTGAGTATTCTGACGTAGAATTAATAGACGAGAAAGATATGTTTGACAAAGATGATGTTGGTAAAGATTACCAGTGGAAACGTTTCCAATTCGGATGGAATATCGGTGCAAACGTAAGCTACAACCAGTTCAACGTAGGTTTCAGCTACGGCAGCGATTTCTCTGAACTTTGCGAAGATACCAAGACTTCCAACTGGGCAATCTCTGTAGGTTACAATTTCTAATCTTCATCCTCAATATAATCCAAGACAAAGACTGTGCCTTAAGTCGCACGGTCTTTGCTGTTTTATGGGGGAGACCCTCTCCGCCCTGCGGGCAGGTCTTGTCGAAAGGCCCGCCTGAGAGGGGATATTCTTGACCCCCTCAGTCGCCATAGGCGACAGGTCGAGAGCCTCGACTCGCATTCCTGCAAAGGGGGAGCAATTTCCATTGTCGAGTGGCGAGACGCGCGATCCCGCAGGTGGAGGACTTTCCTACGCGGCTACAGACAAAAGCCGGGTTACTGCTTTAAACCTTTGCCGGACGGCATGGTCTTATCTACAGAGGCAGGTTAACAACTTTTTGCCGGAATATATTGGCAGTTAATCCATAAGTTTATACCTTTACTCATCAATAAGACAAAAACCAATAAACACAACAAAAAAATGAAAAAACTACTATCAGTTTTCACATTGCTTATCGCAATGGTTGCAGGAACAGCTACCGCACTGACAATCACCAAGGTAGATAAAGTAAACCCCAACGATGACGAATGGATAGACATGGCTCTCACTTCAGCCAAGGCAAGCGTCAGCGAGGGCGGCAAGCCTTGTGGCGCCGTCGTTGTGCTGAACGGTGCATTGCGCAGCGTGGGACGCCCTACCGCAACAGCCACTGCCGAAGAGACCGCCATTGCGACTTCCCGCCGCAAAAAGCTCAACAATGCCGTAATCTACACCGTAAACGAGCCTACCACCGAAGCCTATAACGCAATATGCCGTGCAGGTGCCGATGCCGTCGTGTTCGTCAACTCCCGCGATGAAGTAATTGCCTGCGGCATCTATCCTGCCGAAGCCTACAATGATGCAGCTATCGACTCCACGCTGACACAAGTCCCCATGAGCCAGATAAGCTACCCTGAGGCAGCAACTTTCCTGAAAAGCAACAAAAAGTAACAACGTAAAGACACCGGACTTAGCGGTCGGGGATATAGCAAGAGCCTTGCTGTATCCCCGATTGCCTTATACGGGCATTGAGACGGTGGGTAAACTCATAGTTCTTCAGTCCCCACCGCGGGGAGACAAGCAGCTCATCGGGAGACTGCGAGACAAACCGTTCAATGGCAATCGCAGGATTAAGACGGCTGATAATGCGACAGCACAGGGATATATATTCATCTACCGTAAACTGCGGCACGGTGTACAATCCCCGCTCGACATCACGCGCCATGCGTGTACCCCTGACAAGCTGCAACTGATGCAGTTTCACCGTGTCGACAGGAAGTGACGACACGCGATCGACAGTAGCCAGTACCATTTCGTCATCCTCACCCGGCAGCCCCACTATCAGATGCAGCCCCACCGGAATCCCGGCAGCGGCAGTGCGTCTGACGGCATCGACCGTATCTTGCCACGTGTGGCAACGGTTAACCGCCTCAAGCGTAACATCATGGGAGGTTTCCGCCCCATATTCTACAATAACGCTCTTCTCCCTGTTCAACTCCGACAGCCGCTCCAACAACTCATCGGGCATACAGTCGGGACGTGTACCTATTATCAGACCGTCGACCTTTTCCACTTCCAGTGCCTCACGATACATTGCCATCAGACGCCCGACATCGCCATGGGTATTGGTGTAAGCCTGAAAATAAGCAAGATAACGCATGTCGGGATATTTCCGTCCAAAGAACCGCTTCCCCTCTTCCAACTGCTGCCTGATACCAAGCGCAGGGGCGCAATAGGCAGGGTTAAACGTCTGGTTATTGCAGTAGGTACAGCCGCCACGCCCTTTTGACCCGTCACGGTTAGGGCATGAGAAACCGGCATTCACCGCAAGTTTCTGCATCTTGCAGGGAAACCGTTCGGCAAGGAACATCGAGAAATCGCGGTAACCTTCAGCCATCTACAGGTGTACGGTCTTGTTCAACAACCACGCATCGAGAATCACCATTGCAGCCATAGCCTCCACGACAGGAACGGCTCGCGGCAGCACGCACGGATCGTGACGTCCCCTGGCTTTCAGCACGGTCTCCTCACCGTCAACTGTTACTGTGGGCACTTCCTGCAACAGTGTGGCAACAGGCTTGAACGCCACGCGGAAATATATATCCTCCCCGTTGGAGATCCCTCCCTGTATTCCCCCTGAATGGTTGCTCAACGTGTGTACCGCCCCGTTATCACCGGCAACAAAACGGTCGAGCATTTCACTGCCACGACGGCCAACGCCATCAAATCCCATTCCGTATTCAAACCCCTTTACGGCATTGATCCCGAGCATCGCAGCACCGAGACGGGCATGGAGCTTATCAAACACAGGCTCGCCAAGTCCGGCAGGGACTCCGGTAATCACTCCGGTAATCACTCCGCCTATCGTATCACCGGCTTCTTTCACCTCCATGATGAGATTGTGCATGCGACCGGCCATCACGGCATCAGGACACCGCACATCGTTACACTCTATGAGCTGCGGGTCATACTTGCGGTAGTCACTATCAAGGCACAGGTCACCGACCTGAGATGTATATGCATATATCCTCACCCCCATCTGCTCCAATGCCTGACGGGCAAATGCTCCGGCAACCACACGCGCAATCGTCTCACGTGCCGATGAACGTCCACCGCCACGATGGTCACGCAACCCGTACTTGGCTGTGTAGGTATAGTCGGCGTGTGACGGGCGAAACGTCGAACGGATATTATCATAATCCCCGGAATGCTGATCGGCATTCTCAACGGCAAATCCTATCGGTGTCCCGGTAGTACGTCCCTCAAACAACCCTGACAATATCTTCACCCTATCCTTCTCGTTGCGGGCGGTAACAATCGAAGACTGTCCCGGCCGTCGGCGGTCAAGCTCATACTGTACACGGTCGAGGTCTATCTCCACCCCTGCCGGCATTCCGTCTATCACGCCGCCCACTGCGGCGCCGTGTGATTCCCCGAATGTGGTCACACGAAATATTTTTCCTATACTATTCATCTTCCAAAAGGGTTTTAACGGTCAGATCGGCAACCTTGCCACGCACATATCCTATAAGTTCCCGCGGTGAAATCTTCAACTGCAGCCCACGTTGCCCCGCGCTTACGAATATCGTGCCGTAATCGAGCGCAGTGCTGTGAAAAAACGTCGGGAACGCTTTTTTCATCCCTATGGGCGAACACCCGCCACGTATATATCCGGTGAGCGGCAGCAGATCCTTCATGGGGATCATCTCGGCTTTCTTCGCACCGGCAACACGTGCGGCGGCTTTCAAGTCGACCTCGGCATTGCCCGGAATCACGCACACAAAATATCCGCAACGGTCGCCATGAAGCACAAGTGTCTTGAACACCCGGTTAATATCCTCACCAAGCTCGGCTGCCACATGGTCAGCAGCGAGATTATTCTCGTCGACAGTGTAAGGTATCAGCTCGTAGCCGATTTTCGCCTTGTCGAGCAGCCGTGCGACATTGGTTTTAGAGATTCCGCCCATAATCAATCGAGTTTACGGCAAAGTTACTTAATCCCGCTCATTCCCGCAACGCATACGCGGCAATTACCCCTAAAATGAGAAAAGCCTGTAATGAGGGGGATAACCGGTTTAACCCTCATTGCAAACTTTTCCGTGCGGATATAGTGGGTTTTACTACTATAACAAGTATGACCCACAAATGTTCTTATGCCACCCTATCAGTCGCCCATAGTGCGCAACAGTTCCTCATTGTCCGATGTCCGCTCCATGCGGTCCTTGATAAATTCCATAGCCTCGATCGAGTTGCGGTCAGACAGGAACCGGCGCAGAATCCACATGCGGTTGAGCGTCTCGGTGCGCAGCAGCAGGTCATCACGACGTGTGCTCGATGCCATGATGTCGACAGCAGGGAATATACGCTTGTTGGACAACTTGCGGTCAAGCTGCAACTCCATGTTGCCCGTACCCTTGAATTCCTCAAAGATAACCTCATCCATCTTGGAGCTGGTTTCGGTAAGGGCTGTCGCAATGATCGTGAGCGAACCGCCATTCTCGATGTTACGGGCAGCTCCGAAGAAGCGTTTGGGCTTCTGTAGGGCATTGGCGTCGACACCTCCCGAAAGTATCTTGCCCGATGCCGGCGACACGGTGTTATAAGCCCGTGCAAGACGCGTAATGGAATCAAGCAGTATGACCACATCATGCCCGCACTCAACCATGCGTTTCGCTTTTTCAAGCACAATACTTGCAATCTTCACATGCCTGTCGGCCGGTTCGTCAAACGTCGACGCGATCACCTCGGCATTAACACTACGGCTCATGTCGGTAACCTCCTCGGGACGTTCATCTATAAGCAGAATCATTATATACGTCTCAGGATGGTTCTCGGCTATCGCATTGGCGATATCCTTCAACAGGATTGTCTTACCGGTCTTGGGAGGCGCCACAATCAGTCCGCGCTGCCCTTTACCTATCGGCGAGAACATGTCAACCACACGGGTCGATATGTTGCATGTGCGGCCACCGGTCAAGTCAAACTTCTCATCCGGGAAAAGCGGGGTGAGATGCTCAAACGGCACACGGTCACGGATGTATTCGGGCGAGCGTCCGTTGATGCGGAGCACATTACTCAACGGGAAGTATTTTTCACCTTCCTTGGGCGGACGGATAGTCGCCTCGACAACATCCCCGGTCTTCAGCCCATGGAGCTTTATCTGCGACTGGGTAACATACACATCATCGGGCGACGAGAGGTAATTATAGTCACTCGAACGCAAGAACCCGTAACCGTCGGGCATGACCTCAAGCACTCCGGTCGCCTCGATAAACCCGTCGAAGTTATATTGAGGCTCGGCTGGCTGATGAGACTGTTGCTGGTTATTATTGCTGTTATTGTTATTATTGCGGTTCTTCTGCTTTCTGGACTGCTTGGACTGGGGCTGCTGTGGCTGCTGCTTCTCCTGCCCCGGTTCTTGTATAACGATAGGAGCGGTAGCAGCGGCAAGAGCGGCTGCAGCGGCAGCTTCCTCCTTCTCGCGTTGTGAACGGGGGACAAAACGCCGGCCCTCGCTGCGCGGGAAGAATGACCCGAGCGAAGACTCCTTCGGACGGAAATCCATTCTCGGCCTAAGCTGCTGCGCAGACTGTTCCTCGGGCTGTTTTTCCTCAACAGCCTTGGACTCATCTCCGGCAATCTGCTGCAACGGTGCTACTGCAATCGGATCCACATCCTTTGCAAGAGGCGGAAGCATAGTCAGCATGTCTTTATGATCGTCAGCATCTTCCCGGTCAAAGTCAGGAACAACAGGAACCTCCTTCACGGCAACATCCGCCTCCTGGGGTTGTCCAGTTACAGGCTCCTTTTCACTCTGAGGCTGATCCACAGGCTCCGCCGGACGTATGCGGCGACGACGCTCTTTTACCGGAGCAGCCACTTCTTCGACCGTCTCAGGAGTCTTTTGTTCACTGTCAGCCGCATTTGCAGTCACAGCAGCAGTTTCCCGGGCACTTGAATCATCACCCGATTCCTTTACCGGCTGTTTTTTTCTGGATTTCGGTTCTTGCCCATTACCGTTGACCGTAACATCTGTCTTGTCCTTTTTGGGCTTAGGCCCGCGACGTTTCTTTTCTGTTGCAGTTGCAGCCATGTCGATTGCCTGCTGGTCAAGAATACGGTAAATCAAATCGTCTTTCTGGGCAGCATCGATCTTCTTCATGCCCATCGATTCGGCAATCGCCTTAAGCTCAGACTCGCTCTTTGCGTTGAGTTCAGAAATGTTATACATAAAAATTATTCAGGGTTGAATACGGTATAGCGGTTTCTACATTACGGCACAATCCATGCCCGAAGTGTCCATACCGGTTTATTCTAAATTTTTCAAATAAGGGAATATTATAATGCCCGAAATTGCTGCTCGGGACTCGCTTTACGAGTGAAAGCAGTGCAAAGTTACATCCTTTTCCTGAATAAACAAATTTTCAGCAAAAAAGTTTTTCATCCGTTTTCCGCACATACGACAGCCTTATATAACGGCCCGTCCCCTGCGCAACGGGATAATGCCTGGACGCGCGCATCCCCACAACCCATAACACCTCTTCATTACGGGTCAGCAGCCATATCCCCTCTTTTTCAGTCAATGACAGCTTCGCATCAGAGAATATATCGCTTACCTTCTTAGTACCGCGCATCCCGAACGGGGCTATGCGGTCACCCTTGCGCCAATGACGCAGCACAAAACGAGGATTACCGTCAAGCACCGACGCATCAAGCAATACCGTATCCGTACCGACTCCGGAAACAGGAGTGCCGTCATAATCAAGCACCGACACATCGATATCAACCGGAATGCCAACAGGATTAACGAGATCAATGACATATTCGTCACCGGCCGGCGACATGCCTGCCCTGTCTTCCAGCAGCAGCCGTCCCCGGTCAAGCAACGCCACCCATTGCGGAGAGTAGAAACGTTTACCCGATGCCCCCACCGACGAAATAATATCCTTGACATGGGTGGAATTAAATCCATACGGTCTCAGGAACTCAAAGAGCAAAGTGCCGGCACACCGCTCATTTGCCACAAGCCCGGCGACATCTACCGTCATTCCATGCCTATACGACTTTCCTTTCCCGACAACCGCCTCACGATACACCGCTTCATTTTCCCTCAACAGGGACATTGTTGCCGCCATCGCGTCATCGGCCCCCGGGAAGAGTTCCCTGATAGCCGGCAGGACAACATTTCTCAGCTTGTTTCGCTTAAACTCGTTACTGAGGTTCGTGCTGTCAGTCACATAACCGATTCCCTGTTCATAGAGATACTCCTCAACCTCCGCTCGGGTACAGTCAAGCATCGGGCGTACAATTTTGCCGTTACGCGGGCTCATTCCCGACAATCCGGCAATCCCCGTACCGCGCAGCAGGTTCAGGAAAAAAGTCTCGATATTGTCATCCCGGTGGTGAGCCACGGCAATACATGAAGCCCCGTTGGCTACACGCACTCGCTCAAACCACTCGTACCGCAGCTCCCGGCAAGCCATCTCTGTCGATACACCATGCTCCCTTTCATAGGCAGGCACATCAAAATGCGTCACCTCACATTTCACACCCATGCGGGACGCAAGCCCCTCGACATAGACACGATCCCGTTCCGACTCCTCTCCACGCAGATGAAAATCGCAGTGAGCCACGACACACCGGTATCCGAGCGACACCAGCACATGCAACAATGCCACCGAGTCAGCTCCGCCACTCACTGCAACAACCACCGTCTCCCCATTTCCGATCAGACGGTAGTCCAGTATGCTTGCCCTTATTTTATCAACTAATCGAGCCATATTTACCGGCAAAGATAACACAATTGTCCCGCGACATGAGTGTTGGTCATGGAAATTTTTGTAATTTTGCGCAAAAGAACAATATCACAATGATTGAAAAGATAAACAGTCTCAAAGCCCAAATCGAGGGATTGACAGCCGGGAATGCCGCTGATGTTGAAGCCCTGCGCATAAAATACCTCAGCAAGAAAGGTGAAGTCTCATTGCTCTTCAATGACTTCCGCAACGTCCCTGCCGAACAGAAAAAAGCCATCGGACAACAGCTCAACGAGCTCAAGAACCTTGCAACCGACAAGATCAATTCCCTGCGTGAGGCATTGGACAACGCCGACACCGGATGTGAAGGGCTTGACCTGAGCCGGACGCCGTCACCAATACGCCTTGGGAGCCGACACCCGCTGTCGCTCGTACGCAACGAGATTATATCAATCTTTTCCCGCCTCGGCTTCACCATTGCCGAAGGTCCCGAAATCGAAGACGACTGGCACGTATTCTCGTCACTCAACTTTGCAGCCGACCATCCGGCACGGGACATGCAGGACACATTTTTCATCCAGCGCAAGCCGGCCGATGTACTGCTGCGCACACACACATCATCGGTACAATCACGCGTAATGGAAAACTCCCAGCCACCCATCCGCATCATCTGTCCCGGACGTGTCTACCGCAACGAGGCCATATCGGCACGTGCCCACTGCTTCTTCCATCAGGTCGAGGCTCTATACGTCGACAAGAATGTTTCATTTGCCGACCTGAAACAGACCCTGCTATACTTTGCCCAGGAAATGTTCGGACAGGAAACCCGGATCCGTCTCCGGCCGAGCTACTTCCCATTCACCGAGCCATCGGCAGAAATGGACATTTCATGCAACCTGTGCGGTGGGAAAGGATGCTCATTCTGCAAGCACACCGGTTGGGTTGAAATCCTCGGATGCGGGATGGTCGACCCCAATGTCCTCGATGCCTGCGGCATTGACAGCAAAGTATATAGCGGTTTTGCCTTGGGCATGGGCATCGAACGAATCACCAATCTGAAATATCAGGTCAAGGACTTGCGCATGTTCTCGGAAAACGACACACGTTTCCTCGAAGAATTCCAAAGCGCGCACTGATTTCCCATTGCATAAGATTACGAGAAACTGACCATCGAACATTATACTCCCCAAACAGGTTATTGATTGAGATATTTGACTTCAAAACCATTAACTCATCAAAATCCATAAATCATGTCAACAATCGTAAACTTAGCATTTGTCGCTGCCGGTGGCGCAATAGGCAGCTGTCTGCGTGACAGGCTCAGCAGTGTTGCCGCATTCTCAGGGACGAAAGGTCTTGGGATATTCCTGTGTAACGTCATCGGTTGCTTTGTCATCGGGCTGCTTTACGCATTGTCCCAAAAATGGGACATAGCCCCACAATGGCGGGCATTTATCTTCACCGGACTGTTGGGCGGCTTTACCACATTCTCCTCTTACAGCCTTGATGCAATGCTACTATGGCAAAGCGGGAATCTCGCTCACGGCCTATGGTATGTAATCGGCACCAATGCCGCAGGTCTTTCAGCGGCAGCCATCGGGCTTTTCGGCACATCGCAAGTACTCAAACTCGTCTGACACCTATGACAACAAAGGAACGGTATACCCGGGTTATAGAATGGTTCAAGACAGCAATGCCGGTTGCCGAGACCGAATTACACTACCGGAATCCGTTCCAACTGCTCATCGCCGTAATCCTATCGGCACAATGTACCGACAAGAGAGTAAACCTCATCACTCCGGCACTGTTCGAAGCATATCCCTCGGCTGAAGCAATGGCAAAAGCCTCAGCCGAAGATGTATTTGCATATATACGGTCCTGTTCATACCCCAATAACAAGGCGCGCAACATCGTAGGCGCAGCACGTATGCTTGTCGATGAATTCGGCGGGGAAGTTCCCGGCGACATCGATTCGCTGATGCGTTTGCCGGGGGTCGGACGCAAGACTGCCAACGTAATGCTCGCAGTCGTTTTCAATAAAGCGGCAATGGCGGTGGATACCCACGTGTTCAGAGTCAGCGAGCGCATAGGGCTCACAACCGGGAGCAAGACCCCACTGGAAACAGAAAAGACACTATGCCGGCACATTCCCGCCGACATAATACCGTTAGCCCATCACTGGCTCATTCTTCACGGCCGTTACGTGTGTAAGGCTCGGCGTCCCAACTGCCTGAACTGCGGGCTGACATCGGTATGCCGGCATTTTAACAGCCACAGCACAACCTGACCTTAAACAACCATGACACCTTAATATGGAAGAAACATTCTTATTTCTCATCGAAGTGGTCGGAACCATCGCATTTGCAATAAGCGGGATACGCCTTGCCGCAGCAAAACGGTTTGACTGGTTCGGGGCATACACCGTCGGGCTCGTAACTGCAATAGGTGGCGGAACCGTGCGTGACGTACTGCTCGACATCCCCATTTTCTGGATGCAGACATGGTGGTATCTTGCCGTCACCGGACTTGCATTCGCAATCGTCGTACTCCTGCGCAAAGCATTGGTCAGGAACATCAAGACCCTGTTCGTTTTCGATACGATAGGACTTGCCCTGTTCGTAATGATAGGGATACAGAAATCCCTCGCCACAGGTTACCCCATGTGGGTAGCAATCGTGATGGGGATGATAACCGGATCGTTCGGAGGAGTTGTCCGGGACATCCTCATTAATGAAGAACCGTTATTTTTCCGCAAAGACATATACGCCACCGCTTGTCTCGCAGGCGGAGCCATGTATTGGCTGATTTCAATATGTGGCGGCTCCGAGATACTGCAGCAGTCATGCTGTGCGGTG
The DNA here is from genome assembly GCA_017462345.1 of Muribaculaceae bacterium. Classification (GTDB taxonomy): domain Bacteria; phylum Bacteroidota; class Bacteroidia; order Bacteroidales; family Muribaculaceae; genus RGIG4079. The sequence continues at coordinate 140,649 of JAFTRI010000037.1, forward strand.
ACAGTAATTCTGCTTAGAGTATTAGCGGTAAGGTACTCATGGTCCTTGCCTGTTCTGAAAAACGACATCGACTGACCCCTCACAGCATAAAGGCATGGCACGAGACACAATAGTACAATTTATAAAATATGGCATGGTGGGCATACTGAATACCCTTATCACCTTAGGAGTGATACTCCTATGCAAATCGGTATTCGGGATCGCCCCGATGCTGTCAAACACCATCGGCTACATCACAGGAGTCGTCAACTCTTTCATCTGGAACAAGACATGGGTATTCCGTTCCGGCGGCAACTACTCACGCGAAGCCATAAAATTCGTTAGCGGATTCGGAATATGCTATGGCATCCAGTTCATTATTGTCTGGTGTCTGTCCTACCACTCTCCTCTCGGGAATATGCAATGGGACTTGCCATCAGGATTCGTCCTTAGCGGATATGGCGTAGCGACCATCCTCGGCAACATCATCTATACGGTTGCCAATTTCATTTACAACCGCATAGTGACATTCCGTTGACAACAGGACTACAATCCGTCAATCGTCGTCCCTTACTGCCGAGATGGTACGTTTATTCACAAAGTCGGAAAATATCTGCTTATAGCTTTCGCTGACAGGAATATAAGTGTTTCCGAATACTATGCGGTTACGCTCTATCACCCTTATTTTTGTGGTATTGACTATGTATGAACGGTGGACACGCAAGAACTGCGATGCAGGAAGATAGCGGTCAAGCAGTTTCATGCTCATCAATGTCATCACACTTCTTGCCCCGTTATCAGTATAGATCTTCACATAATCCTTCAGCCCCTCGACATACAATATATCTTTTACCGGAATCTGAACCAGCTTATACTCGCTCTTTACTATGAGGTAATCATTGCTCATGCTGTTCTCGTAAGCCTTACGGTTGAGTTCCACCCACTGCAGCACCCTGTTTGCCGCTCCGACAAATTCATCGTAGCTCACCGGCTTGAGCAGATAATCGATAGCCCCGGCCTTATAACCCTGAACCGCGTATGACTCAAATGCCGTGGTAAAGACTATACGGCATGTCGACGGAATTATACGTGCAAATTCCATTCCGTTAAGCTGTGGCATCTGTATATCCAGGAAAACTACATCAATCTTATCATCAAGAATGGTCTTGATCGCCTCCTGAGCCGAGGCATACACGCCCACAAGCTCCATAAATGGAGTCTTGTTGATATAGGATGCTATCAACTGGCTCGCTAAAGGCTCATCATCAATGACGCAACATCTAATGGTAATCATCTTTTTAAGGTTTTAGTTAATGTTTTTATTATTTAGATTTATCGCAAGTTCCACGGCAAATGTATTTCCGGTTACATCCGTTTTAAGCTCGGCACTATCCCCATATATGAGATCTATGCGATGACGCAGGTTGGACAACCCGATCCCGGTTGTCTCCTTTTTAGGATTTATGGTATCGTAATAATTGAATGTACGGCATCTGACCACTCCGTCATGCGCGGAAACGGTAATCTCGACAGGACGCGTCACGTCTCCGGTAACTCCATGCTTGAATATGTTTTCTATGATTACGATAAACATCATCGGAGCAATTCCCGCATCCTGCATGCCGTCATCAATATCCATGGTCATCCTGAGTACAGACTTGTCACTGAAGCGCATACGCATCAACGCCATATAATTGTTAATGAACTTCACCTCCTTGGACAACGGCACGGTTGACGGATTTTCATACAGGATATACCTTAACATATTGCTCAATTCATGTACCGCATACTGAGCTTTTTCCTGATTCACCGCAATAAGGGCATATATCGAATTGAGTACATTGAACAGGAAATGAGGATTCAACTGTTTTTTCAAGGTTTTCAGTTCCTCCTTACGCTGGTACGCCTCAAGCTGCTCGCGATAATGCTGGATATTTGCCCACCGGCTTCTCAGTTTTAAAGCCAGTGCCAAGAACATTACAAGAACAATCATTACCGCATCCCTAACATATCGGCCGATAAAATGAGCCGTACGCTGGAAATCCATTGCATCCTCATCAATGTCATGCACATGACCATCAGGGGGCGGCAAAGGATGAATGCCCGGGCCATGCCCATGATACACATCCGGATGATGGTGCGATGGCTCAAGTTCCCATAACAGATAGCACACCGCCAGCATCACGGTCATCAGCAAAGTATTGTACACAGCAAACCGTAATTTGGAATTACGCCTGTCAAAACACCGGTCGATTATCACATAATAGTTCACATAGAACACTATCAGCAGGAGCAATGACTTTACGTATATGTGAGTAGGGATATCCGTCCGATGTTCATTACTTATGTTCATCACAATCTCAGGGAAGAAAATAAGGATAAACAACACGACAAAATGGGAACAGAACGTCACCACTTTCTGCTTCCTGCTATTTTCCACAATTGGCATTTTACGGCTATCCATATATCAAATCAAGAAATATACCCGTTAAATTTGGGATATTCCTATTCCATATACGACAAATATAGCTTCACAGCACACGGATTGACAAATTTTTTAGATAAAATGTGTTTTGTATTGTATTTAAAATTTGATTATGGCGACAAATCAACCTTTTTTTATGTAACTGTTAACCCATAAACCCATTTTATTGACGTTTGTAAAAAAAACGTCCGCCAGCCCCCTTCTATCAGGGAACTGTAGGACTAAAGCCAAAAGGCATGATTTGTGATTCTAAAGATAGTTGTCTTATAGCAATTAAAGTGTAGAGATTATATCATACAGTATACCGTTATCATCCAGACGCGTTTCACAACGAACCTTTCTACGATTGTCTCGATCCTAAGATAAAATGCGTAAAATAATTAATCAGTCCTAAGGATGTCAACCGGTATCTCTAAATTTTCGGCAAAATTAGATTCGTTTTTTTTAATATACAACCCATCATTCAATAATATTCACAAACACCGCAACAATAGTGCATAAATTTTAACTTATTACACATCAAAAAACAATTATTAAGTATAATTATCTGCCTCATGTAGAATAATCATCCACACATCTTCCCGACAACTAATAATTATAATATATACCTTTGCGACCAAAATCCAATTAATTACTAAACAATGAAAAAGCTACATATTTTCGGAATAACACTTATTTTGGCTTTAGGCATTGGATTAGCGTCCTGCGGAGGTCAAAAGTCTACTGCCGAACAGAACAATATTGACCAATATGGGATCTGCCTGGATCAGGAAGTGGATCTCGGACTATCGGTAAAATGGGCTGCATGGAATGTCGGCGCCACATCTCCCGACGGATACGGTGATTACTACGCATGGGGAGAAGTTGACGGGAAGAAGAATTACAGCACAGGAAGCTACAAATATTACAATGCAGGAAAATATGAGGTCATAGGCAACCTGAGCAGTTCGGTTCATGATGCAGCCACTTTCCGGTGGGGCGGCAATTGGCGTATTCCATCAAGGGACGAGTTCGATGAACTGATCAACAAATGCACATGGGAATGGTTTATATACAAAGGGGTTAACGGATACAAAGTGACAGGGCCAAACGGCAACAGCATTTTCCTTCCCGCCGCTGGATACAAGCACGGCACGACCCACGACAACCCCGAGGCCTACGGCGTATATTGGACAAGCACATCCTACAATGCCGACCAGGGATATGCTTGGAACGTATTCTTTTCTAACAGCGGACACGGCCTGTACAACAGTGGCCGCACCAATGGCATGACCATACGACCGGTAAGATAATAAAACACACACCAAACCTATAAGGGTGGCTACCAATCCGGCAGCCACCCTTATAGGTTTTACACCATTATTCGGCAAATCATTCCATCAACTTGCGATAGCGGCGACGCGGAGGTTCTTTTCCACCGTTGTGTTCTTTCTTGTATTCCTCATATTCAGAATAAGAGCCCTCATAATACACCACGTTCCCATCACCCTCGAACGACAATATATGCGTACATATACGGTCAAGGAACCACCGGTCGTGGCTTACAACCACCGCACAGCCGGCAAACTCGTCAAGCCCCTCTTCAAGAGCACGCAATGTATTGACATCTATATCATTGGTCGGCTCGTCAAGCAACAGCACATTGCCCTCTTCCTTAAGAGCCATCGCAAGATGCAGACGGTTACGCTCGCCTCCCGACAGCACACCGATTTTCTTTTCCTGATCGGCTCCTGTAAAATTGAACTTTGACAAATAGGCACGCGCATTGACATCGCGCCCTCCCATCCGGAATGACTCTACGCCTTGGGAGATCACCTCATAGACCGTTTTTTCCGGCAACAGGTCATGGTGAGTCTGATCCACGTATGCGATTTTTACAGTTTCTCCCACATCAAAAGTCCCGGCATCCGGCTTTTCCTGACCCATAATGAGCCGGAATAGAGTGGTTTTTCCGGCCCCGTTCGGACCGATGACGCCAACTATACCGTTTGGCGGCAACGTGAAATTAAGATCAGTGAACAGCTGTTTTTTCCCGAATGCCTTTGCAAGTGATGACGCCTCTATAACTTTATTTCCGAGACGCGGGCCATTAGGTATAAATATTTCAAGACGTTCCTCCCGTTCCTTCTGATCCTCATTCAACAGGCGGTCATACGAAGACAAGCGGGCTTTACCCTTGGCCTGACGGGCTTTAGGAGCCATACGCACCCATTCAAGCTCCCGCTCAAGAGTTTTACGTCGTTTGCTTGCCTGTTTTTCTTCCTGAGCCATACGTTTGGTCTTCTGGTCGAGCCATGAAGAATAATTTCCTTTCCACGGAATACCTTCGCCACGGTCAAGTTCAAGAATCCACCCGGCCACATGGTCGAGGAAATAACGGTCATGAGTAATAGCGATTACCGTACCGGGATATTGCTGCAGATGCTGTTCAAGCCAGTCTATCGACTCTGCATCCAGATGGTTGGTCGGTTCATCGAGCAACAGTATGTCAGGCTGTTGCAACAGTAATCGGCACAACGCCACGCGTCGGCGCTCTCCGCCCGACAATGTCGTAACCGGCTGGTCATCGGGCGGGCACTGCAATGCGTCCATCGCACGTTCGAGTTTACTGTCGATATTCCACGCGTCAGCCGCATCGAGTTTATCCTGCAACTCGGCCTGACGGGCAATAAGAGCCTCCATTTTATCCGGATCGTCAAGAACCTCGGGATCAGCAAAACTCTCATTCACCTTATCAAACTCGGCAAGCAGATCCATTATCGGCTGCACGCCCTCACGCACTATTTCAATCACGGTTTTCGATGCGTCCAGCTGCGGTTCCTGCTCCAGATACCCCACAGAGTAACCGGGAGAGAAAACAACCTCTCCCTGATAGCTCTTGTCGATTCCTGCAATGATTTTCAGCAGTGATGATTTACCGGAACCGTTAAGTCCTATGATTCCTATTTTTGCTCCGTAGAAAAAAGACAGGTATATATTCTTCAGAACCTGCTTCTGTGGCGGGTAGATCTTGTTCACCCCCACCATCGAGAATATTACTTTCTTGTCGTCGGCCATAAAGCGGTCAATGATAATTTTATGTTTAGTGATTACTTTTTCTTCTTTGGGGCATATTTTACCGGATAGTCACACCGTATTCTCCCCGAAATGATATTCATGAGTTTGCCTCGTATCAGTTGCTTGCGTATCGGGGATATGTGGTCAATATACAGCATCCCTTCAAGATGGTCGCATTCATGCTGGACTATACGGGCGAGGAAACCCGATATTTCCTCCTCATGGGCGACAAAATTCTCGTCCACCCATTTCAGCCGTATATGTTCCACCCTTGAGACATTTTCCGACAAGCCGGGCAGGCTAAGGCATCCCTCACTGCGGGAAATCTTCTCCCCGTCAAGAATTTCAATCTCCGGATTTATCAATGTCAACTTGCGGCCGGCACACTCCGGATGGGTCTCGGCCACAGGATCGGCATCTATCACGACTATACGGTCATTACGTCCTATCTGCGGCGCGGCAAGTCCTACACCCTCCGATGCATACATCGTCTCATACATGTCATCGACAAGTTTTTTCAGGTCAGGATAATCAGGAGTTATATCTTCCGATTCATTCCGGAGCACCGGATGCCCATATAGATATACTGGTAGTTTCATTGGTTATATGATTTGCTTTGTAGATAATCGTTAAGAATGATTGTTGCCGATATTTCATCGACTATAGCCTTATTCTGCCGGTCAGTTTTCTTCATCCCGGAGTCAAGCATCGAACGGTGGGCAAGAACCGAAGTGAACCGCTCGTCCCAAAATATGATCCTGATGCCGGGCAGTTCCTTTTTCAACCGGTTTATGCCGGGAGTAATATAGCGCATCGACTCCGAGGGTTGTCCCGACATTGTTGTTGGCTGTCCTACAACAATCGCATCAACCGTCTCCTTTTTGATATAGTCCTTAACAAACTCGACAAGGCGGTGTGTTGCAACGGTCGCAAGACCGGTGGCCACAATGCACAACGGATCGGTCACAGCGATGCCGCAACGTTTTCGTCCATAATCTATTGACATCAATCGTCCCACACGACAAAGATACGCATTTAACGCCGCATCCGAAAAAATTTACCTCCATTTTGTTTCCACGGAATCATAGAACCGGTACAACGAATCCCTCACCAAACGGCATCCGTAACGCTCCACTACAAGACGGCGGGCATTCCCTGCCATATAATTACATTTACCTTCATTGTCACACATCTCCCTCATGGCTGCATAGAGAGCATCGGAATCATGTGGCGGGATAATGACACCATTCTCTCCCGGTATCACTATTTCATTGGAACCGTTAATATCTGTAACAATCGACGGGAGCCCCATCGCGCCGGCCTCTATCACTACATTCGGGAAGCCCTCACGGTAGCTCGGGAATGCCAGGACATCCGATGCCGCCATCCAAGGCCTGACGTCTTCCTGTTCACCGACAGCCTCAATATCAGGATTGTTTTCGATCATTTTCCATATTTCCGGTCTGAGAGGGTCAAGATGCGGTTCCCCTCTCCCGACAAGCAGCAGCCTGATAGACTTACACTCCTTTTCCAATCGCACAAAGGCCTCAACAAGCTCATTTATACCCTTGTCTCCGACGAGACGCCCAACATACACAAACGTCATCACCCCCGGCTTACGTATTTTTCCGGCAACAGCCATCACCTCTGCAGTCCTGTCATAGTATTCCGGATCTATACCTCGCACATTACCGTTTGCAAGCACTCTCATAGGCTTACGCGTTATTCCGGCTCTCTCGATATCCCGTTTAACACCCAAGCCCTCAGGTATTACATGTGTGGCGCATGCACACAACAGCCCGTCAGTCGCCATCAGTAACCGGCGTTTCAGCCCAGTCGCCGTCGGCCACACCAGACCGGTGAACGTATGTACCCTTACCGGCACACCGGTCATCTTTGCTGCAAGCATGCACAATAACCCGGCCTTAGGGGTCATGCTGTGTACCATCCACGGCCGTTCCCTGCGCATCAGCCTCACCAAGTGCCACAACGATTTCAGATCGGCAAGCGGGGCTATATGGCGTTTCATTTCAACAGCTTCAGCCCTGACACCTTCCCGTCGGGCAACCAGCTCCAGATCCGCACCCGGAGAAGACACGGCCAACACATCATACTTCTCCGACAATTCACGCAACATATCCTTACAGAATGTCTCAAGCGACGTTGGCACAGTTGTAGCCCGTATTATTTTTCTCTTTTGCGACATAGACAGCGACATTGTTTCCATGGCAAATTTAGCAAAAATCAAGAAATTGACTACCTTTGCAACCAGAAAACAGAGGGCATGACAAGACTGAACCGCTTTCAGGTTTTATTATTTCCGATAATGGCTGTAGTCCTTTGGGGGTGCAGTTCGACCAAACATGTGCCACAGGGGAAACATCTCGTCGACAAAGTTGAGATAACAGTCGAGGATACCAAAAACGTGACATCCACCGAATTATATAATTTTCTGCGTCAGACGCCCAACCACAAAGTCCTCGGCTTCGCCAAGCTTCAGCTTGCCACATACAGCCTTTCAGGACATGACTCGACACGATGGTATAACCGTTGGCTACGACGGTTGGGGCAGGCTCCGGTCATCTACGACCAGTCCCTCACCGATGCTTCTGCACGGCAACTGCAACAGGCAATGATAAACAAGGGCTATATGGATGCCACCGTGTCAGTCGACACCATACGGCGGGACAAAAAAAAGAAAATCAACGTCAGATACACAGTCCACGCAGGGACACCGCACTCAATCTCATCAATCAAATATAACATCCCCGATTCGACCATATCGGCATACATCATGCAAGATTCCACCCGCTTCACGATAAAGCATGGGGATCTGCTCGACAGGGACAACCTTGACGCTGAACGTGCCCGCATAACCGATCGCCTGCACAATCAAGGATACTATGCGTTCAACAAGGAATACATCACTTTCACGGCCGATACCCTGACAGGGGAAAAAGGAGTAGACCTGACGTTGAATGTCAATCCCCCGAGGAATGAAGCCGGAATCCCCGACACGCTCAACCTTCACCGGCGCTACTACATACGCAACGTAATATACGTGACAGATTATGACCTGGACAATATTGTAGGGAACTACACATTCAACGCCACAGATACGGTCTACTATAAACAGCTTATGATTCTCTACGGGACCGACCGTTATCTCAGGCCACAGGTTCTCGACGAGAACTGCCACATCGTCCCGGGCGAGATGTACCAGTCAAGCCAGATAGAACGCACATACGAGTCACTGGGACGCCTTGGCATACTGAAATCAGCCAATATCTCGATCCGCCCCGTTGCAGAAATCGACGGCAACATGTGGCTGGATGCCTACATCCTGCTTAAAAGGAACAAAAAACAGGGGGTGACCCTGGAACTTGAAGGCACAAACTCCGAAGGGGACTTGGGATTCGGTGTCGGACTCTCTTACCAGCACCGCAACCTCGCCAAAGGCTCGGAACTGCTAACGACAAAATTCCGCACCGCTTACGAAAGCCTGTCAGGGAACCTCGACGGATTGATAAACGACCGCTATACCGAATATGCAGGGGAAATAGGTATCACATTCCCTAAATTCATGGCTCCGTTCCTGTCCCGCCGTTTCAAGAAAAGGGTAAGGGCAAGCACTGAATTTGCCGTATCGTTCAACTATCAGGAACGGCCCGAATATACACGCATCATTGCCGGTGCGGCATGGAAATACAAGTGGACCAACCGCAGCAACACGACACGACGCACTTTCGACCTCATCGACATAAACTACGTGTATCTTCCCAGCAGCACAATTGACTTCATTGACCAGATAGCCCCATCCAACCCGCTGTTGCGATACAGTTACGAGGACCACTTCATCATGCGCATGGGGTACACCTACACCCACACCAACAAGCGCATCGCCTCACCGACATTGAGCAGATACCGCCTACAACCGTCAGTATATACGATACGCGCATCAATCGAAACGGCCGGCAACGTACTTTACGCATTGTCATCGCTTTCCGGACAACAACGCGAAAGCGGAGTCTATAAAATCTTCGGGATACAATACTCACAATACGTAAAAGGAGAGGTAGACTACACCCGTCTATGGAATCTCAATTCACGCAACACCATTGCATTCCATATAGGGACAGGCATAGGAGTCCCGTATGGCAATTCCTCCATGATTCCATTCGAGAAACGTTTCTATGCAGGAGGAGCCAACGGTGTCAGAGGATGGAGCGTACGCACTCTCGGCCCGGGGAATTATGATGCAAAGAATTCCGTGACCGACTTTATCAACCAATGTGGGGATATCCGTTTGGATTTAAGCCTTGAATACCGGGCAAAACTATTCTGGGTCATCGAAGGAGGGTTGTTTATCGATGCCGGGAACATCTGGACAATAGAGTCCTACGAGAACCAGCCCGGAGGCAGATTCCGATTCGACAGGTTCTATAAAGAAATCGCATGGGCCTACGGTGCCGGAATACGCCTCGACTTCACATACTTCCTGTTGCGTTTCGACTTAGGTATGAAAGCCTACAATCCGGCACTGAATCAGGAGCGATGGCCCATAGTAAACCCCAACTGGAAACGAGATGCCACATTCCATTTCTCTGTAGGATACCCATTTTAAAATTTTCCCTATGAAACAACTGGTAATATTCGATCTCGACGGCACATTGCTGAACACCATCGACGACCTTGGGGCGGCTGCCAATTACGCGCTTAAAGAATGCGGCTATCCCGTTCACAACATTCAATCCTATCCGTTCTTTGTCGGCAACGGTGTCACCAGACTTCTTGAACGCGTCCTGCCTGAGGACGCACGCATTTCACCGGTCATCGAGAAGCTCAGGGACAAGTTTATCGAATACTATGATTCCCACAACACCGAGTCGACCATGCCCTACCGCGGGATACCCGAATTACTTTCCCGACTACACGCCAAAGGCATCAGGCTCGCCGTAGCATCCAACAAATACCAGAGTGCGGTTGAAAAACTCATCAGCCACTTCTTTCCCGAAATCCCCTGGGTTGCCATTGAAGGGCAGAAAGAGGGTTATCCAGTAAAACCTGACCCGTCAATAGTTTTCGACATCCTATCCAAATGCCCGACACCAAAGCGGGACGTCCTGTATGTCGGTGATTCAGGCGTCGACATGGAAACGGCACGCAGAGCCTGTGTCGAATCAGCAGGAGTCACTTGGGGCTTCCGTCCGGTTAAGGAGCTGAAAGAATTCTACGCAGATAACATTATCGACAACCCTGACGAGATAATCGCTATTGCCGACAGGAATACCTTTGGATAAGGAAATTTCTTTTAAATTTCCTGTTTTTTTGCCGTGCGCTCTCCGTTTTTAGCCAAAAAAGGGTTAACTTTGCACCCGATTTGGCGAGCATTGACGCCATCATTTGGTTTTCAATAATTTAACTTCAATTTCTAATATGGATTGGGCTTGGTTTCAAAGTCTTCTTGGTCCCGGCAGCACAAGCTTGCCGAACACTCTCATCCTATACTCGTTTGTGATTGCATTAGGCGTTTATTTGGGAAAACTGAAAATAGCCGGCGTATCACTTGGAGTGACGTTCGTACTGTTTGTAGGCATCATCATGGGGCACTTCGGCTATACCGTCGAGGCGAATGTCTTGAAATTTATCCGTGAATTCGGATTGATACTGTTCATTTTCTCGATAGGTCTCCAGGTCGGTCCCGGATTCTTCTCTTCATTCAAGAAAGGCGGGATGAGGCTAAACGGTCTTGCCGTATTGGGTATCTTGCTTAATGTCATCATAGTACTTGCCATATTCTTTATCGACGGCAACACCTCAATAAGCGCACTTGTCGGAGTCATGTCAGGAGCCGTAACCAATACCCCCGGACTTGCCGCTGCCCAGCAGAGCGTCGGCGATCCGGCCGCTATCGACACCATGGCAATGGGCTATGCGGCAGCCTACCCCCTCGGAGTATTGGGAATCATTCTCGCAATGTTCATCATCAAAGGGCTGTTCCGCATAAAAATCGACAATGAAATCAAACAGATCGAAGACGAAACAGAAAACAGCCAGCTGAAACCGCACATCGTGTCATTCAAGGCGACAAATCCCCTCATCGACGGGAAAAATCTGCTCCAGCTGCATGACATCATACAGTGCAACTTCGTCGTATCAAGACTAATGAATACCGGCGGAGAAGTAATCATTCCGAAATCGGAGACCATAATCCACACCGGTGACAAACTCTATATCGTAATGTCAGCGCAGGACGAGGACAGGTTCAAAGCGGTAGTGGGACCGGAAATTGAAATGGACTGGAATGCAACACCAAGCCCCGTGGTTTCGCGGCGTATACTTGTCACCAAAAGCGAATACAACGGGGTGGAGATAGGCTCACTACGTCTGCGCATGGGCTACAAGCTAAATGCCACACGCGTCAACCGCGCAGGCGTCGACCTGTTAGCTTCACCCAACCTCAGGCTGCAAATAGGCGACCGCATGACAGTCGTAGGAGCAGAAGAAGACATAAACCGGCTGGCAACCAAACTCGGCAACTCGATGAAACGCCTTAACGAGCCGAACCTGATAACGATATTCATCGGTATCCTGTTCGGTATAATCGTAGGGTCTATCAACGTGGGGTTCGGAATGAAGCTCGGACTCGCCGGAGGGCCTTTGGTCGTAGCAATCCTCATCAGCCGTTTCGGCTACAAATTCAAGCTGGTAACCTACACGTCATCGTCGGCATCACTTCTGATGCGCGAACTCGGGATATGCCTGTTCCTGGCCTCAGTAGGAATATCGTCAGGCGCAGGATTTGCACAAACGGTATTCAACACCACCGGGATGTGGTGGGTAATATGGGGATTCATGATCACCCTGCTGCCACTCATCGTTGTCGGCGTTATCGCCCGCGGAGTCTACAAAATCAACTTCCTGACCATTATGGGTCTTCTGTCAGGAGGATGCACCGACCCGCCTGCACTTGCATACGCAAACAACAGTACCGGCAATGATGCTCCGGCTGTAGCCTACTCGACAGTCTACCCGCTGACCATGTTCCTGCGTGTTGTCGCGGCACAAGTACTGATACTCTGCTTCGCATAAGGAAGGGTAACAACTTAATAAATTACGCCCCGTGGATAATCTGTCCATAGGGCGTACTCCTTAGTTGATATACTCGTTCACCTTAGATTCAAGCACATCAAGCTGCTTTACTCCGCTTGTCCTCCACAACAGCCTACCTTCCCGGAACAACATAAGAGTAGGCACCGACTGGATATGGTATTCCGCAGCAATCGACCCGTGCTTGTCAATATCGATTTTCATAATCTTCAACCTATCCCCTATCCTTTCCTTCAGGCTGTCAAGAATCGGGCTTTGCATCTTGCACGGGCCACACCATGTAGCATAAAAATCCACCAAAGTAGGCTTTGCCGATTTGATAATTTCATAAAATCCGTTCATCCTTGCTTGAATTTTGTTTATACACCTATAACACACCCGACATAATATATGTTTAAGCCCCTCCACGGTCTTTGCAATATTTTTTTGCCGAAAGCACGATATTCCCTAAATTTGCAATTCAATTCAGAACAAGACCTATAAAATTATATGGCTCGTATCAATTTGAAAGGCATGGGCGTGGCGTTAATAACGCCGTTCAAAGAGGACAAGTCGGTTGACTATGACGCACTTGCACGCCTGCTGGAATACCAGATAAAAAACGGGGTGGACTATCTGGTGGTACTGGGGACCACAGCCGAGACCGCAACACTTGATGCCGAAGAAAGGACCTCGGTCAAACAGTTTATCGTTGAACGCGTCGCAGAACGCGTACCTCTGGTTATCGGCATCGGAGGCAACAACACCATGGCAATAGTCAACGAACTTAAATCGGCCGATCTATCCCCTTTCAGCGCAGTGCTGTCGGTTGTACCATATTACAACAAGCCTTCTCAGGAAGGGATATACCAGCATTACAAGGCAATCGCATCGGCATCCCCCATTCCCGTCATATTATATAACGTGCCGGGACGTACCGGAGTCAACATGACAGCCGAGACCACCTTGCGTCTTGCACGGGAATTTGACAACATCATCGGCATCAAGGAAGCATCCGGCAACATCACCCAGATGGATGACATCATCAAGAACAAGCGTGAGGACTTCCTTGTAATTTCAGGCGATGACGGCATCACATTCCCATTGATAACACTTGGGGCCGTAGGTGTAATATCGGTAATAGGCAACGCATTTCCCAAAGAGTTCTCCCGCATGGTGCGTCTTGCCCTTAACGGCGACTATGAGAAAGCCCTGCTGATACACCACCGTTTCACCGAATTGTTCAGCCTGCTATTTGTCGACGGCAATCCTGCCGGCGTCAAATGCCTGCTCAACGCCATGGGATTTATCGAGAACGAACTGCGCCTGCCACTTGTGCCGACACGCATCACGACATACGAGAAAATACGCCGTGTCCTTGACAGCCTTAGCTGAAAATAACAACTAATCAGCCCATACAGTTGGCAAAATCAAAGTAAATAACTACCTTTGCACCACCAAACGATCGGGTATAAACTCCCGAGGAAAGATGGTCCAGTAGCTCAGCTGGATAGAGCAACAGCCTTCTAAGCTGTGGGTCGTGGGTTCGAATCCCGCCTGGATCACTGGAAAATCATAACGTGAAAAAGCTGTGTCAGAATTTAAATTTTGGCACAGCTTTCATTATACGCAGTGCTTATAAATTTGTGGCAGAACCGGGAGACAAGAGGGGCTTACATAGGAGAGCATTAAAAAAAATCGCTAAGGGCTGAATTTTTCAACTGCTTAGCGATTTATTATGTGGTCCCACTTGGGCTTGAACCAAGGACTCCCTGATTATGAGTCAGGTGCTCTAACCAACTGAGCTATGGGACCTGCTTCATGAAAGCGAGGGCAAAGGTAGGGATTTTTTTGATTCCATGCAACTATTCGTGTGATTTTTTAAACGAATTTCGCGGCAAAGCGCGATTTAATTGTCGTTAACTATTTTTCTCGCAGAATTTTCCTCATCCGGTTGCGTTTATTCTAAAAAATATATTTATTTTTGCCGTATTATCCTTAAATATGCCGAATTACAGGAAATTCTATTACTAACACTAATTAATATCAACATGTTTAACTTCACTACTTCATTAAAGAAAGCCACAGTGCTTAGCTTTATTGTCCTTGGTGGTATGACGGCAGCCAACGCGGCCAATGTGTACTACAACGGTATCAAGTATACCAGCAAGGGGACAGTGCTTACTGTTGCCAAGAGCGATGCGACATCCGGAGCATACGCCGGCGACATCGTTATCGAATCGCCCATCACAGTCGACGGCGTAGAATACACCGTAGGCGGTGTTGCAGCAACCGCATTCAAGAACAATGCCGACATCACAAGCATCGTTCTCCCCACAGGCTGTACCGACATCAAAGCCGGTGCATTCCAGAATTGTACCGCACTGAAATCAGCGACACTTCCTTCAGACTTGACAGCCTTCAACCGCCTTGTATTCAGTGGATGTTCCTCACTTGAGGCAATCAGCATCCCAGGTGGGGTTGTCAAATTGGACAACGGTCAGCTCGGAGGATGTACCTCTTTGAAGAAAATCGTGCTTGAGGAAAGCGACACTGAAATCGCATTCAATCTCGCCGCATTCGGTACACAGGAATCACTCGGCGAAGTCCCCGTTGAAGAGGTAGAGATCTACCGTCCGGTATCAGCCGAACTTCCTGCAAATGCACCTTTCCGTGGGGAAAAGACACTTGCAAAGGTAACCCTCGGCGGCAAGCTGACCTCACTCAGCGCAAGCTACTTCGAGAACTGTACCGCACTTACCGCTGTTGAGATACCGTCAACCGTTACCGAGCTTGGAACTTCGGTGTTCCGCAACACAGGCATCACCTCTGTGAACATCCCCGGCAGCATCGTTTCAATTCCCGAAACATCATTCGCTGCCTGCAAATCACTTGCGACAGTTACCCTGAATGAAGGGACAACATCTATACGCGCCAATGCATTCAACGGCTCGGCCATCACTTCAATCGCCCTCCCCGCTTCATTGCAGACTATCGGGGTGAGCGCGTTCTCAGGCTGCCAGCTTCAGGGCGACATCGTACTTCCCGCCGCTGTCACCTCAGTAGCCGACGGAGCATTCGTGGGCAATGCAGGCATCACTTCATTTGCATTCCCCGCATCGTTGACATCACTCGGTGAGGGCGTATTCAACAATTGCTCAAGCATTGCCAACTTTACAGTAGACGCAGCCAACACTGCCTACAAGGTTAAAGAAAACAATGCACTCGCAACCCTTGACGGCAAAACAATCCTCGCCTATCCGGTTGCAAACGCCAACACTTCAGTTGTAGACCCCGAAGCAACAACCCTTGGGACATACGCTTTCAACGGGGCAAAGAACCTGACTGAAATCACAGTCGACAACTGTACAACATTCGGCAACTATTCACTTGCCAACACCGGCATCCTCTCAGCCAAACTTCGCGGCACAGTAGGACGCTACGTCCTTCAGGGCTGTACCTCACTCAAAGAGGTAGAACTCACTGTCGACAAGACCAAGAAAGAGATCCCTCACGGAGTAGTTTCAGGCTGTACCTCACTTGAGAAGTTCACCATCTCGGAAGACATCCTCAACCTCAAGCAGGAAGCATTCGCCAACTGTACTTCACTCAAGGAAATCAACCTCGGAGGCCTCCTCTGTATCATAGAAGCTGACGCTTTCACCGGCTGTGGCGTTGAGACAATCACTGTTGGCTCAGCACTCCCCGCAGCAATGACCGAAGGCGTATTCACAGAAGCCAATTCAAACATCACCGCAAAAGTCCCCAACGATTACGTTAACGTCTACAAAGAGGCAGCAGGATGGAAATACCTCAACATCGAAGGCGATGCCAACATTACCGCCAAGGGAACAGAAATCGGTATGCCTAAGGGGCTCTACTATGCAGGCAAGGACGGTATACTCTATTCTATCACCAAGAACGGTGTCACCACCTCATACGATGTAGGCGGAATACCCCATACTTTCCAACTCACAGTGTTCAAGGACCGCATCTACGGAACAAGTGCTGGCGTTAAATTCACCTACGATACCAACGGCAATGCAACCACCGGTGACGGCAAGCTGTTCTACATCAGCCAGATCGACGGCAACACATTCCAGGCCACAGTACTCGACAACACCGGCAGCGACGCCTACAAGGATCCCATGGGACTCTATATCTACGGTGACACACTCTACATCAACGACCGCAACGTATGCGTCCGCAAGGTCAGCGCTGACGCAATCGCACTCCCCACAAGCTATCAGTCATGGTTAGAAAACACATGGTTAGGATACTACGGTTCACCATGGGCCTACGGATGTATAAAGAGCGGATTTGCCATCACTCAGGATCAGGATGCAGCCGGCAACCCCGAGCCCCTATATTGGCTATCAATGCGCTACAACGGAAACGGCATCTTCCGCTTCAAGGAAAGCGACATAGACCCCAAATCGACAGGAACAGCAATGACTGCCGTGAAACCGACCCGTCCCGCATCAGAAATCCTGAGCGGCATCAACCTGAATGCGTCGGCATTCTATGTTGACGAAGCCAACAACCACTTCTACATCTACATTGTAAGCGCATCAAACGTTAACGCCGGCCTCTACCGTGTCAACCTCGATGCACTTCTCACTGACGCCAATGCCGACGGAGCCGCCGACGCAACCGACTTCGCAAGCCTCAACCCGATACTTGTCGACGGAGCACCCGTTCTTCTTGAAGGACCTGTAGGCTCACAGGAAACCGGCATCACCCAGCTTGCACTCAGCCACAACGGAGACTACCTCTACTGGTGCTACATCTCAGACTTGGGACAGGAAGGCAAGGCAGTGGGAACCCCCGCCGAGACTTACAATGCAGAGAACCCGCTCCACCAGACAGGTATCAAGCGCGTTAAACTCGGAGAAGAAACACCCGCTGTTGAAATGGTAATCCCCGGAGTTGAAGCATACGGTATAGTTGACGTAGACTACGAAAACTCATACTCTTCAGGCGTTGAATCAGTAGCGGCAGCAGTAGCTACCCCCAACCGCATCCATGTTATCGGTGACGCAGTAACCGTAATGGAAGACGCAGTTGTAGCCATCTACAATGCAGCCGGAGCACTCGTTGCCAAGACAGCCGTTACCGGCGTCAAGTCAGTTTCACTCCGCGACCAGAGCGCAGGTCTCTACGTGGTTGAAGCCGCATTTGCCGACGGCAGCAAGGAAGTTGTTAAAGTTGCAAAATAATCAACAGAATAACACCAGACAAATATCCCGGCGGGGCTTCCCGTCGGGATATTTTTTCATCCCGCTATTGCATAATTAATCCGAAAGCAGTATCTTTGTGCGCTAATCTTCCGCGACGGGCTCAGGACCAAGCAGCGTGAATTTCCACCTCGCCCGACGGAGTAACCTGTAAATCAACTAATAACAGATGTACGTAATCGTAGAAATCCAAGGACAGCAGTTCAAAGCCGAAAAAGACAAGTTCCTGTATGTCCACTATCTCGGCGAGCAGGTAAAAGAGGGCGATTCAGTAGAATTTGACCGCGTACTGCTTGTAGATGCCGACGGTGCCGTTAAGGTAGGCGCTCCTACCGTTGAAGGAGCAAAGGTAGTTTGCGAGGTAAAACGTCCCCTCGTAAAAGGTGAAAAAGTTATCGTCTTCAAGAAGAAGAGGCGCAAAGGCTACCGTCGCAAAAACGGTCATCGCCAGTACTTCACCCAAGTAGTGATCAAAGACGTAGTTGCATAACCCACTAAAATCTTAAAAAAAATGGCACATAAAAAAGGTGTAGGTAGTTCTAAGAACGGACGCGAGTCAGAAAGCAAACGACTCGGAGTTAAGATTTTCGGTGGTCAGCACGCTAAAGCCGGCAACATCATCAAGCGTCAGCGTGGGACAGTTCACCACCCGGGCTTGAACGTCGGCATGGGTAAAGACCACACTCTTTACGCACTTATCGACGGAACCGTAGTCTTCTCAGAAGGCAAGAACGGCCGCAGATTCATCAACGTATCTCCTGCTGAAGCATAAACACCGCTTCACAAAGACACAAAACCACACAAGAAGGCGGCTTCCCACTGAAGCCGCCTTCCTGGTTTAACATACACACCCACCATGAGGACAAAATATGCACTTGCAGCATTGGCACTGTCGGCAGCAACCGCCACAACACAAGCCGCCACAACAATAAACATCCACCGCGGGGACAGGGACACCGTAAGCACCAAGACCCATATAATCGTCGGGAGCACGACTCCCGGGAACACAGTCACCATAAACGGAAACAAGACCCACGTCTACAAGACCGGTGCATTCGGAGCGGAACTCCCGCTTGAGCATGGTGACAACCCCATATCAATTGCCGCCTGCGACGGAAACACATCCAGTGAAACACGCCTCAACGTATTCAGGAAAGAAACAACGGCAGATTCCAAAAACAGGCCCGCCCCATACGTGCAAGAGACAGCAATCGCCCCGACGCCGGTATTAACACTTCCTGACGCCTACCTGCAATACGGCAACGGAGATGACCGCCTCGGCGGCAGCAAGATGGGATACCTTGCCGACGGCATCCCATTAAAAGTCATAGCCGAGACAGAAGACCTGTACAAAGTAGAGCTGTCACAAAACCGCACGGCCTACATCCCGAAACGGCTTACTTCACCCACAGATCTACAGCCACGGCAGGCAAACACCGGAAGCTGGTCGCTCACGAATACCGGCAACCGCGACCGCGTCTCCATATCCCTGCCCCACCGGATGCCCTACCGCTCCTGGATACAGCCCGACCCGACAACCATACACATCGAGATATTCGGTGCAACCAACAACAGCAACTGGATAACACAACGCGGAGACCTCGGCATGATTGAGTATGCCGACTGCCGGCAGACCGACAGCGATGTCCTCGAAATTGTCATCAAACTGAAAGAAGAACACTCTTGGGGCTATTCAGTAGGATATACCGGAAACAACCTCACAATCGAAGTAAAACACACTCCACGACTATCACTGAAACACCTCACCATAGGGCTCGACGCCGGCCATGGCGGGGAATACCCCGGAGCAACCAGCGCGACAGGGCTGAAGGAGAGCGAGATAAACCTCGACATCATCATGCGGATAAGGGACTTACTGATCAAGAAAGGAGCAAAAACAGTCCTGAGCCGAGACGGAGACTACAGTCCGACAATGGCACAGCGCAAACAGACATTCACCGACAGCGATGTCGACCTGATGATCTCTCTGCACAACAACTCAGGAGGCTCACCGCTGAAAGAGATGGGCACAAGCACATATTACAAGCACATCAGCAACCGCGAACTGGCTTCATGCCTGCTCGACCGCATGCTGGAGCTCGGATTAAAGAATTTCGGGCTTACCGGGAACTTCAATTTCTCGCTCAATGCCCCAACCGAATACCCCAACGCCCTGATAGAGGTCCTGTTCATGAGCAGCCTGCCCGAAGAAGAGAAACTCGCCGATCCCGATTTCCGCCAAAAGGTAGCCGAGCAGACGGTCCGCGGCATCGAGGACTATATCGGGAAAGTAAGGCATTCAGTCACAAACCGCAAGCGATAATTATTGCGGAAAAATTGTAAAACATTTGGTATTAGCGGAATAAATTTGTACCTTTGCAGTCCGATTATGTCCAAATTAATACCGTGACACGGGTTAGGATGATGCTTTTGGCCGAGCGTCAGCATAACTACGGTCAAATTTATTTAACTATTAATCAAACATTTAAACGTGGATACTTTAAGTTACAAAACCGTATCACCCAACGCACAGAGCGTAGAGAAGGAATGGGTAGTCATCGATGCTACCGACCAGGTTCTCGGTCGCCTATGTGCAAAAGTCGCTAAGATTCTCCGCGGCAAATACAAGCCGTCATATTCACCCAACGTGGAATGTGGCGACAATGTTATCATCATTAATGCCGAAAAGGTAGCCCTTACCGGCAAGAAGATGACTGACCGCATTTACCTCCGCTACACCGGCTATCCCGGCGGACAGCGCGAAGCGACACCCGAGATCCTCATCAAGAAGTCATTCAACAAGCACATCAAGGCAGGCTACAACCCCTTGTTCTCGCAGGTAATGAAAGGAATGCTTCCCAAAAACCGTCTCGGACGCAGCATCATCAAGAACATGCATGTCTACAACGGTCCAGAACACCCTCATGCAGCCCAGAATCCCAAAGTTATTGACATCAACAAACTGAAATAATTGAAGTATGGAAACAGTTAATGCAGTAGGCCGTCGTAAAGCAGCCATCGCGCGAGTAATCGTTAAAGAAGGTAACGGTACCATCACCATCAACAAGCGCGCACTTGAGGTGTATTTCCCCTCATCTATACTTCAGTATATCGTTAAGCAACCACTGAACACGCTTAACGCAGTCGAGAAATATGACATCAAGGTTAACCTTGACGGTGGCGGCTACAAAGGCCAGGCTGAAGCACTCCGCCTCGCTATTGCCCGCGCACTCGTAAAAATCAACCCCGAGGACAAGCCTGCACTCCGTGCCGAAGGTTTCATGACCCGCGACCCGCGTGCAGTAGAGCGCAAGAAACCCGGTCAGCCCAAAGCCCGCAAGCGCTTCCAGTTCTCAAAACGTTAATATTATTGCAGCCTGATCCCAAGACAGGACGTACTAATATAGCAGTGTTTAGCATCTAAATTCCGAAGATGGACACGTTCCCTACCCCGGAATTGTAAATTAACAGAACGTAAACAAAACAAAAGAAAAAATGTCAACACCAACATTTGACCAACTACTTGAAGCAGGATGCCATTTCGGTCATCTAAAGAGAAAATGGAATCCTGCAATGGCTCCTTACATTTTCATGGAGCGCAACGGTATCCACATCATCGATTTATACAAGACCGCAGCAAAGGTTGAGGAAGCCGCTGCTGCCCTCAAGAGCATCGCAAAAGCAGGCAAGAAGGTTCTCTTCGTAGCCACCAAAAAGCAGGCCAAGCAGGTAGTCGCCGACAAAGCCGCAGCAATAAACATGCCTTACGTTATCGAACGTTGGCCCGGAGGTATGCTCACCAACTTCCCCACCATCCGCAAAGCAGTCAAGAAAATGACTGCCATCGACAAGATGACCAAGGACGGGACATTTGACAACCTTTCAAAACGCGAAAAGCTACAGATCACCCGCCAGCGTGCGAAACTTGAGAAGAACCTCGGTTCAATCGCCGACCTTAACCGTCTTCCCTCGGCACTCTTTGTTGTCGATGTGCTCAAAGAACGCATCGCGGTCGCAGAAGCCAACCGTCTCGGTATCCCCGTATTTGCAATGGTTGACACCAACTCCGACCCGACAAATGTAGACTTCGTAATCCCCGCCAACGATGACGCATCAAAGTCAATCGAGATTATCCTCGACACCGTGTGTGCAGCAATGGCAGAAGGTCTCGAAGAACGCAAGGCCGAGAAAGTGGACACAGTAGCAGCCGGAGAAGGAGAAGAAGCAGCTCCCGCACCCGCAAAGCGTGAACGCCGCCGCGTAAACCGCAAGAACGACGAGCCCGCAGCTGAGACCACCGCAAATGACGAGGAATAATCCGGTCATCTGCAATAAAAAAACAATCTAATTATTAACTGAAAAAACAAGAATCAGAATATGGCAGTAACAATGGCAGACATCACCAAACTCCGCCACTTGACAAGTGCAGGTTTGATGGACTGTAAAAAAGCTCTTGCCGAAACCGACGGCGATATTGAAAAAGCTGTCGAGATCCTCCGCAAGAAAGGCCAGGCAATCGCAGCCAAGCGTGAAGACCGCGAGGCAGCAGAAGGTTGCGTTCTCGCAAAGAACGACGGCGAATTTGCCGCCATCGTTGCCCTAAAGTGCGAAACCGACTTCGTTGCCAAGAACGAGGGATTCGTTAACCTAACCAAAGCAATTCTCGCCGCTGCTGTTGAAGCAAAAGCAAAGAGCATCGACGAAGTTAAGGAGATAGAACTCAACGGACAAAAGATTGCCGACCTCATCGTTCAGGAATCAGGTAAGACCGGAGAGAAGATGGAACTCGGCGCATACGAATACGTAGAGGCTCCCGCCACTATCGCCTACAATCACTTCGGCAACAAACTTGCAACAATCGTTGCATTCAACAAGAGCGTAAACGAACAGGCTTGCAAGAATGTCGCAATGCAGGTTGCCGCAATGAATCCGCTTGCGGTTGACGAATGTGACGTTGCCGAAGAGATCAAGGAGAAGGAAATTGCTGTAGCAATCGAAAAGACCAAGGCCGAACAGGTACAGAAAGCCGTTGATGCAGCGTTGAAGAAAGCCGGTATCAATCCTGCTCACGTAGACAGCGAAGACCACATGGAAAGCAACAAGGCAAAAGGCTGGATTACCGAAGAGGATGTTGCAAAAGCCAAGGAAATCATTGCAACCGTTTCGGCTGAAAAGGCTGCAAACCTTCCTGAAGCAATGATACAGAACATCGCAAAAGGCCGTCTTGGCAAATTCCTCAAGGAAGTGTGCCTGCTGAATCAGGAAGACGTGACAAGCGATGACAAGAAGTCAGTAAGAGAGACCCTGAAGTCAATCGATCCTGAATTGAAAGTCATTTCTTTCAAACGCGTCAACCTTAACGTGGACTAATCACGTAGTCATAACATTCAAAATAGAACCGGAGGGCAACATACGTTGTCTTCCGGTTCACTTTTATATTTTCGGAGTGAAGACCCTCTCCGCCCTACGGGCACCTCTCCCTCGTAGGGAGAGGAATTGTTGTGAGATTCGACTCACAAATAATGCAAGGCAGCAATGGATGGTGCGGTGGAATTCACGACCCCCTCAGCCGCCAAGGCGGCAGCTCCCCCTGCAAAAGGGGAGCAATGGCTGACGCCATGTCGAAGACTCGGACACGCGAGCCTTGCAAAGGGAAGTTATGGGTGGTGTCCTGTCGTTTTACCTTGGGGATATGAGACCCTCTCCGGCACACAGTACCCCTCCCTCGTAGGGAGAGGAATTGTTAGATACGACTCGCTGCTATCTTACTTCGCAGGGAGAGAAATCATCCCCATTCCTCATACCCTTGCATGTCGAGACACAATAACCGATTTTCACGTCCCGATATAAAACCATGGATGTGACAGGATCGCATATCAAGACCGTGCGATTGTGTTTAACTTTGCGGATACAAAAAACGAACCGCCGACCCGGAAAAGGTCAGCGGCCGTTTACATTAAAAGCTTTCTTGCGATTTTATTTTACCTTATCGCTAAGTTCAGCACCGGCTTTGAATTTAACCACTTTACGAGCGGGGATTTCAATTTTGGCCTTTGTCTGAGGATTGATACCTGTGCGTGCGCTCTTTTCAGCGACAGAGAAAGTACCGAAACCAATCAGCGCAACCTTGTCATTGTCAGCAAGTGCACCGGCAACTGCTTCGAGACAAGCCTCAAGTGCATTCTTGGCATCAACTTTAGTCAAATTTGCCTTTTCGGCAATAGCATTAATAAGCTCTGTTTTGTTCATAATGAAGAAAGATTAATTAGATTTGTGGTATTACTGCTACAAATATAGTCGTAAAATATGAAAAACGCACAATTATTATTAAAAAAATTACGAAAATTCGCATTTAAACGCCTCTATACGTGTTGATAAGAAATAAAACCCTGAGTTTTTTGTAAATTTGCACCACAATCGCACGACCAAAACAACATCAAGCATAAATGACACAAGAAAGAAACAGTTTTTTCAGCAGCATTCCAACCATAACAAAAAACCTGATAATCATCAATTTTATCGTATGGCTGGCAATGATGATACTTCCGGAGAGGACAGGGATAAACTTCGAGCAATACGGAGCACTCCACTTCTTCACATCACCAGATTTCAATCCCGCACAGATAATCACCTACATGTTCATGCACTCGACATTTGATTTTTCCCACATATTGTTCAATATGTTCGGACTGTTCATGTTCGGGTCGCTTCTTGAACGGGTACTGGGACCGAAGCGCTTCCTGTTCTACTACATCAGCTGCGGGATAGGTGCAGCACTTATCCAGGAAGGAGTCTTTGCCATACGCTACATCGACGCAACCGCCCAAATACCATCGGACGTACTGTCCCGCATCGCCATAGAGGGGGCGCAAGCCATCCACAACGGCAAGAACTTCATCGACCCGTTCCTTGCCAACCTCAACTCGATAATAAATGTTCCCACCGTAGGCGCATCAGGCGCGATATTCGGCATACTGCTCGCCTTTGGCATGATATTCCCAAATATGCCAATGTACATAATGTTCATACCCATCCCCGTCAAGGCCAAATGGATGGTCTTAGGCTATGGGATACTTGAACTGTCATTCGGTCTTACAGGAATAAACGACAGCGTCGCCCACTTTGCCCACTTGGGAGGGATGGTGTTCGGCTTCCTGCTGATATACTATTGGAAACGCAAAGGCATAATAAATGGCACATATCTTTAACAACCTGCAAAGCCGCTTCAGGACAGGCACGATGCCTGTCAAGCTCATATACGTCAACATCGGCGTATTCATAGTGCTGAGAGCCGTTGCACTGGTCATCCTGCTTGGTGGAGGCAACCCCGACAGCTGGTTACATATCGTGGAGATACCGTCTCATCCGGCACTGTTGCTTACCCGCCCGTGGACCGTAATCACATACATGTTTTCCCAATACGGCATCCTCCATCTTCTTTTCAACATGGTGTGGCTCTACTGGTTCGGACGCATATTCCTGTTCACCGGTACACCCAAACAGATGCTTGCGCTATACCTATACGGAGGGATTGCCGGAGCACTACTGTTTATGACGGCCTACAACACACTACCGTACTTCAACGGCAACGAATCATGGCTCATCGGCTCGTCAGCATCGGTAATCGCCATCGTCACAGCCACGGCAGTACGGCATCCCGACTACAAGGTGGGGCTACTGTTTCTCGGAGAGGTCGCCCTGAAATGGATTGCCATTGTCACCATCGGCATTTCCGTCCTGAGCATACCTGACGGGAATGCAGGCGGCAACATCGCACATGTGGGAGGAGCGATAATAGGCGCGATCTACGGGATGATGCTCAACAACGGCACCGACATAACACGTCCGCTAAACAACATGCTTGACTCTGCCGCCAATGCCTGGAAACGCATTACAACCCCACGGACAAGCGGGAGAAACAGTTCCAACAGCCGTCAAGCGCCAGAAAATAGAGAGAATGACCAAGAGATTCTCGACAGAATCCTCGACAAGATAAAGAAGTCGGGCTATACCTCACTCACCGCTGATGAAAAAAAGACACTTTTCGACGTGAGCAAACGCATAAAATGACGCCAATGAAGATTCCGATGCCTTTCAACCGAAACAACATCCTACTTGCAGCCGGCACAGCCATTAATGTGCTTGCCGCAATGGCAACCATCTTCACAGGATATTCGGGATATATAAGCCCGGAGACAATGCCGTTTGCCGGGCTTGCCGGGATGACATTCCCGTTGTGGCTCATAGCCGATGCCGTCATAATAATCCTTGACATCATCTTTGCCGGCAAATTGGCGATAGTCCCTTGCGCCGCCCTACTTGCCAGCCTGAGCCCTATCCTGACTTTCGCCCCGGTCAATCTGCCGGAGGGGGCAATGACCGATGACGAGAAGGACCGTTCATTCACCGTACTCAACTACAATGTGCTGAACTTTACCGACAACGAGGCGCATTATCCCGACAGCATCAACCGCACGCTGCAATATATACTATCCACCGATGCCGACATTGTCTGTCTTCAAGAATGTGAGTATCTTGCACCATTTGCCAAATACTGCGTCACACGTGAACAAGTGGATTCCGTAAAAGACCGCTATCCCTACTATCTGATAGGACGAGGAGGCCAGTCGGTTTTCTCCAAATATCCGATAATGCCCATTCCACTGCCTATAACATCCGCAGACGAAGGGGACATGGCCGCATACCGGACAAACGTCAAGGGTCACGTACTGACCATATTCAACGTACATCTGCAATCCATAGGTCTCACTGTCAGCGACAAGGAACTTTTCCTCGAACTGACCTCGATATCGGTCGACAAGAGCCTGTCGAGAATACGCTCCCAGCTTGTCTCCAAGCTCTATGACGCCTATCTGCAACGGGCACGTCAAGCCCGGCAGCTCCGCTCCTATATCGACATGCTCGGGGGAAACATAATATTGTGCGGCGATTTCAATGACATACCCGGATGCTACGCCCTGCGCACCATTGCCGACGGAACAATGAAAGACGCATATCTGCGTACCGCATCAGGACCGAAAATAACGTATAATGCCAACCGTTTCTATTTCAGGATAGACCATGTGCTATATCAGGGCGACCTGGATGCAGTGAGTGTAGTCCGCGGAAATATCCCCTCATCCGACCATTATCCGTTATTGACAACATACGTGTGGAAAGAGGACAAACGTACCCGATGGAATTTCAAACCGACTTCAACCCCACTGAAAACAACCGTATATTAATTACTTTCAAAATAAACCAATTATTAACCATCATGAAACATCATCTTCTAACTTTTGCTGCATGTGCCTGTATAGGTGCAGCATTAAATTCATCCTGCACGATGGAACAAAAAAAGACCAACCCATTCATGGAGGCATACACCACTCCATACGAGATCCCTCCATTTGAACAGATTACACCTGACGACTACCTTCCGGCTTTTGAAGAGGGGATAAAGAGACAGAAAGCCGAAATAGACTCCATCATCAGGAATCCGGAGACACCGACATTCGAAAACACAATACTGGCAATGGACATGTCAGGAGAATTACTCGAAAAAGTGGCTTACGTGTTCTTTGCCCTTACCGAGTCAAACTCATCACCCGAAATGATCGAAATCTCGGAAAAAGCAATGCCCATGTATTCGCAGCATTCCGATGAAATAATGATGAATGACTCACTGTTCCAACGCGTGAAATACGTCTATGACCGTATAGGGGAAAACGAATACACTACAGCCCAGAAACGTATCATTGAAGACACCTACAAGTCATTCACCCGTAACGGCGCATTACTCGATACCGACAAGAAAAACGAATTGATGAAGCTGAATCTGGCGTTGACTGACCTGTATCTGAAATATAACAAGAACATTCTGGACGCGACAAACGCATTTGAGCTTGTGGTGGAGGATTCCACACGCCTGTCGGGACTTCCCGCCTCAAACATCGCCGTAGCAGCCGAGGAGGCAGCCAAGCGCGGGCATGAGGGCAAATGGGTATTCACACTGCATGCCCCGAGCCGTCTGCCCCTGCTCCAATTTGCCGATGACCGCGACCTGCGCCAACAGATGTATGAAGGCTACATAACCCTCGCGTCAAAAGATTCCACCGATAACAAGCCTGTCATTAAGGAGATCGTAAAGAACCGTGTACAGAAAGCACATCTGCTCGGATTCGACTCATACGCAGACTATATGACCGACAATGTCATGGCCAAGACTGTCAAGAATGCAGAAGACCTATTGATGAAAATATGGGCACCGGCCGTCAAGCGTGTCAAGGAAGAGGTTACCGAAATGCAGGCTATCGTTGATGCCGAGGGCGGAAACTTCAAGATTGCACCGTGGGACTATTATTATTACGCCGAAAAGGTACGCAAGCAGAAATATGACCTCGACGAGAACGAAGTGCGCCAATACTTTGCTTGCGACAGCGTACTGAAAGGGGTGTTCCAGATGGCCAACCAACTTTACGGAATAACATTCACCGAGATGCCTGACGCTCCCAAATATCATCCTGAAGTCAAGGTCTACGACGTAAAGGATGCCGACGGAGAGCATGTAGCGGTATTCATGACCGATTATTTCCCGCGCGACTCTAAACGCCAGGGAGCATGGATGAGCGAATTCAAGGGCTCATATATAAAAGATGACGGCACTCAGGTGCGTCCGGTCATCTACAACGTAGGCAACTTCTCCAAACCTACTGCCGACACACCGTCGCTTCTCACTCTCGATGAGGTTGAGACCATGTTCCATGAATTCGGCCACGGCCTTCACGGCATGCTGACCCGTGCAAAATACAAATCCCAAGCCGGCACAAACGTTGACCGTGACTTCGTAGAGCTGCCGTCACAAATTCACGAGCACTGGGCTATGGAGCCGGAACTCATCAAGGTTTACGCCCACCACTACAAGACCGGTGAGGTAATGCCTGACGAACTCATCGCCAAGCTGCAGGCGTCATCGACCCACAATCAAGGATTTGCGACCACAGAGCTTGCCGGAGCTGCTCTGCTTGACCTCCAATGGGGTAAAATCAATACCACCGATGACGTGGACGTAGAAGAATTTGAAAAGGCTGTTGCCGCAAAGCTCGGATTGCCCGAAGAGGTTCAGTTCCGCTATCGCAGCACTTATTTCAAGCATATTTTCGGCAGCGACGGATATGCAGCCGGATATTATACTTATCTGTGGGCTGAAGTACTTGATGCCGACGGTTTCGAGCTGTTCAAGGAAAAAGGAGTATTCGATCCCGAGACAGCCAAGTCCTTCAAAGAGAATATCCTTGAACAGGGCGGAAGCGAAGATCCGATGGTGCTATACGTCAAGTTCCGCGGACAGAATCCCAATCCCGACGCCCTGCTCCGCAACCGCGGTCTGCTGAAATAATCCACACCACATTCCCCAAAATAACAACGGGGTGCACATGTTCATGATGTGCACCCCGTTGTTATTTACCCCTTAATATTTACCTTATTGTCGACAAGGACTCTTTTATTGATTCAAATATCGAGTCGATCGAACCGCTTCCGGGAATTGCATGATATTTCCCTTCCGCGACATAATAGTCTTTCAGTGGAGAGGTCTGCGTATGATACACCTCAAGCCTCTGCTTTATTGTCTCAAGATTATCGTCGGAACGCCCTGATTCCTTCCCTCTCTTGACAAGACGCTCGATAAGCTCATCGTCCTCAACTTCCAGCCCCACTACCGCATGAACCTTAGCTCCCCTGTCAGCAAGCATCTGTTTCAAAGCCTTAGCCTGATTGATTGTACGTGGGAAACCGTCAAAAATAACCCCGCCGGCTGCCTCAGGATTGGAATCGAGGATGTCGGCAAGAATACTGACCATCAAGTCATCGGGTATAAGATTTCCCTTGGAAATATAGCTGTCAGCAACTTTTCCCAACTCGGTTCCACGTGCGATAAGATCACGCAGCACTTCGCCGGTCGATATGTGATATAGTCCGTATTCATCTATAAGACGTTCGCTCTGGGTTCCTTTTCCACTTCCAGGAGCGCCAAAAATCACCAAATTAAACATTTCTTTTTCCAAAATATAATATTTCTCTATTGTTTTCACATAAATGTCCTCATTTCCCTCATGTCTATATCACAAGGGATGTGTTTCATTTCATGGTGTCAGGAATCAGAGGTTAATTCAGCGATGTAGAGAATGTAGAGAATCAGTCATCCCCATCCAATACATATATATCTGGCAGATTTCGTGCCAATCCGTCAAGGTCAAGACCGTAGCCGACAATGAATTTTGAGGGTATCTCGAATCCGACATAATCAGGATTTATATCGCATTTTACCGATTCAGGCTTGTACAGCAATGTTGCAATGCTGACCTCGGCCGGATTTTTCTTCTTAAGGTCATCGACAAGGCGCGCCATAGTCATACCGGTATCGATAATGTCCTCAATTACAATAACCGTGCGGCCTTCGATATTTCAGACAGTCCTGCTATCTCTCTAACCACTCCGGTGGTACCCGTGCCGTCATAGCTCTTGAGCCGGATAAATGTAATCTCGGCATCAATGTCCACACTCCGGAAAAGGTCAGCGGCAAAGGAAAACGCACCATTCAGTACACAGATGAACAACGGGCACTTACCGGCACAGCGGCTTTCGATCTCCTTAGCCAGTTCCTTTATGCGGGACTGGATTCTTTCGTTAGTAATATAGGGCACGAATTTCAGCCCGTTATATGTAACTTGTTCTTTCATCTTGCAAGAATAATTGCCACAAATTTAATAAAATTATCTGTCACACTTACTACCACGCGCAATTTAATTTATGCCTAACCCGATTGCCTCGCCCAAAATGCACAATAAACTGAATATAATTACTACTTTTGTAGAATTATTGACAGCCGCATAGCGACGGCAACAATGCCCAACAACCCGAAACCCTGACAACCTCCGCTTATGAAAATATTCACCAACGAAGAGATACGTGCTATCGACCGGTACACAATCGAACACGACGGAATATCCTCGATGGAACTCATCGAACGTGTTGCCGAATCTGTAACATGTGAAATAATTTCCCGCTGGCGTTCCAACAAACGCATAGCCATATTCGCCGGACCGGGCAACAACGGAGCCGATGCCCTTGCCGTAGGACGCATGCTCATCGAACAGGGCTACCGCCCGGAGATTTTCCTGTTCAACATTGGCGGCAACAGGCTCAGCAGCGACTGTTCGGCTAGCCGCAACAGGCTATTGTCACTCGGCAATGTCGACTTCACTGAGGTTACCGGCAATTTCAGCCTGCCCGACCTGTCACAAAACCATCTTGTCATAGACGGTCTTTTCGGGTCGGGATTACGAGACCCGCTCACCGGCGGGTTCATGTCCCTGGTCAGATACATCAATGAGTCACGCGCCACCGTCGTGTCAATCGATGTGCCGTCGGGAATGTTCAGCGACTGGAATCCCAACTCCATAAACCGCAACATCATTCATGCCGACCTTACTCTTGCAATCCAGTTTCCCCGACTGGCATTCTTCATCGGGGACAATGCCGAACTTGTAGGAGAATGGAAAGTGCTTGACATCGAATTAAGCGCCGAAGAGATACGCAACACCCCGGCACAATATTATCTTGTGGAAAAAAACGACATAAAACGTATCCTGCGCCATCGCAACCGCTTCTCATCAAAAGCCGACTATGGTTCCATGATGCTTATTGCCGGCAGTTACGGCATGATGGGTGCAGCCGTACTATCGTCCAAGGCCGCACTACGGGCAGGCGCAGGGAAAGTATCGGTACACACAGCCCGATGCGGATTCAACATAATCCAGACATCAGTCCCTGAAGCCATATTCGATGCCGACAAACATGACATCGCGATTACCGACATACAGCTGCGCCACGAATACAATGCAGTGGCCATAGGTCCCGGCATCGGAACAAACGACATTACAGTAAACGCTCTCGAAGTATTCCTCAAATCGGCCAAAGAGCCGGTTATACTCGATGCCGACGCCCTCAATTGCATAGCCCAACGTCCGGCTCTGCTCAACCATGTCCCGGTGTTATCGATTATAACCCCTCATGCCGGCGAATTTGACCGGCTGTTCGGGCCACAGCCAAGTGCCGAAGCCCGTCTGCTCAAAGCCGTGGAAATGGCAAGATACTACAACATACTGATTATACTGAAAGGCCATTATACCGCCATCGTGCGTCCCGATGGCAGGGTATACTTCAACTCGTCGGGCAATCCCGCCATGGCAACTCCCGGCAGCGGGGATGTACTCACCGGTATAATTGCAGCAATAATGGCTCAAGGATACAAGCCCGAAGTCAGTGCATTGGCCGGAGTGTTCATCCATGGACATGCAGGCGACATAGCCGCCGCAGAACATGGGCAATACGGTGTAACAGCAGGCGACATAGCCCAAAATACCGGTAAGGCGATAGCATCAATAATGTCTTAACCCTCACACATGAAACCAGAATGAGAACAATATTCCTCCTTACAGCATTATCAATACTCGGAATTTCAGTATCAGCCCAGTCTACCCATAAACTGACTGCGGGAAAAATAAATGAGTACGGTCTCATCTATTCACTTCCCATGACAGTACTGGATATAACCATCGAGGCCGAATATACGGTAAAACGGCCTGGAGAGTTTTTCAAATACGCAAAGAAATACCTTGACATCGACAACCCGGTCACTAAAACGGAAGAATGCTGGGTAATGAAATCGGTAACAGTCACACCCGAAGGTGTAGCCGATCCTGATGAGCAATATCTGATGCAATTCAAGGCAGGAAGCACGCCGTTCCTGATTGTAAACGACGAGAATCTGCCGCTGGCAATAAATACCGAGGACATTCCTCAGCCAGAAATTCAGGCAATTCCCTCTGCTGTCACAGCCGGGGTCACACCATTAGAGACCGATGCCGCCCGGCAAGTAGTAAATGAAGAAATGCTCCAGAGCCAGTCCACAGCCAAACGCGCAGAGCTCGCAGCCGCACAAATATATGCACTGAGACAAAGCCGTACCGACATAATCACAGGACAGGCCGACCAGATGCCACCTGACGGACAGGCAATGAAACTTATCCTCGACAATATCACCGCACAGGAAGCAGCACTGACCGCAATGTTCGTTGGTACCGAGCAGCATTCCACAGCAGTGAAAACCATCAGATACACTCCCGGAGAACCGATAAAAGACGAAGTGATTGCGCGGCTGTCGGTCACTGACGGTATCGTTGACGCCGATGATCTTTCCGGTGACCCGATCTATCTGACCATTGGAGTACTGTCCCGCGGAGAACTTCCGGTAAACGAGAAAGGTCTCACAAAACAATTCCCCAAAGGTGGAGTAGCCTACCGCATTCCGGGCAAAGCCGAAGTTGCCATATCCCATAACGGCAACAAGCTGCTTGAGAATTCTTTTGACATCGCGCAATACGGCGTTGTTTTCGGGATAGACCCCGGCATATTCTCCGACAAGAAAGCGCCATGTTACATGATATTCAACCC
Organism: Muribaculaceae bacterium; assembly: GCA_017462345.1. GTDB lineage: Bacteria > Bacteroidota > Bacteroidia > Bacteroidales > Muribaculaceae > RGIG4079. The sequence goes on from JAFTRI010000037.1 coordinate 174,012, forward strand.
TGTAACAGGAGCCGTAAAGGAAATGGGTCCGCTCAGGTAAGTTCACAAAAAAATCCGCTACCAAATCAAGGCAGCGGATTTTTTCTGAATCTATTTTCCAGTTTGCATTACAACTGTGAATCGGGATTAAGGTTATCTTTCTCTATATCCTTGAAGTAACGGTAGGTACCCACCTTGAGCTCGGCACATGCATCCTCATCGGCAACAATGATAGCCTTACGGTGCATCTGCAATGCAGAGATTGTCCACATCTGGCTAACCCCGCCTTCCACACCATGACGCAATGCACGAGCCTTGTTGTGCCCATTTACAATGAGCAGCACACTCTTTGCGTTCATCACAGTTCCGACACCGACAGTCAACGCGGTCTTCGGTACCAGATTCACATCGTTATTGAAGAAGCGGGAATTTGCAATAATGGTATCCTGAGTAAGGGTTTTCATGCGGGTAAGAGATGTGAGCGAAGAGCCAGGCTCGTTGAACGCAATGTGTCCGTCAGGACCTACACCTCCGAGGAAAAGATCAATACCGCCGTATGACTTAATCTTTTCTTCATAACGGGCGCACTCAGCCTCAGGATCCTCGACATTTCCGTTAAGGATGTTCACATTCTCGGGAAGAATATCGATCTGGTTGAAAAAATTGGTCCACATGAACGTATAGTAGCTCTGCTCGTGGTCACGGGGTATTCCGCAATATTCATCCATGTTGAAAGTCACTACATTCTTGAAAGAAACCTTACCTTCCTTGTTCAATTTAATAAGGTGACGGTACATTCCAAGGGGAGAACTTCCGGTGGGGCAACCCAATACAAACGGATGCTCAGCCGATGGATTGGCGGCATTTATACGCGCTGCTACATAATTGGCAGCCCAACGTGACACTTCATCATAATTGTTTTCGATAATAAGTCTCATTACTCAGTAAATGTTTAATCGGTTAGTAATTATATTTTGTACAAAAATACAAATAAAAACGCTAACTGAATATTTTATCCCTATAATTTCATGACAGGGAAAACATTGGGAGCAACATGCGTGTTAATTCAGTACAAACGATTACCTACCATGTCTATGAAAAACAACCTCAGTTCCAAGATAAAATTAGACCGTATTCCACGCAGGTATTTCGATCCGCAAGGCGAAATAGAACTTGCATCCCTCACTCGCGAAGAGAACATATACACACGGGTTTTTGAAACCATGGATGAAGGCAGTACATACATTGCCGGAAAAATTGCCGGGACCATCACACGCGCCATTGCCGGAAAAGGGCACTGCACACTGGCACTGAGTACGGGCACAAGTCTTCGTCCCATATACTCCGGCCTTGTCAGGATGTGCCGCGAGAACAAGGTCAGTTTCAAGGATGTAACCGTTTTTACTCTTGGCGAGTATTTTCCGCTATCGGCAGGAATGCCACGTATCGTCGACCGCTTGCAGGAGATGCTGCTCGCACACGTCGACATCAAACCCGAAAACGTCCTGACAATAAATACACCTGCATCAAAAGATGATGTCTACCGGGTCTGCAAGGAATACGAAGACACAATCGGACAGCATGGAGGGATAGACTTGACAGTGTGTGAAATAGGCGCAGCCGGAGAGATCGCGTTCAACGGTCCGGGAACTCAACCCACAAGCCTGTGTCGCCTTGTACTGCTCGACAACAGCTTCCGCCACGACATTGCCGGCGACTACAAGTGCGAAGAAGCTCCGGCGACCGCCCTCACTCTCGGTATCGGGAACATATATGCGTCACGCAGGATAATTGGTGTTGCATGGGGTGAAAACCGTGCCGGAATAATACTCAAGACCGTCGAAAGACTGCCTTGCTCCAACGTTCCGGCATCGTTACTGCAAGGTCATCCGCATGTCAGGATTGTTACCGATCTGCCTGCTGCCGAGGAATTGACACGCATAAGCCATCCATGGAAAGTGACATCTTGCGAATGGGACAACAAACTGATTCGTCGGGCAATCGTATGGCTGTGTGACAACACAGCCAAACCCATCCTTAAACTGACAGACAAGGATTACAACGAATGGGGACTCGGAGAATTACTGGCCATTTTCGGATCGGCATATAACGTGAACATAAAAGTATTCAACGAACTCCAACACACCATTACCGGATGGCCCGGCGGGAAACCCGAAGCCGATGACACCTGTCGCCCTGAGCGCGCGTTGCCATACCCGAAACGCATAATCGTGTTCAGCCCGCACCCCGACGACGATGTAATATCTATGGGAGGCACACTGCAACGACTTGTCTCTCAGGGACACGACGTTCATGTTGCCTACCAGACATCGGGCAACATCGCAGTTAGCGACGAGGATACGGTACGTTATATGATGTTAATCGACGGCATCGCAGCCCATTTCGGATTTGACACTCCGGTCTACCGTAAAAAAAGCAGGGAGATACACCGGTACATAAGCCACAAGACTGCCGGAGAAGTAACCGACTCTCCCGACCTGCGGTACATCAAGACAATGATACGCCGGGGAGAAGCCCGCATAGCATGCGGCTACATCGGTGTTAACCCTCAAAATATCCATTTTCTTAATCTCCCGTTCTATGAAACAGGTACGATAAAGAAAGGTGATCTGACCGAAAAAGATGTACGCATTGTCATGGAATTGGTACAAACCGTTAAGCCTCACCAAATATTTGTTGCAGGAGACCTTGCCGACCCGCACGGTACCCACCGCATCTGTGCCGACGCCGTATTTGCCGCCATCGATGAAATCAAGGACGAAGAATGGATGAAGGAGTGCCGCATATGGATGTACCGCGGTGCATGGGCCGAATGGGAAATAGACCACATAGAAATGGCAGTACCCATCAGTCCTGAAGAACTGCGGTCAAAACGCATTTCTATATTGAAACACCAGTCGCAAATGGAAAATGCTCCGTTTCTCGGTGATGATGACCGGCTTTTCTGGCAACGTGCCGAGGAACGGAATCGTGCCACCGCCAACCTTTATTGCCGTCTCGGTCTCGCCTCATACGAAGCGATGGAAGCATTCGTTGAATATCATCCGATCAGAGAATAATCACCGTAAGCATTTTTAACCTTGCGCAGTCATAATGTCGCCCACTTTGTCCGGTACATTTGCATATACATTTAACGGCATCAATTATGGCAAACACAATTTCTCACGATGACATCTTATTCGCAACGGTATCCCAGCACGGCAACACTATATTGACACTGAAACTTAGCGGACTCACATCGATAAAAGACCTGCTACGGAGATTGCATTCGACCATATCAGGATGCATAGGGCTGGTTACACTCATAATACGCAACGGCAGTCAAGGCTGGGTCATGCAACAGCCGTTGTTTCTCGGCAACAAGACTCAGCAGGAAGCATCATCACCGGTTCAGCTGACACTATTCTGATTCTGCCCGTTCAGGGATTGAAGATGTCGGGATTAAAGAAATCATACACGTCACGGGCATTCTCAAGAGCGCGTGCGGCAGGACTCTCTGGATTCAGCCCCACAGCCCGGGAGTAGTCGTTTAATGCCTGTCGCTTATCCCCAATCCGCCAATACACCTTGCCACGCATGAAATAAGCCTCATCCGATTCCGGTTCCCCGGCTATATACTCGTTCAGGCGGGACAATGCCTCGTCCAGCCTATTTTCTCCCATTAGCTCATTTATTTTTTGAAAGCTCGACATCTTTTACTACATTTGAATCACGAATACAATATATAAACGATATGCGACGCATTTTATTTTTATTTCTCGTCTCATTGGTTATCACCGGTGCAAAGGCTTCCGACCCAACAGCCACCCGATATCCGGCCGCTGATTGCCAAGGCAGTCTGAAACCTTACCCGGTACCGGAACAGGCTTACGATTACCCCGACTCCCTTACTCCGGTATTCATCAACCATGTAGGGCGCCACGGCTCAAGATATCCGGCTTCGGCGACCAACTGTATAGCCATGAAACGGGCTCTGCTTCATGCCGATTCCATCGGGTCGATAACCCCTCTTGGACGCAAACTGCTTGCCATTACCGAGTTTGCCATCTCCAACAGCAATGGCCGATGGGGCGCACTCGATTCGCTCGGCATGGCTGAACAGCGAGGTATTGCATCACGCATGTACAGCAATTTCCCTTCACTATTCAATGAAGGAACCATACAGGCCATATCATCTTACTCTCCGCGTTGTGCCATGAGCATGTACTCCTTTACCCATCAGTTGGCACGGCTCAACAACCGTATAGAACTGTCTACATCATCCGGACGGAGCAACTCCCCATTGATGCGCCCGTTCGATATAGATAAGGAATACACCGGATTCCGCAAAGATACCCTTTGGTCTGCACCATACAATACATATATCCGGCAGACAATCCCCGCAACGGCACTGGAACGCGTCCTTGGCAGCAATTACCCATTCAACAGCCGCGACGAAGTCCTAAACCTTGCCCTCGTGGAATACTACGTCATCGCAGGAATGAGTGCAATGGAAATCAATTGTAACGCACTCGAATACTTCACAACCGAAGAATACAATGCGCTATGGTCATGTTTCAATCTGCGACAATATCTCCAACGGACAGCTACAACCGTATCGACCATTCCGGCCGACATAGCCTCGCCATTGCTTGTCGACCTCATAACATCGACCGATGCAGCACTGTCCGGTGAAAGTAACGCCACCGTGCGTCTGCGTTTCGGACATGCCGAAACATTGATGCCTCTGTTGTCACTCATGCGCCTCGACGGATGTTATTACATGACAAACTATTTCGATACCGTTGCCAAAAACTGGAAAGACTTTAACGTTGTCCCCATGTCGGCCAACATTCAGTTGATCCTGTTCAAGTCCAGGAGCGGGAAACATTACATTCGTCTCGACCATAACGAAAATCCGGTAAAATTGATACCCGGCAATAACAACCTGTACATTCCGTGGGACACCGCAAGAGACTACCTCATGCGCTGCATCCCCATATACTATCAACCATAATCAATAACCTATTTGCATAATTATCATTATGAAAGAACTTAAAGGAAGTAAGACCGAACAGAACCTGCAAGAAGCGTTTGCAGGAGAATCCATGGCTCGTAACAAGTACACCTACTACGCATCCAAGGCCCGTAAAGACGGGTTTGAGCAGATAGCAAAGATATTTGAGGAAACAGCCAACAACGAAAAAGAACATGCCAAGATTTGGTTCAAGCTCCTGCACGGTGGAGACATCGCAGGCACAGCCGAAAACCTTCTTGATGCAGCTCAAGGCGAAAACTATGAATGGACTGACATGTATGCGCGTTTCGCAGCCGATGCCCGGGAAGAAGGCTTCACCCAGATTGCCGCACTTTTTGACATGGTTGGAAAAATTGAAAAAGAACATGAAGCCCGTTATCGCAAACTACTTGCCAACGTAGAAGGACAGCTCGTGTTCTCACGCGACGGAGACATGATATGGGAATGCGCCAACTGCGGACACATCGTTATCGGCAAGAAAGCTCCGGCAATGTGCCCTGTCTGCAAGCACGCTCAGTCATTCTTCCAGATCAAAGCCGAAAACTACTGATCTGTCTAAGCATCCTATAAGAGCAGCGCGTCCCATTCCGGAACGCGCTGTTGTTTTGTATCATTAATAAAGTCGCATTACCACTCCTCTATCATATACAATTCTCCATCTATTAGAACTTGAATTGACGGATGATAATATCTTTTTGCTTCATATTCATATCTATCCAAATAATCGACACAACTATTATAAAGTTCCCGTTCTCCAGAAGTCAGACTTGACTTTCCTTTCAATTCATTATAGGAATTATAATATAATGCACAATTGACTCCAACATCAATATCCGCACCTTTTCCATAATAGTAATAATACCAGAATGGATTATCTATTTCCAATATCCACGTGTTTCCTGAATTGGAACTTTGCCCTTGCTGCGTTAAAGCAATACTCCCATCCGACATCTCTCCATGTCCGACCACAAACTCGATATCCTCAGATATAGCATTATGCAAAGTTGACCGAACCTTTATATGTCTTACGTAGTTTGAATACGAAGAATATACATATACATTTGATTTTATCAATTCCTCAATATTTTCATCCGCATCATCACCTCCGGAATCACCATCCATTACACTTGATGAACCATCATTGCTCTCCGCTGTATTCTGTACCGGTTCAGGATCAGGCTCAGGGTCACAAGATACAAATCCGGTACACATAGCCACTACCAATACAAGGCTCAAATACTTCAGTTTTTCCATTATCACTTACGTTTTTACGGTTAATAATTCTTTGCCTCCGCAA
>JAFTRI010000004.1 GCA_017462345.1 Muribaculaceae bacterium
GGCAAACGTAAACGGTTGAGAAACAACTAAAAGTGAATTTCTTGCACTATCTACTTAACGCAAGAAGTAACGGTTATGAGCAGGAGTTCAGTTACCAAATCGTTAGCTTGGCTGTTACCTAATGATGAAGTGATAACGAAATAATCTGGAACAGCATCACATTGCACTGATTTTCATTATTTTGCATAGTTAAGAACGCTTATATACAGTCTAACTTTGCCACTAAAAATATAAGCGTATGAAAGTAGAAAAATTCAAAGTGTTGCTCTACCTCAAAAAGAGCGGATTGGACAAGTCGGGCAAGGCTCCCATCATGGGACGCATTACCGTAAACCGAACTATCTCGCAGTTCAGTTGTAAGTTGTCGTGTACTCCCCATTTGTGGAATCCTCGTGAAAGCCGACTCAACGGCAAGAGCAAGGAAGCTGTTGAAATCAATGCCAAGATTGACAAGCTGCTGCTTGACATCAATTCTGCATTTGACTCCCTGATGGAACGCAAAGTGGATTTTGATGCGACCTCCGTAAAGGATGCCTTTCAAGGCAGCATGAACACTCAAATGACATTCATGAAGATGATGGACGCTCTTCGTGATGAAATCAAAAGCCGAATCGGTATAGACAGAGCTAAAGGAACATACCCGGCTTATGACCATACTTGCCGTACCTTACGGGAGTTCATCAAAAAGAATTTCAAGACAAAGGATTTGGCTTTCGGACAGCTTACCGAACAGTTCATCCACGATTATGAGAATTTCATCCTTGATGAAAAGGGATATGCCGTAGATACCGCACGCCACTACCTTGCCATCATCAAGAAGGTATGCAGAAAAGCCTACAAGGAAGGACATTCCGAAAGATTCTTCTTCCAACATTATGTACTCCCGAAACAGACCGTCAAGACTCCCCGAGCATTGAGCCGTGAAAGTTTCGAGAAAATCCGTGATGTGGAGATAGCACCACATCGAACCACCCATCGCCTTGCAAGGGATCTGTTTCTTTTCGCCTGCTATACGGGTGTTGCCTACATTGATGCTGTAACCGTCACCAAAGAAAACCTATATACAGATGAGGACGGTAAGTTATGGTTGAAGTACCGCCGAAAGAAGAATGAACTTCGTGCAGCCGTAAAACTTCTGCCCGAAGCACTTGCACTGATAGAGAAATACCACGATGATGAACGGGATACTCTGTTTCCCATGATTCACTATCCGAACCTGAGAGGCCACATGAAGGCATTGGCAGTATTGGCAGGTGTCAAGGAGGATGTCAGCTACCATGTCGGACGTCACTCGTTCGCTTCGCTCATTACCCTCGAAGCAGGTGTTCCGATAGAGACCATTTCCAAGATGTTGGGACATAGCAACATACAGACAACACAGGTATATGCCCGTGTGACTCCTAAAAAGTTGTTTGAAGATATGGATAAGCTCATTGAGGCTACCCAAGATTTCAAACTCGTATTATAACCATTAAAACAAAAATTATGAGAAGTACATTTTCAGTATTATTCTATATCAACCGCAGCAGAATCAAGGCTGACGGTACAACCGCCATCATATGCCGTATCACCATTGACGGGAAGAATACGGTCATAACCACAGGCATCTATTGCAAGCCTGAAGACTGGAACATCAAGAACGGTACGGTACGCACCGTAAGGGAAAAACTCAGATTGCAGGAGTACCGCAAATATATCGAACAGATTTATGAGGAGATTCTACGGACACAGGGTGTTGTCAGTGCGGAGATTATCAAGAACCGTGTAACGAAGCAGTTTGTTGTTCCTACCCACCTGCTTCAGATGGGAGAAATCGAGCGTGAGCGTTTGAGAATACGCAGTAAGGAAATCAATTCAATATCCACTTATAGGCATTCCAAATATTTTCAGAAATACTTGGCTGATTATCTCACTTCTATGGGCAAAGAAGATATTGCCCTTGATGAAGTGTCGGAAGATTTCGGCAAGGGCTATAAGGCGTTCCTGATGAAGAACAAGAATTTCAGTTCCACACAGACCAACCGTTGCTTGTGTTGGCTGAACAGGCTCCTCTATCTTGCCGTAGATAATGAGATGCTCAGAAGTAACCCTTGTGAGGAGGTGGAATATGAGAAGAAGCCCTCTCCCAAACACAAATATGTAACCCGTGAGGAAATGAAAAGAATCATGGAAATACCATTGGGTGACGGACGAGCTGAGTTGGGAAGACGGGCATTCATCTTCTCATGCCTCACTGGGCTTGCCTATGCGGACATCAAGCAGCTTCATCCCCGTCATATTGAAACGACAGCGGAAGGCAGACGCTTTATACGTATCAACCGTAAGAAAACGGGAGTGGAAGCAGTCATACCGCTTCATCCGATAGCGGAGCAGATTCTCGACCTGTACAATACAACCGACATGCACAATCCTGTATTTCCGTTGCCAAGCAGGGATTCCATTTGGCATGAGATAAATGAGATAGGTGTAATCTTGGGCAGAACCGATGATTTGTCCTACCATCAAGCCCGACATGGGTTCGGAGTCCTCCTTATCTCTGAAAGCATTTCAATAGAGAGCATTGCAAAGATGATGGGACACTCCAACATTACCACTACCCAAGGATATGCCCGAATTACGGAGGACAAGATTTCAAAGGAGATGGACAAATTGATAGAGAAAAGAAGTAGAACCAATAATAATGTAGCCGTATGAAACGAGGAATTATAACAATCAATAACGGTGTGGTGGGTATTCCCACTGCACCCGTTTGGATGATGCAGGAAGAGATAGCCGATATGTTCAATGTATATGGTCGTGATATTCGTAGAGCCATCAATGCCGTTTATAAGGATGGTGCGTTGTCTGAATCTGAAACATTGCGATATATAAGGTTTGACGAGCATAGAAGTATAGACGCATATTCTATTGAAATGATTATAGCCATTGCATTCAGAATAAACAGTAAAGAAACTTTTGCTTTCAGACGGTATATTATGAATCGGCTTTACCCGAAGAACGATTGCAATATAGTTCTGTTCGCAAACGGATTTAGAAAAGGAAATTCAATTTTCAATTAGTATTCCGATTCCATCATTCGCCCGTTTCCTAAGCTCGTCTGCGAAGGTAGTACAGACCAATTTTGAAAGTTGAAAGGTCGGGCGACAGGTCGTTTCGGGCAGAATCTTCCTCCTGTGGAGAGTATTCAGCCCGAAAACCTTTCACCTTTCAAGCCCTGTACTCAGAAATGCAGACGGCAACGGAAACAAACGACCGATGGAAAAGTAATAAACAGAAAAACAACAGCGTACAAATAGGCTTAGAACTGATAGCCCGATTTGTACGCTGTTTCAAGTTTCTATATAGGGAGGGATATTTTTATGGATAATCATAATTGGGCAGACGGCAAACTGCACTCCCTCAAGAAAAATAATAGGCTTCGCATCGCTGAAATTCTCATTCGTGCGTAAACTTTTTTGGCATTTGCTTTGTAGAATGTAATAAATGTATTACATTTGCAGCATGAGAACTATGATAAGAAGTACAGAATTTGATGAGTTTTACAACTCGCTACCTGCAAATGTTCAGAACAAGGTCAAATATGCGATGAACATTTTAGCAGATGTAAAGGTCGTAAATACCAAGTTGGTAAAGAAACTTGTAGATACAGATTTCTATGAGTTGCGTATTTCGGTAGGTAATGAGTATAGGGTAATCCTCTTTACCATAGACCACGAGAACTTCATTGAAGCCGAGCAGATACTTCTTTTAAATGGTTTTATGAAGAAGTCCACAAAGGACTATAAAAAGGAGATACAAAAAGCAGAACAAATTTTAAACAGTTTACAGCAATGAGACCAAAGATTGACATTAACAAGCTCAAACATCTTCCTACCACAGAGGATATGTTTGTCGATGAGTACGGAGCAAAGGGTACTGCTTCGCGTGATGAGTTCGATGCGAAGTCTCGTGCCTGGTACTATGCCGAGGTGTTGAA
>JAFTRI010000038.1 GCA_017462345.1 Muribaculaceae bacterium
CGACTCTATACCGGGATACTGGTGGGGATTGGAGAGGACATCGGCACTAATGCCATTGATGCATACTTTTTGGTCGGGTTGGAGATGAAGTGCCTCTCCCATATAGGTCCATCTGGATCTGTTGTCAAGATCATCCTTTGACGAATCGACATACAGGTAGTCGATATTTGTTTGACCCGTTACTTCCTTCTTGCCCAATTCGGCATAAATCCGTTTCCTCAGTCCGGCAAGGATAGATCCCCCGGTACCGCCAAGTCCGATAATTAAATGGTTCGCCATTTTTCTATATTATTAAAATTAATGTTATATTAAGGTTTGTATTTATCTTCTACCCAAACGTGCACTACGTGAACGTCTTACCGCCATCGGCCGCGAAGACCCCGATGAATGCCGAGCCGACCTTTCATTGTTCAGCATCTTCATTGTCTTTATTACAAGGAACATACCGACAAGTATAAACCCGATACACCATGCCAGCCGTTTCCAGATGTAGGCGTTCAGAAAATCATGCAGTTCCTCCTTTACTGATGCGGCAATACTTTCAGGAGTATGCCCCTCAAAATCCATTCCTCCTATATAACAGGCAAATAAAGGATACTCATCCCGCAACTGTTCACATATCTCCTGTGTCTCCTTTTCAGTATACTCATGACCGGTCAGACGGAAAAGCATGGGGATATTCTGATTGATACTCTGCTCTATATCGTCAGCCATACCCTTAATCTTGAATGCACCGCATATCAACACCGACTGCCCGGAAAGCAACACGAACAATATCGCTCCAACAATCAGGCTGACAGGTGTAAACGTATAACGCGGGTAAAAACCCCTTATAAGGAAATACAAGAGAGCGACACCCAAAATCGTGATAAATACGCCAAGCAGCATACTATCAATTGCATAAGAAAATACAGCAAGAATCTTATCCATCGTAAAGAAATTATTTCACAAATATATTGCCTCTCACGACGATTTCCAAAACATTATTTAACTAAAACATGGGGGGGGTAACACACATTAACTTTTGCACAATAGAAATATACACTTATTAACACGGGGATTTTAGCTGCGGATTTTCTCATTTTTAGCGCGTCAGCCTTACATTACTGTCGTTTATTCCGTATCTTTGTAATCCAATTCTCTACTGATGGCAGAAAATATAATCATTAAAGGGGCACGCGTCAATAACCTCAAGAATGTTGATGTGGAAATCCCACGGAACAAATTCATCGTCATAACGGGACTCTCCGGTTCAGGAAAGTCATCATTGGCGTTCGACACCTTATATGCCGAGGGGCAACGGCGTTATGTGGAGAGCCTGTCGGCATACGCACGGCAATTCCTCGGGAAAATGGCAAAACCCGAATGTGACCATATCAAGGGGCTCCCCCCTGCAATCGCCATCGAACAAAAAGTAAACACCCGCAATCCACGCAGCACAGTAGGGACTTCGACTGAAATATACGACTATCTGCGCCTGCTTTTCGGGCGCATCGGCAAGACATATTCACCGATATCGGGAAACATAGTCAAAAAACATACCATCGAAGATGTAATCGCTACGGCAACCGGCTATCCCGAAGGGACACGCATCGCTGTCGCAAGCCCCATAACGATGCCTGAAAAGAGAAGTTTTACCAGCCAGCTCGACATATACCTGAAAGAAGGATATTCCCGTCTTGTCAAAGGGGAGGAATTCATTTCCATCGAAGGACTTCTTAGCCAGAAAGACACCCCCGACAATGCCGACGGGTATTATCTGCTCATCGACCGCCTGGCAGTACAATATCACGGTGATGAATTCAACCGCCTTGCCGACTCGATAGAAACGGCCTTCTTTGAGGGACATGATGAATGCCGCCTGATTGCCTGGGGAAGCGACGGTGTACATCGGCATGATTTTTCCAAACGTTTTGAAGCGGACGGGATTACATTCATGGAGCCAAGCGACCTGATGTTCAATTTCAACAACCCCTACGGAGCTTGCCCCCGATGTGAGGGCTTCGGCAAGATCATCGGAATCGATGAGGCTCTTGTAGTACCCAACCCCGCACTGTCGGTCTACGATGATGCCGTAGTGTGCTGGCGGGGAGAAAAAATGAGTGAATGGAAACGTGAACTGATACACCTTGCCCCACATATAGGATTCCCGATACATCGCCCTTACTGTGAACTGACAGAAAAAGAGAAATCAATCCTATGGCACGGAAACAGCCGTTTCAAGGGAATTGACGGATTTTTCAGGATGGTGGAGGAAAACCAATACAAGATACAGTATCGGGTAATGCTTGCCCGATACCGCGGCAAGACACTGTGCCCGGCATGCAACGGGTCGCGACTGCGTCCTGAAACCGCCTACATCAAAGTCGGCGGGAAAACAATATCCGATCTTGTCAGGATGCCGGTAACATCGCTGCTTGAATTTATCGTGAATCTGAAATTGAATGAACAAGAAGCCGCCATCGCTTCCCGGTTGCTTGTCGAAATACGCAATAGGCTTGGGTTCCTCGCCGATGTCGGGCTCGGATATCTGACCCTCGACCGCCTGTCATCTTCCCTATCAGGAGGGGAAAGCCAACGGATAAACCTTGCCACCTCCCTCGGCAGCAGTCTCGTAGGTTCATTGTACATCCTTGATGAACCAAGTATAGGGCTACACTCCATAGACACCCAAAAACTGATCTCGGTCTTGCGTAAGTTACAGATGTTAGGCAACACCGTAGTTGTTGTGGAACATGACGAAGAGATAATGCGGGCTGCCGACTATATTATTGACGTCGGTCCGAATGCCGGCCGACACGGTGGAGAAATCATATATCAGGGAGCGGTTTCCAGCCTTGGCAAATCGACCGGCAGCTACACTGTGAAATATCTGAATGGAGAATTGTCAATACCGGTACCGAAGTCACGCCGCAAATGGAACAGCTATATCGAGGTACAGGGTGCACGCGAACACAATCTTAAAAATATTGACGTGAAATTCCCGCTCGGTGTCCTGACCGTTGTCACCGGGGTAAGCGGTTCGGGAAAGTCTACACTCGTCAGGGACATCCTGTACCGCGCAATGGTGCGCCACCTCGGAGAAGCCGGAGATGCTCCCGGTACATTTATGGGACTTCGCGGAGACATGTCACGCGTTACAGCCGTTGAATTTGTCGACCAGAACCCGATAGGCAAGTCGACGAGGAGCAATCCGGCAACATATCTGAAAGCCTACGATGAGATACGCCGGTTATTCTCCGAGCAGCAGTCGGCCAAGCAGATGGGATTTTCTCCCGCCTACTTTTCTTTCAATGCCGAAGGCGGAAGATGCGAAGAATGCAAGGGTGAAGGTACAATTACAATCGAGATGCAATTCATGGCCGATATTACCATTCCCTGCGAGTCATGTCACGGACAGCGTTTCAAGCATGATGTCCTTGAAATCGAATACCGGGGAAAGAACATCAATGACATACTGAATCTCACGGTAAACCAGGCAATCGAATTTTTCGGGCAGGTATCAGGGTCGACCGAAAAAAAGATTGTAAAGCGCCTGCAACCGCTCAGGGATGTAGGACTCGGATACATCAAGCTGGGACAATCCTCATCCACCCTTTCGGGAGGAGAAAACCAGCGCGTCAAGCTCGCGTATTTCCTTTCATCGGAAAAGCCTCAACCCACAATGTTCATTTTTGACGAACCCACCACAGGGTTGCACTTCCATGACATCAACACACTGATGGACTCATTCGACCGACTGATCAGACAAGGGCACACCGTCATCATTATCGAGCATAACATGGATGTCATAAAATGTGCCGACCACATCATCGACATGGGACCCGACGGCGGAGACAAGGGGGGCACGATTGTCATTGCCGGGACACCTGAAGAAGTCGTACAATGCAGTTCAAGCCACACCGGGCATTATCTCGCTGAAAAATTATAATTTAGTTCGCCGACAATAAAATATTTACGACAAAACGGCTTTCTTATTTTTGATATGCCAACAGATTGGCGTATCTTTGTGAAGAAATGAGTGATGATAAAATAAAGGTTTCGGCACGTGCCGCTTTCACCGAATACATGAAGACAAGAAAGCTGCGCAAGACCCCTGAACGTTATGCCATACTTGACAAAGTGTTTGACATGACCGACCATTTTTTTATCGACGCACTTTATTCTTCACTTGAAGCCGATGCCTACCATGTAAGCCGCGCCACAGTGTACAACACAATGGAATTACTCATTGATTGTGGACTTGTGAGGCGCCACCAGTTTGGCAACCAGCCAGCCCAGTATGAAAAAGTAGCGGCAAGCGGTATAGGCAATCACCACCACCTGATATGTTCACAATGCGGAAAAATCAAGGAGGTAAAAGATCCCGAACTGATCAGGCACATCAACTCCCGACGATACACGACATTCCACACCACCTACTTTGCACTGTACGTCTATGGGGTGTGTTCAAGATGTATGCGGCGTAACAGGAAAAACAATAAAACAAATACATAAATACTTAACCGAAGAAAACTTAACACAGAAATGAAAGTTGACGTTCTGCTCGGACTCCAATGGGGGGACGAGGGTAAAGGAAAAGTGGTCGATGTTCTTACCCCGCGATACGATGCCGTCGCTCGTTTCCAAGGGGGGCCCAATGCCGGTCACACTCTCGAATTTGAAGGGAAAAAATATGTACTGCGCTCCATACCGTCAGGCATATTCCAGCACGGTCAGGTAAACATCATCGGTAATGGTGTAGTTCTTGATCCGGTTCTTTTCCGCGAAGAAGCCGAGGCATTGGAAAAGAGTGGCATCGCACTCAAAGACATCCTCAAAATATCAAAGAAAGTCCATCTCATCATGCCTACCCACCGCCTGCTTGACGCCGCAAACGAGAAAGCAAAAGGCGGAGCCAAAATAGGCACTACCGGCAAAGGTATCGGACCCACATATACCGACAAAATAAGCCGCAACGGATTGCGCCTTGGTGATATATTCCACAATTTCGATGAGAAATATGCCAACGCCCGTGACAAACACCTAGCCACACTCGAAGCAATGGGCGAAAAGCCGGATTTTGCCGAAATGGAACACCGGTGGCTTGACGCAATCGAGTATCTCAAAGGATATGATATCGTCGACAGCGAATATCTCATCAACGGGTTGCTGAAAGACGGTAAATCCATTCTGTGTGAAGGTGCGCAAGGCACACTTCTCGATGTCGACTTCGGTTCATATCCGTTTGTCACCTCATCCAACACCATCTGTGCCGGAGCTTGTTCAGGACTTGGCGTTGCCCCCAACAAGATAGGAGAAGTGTACGGAATATTCAAAGCCTATTGTACCCGCGTGGGAAGCGGACCGTTCCCCACCGAGCTGTTTGATGAGACAGGAAAGAAAATACGCGATCTCGGGCACGAATACGGTGCAGTTACCGGTCGTGAACGCCGTTGCGGATGGATTGACCTCGTTGCCCTGCGCTATTCTATCATGCTCAACGGTGTAACACAGCTTATCATGATGAAGAGCGACGTCCTCGATGACTTTGACGAGATCAAGGCATGTGTTGCCTATAAGATCAACGGCAAGGAAACCCGTGAATTCCCCTTCTCCATCGAAGAAGACAATATCGAGCCGGTATACGTGTCATTGCCGGGATGGAAAACCGACATGACACGCTTCAAGAGTGAAGAAGAATTCCCCGAACAATTCAGCAACTATATTTCATTCCTCGAGAAAGAACTTGAAACCCCTATCACCATAATATCGATAGGTCCTGATCGGGAACAGACAATAGAACGTAAACGCTAACAATATCCAATAACAGTTATGGCAAAAGTAAAACCGTTTAAAGGTGTACGCCCACCCCGTGAGATGGTCACAGAAGTCGCTTCACGTCCCTACGATGTACTTAACTCCGAGGAAGCCCGTCAAGAAGCGGAGGGGAATCCCAAATCCTTGTACCATATAATCAAGCCGGAGATAGATTTCGCTCCGGGAACTGATGAACACGATCCGAAAGTCTACGACCGTGCCGTCGAGAATTTCAACGCATTCCAGAAAAACGGCTGGCTTGTACAGGATGAAAAAGAGCATTACTACATCTATGCGCAGACAATGGACGGACGCACGCAATATGGCATCGTAGTGGCCGCCAATGTTGACGACTACATGAACGAGCGCATTAAGAAACATGAGCTTACACGTCGGGATAAAGAGGAAGACCGGATGAAGCACGTACGCATCAACAATGCCAATGTCGAGCCGGTGTTCTTTGCTTTCCCCGACAACGAGGCATTAGAGACAATTATACGCAACGTTACAACCGGAAAGCCGGAATATGACTTCACTGCTCCCGACGGTTTCGGCCACCATTTCTGGGTAAAAGACGACACTGAAGTGATCGCCGCCATTACCGCCGAATTTGAGAAAATCCCATACCTCTACATTGCCGACGGTCACCACCGTACTGCAGCCGCCGCACTTGTAGGCAATGAAAAGGCAAAACAGAACCCGCAACACACCGGTGACGAGGAATACAACTATTTCCTCGCCGTGTGTTTCCCGGCATCCCATCTTAAAATAATCGATTACAACCGTGTTGTGAAAGATCTGAACGGATTGACTCCGGCAGAATTCATTAACAAGCTGGAAAATGATTTCATCGTAGAAGAAAAAGGGACAGCCGAATATCGGCCTGTCGCACTGCACAATTTCTCACTCTATCTCGCAGGGAAATGGTACTCGCTCACCGCTCGTGAAGGCCGATATAACGATGCAGACCCGATCGGAGTACTCGATGTCACCATTTCATCAGACCTGATTCTCCGAGACATCCTCGGAATAACAGATTTGCGCAGTGACAAGCGCATCGATTTTGTTGGAGGGATACGCGGACTCGGAGAATTGAAACGTCGAGTAGACAGTGGAGAAATGGCAATGGCTCTTGCACTTCACCCCGTCTCCATGACACAATTGATGAATATTGCCGATACCGGCAATATAATGCCACCCAAGACGACATGGTTCGAACCTAAACTCCGTTCAGGTCTTGTAATACACAAACTCGCAGACTGACAATCAATCAAATCATACAACGCCATCATGGTTGTATCTGCCAAGATACATCATGATGGCGTTCCTAATTATATATAATCGCCAAACATTATTTGCTTGCGGCTTGTTGTTGAATTAACATCAATCCAAACAAATATGCACACACTAACCAAAATTTCAGTATTGTCAGTGACATGTCTTTTAAGTGCAAGCAGTGCCACTGACATTGAAGCATGTACCAGAGTTGTCTATACGAGTGATAACGGCATAACAGCCACAGGTCGTACCCTTGACTGGAAATCTCCGATTCCTACCAGCCTTTACATTATGCCCCGAGGAATGGAGCGTGCCGGATATGATACCGGAAACACAATAACCTGGTCATCACGTTACGGCAGTGTCGTATCAGTGGGATATGATATGGGAGTGAGCGAAGGGCTTAACGAAAAAGGGCTTGTAGTCAATCTGCTCTATCTGCCCGGAACGATTTACACCTATGCCGGTGATACACGTAAACTGATGTCAACCTCAGTATGGGCACAATACGTCCTTGACAATTTTGCCACGACAGCCGAAGCGGTCAAGGATTTGCGCAAGGACACATTCCGTATAGATGCACCGGCAATGCCCGGAGGCAGTTCGACCACGCTACACATGGCCATATCCGATTCTACCGGTAACAGCGCAATCATCGAATACATTGACGGTCATCTGAGTATCCATGAGGGCAAAGAATACAAAGTACTGACAAATGCACCTGTTTACGACAAACAGCTTGCCGTAAACGAGTATTGGGAAAGTGTTGGCGGAGAGCATTTTCTTCCTGGCACCAACCGTTCTTCCGACCGTTTCGCCAGGGCATCATTCTACGTAAACATATTACCGAAAAACACTACACGCCAACTCGCCCTGGCCGGAGTATTAGGTGTGATACGCAATGCCTCCGTACCCCTTGGCATCACAACTCCCGACCAACCGGAAATCTCATCGACACAATGGCGTTCAGTCGCTGACCAAAATGAAACGGTCTATTACTTTGAACAGACTCTGAGTCCTGCCATATTATGGGTAGACCTTAAAAAATCAGATCTGCATCAAGGTGCCCCGGTCAAGAAGCTTGATCTGTCGACAGGCAAAGTATATGTGGGTGATGCCACCCGTGAATTCAAAAAATCAGCTCCATTCACCCCGTTTTTCAGAGTTCCCGAAGAAAAATAAGAATTAATTGAGTATCTTTGGCAATATGAACCGGATATTTGAAATCCAGCCTCATAAGACCGACAGCCGGCACTACATGCTGGCTGTCGCAGAGTTATGGTTGGGTCGATGGTGGTGGGTTATTGCACTACCCATAGCCACATGTTTCATCCTTGCCGCAATAATTGACATGGCATTTGCTTTTGTGGCACTGATGATGCTTTTTATTGTCATACCGATGATAATGTCATTCCTGTATTTCTATTATGCCTTGACCCCTGAGGCTATAATGGCAATGCGTAACAAACGTATGCTCATCAACCCGTACAAAGGGATAACCGTTACATACGAGCCGGCAGATACGGATGACTCAGTTCCGGCATTCCCCCCGTCACACGTCAATTGGCAAGAAATAACAGAAATCGAATACCGCAACCACGACATCATGCTACACCTGACGGGAAGCCACTACCGTTTCATCCTCATCCCGTACGACGCTATAGGTACACACGAACGACAGACCAAACTCGCTGACATCCTCTCCACCATCCCCCACGCATCCTGACTACCAGATGGATATAATTATTGGTCAATCAGATACTCATCCAATAGGCATCTAATTCCTTTTCCATATTCATCGAACAAGGGATCCTGATCATTGTTGTTCACCAACGGGAGAATCGTGTCACAGACCTTGTTCTCTATTGCCTCTCGCAACGATGCACGCTGAGCATTGGTCCTATAGTCAGACGCCAGCACTCCATCGATATAG
>JAFTRI010000005.1 GCA_017462345.1 Muribaculaceae bacterium
ATCGCCATAATATTTCCCGGGTATTTCCGACCATACAATAGTTTGCATGGCTTTGCCCACTACCAATGTCTGAGATACAGGGTTGGCGGGAAGATAATTTTTGTTGCCGCTTTGATTGGCGGTTATCACAGCCGTCCCCGGCTTGTTTATAACAAGTTTGTTTGCCTCTACAGTACAAACATCACAATCACTGCTATATGTAATCTCAAGATTTTTACTTGAATATTGCGCCAATTCCACAGGAGCATCTCCATAGTACTTAGGTGCTATAGCCGGAAAATCTATTGACTGCGCGCAACGGTTGACGGTCAATATTCGGGCTATAGATGCGGCAGCATAATAGTGGGCATCGCCGGCTTGATTGGCAACTATCTCGGTAGTGCCTGCATTGAGTATAGTGACAGTGTTTTCCGAAACCGTGGCGACCTCCGGATTGGTGCTCGTATAGGTAATTACCAGCCCTTTGTCCGATACCGCCGGCAGCGTAAACGGTTTATCTTCGTAGGTTTTCGTCGGCAGTTCTTCAAATGTGATTGCTTGCGTAATCTTGTTTACCACCAATTTCCTTGTTACGGTTGCTGCTTCGAGATAGTCATTGCTGCCTGCTTGGGAAGCAATGATATTAGTTTCTCCTACGCCGGTGATATGCACCGTATTTCCACTTATGGTTGCAACCTTGGTATTTGTGCTCTGATAGACGATTGTCAAGCCCTTGTCGGTAGTTGCCGGCAGGGTAAAGTCGGCATCACCATAGGTTTTTGTCTCAATTTCAGGAAAACTTATTGACTGTGCGCATTTATATACTGTTAGGTTTGTTTTGGTAGAGTTCACGCTACTCACCTCGTTTGATACCTCACAGTAGTATGTCCCGGTGTCTGACATTTTTACTGTCGGGATTGAGTATGAACTCAGCGTTGCACCCGAAATCACACTATCGTCGTGATACCATTGATAGGAATATCCATCATCCACAACATCAAGAGAGAATGTAACGCTCTCATCTACTGTCTTGCTGATTGTTGCCGGACTTGCCACAATTTCGCTCGGCACAACATCATAGTAGTTTATTGTCAGAATGTCGCTATATGTGCCGTCTGTCTGTAGAATGCGATACATCACCGTTCCCTCTTCGGGATCTTGTTCAATGTAATAGTTACTTGTACATTCGACATTCTCCCATGTAGCGCCTCCATCTTTACTCCGCTCCCAACGGGAAACTCCCGATGCGGTGTAGATTGCTAAATCAAGTGCTTGATGAGATGGGTGGTTTGAATTATTATATGCTCCGTAAATAACATAACAGTAGCAATTGTAATCGTAGAATCCGCCTGAGTACTCATAGTGCTCGCGGTGGACCAAATTAACTTCTGTAAGATATGGAGTATTTGAAAAGTTATGGGTATATGCATACCCATAACCATGAACATTTGTGCCACCAATATGTACACCATTAATATAAAAACTGTTACCGGAATTGCCAAGTAGCTTTAACGTAACCGACTGATTATAAACCAAATATACATTACGTCCATTATAAGTGCCAACCGGTTCATGATTCTCTATTACAACTTCGTAAGCATAACTATTTAGTAGTCCGAACATAGCGAAGACTACCGTTAAAAATAATCTAATCCTTTTCATTTATGATTTATTTTATTATGTAATTCCATTCGATTGTAAAAACGCTCAAGAATACACCATTCTGTAGGATAATCACTTAACAGCGATAATTTTTTTCCTTTTTCCGCATAGTAGTAAAACAAATTATAAACATCCTCTTCATTTAATGATTTCGCTTCTATAGCCAATTGTATTTCCTCAAAAAACCTAAAGAACAAGTCAATTTTTATTTGCTTAACAGTATCAATATTAGCCTTAATTTTAGCCTTAGTTTCATTTTTAATTTCACCTTTAATTTCATCCTGAGGAAGATCTTTTAAACATTCCTCAATAAAAGTGATAACATCTTTAATATCAGAGTTACTACTATATCGTTCATTGAATTTTCCTAAAATATCGGCTTTGTTTCGTTCACGATATTGGTGATACTCCCAAAATGTAATGCTAAGCGCGCATAGCCCAATAAAACCTTCGATACAGTTAAGCGAGGTAAGACATTCAAATAATTCTTTACACATAATATTAATTTTTGTGCTACTGTGTGGCTCCCCCGGCAGCGGAATCAATTTTGGAATGATTCAGGCATAAAAAGAAAGTGTGAGCCACAAAACTTACCCCATAGATGGCTCTGGACTGCCCGACGATAGATAAGTAATAAACGGCTCACACCCTTTGGCTTTATATATGAAAGTACATATAGCGAAACCAAAGGAAGAGCGTTTTGACTTGCTTCCGACCGTCAAAGAATTGTCCAGATTCTCTATGCGAAATAAGCTAAACGCTTCCCAAATATGTCTGCTGCACATGATGCAACAGTGCAAATTTAATAATTATTTTATTAAATCACCTTGTGTGAGCCGTTCTTTGTTAAGAATGAATTTTATGCGACAAATTTAGTTAATGCGGCTGACCCGACAAGTGTACAGACTGTACAATTTTCATCACAACGCATTTTTCCTCCCCGACACAAGCCAATCGGCATCCCATTATCCGCTCAACTATAACTCAAATGACATGGTAATATTGGATTTTGACGGAGTAAACGTTGTATCCAACTCGTTTGCAGATGAATGTTTGGCAAAAATGCTTTTTAGCATGACTTTTGATGAATTGAAAAGCCGGACAACATTTGTATCAATAAATGATTTTGCACGCAAGAATATTGCAATCGCCTTTAAACGGCGTTTAGCCGCCATCAATTCTTGATAACGCATTATATCACTATCTACACACTGGTGGGAATGACTTCAAAGCCGGTTATACCGCCATGCAGTCCGGCGGTAAACGCACCGAGGGATTTTCCGTTACGGATGACATCCGCAAATTCAAGCCTGCTGTGTTTCACTATCTGGAATGCTGTCACAATATCATCGACAAGCAATTTACTGTTAAGGCTTTCCGTTATGACAAAACGGTTTCTCCCTATACATGCCATTGTTACACACCGGTTAGGGGAATAGCGGAACCGTACTGACTGGCCATCGACAATCTTATCGAGCGACAGGACGGGATTCCTGTTAAACATTGATGAAGTGGTGATCATGCCTCCGAGAAAACTGTCCCAATCGGCATATCCGATATATCGCGCAATGATATTTAGCGTATAAGCCGACGGCTTGCTCGAAGCCTTTATTATACCGAATGCCCGCTTAATTGTATTTGCCGATATACTTTCACCTACAACCTCTCTTATCTCTCCGGCAAAACGTGTGCACCCTATGGATGTCGACAGATCCCAACGGGTAAATACCTGAATACGTTCTATCAGCTCATACGGCAATCTCATGAGAAACGGGAAGTCAATGCAGGCTGTTTTTCCTTGCCATCCCTATCATCCGTTCCCCGGGGATGAGGTAAATCTCCAACCTGCGGTTCTTTTTGCGGTTAAGTCTTGAATTGTTAGAGCCTAACGGTTCGGAATCGCCCATCGCATACGGGACCAATGCCGACATGTCGGCTCCCGACCGTTCAAACCAGTCATAAACGGCATTAACACGGCTCTCGGTAAGGCGGTAGGTATAATCCTCCGACCCGGTATTGTCGCTGTGTGACACGATCAGCACCTTGTACAGGCCGGGCTCTTTCAGAAATCCGGAGTAGGGGAGCAACAAGTTTTCCGCTCCGGGACACAGCACTGTGTCATTAGGGGCAAACAGATTGTCGCTTCCAATCGTGGCAACAATTACTTCACCGCCCCGCATGGTCTCCACGCTATGACCGTGCGACAACAGTTCTTCGGCACGCTTTTTCTGATAGGAAATGACCGCGGCTTTCTCTTTTTTCCCGACCACCGGTGTCGTGATATTATCCTCCAACGACATTTCAAAATAGCCTGCTTCCGAGTCTGCTCCATCCTGACCCTTTCCGTAACCGGAAACCGGGAACATACCGCAGAACAAGAGTATCAATATGTATATCAACCTATACCGCATAATCCGCCCTTATTCCTCCTCAATGGAATTCTCGTAAGCCAATTCTCCCTTGACAATCTCAGCTATATGCTCTTTGGCGACTTTCGCGGACTTGTCTTTTGCCACCATTGCCTCTACATGGCTCACAAGCTCACTGACATCGACATCGTCATCACCGTTGTCAATATCCGAGAAGTCGAGCATCCCGTTATCCTCATAATAATCCCATATAATATCAATGATATTCAGTA
Source organism: Muribaculaceae bacterium (assembly GCA_017462345.1). Lineage (GTDB taxonomy): Bacteria > Bacteroidota > Bacteroidia > Bacteroidales > Muribaculaceae > RGIG4079. The sequence continues at coordinate 4,283 of JAFTRI010000005.1, forward strand.
TCTCGTCATCATCGTAGCACTCACCGATATCATTGGGGACATAATTCCTGATATATTTTATCGCAAGATCTTCATCGTATTCCATAATTATAATCGTTTTTTAGCCTGACATATAACACTACAAATCAATAAGTCCCGATGGCAATTCCATCTCCACAATTAAAGCATCACTATCGATTCCAACAATAAATTCATCAGCAACAGGAATGTACACGGTTTTTCTATCCGTCCCGACAATAAACAGGACATTATCGGTAGAATCATCTACATCCTCTATCTTTCCGATAACGTTCCCGCCGGTATCCGATATTGTATAACCGATAAAATCCTCGGCATACATGCCGTCATCATCCGAGCCGTCATCATCAGGTAACGCACAATCTTTCTTCAGTGCATAAATTGTCTTTTTTGACAGTCTGGAGGCATCGTTCTCACTGCAAATGCCGTCAATGGTGAGAAGGCAGGAATCAACGCCTTTACTACGAAATGACTCGATAAAGAACGGCACATAGATACCATCCACATCCAGTACAATACATTTCAGCGATGATACATCAACATCTCTGTCAATTGTCGCATTAACCTCGCCGGCTATACCATGCGGCTTGTTAAATTTGCCGATTTCGACAAGTTCATTTACGGTAATCATTCCGCAGCACAGATTCTCAGTCCTTTATTTCTTTTTCTTCTTCTTGCCTGAAGCAGGAGAGGGGGCTTCCTTGAATTCATGCAGATGACAGGTCTCCGCATCAAGCCTTATTGCTCCATGAGAATATTCACATAGATCCTTGAAAATCTTAGCGTCATCGACACCGTCCTTGTTGACAGCAAGCATCATTTTTTTCATGTGATGGGCAATGAGGGAAATCAGCGCATCCCGTTCTTCACCCGGCTCCATCACCGCGGCTTTGGCTATCATCAGTTCAACGCTTTTTCCATAATGACGGTAACGTATGGGAGAGGAGGTATATTCCACCTTTTCGGGTCGTGTATTGAGGTTCTCCGGACGTATAACCTCGTATGGATAGTCTATATCCAACCGGAAATCAGCCATAATAGCAAGATGATCCCACAATTTGTGCTTGAAATCCTCCACATCACGGAGCATCGGGAACAGGTTTCCCATCGTATTTATTATGGAGTAAGCACATCTTGTACGCTCCTCACGGTCTTCAATAGTCAGGCAGTGGTCTACCATCTGCTGTATATTCCTGCCATATTCAGGCAGGACCAATTTTTTCAATTGGGTATTATAATTCAACATGTATTTATGTCTTGAATAATTATTTCAGTCCAAAGTTAGTGCAAAATGCCTTAAATCACAAATAATCGTCGTTAAATCACTATCCCCGACCACAATACCGGCGAGAATACAGTCGTGAGACAAAGCACGGAGAAAGCATAAATGCAACTAATTTCAACAGTATCCCTGACAGGTACAGTTTTCTTCGGACCAAAGCCGACGACAATTCAAGGAGTCTTGCACTCCTGAAGTTACGCAACAAGTACCTGTATCGGCGGCCGTAATGTCTTATCAAAACCCGAATACCGTTCAAGTGCATCTGCACAACCACCGATTTCCCGCGGCTTTTATCCATGGCGGTAACGCTGTCATCATGCTTGCGGTATACACTCCAGTTCCCGGACAGATGCCTGACTCTCCCGGAATCAAAACATGCAGTATTGTAGTTCATATCACCGTAACAGTGTTCAGGGTCTTCAAAATATGCACGAAAGCCTCGTGACCGCATTATCTCCCTGCGAAAAAACACCGTCGCGACCTGACATGAGTTAAGATGCAGCATCTCACTTAACCGGCTGTCACAATCCTTCCTCAAGCAATAAGGGTGCAAATGAGTCCTCCCATATTTATCAAGAATGCTGTAGTCATGATAACACATGCTATATTCGGGATTCTCCTCCATAAAATCGGCTTGTCGCTGAAGCTTGTGCGGATCAGTCCAATAGTCATCACCTTCGCAGAATGCAAGATACCTGCCTCGTGACATAGGGACCAGGCGGGAGTATGACATCGACACGCCCTGCGACCACAGGTTAACATCGGTAGTCTCCACACGTATCACGTCAGGGAATTTCTTGTGATAGTCACGGATAACCGATAATGTACCGTCGGTCGAACAGTCATCCCCAACCATTACCTCAAAAGGGAATTCCGTTTCTTGCATCAATATACCGTCAAGGCAATCCCTGATGTAACGTTCATGGTTATAACACAAGACTATGACACTGACAAGAGGCTTTTCCATTCTGCAAAATTAGAAATAAAAAAAGAAACCGGCACTTTCCTGCCAACAAGAAAATGCCGATTCGCTTTATCTGAAATATGATATTTTACATATTCATACCACCGTCTACCTGTATGACCTGACCGGTTACATAGCTTGACATATCCGAAGCGAGGAATGTTGCAACATTTGCAATATCCTCCACTTTACCGCCACGGCGCAAAGGTATCTTTTTAGCCCACTCCTGACGCACTTCATCGGGAAGTGCAGCAGTCATCGCAGTCTCAATAAATCCGGGAGCAATAGCATTAGCACGAATGCCGCGAGAACCGACTTCCTGAGCTATACTCTTGGCAAGGGCAATAAGCCCGGCCTTTGATGCAGCATAATTGGACTGTCCGGCATTTCCATGCACACCGACAACCGATGCCATATTGATTATGCTTCCCGACCGCTGACGCAACATGACAGGCAGGGAGGCATTGATAAAGTTGAAAGCGCTTTTCAGGTTTACAGCAATAACAGCATCCCACTGCTGCTCAGTCATACGCATCATCAACCCGTCCTTGGTTATACCTGCATTGTTGACAAGAATATCGATGCTACCGAAATCCTTATGTATTTCAGCAACGACATCTTTTGTCTGGTTAAAATCAGCGGCATTTGATGCATATCCTTTAGCCTTGACCCCGAGAGCCTTAATTTCTTCTTCAGTCTGCTTTCCGTTCTCGTCGATAACAAGGTCGGTAAACGCGATATTAGCTCCTTCCTGAGCAAATTTCAAAGCAAGAGCCTTGCCTATTCCACGTGCCGCACCGGTAATCAATGCGGTCTTTCCTTCAAGTAGTTTCATGTCAATATTTATATGAACGTTTGTAAACTAAACGCAAAATTACACATTTTCTTATATTTCCACCAAGAATGCCCCACAAGAATATCCGCCACCGAACACTGTCAAGCCAACGCGGTCACCTTTCTTGAATTTATCACGATTCTGTGCGAATACGATTGCTGCACTGGCAGAGCCGGTATTACCAAGTTCCTCAATGTTATTTAAGAACTTGTCATCACTCATACCCAACTGATTGGCGACATTGGCAACAATCCGCTTATTGGCCTGATGACATACGATATAGTCCAATTCCTGTATCAGCAACTTTTCCGGAGTCACGACACCATCAAGCGCCTGAACCATGTAACGGCATGCATGTATGAACACATCTTTACCGTCAGGCATCGCGATACCGCCTTCTTTCGGGCGTAGACGAACCCCTTCGGGGCCTTTGCTCACATTACCGAGCCCTCTCGTGTAGATATGCTTTATTTCAGCATCGTCATCTGATTGCCGTTCTGACGACAGGAAGAATGCAACAGCACCATCGCCCCAAAGGTGTCCGCATTTGGGGTCAGTCTCGTTGCTGTAATAGGTATTATGTTCAGAACTGACGATCAGAGCTTTTTTTGCCTTGCCTGATGCAAAATAGCCTTCAACAATTTCAAGACCGTTGACAAATGACGAACAGGCAGCCGACGCATATACCGCCTTCATATCGGGAATGTCATACCTTTGCTGGGCAATATGCGCAAGAGTCGCAACAGTATCGTATGGAGAATATGATGCGGATACAATCAGGTCAATATCCTTAATGTCATAGGGAAGACCTTTTATTGCCTCTTCAATTGCCGCAAGTCCCATTGAATTGTGTCCTTCTCCATCTCCGGCTTTTGAGCGTGAATTTATGCCTGTACGCTTGAGTATCCAATCACTGGTAAGCCCATTTACATTCAAAAAATGATCGTTATAGACTCTGCCACTCGGGATATAGAATCCGGTTGAATTGATGAACATAGTGTTATTGTTTTATTCCGTTTATGATAAATTTACAGTATAGTCTCTTGTTTGTTCCTTATTTACATCCACTCCATCAGGATTATCCCTGAAAAACAGGAAATCGACACCTTGCATAAGCGTATTGATAAGGGTGGGGGCCATTTTAGCCTGCTCAGCCCTGAATACGCCTTGTTTCACGCCATCAACGAGAATTGCATTAAGTATCTCATCTTCTTTTGCCGATGCAAGTCTGCGTATTCTGTCGACACGTCTAAGATCCCAAGTAAAGAATGAGAGCAACGAATCATGCCTTACAATCGCGTCCTTTATGATCTCGAATCTCAACAGTAGAAATTTCTCCAGTTTTTCAACCGGTGGTATTTCCATATTCACAACCTCACGTAATCGGGACACCAGCTGTTCACTTTCGCGTTCGATCACAGCATTATATATCTCACGCTTGTTTTTAAAATATGTATAGATTGTACGGCGACCCTTGTCCGAAGCTGTTGCAATATCATTCATGGTTGTATTCTCTATGCCTTTATGGGCAAAGAGCTGGCGCGCTACATCAATAAGTTTTTCGCGTGTCTTGATTACCATATTAATTGCACAATTTCATGTTGAATGTGCGAAATTACAAATTTTCCACCAATCTCCGGCAATTAAATTGCATATTTTGCGCTGATTTGTGCAATTTTCATGCGATTTAGTCCATAATTTCGTAATTTCGTCATAATTTAATCAAAAATGAAAAATGAAACGGATAAAAACAATAACTACAGCCTTATTTATTTCGACGACAGCCATAGCGGCAACTCACCCGTTGAACATATCCGGAAAAGAGGCGACATCGGTAGGTATATATATTGCAGAACTATCTTCCGGTAAAATACTGATGGAACACAACAAGTCTCTTGCTTTCTCTCCGGCAAGCGTAATGAAATCCTTTACATCAGCATCTGCCCTATCAATCATAGGCACAGACTACCGTTTCCAAACCGACACATACGCTATCGGGGAAATAAAAAACGGCACATTGCATGGAAACCTGGTAATTAAAGCTTCCGGAGACCCGACATTGGAATCAAAACATTTTCCTGACAACAGAGGATTCATTGACAGTATAGTGACTAATCTTAACCGATTAAAAATATCCAATATCAGCGGTTCTATAATTATAGACCAATCATTGATACGGGATCAAGGAGCAGTTCCGTCGTGGGAAATTGAAGACGTTGCATGGGGTTATGGCGCAGGATTTTATGCATTGAATTACAGAGACAATAATTTCAAGCTCAGCATTACATCAATGACTACAGAACCTGAAATACAGAATCTTGTTGTCTGTAATAATGCAATAATCGGGACAGACGAACCCATCTTGACAAGAGGTATAGACTCATACAGATTAAACATATCAGGCTCTATTCCTGACAGCAAAACATATACTTTATCATGCTCAATGCCCAATCCGGCAAATGTCCTTTCATTTGAGCTGAAAAAGAGACTTGCATTGGACGGAATCAGTATTCACAATGAGAAAACGTATGTAAACAATGATAGTATTCTGATATATACACATAAATCGCCGGTATCACAGGAAATAATGAAGAGCTTGATGACAAGAAGCGACAATCTGATGGCAGAAAGTATACTGAGGGCAATCGCTCCGGATTCAACAAGAGCAAGCGTTATAAAAACTGAAATTGACATCTGGAAAAACAGAGGATTTGATTGCGATCTCATCACCGTGCGTGATGGTAGCGGCCTATCCAGAAGCAACAGACTATCTCCATTATTCGTTGCCCGAGTAATGGAATGGATGGCTAAAAGCGAAATGAGAGACAATTATATCAGTATGTTTCCTCTTGCCGGCAAAAACGGCACACTGAAAAATTTCCTGAAAGGCAGCCGTTTGTCGGGATTACTGGCTCTAAAGTCCGGCAGTATGAATGGAGTACAATGCTATGCCGGATACAAATTAAACAATTCCGGGAATCCGACACATGTCGTTGTTATCATGGCAAATAATTTTTTTTGCAAACGTAAGGAACTAATAAAAGAGATTGAACACTTGTTATTGAAAATATTTTAGTTAAGTTTGTAAAATAAATTTCTAAGCAGCATTTCTCATGGCCGATAAATTGAAAAATCTTCTAAATATCTGTTATGAAATCGAAGGACTGATAACCTTAGTCGTGGAACGAAACCCAAATGTCCCGAATGGTGTTCATACTCTGCTTCAAGAGAAAGTCGAGATGTTATGCCAAGAGATACATGAAATAAATCCGCAACAAGGCATGACAGAGTCTGCCAAATCCATTGACGACAGTGCAATAGCATCAGAAAAGGATGAAAACTATCAGGAAGACACCGATGTAATAAATTCCTCCTCATCTGACATAAATTATGACAACGATGGTGCTAATGACTACAATGGCACGGAAGAACATCTGAATGTTGAACAGATGATTGCATGTCAAGGCTCACGTGATTTGCGGAAAGCGTTCACAATTAATGACAAGTTCCGATTTCGCCGTGAACTGTTCGGCAACAGTGACACAGAAATTACCGATGCCATTAATCTCGTATCAGCCATGTCAACAATGACAGAAGCCGAAGAGTATTTCTATAATGACCTTGAATGGGATAGGGAAAACGAGGAAGTACAGGAATTTATGTCAATAATCGCCAATCATTTTAAATCCCAGGACAGCCAACAACTATGAGCGGAAAATTATTCATAGTCCCGACTCCTGTCGGTAATCTGGAGGATATGACTCCACGAGCCATATCCACCTTGAAAGAAAGTTCATTGATTTTGGCAGAAGATACACGTACAAGTTCAATTATTATGCGGCATTTTGGCATAAATACACCAATGTCAAGCCATCACAAGTTCAACGAGCATGATACACTTGAACCCATAATATCGAGACTGCTTTCCGGTGAGACAATATCACTTGTATCCGACGCGGGAACCCCAGGAATATCTGACCCGGGCTTTCTCATTGTAAGAGAATGCCGACGACACGACATAGAAGTTGAGACATTACCAGGCGCTACAGCATTCGTTCCGGCTCTCATCAACTCTGGATTACCTTGCGATAGATTCTGCTTTGAAGGATTCTTACCTTTGAAAAAAGGACGAGCGACAAGACTAGCGGAACTCGCAACCGAACCACGTACATTCATAATTTATGAATCACCGCTAAGGCTTGTCAGAACATTATCACAGCTTGCAGAAGTCTGTGGAAATGACAGAGAGGCATCAGTTTCACGAGAAATATCAAAAATTCACGACACGACTTGCCGAGGCACATTAAAAGAACTTGCAGAATATTTTTCCAAGAACAATCCACGTGGCGAAATTGTTATAGTCGTGAGCGGATGTAGAAACACAGTCGATAAACCTCGGCATAGAAACAAATTTAAAGAAGAATAATCACGTTTAACTAAATATTGGAAATATGAGAAAGTTAGCTTTACTTATCATTATGGCTACAGCAGTAGCAGTTATCTCATCTTGTAATGGCGATAAGCTGAAACAAGCCCAAGAACAGAATGCTCAGCTCGACGACTCTTTAAAAGTTGCATTAGCCAATCAGGACAGTCTTTTCAGTTTGCTTAATGACATAACCGAAGGCGTCAATCAGATCAAAGACCTTGAAAAAATCCTATCATCCACCAACGATTTAGGTGCAGAATCAGTATCTAAAAAGGAACAGATACGCAACGACATGGTTGCTATACAGAAAGCTCTTCAAGAACGTCGCGAGAGACTTGCCGAGCTGGAATCAAAGTTAGCAAGATCCGCATCCTACAACTCCACCCTAAAAAGGACAGTAGAGAACCTAAAAGCAGAAATTGCAAATCAAGAGATAACCATAACCACTTTACGTAGCGATCTCGCTGCCGCAAATATCAGAATCGAAGAACTTGACACCCGTGTCGATTCACTTAATACCACAGTTGCAGCAGTAACTCAAGAAAAAGAACTTGCCCAAGAAGAATCGGTAAATCTCGCTAACGAACTTAATACATGCTACTATGTTATAGGCACAAAAAGCGAGTTGAAAGACAATAATATTATTGAGACCGGATTTTTACGCAAGACTAAAATAATGCGAGGTGATTTTGAACAGAGTTATTTCACAACTGCTGACAAGCGACAACTGACAACTATAGCTTTGCATTCTGAAAAGGCCAAAGTCCTTACCAATCAGCCGGAAAGCAGTTATGAAATTGTTGAGAGTAACGGTATGAAAGTACTTAAGATCACTGATACTGACAAATTCTGGAGCCTTAGCAATTATCTCGTGATTCAAGTTGACTAATGACAATATCCTCAAAGGTTGGAGCTGTATCAGATATTTGGGATACAGCTCCTTTTTTATATAATAAAATCTACCATGATACGGTCGGAGATTAACATCGATAATTCTGATATCATAAGTCGACCGTCTTGAAGCAGCATCATTTTTGACTGCAAATATGATTGAGACAATTTAATCAATCTACTGTACATGTATTCTCCCCATAAATGCCTGTATTCATCAATATCTATTCCTCTACTTGTACGCAAAGCCGTTATAACGTAATCATTATGCCGTTCATTATCAGTCTCATTCTCAACGACACAGCACACTTCCCGTCTACTTATTGATGTTATATACCCTTTTATATCATTCCCATTATACCGTCTTATTCTACCGTCAAAACTATGGGCAGAAACACCAAGCCCGAGATATGGTTTACCCGACCAATAATTGCTATTATGAATCGCATTATGTCCCGGTAACGAGAAATTAGAAATTTCATAATGCTCATAACCGGCTTGATGCGCACAATCACAAAGATAATGGTATCTTTCACATGCTTCATCCTCTGAAAGTTCTTCTATTTTTCCTCTCTGAAGCATGGCATATAATCTTGTACCGTTTTCATAAGAAAGCAAATATGCTGAAAAATGAGGCAAGCCCAACGACAATAATTTTCCAAGGGAATACTTCCAGTTTTCAAACGATTGTCCAGGAAGTCCATATATCAAATCACCACTTATTTCACTTATTCCATTTTCCCTTAATAATTCTATTGCATCAATTGCTTTGGATGCACTGTGTACTCTTTTCACAAATGCAAGTTCCTTATCATTAAATGACTGAATACCAAGACTCACTCGGCTTATTCCTCTTGACACCACATTTTGCACCCACAAGCCGGTAACATCCTCAGGATTAGCTTCAATAGTCCATTCTTCAATACAGGATGCATCTATCCGTTCCTTTATCCCGTCTATTAACCGATTAAGGGCCGGCATCGGAATTACAGACGGAGTTCCGCCTCCGATATATATTGTCGTCCATTTTTCCTTAATCTCAGAATACCGTAAATCATATTCAGTCAACAATGACGATACATAATCATCATGAGTATCTCGACGTGGAGTAGAATAAAAGTCACAATAAATACACTTGGAATGGCAATAGGGAATATGTATATATAATCCGGCCATATTATCGTCCACAGATTCCTGTAAATTTACAATATTTACATGCAGTATCATTCAATGCCTGAACAAACGGTTTTCCGGCATCAAACATTTCTTCAATCACTAATGCCATAAGCCTCCTAAAGTCTTCATTGTAGTCCCGATAATCGACAATAGGCATTCCGGCAACAGTTAATGGTCTAAGATGATCAATATTAATCGTTTTCATTCCGTAAATCATTGGTTGGATAGCCTCATTACAACCGGTTTCCTGGGCATAAAAATTACAGTAAAGAAACAATTGCAGTATCGCTTTTGCCCGATGATCGTCCCGATTATCAAATATTTTATCGAATGATTTCACCTTCATTACATCACTGCCTGTTTTATAATCAACAATTCTCAATCGAGACTCAGAGACATTATCTAACCTGACACGATCAATACGGTCTATTGTCTGAGTAAAATTAATGGAGACCTCCGGTGTTACATGATATACGCCGGTCATTTTTTTCTCCCCGTCTATAAATGCGAACGGAGCATATTGTTTCTCCTCCCGGAATAATGATTTCAGAAAATACAGTATTATATCTGCAAGAACTTTAGATTCACCAACAAGAGGTGAATTACTATTGTCCCCAAGTTTGTTGTAATTTTTATTAATTGAATGGCGAATAAAAGTTGAAAGCATCTTGTCACTATGTATCAGACGGTTCAAGACACTCTCCGTTACAATAACCTCATCGGAACCGCTACGCAGACTCTTATATACATCTTCAGCAACTTCATGAACGATAGTGCCATAGGTACTTTCATCCATATATTCCTTAACATCGTCTTTGATATTCAATCCTTCGATTTTTTCCAAATAAAAAGATAACGGACAATTTATATATTGATTTACTGAACTCGCTGATAAACTCTTACCGGATCCGGGAATGCGGAACGCATTAAGTTTATTCATTATGTCCGGAGTCTTCTTTATTTCGATTTCTCTTTTATCATTAGGCTGAACCTCATAATATCCTATTGTCGTTTTAATATTTTTCTGAGGATACAAATATTTAAGTTGATACAAATACCTTGACATTTCGCCACTTTTAAGACCGGCATTACGTGCATCATAAAACATATATACCTTCCTTGACCGAGATAATAATCGATAAAAATAATAGGCATAAATACTTTCCTGAAACTCAATTGTCGACAATCCGTATCCTCGCCTAAGCGCATCAGGAATAAATGAACGGGAATAATGTTTACGAGGGAATACACGTTCATTCATTGAAAGCAGTATGATATTATCAAAATCAAGAGCGCGTGTTTCAAGAACACCCATTATCTGAAGTCCCGTCAGCGGTTCTCCAACGAAATTTACGGTTTCTGAAGAAATTGCACGTTCAAGGAGATGGAAAAAAGTGTTCTCGCTCATTGATACGGTATATTTTCCGGTCAATACATGGAGTTCCTCAAGAGCCTGTCGATATCTTAATAAAAAACTTATCTCAATTGAGCCTGATTTTATTGCAGACAGTTTTTCTATGATATAAGATACAAGACTGTACGTATAATCAAACACACTGTCAGCATCCTGAACATTTTTTACAGCAACAAATACAGGTTTTAACAGAGGATAATTGCTCGTAATATATTCTGACGAAAGGTTAAACATGCGTTTATCCATCATTTCAGATAACAATGCCTCACATTCTCTTGGCGCGAAAGTTCTAACAAGCGGATGTGACAGGACATTCTGGATATCCTCATAATAGTACTGGAATTCCTCCTTGATTACACGTGTGCGTAATTGCATTGATACAATATTTTTTATCAATGCGGCAACCGATGTATGCTTCATCGGATAACCCATGGTAATATTAACAGACGTTATTTCGGATGGCAAAGAATGGATCAAGGGGATGAACAGTTCTTCATCAGGTAAAACGACAGCCGTATTTATCGCATCATCCGGATTAGATATTTCACCGGTCTTTAGCATCTGCGATAATATATGTCCGGCTTCTTTTACTTGTCCGATATTAGATGGAATGCCAATTATTTCCATTTCAGGAAATTCACGAATAGCGGGTTCTTCTATATCATATTTAGACGGATATTCCCTGGTGTATTTTTCGATAAATTGCGACGCCTTATTATTCCCATTAAACGCCGGAGAATTATAATCCCAATAAAAATCAGCAACACCAATTCTTTTTAAATGACTGAATATCGACAATTCAGATGTAGACAAAACATTGAATCCTATAAATACGTACCTTCTGTATGGCAAATCATCTGTAGACAAAGATGCCAATTTTTCTGATGCTGTCCGGTATAACATCCCCTGGAAACATAATCCTGATTCTTCAAGAGCTTTTCTGAAGTTGATATACAAGTCATACAATATTTCCCATAATTTCAAAAAACGACTTGACACCTGATTGTCTTTATCATCTCCAACATGCGCCCAAAAACGTTCAATCGTATCAGTCTGACGATTTACTCCCCAATATCTGTTTATAATTTCAATTTGTTCCGGAGTCAGATAATTACTATTGATTTCTTTAAGTGATTTTACATTTCTAAAAAGTTGTCTGGCATCAACCAGATATTTATCAACATCATTAAAATCATTCAGTAATATATCTCCCCAAAATTGGAACTGATCAAATTCCGAAATATCAGTTGATAAACCTCTGTATTCTTTATACAATATAAATAATTGTTCAAAACGGGAAGCTTCCATGGCAGATGAAAATTCACCGACAAGTTCACTTATCGTTAATATCTTCGGGAGAAATAATGGTCTGTCAGCCCTATCCGCAAGATATTTACTGAAAAACATTCCGCTACGCTTGTTAGGAAAGACAAAACAATAATCGATTAATCGTTCCTTCTCATTTTTGAGATAAGCACACGCAACATGGCTTAAAAAAGATTTCATCGTCAGGATTTCAATAATAAGATAATCTTTATCGCGAGGTCGAATAGAACAATCTTCGCATTTCCATTTCCGGATATATCAATCTGTGCTTTGTTCAAGACTTCAATTAGTTTAATCACATTACGTTCTGTTACAAAACGGGCAAAGTTAGCACTAAACTGGGACTCTGCACGATTAAGGTAATTAAGTTCACCCACATTTAGATTATAGATGAAATTTTCCCTCATCATCCGTTGACAATATCCCAGAAATCGTACTTCTTGTTCCCGGCCAAGAGATGCAACATCATTGCTCCACTGTTTCATATCCTTAACTTTACGTTGATAAGCAAGGCGCATCAACTGAATAAACAACTCCAGAAAACGGCTATTCTCCCTGTTGAGCGTGATTCCGTTGATCGCTGCAATCATATTTCCGTCTGCGATATGCGCAATAGCCATCGCATCCTGCATTTCAATTGAATAATTCTCGGACAAATGACTTGCAATAACATCATCCGGCAAGCGCTTCAATTCAATACGTTGAGTTCTGGAATATATTGTGGGAAGAATTTCTTTAGGATTATTGCTGACAAAAACAAAGAGCGTATCGTTGTGCGGTTCTTCAATCAGTTTCAATAATTTATTAGCACATTCTTCATTCATCCGTTCAGGCAACCATACAAGAACAATTTTATAGCGAGCTTTATGGGAGGTAAAATTCAGTTTGCGAATCAGCTCTTCACTTTCATCTACGTAAATATGAGGTTGCGCATTGACATTATCAAGTGCAATCAACCACTTTTCAAAATCCATATATGGATTCTCATTAAGAAAATCATTCCATTCCACGATATAATCGTCTGAAAATGATTTCTTCGGTTTATTTTTTTTTACGACAGGAAAAACAAAATGAGTATCAATATGATTAAATGAGATATGCTGCATACATGCCGGACACATTCCACAACTATCTCCATCCTGACGGTTTTCGCAATGGATATATTGAGCAAATGCTCTTGCTAAAGCAAACTTACCAATACCATCAGGACCTTCAATCAGCAAGGCATGAGGAATCTTATCCGTCTTCACAAAATTTCGCAGACGTTCCTTTGCCGATTCATGTGCGGGTATATCTCTAAATCTCATAACTATATCTTAATATATCGCAGATGCGACCTTACGAACACTTTGTGTGGCATTCAGTGAATAAAAATGAATACTTGGGACTCCATTGGCAATCAGATCCTTTACTTGGGATGTACACCACTCAACGCCGACAGTTTTTGCATCTTCATCGGTTTTACATCTGAACAACTCATTTGCCAACTCTGAGGGGAGATCCACATGAAAGACTTTTGGGAGTACTGTAAGTTGGTTCAAATTTATTATTGGTTTAATTCCGGGAATGATAGGAACATTTATTTCCGCTTCACGGCAACGCCTGACAAAATCATAATATTTGGTATTATCAAAGAACATCTGCGTAACAATATAGTCAGCTCCATTATCCACTTTGTTTTTCAGCCAATGTACGTCAATCTCCATATTTGGAGCCTCATCATGCTTCTCGGGATAACCTGCCACTCCGTAACTGAACTGTTCTCCGGTAATTATATCCATTTTTGTTCCATCAAGAAAATATCCCCGATTGAAATCATTAACCTGTAACTGTAATTCTGAAGCATGGGCATGCCCGTTTTCATTTGGCGTAAAACGGGTTTCATGCTTTGCTTTATCCCCCCGAAGTAACAACAGATTCGTTATCCCTAAAAAATTAAGATCAATAAGAGCGTATTCTGTTTCCATTTTAGAATAGCCACTGCATATTATGTGTGGCACAGCAGGAATGTTATAACGTTGCTGTATTGCAGCTGCCACCGCTACAGAACCGGGACGGGAGCGTTCAGTCATTTTTTGATACAAACCATCGGGAGTACTCTTATAAACCATCTCACTTCGGTGAGTGGTCACATTAATATATAACGGATTAAACTCCCGCAACACATCTATATTCTTGAATAACTGCGATATGCCTTTGCCCTTTAGCGGAGGCAACACCTCAAAGGAAATTCCCGTACCGCTATGATTACTTATCAATTCGGTTACTTTCATTTTTCAGAATGTAAATTGTAAATTGTAACTTATAATATGATTACAAATTTAAAGATAATATTAATACGAACGAAACACATTACACACCAAAAATCCATTAAAATAAATCATTCCCAATTACCGTTTATTATTCAAAGCCCATTATTATGAATAAATTAGTGATTTTATTTCTGTTTTCTATTCTACTATCAGCTCAATCTATCAGTTCAAAATGGGAAAATGACATTCTTGACGGTTATGAAATGAGGCATGTACAGCATCCTAATGATTACTCAGGAAAAGTTCAATCTACAATAATCCGTAAAAAAACAGCAAATAAGGCAAAAACAGGGATACTCTATATCCATGGGTATAACGATTATTTTTTTCAAAAGGAGATGGGGGATAAGTTTTCCGAATGCGGATATGGATTTTATGCAGTGGATTTACGCAAATACGGTCGGTCAATTATTGCCGGGCAACATAAATTCCAAGCACGGGATATACACGAATATTATGCAGATATTGATTCGGCAATTACCACCATGAAACACGACGGAATTAAAAGTGTCATTATAATGGGACACTCAACAGGAGGACTCATCGCATCACTTTACATGAGTGAACGCCCTGACAAGAACATAAAAGCATTAATTCTCAACAGTCCGTTTCTCGACTGGAATTTAGGGAAACTTGAATGCGCTATTCCTTTGGTTTCATTCTGTGGAAAAATATTTCCGTCCATCACTATTCCACAGAATGCGACTACTGCCTATGCCGAGAGCCTGCTAAAACAATACAATGGAGAATGGGAATACAACACTGAATGGAAATTAATGCGTTCTCCGGATATTGAAGCAGGATGGATAAATGCCGTGAATAACGCACAGAATATCTTACAAAAAGGTTCTGCCAATATCAGTGTACCAATTCTGCTTATGTATTCATCACAAAGTATCTCGGGAGACAAGTGGACTCCCGAATTCAATAATGCCGATGCCGTTCTCGACGTAAAAGAAATAGCAATTTATGGAAAAATGCTGGGTAAAGACATCAAATGTTTAAAAGTTATTGGGGGATTACACGATCTCATGCTATCAAATAACAGGCTACGCAACAACCTTTATATCCACATTTTCAACTGGCTTGACAGCCTTAATCTTCAACATTGACACTATCTTGATAAGTTCTTGCAATTTGGTCTCGCGCGAGCAACAACTGCTGCTCGAGAAACTCTTTTCTCAAACGTGCCTTCTTTAATTGAGAAAGTACGCAGGACATCCTGTAAGTCGTAGCTATTGCCCTAACTTCATTATTATTCAAAGTGATACTATGGATACGTTTTCCAATAAACTTTAATGACAATCGACTGTCGCTATGTAAAAATGCAAATTTTCCTAAGGTATCACATTCTTCCGGCATGAAAGTTATCATTTCTGTATTACCGCTACGATAATTACGTTCTCCGTCATAACCGACACTCGCCGTTGTAGCGTTTTCAGCTCCAAGATATAATGAAATTGCTGTGTGTCCAATATTGATACCGTTTAGTGATGAGATGACATAAAATTTCCCGTCAACAGACAATCGGGGTTGGACGGCAGTATAATCAAATATCGGCCGATTCATCTCAGGCACTACATAATAACCGTCCACAAGCTCATTATTATTGACAAAAGAGAACTTATCCTTTAATAAGTTATGTTCATGTTCAAGTACCGAAATCAGACTGTCATTCTGTGCTGTTTCCATCAACGTGATTCCTTCAATAGCTTTCGGACGCAAATGCATTCCTTCACGCTGTATCTCAACGAAAGTAGGGTAGGTCTCCTGTAATGAATCGAGCAAATCCACTGCACGATAATAATTGCCGCACAGGATACTGGCATTAGAATCCTCAAGTAATTGCTTAGCCATACGTTCATTTTCATTCGAGCATGACGCCAATATAACCAACATGAATATGACAATAACCCATTTATTTACTGCGCTGAACATCTTTAACACCTTTGACTGTTTTAATTTTTTTTATTAGATTATTTAATGTGAGTGTATCACTGACCCCGACAACAAGATACCCCTGAAATAATCCATCATTGGAATCTATTGAAATATTTCTTAGTGACACATTCTTTTCTTTAGTTATTATTGACGTAATATTTGTTACAATCCCTATATCATCATGCCCTACAATGCGTAACGTTGCGCCAAACTGCTCTCCAAATTTCCCCGACCACCGGGTAGTTATTATCCGATAAGGATATTTGTCCCTTATATTTGCGGCATTAGGACAATCAGTACGATGAATCTTTATTACACCTTCGGCTGAAATGAATCCGAAAACATCATCACCATAAATAGGATTACAACAACGGGCAAGACGATAATTAATTCCTTTAATATTGTTGCCTATTATAAGAATGTCTTCCGACTTGATCTCACTGTCGACAGGCTGTGGTTGTAATGTGAAGTCTCCGGCAGAACGTATTCCCCCTGAAGTATCATCTGTTTTACGCTCAACAGCATCATACTCAACTATAATGTCATTAATATCGACTGACTCCTTGGCCACCTCATCATAAAAGTCGGTTGCGGTCTTAAATCCAAGTTTTTTGATGACTTTCATGAGCACAGACTCCTCAATCTCAATTTTTCGATTTTTGAACCGTCGTTGCAATAATTCTTTTCCTAATTCAGCCGCACGATTATTCATTTCATGGACGGTTTGGCGAATCTTATTACGAGCCTTAGATGTAACAACAAAATTAAGCCAATCGAGTTTTGGCGTTTGTGTCGAAGATGTCAATACCTCTACCGTATCACCGCTTTTCAGTTTATAGTTCAACTTCTGATTTTTACCATTAACCTTTCCTCCAGTACAGGAACATCCTAATTTTGAATGTATATTGAAGGCAAAATCAAGAACCGATGCTCCCAATGGTAATTTATATAGGTCACCTTTAGGTGTGAACACAAAAACTTCTTTGTCATAAATATCCATTTTCATGTTCTTCATCAGTTCCATTGGCCCAGTTTCGGCCGCCTCAAGAATATCTCTCACATTATTCATCCATGCATCAAGATTGGACTCACTTTTAATCCCCTTATAACGCCAGTGTGCAGCAAGTCCCTTTTCCGCAATCAGATCCATGCGGCGGGTACGTATCTGAACTTCCACCCATTTATTTTCCGGGCCATAGACAGTTATATGCAAAGACTCATATCCGTTACTTTTGGGAATACTCAACCAATCCTTCATCCGCGACGGATTAGGACGATACATATCGGTTATAAGTGAATAAGCCAACCAACAATCACTTTTTTCCCGTTCAAGCGGGGCATCTATGATAATTCTTATCGCAAACAGGTCGTATATATTTTCGATTTCATTATTCTGTTTCTTCATTTTGTTCCAAATGGAATAAATCGATTTAGTACGCCCTTTTATATCAAATTTTAGTCCCTCACTTTCCAGCTTTTCTTTGATCGGTTTAATAAAATCAGCTATATAAGCATCTCTTCTTATCTTTGTTTCATTAAGTTGGTGCGCAATCTGAGTGTACTTTTCCCTGTTGGTGTATTTTAACGACATATCCTCCAATTCCGACTTTATAGCATATAGTCCAAGTCGGTGGGCAAGTGGGGCATAAAGATAATTTGATTCGTATGCGACATCATGCACATATTTTTCATTCGGATGATGATTGATCGTTCGCATCAACGCAAGACGATCCACAATCATAATGATAATAACTCTGATATCCTCGGCAAAAGTAAGCAATAACTTCCTGAAATTATCACTTTCGACAGCTGCCTGTTTACTATATAAAGTAGCGACTTTAAGCAATCCCCTAATAAGTTTGGCGATATCATCTCCCCATTCTTTGGTTATTTCGTGCTCAGGTATAAACTCTGTTTTACATAGGTCATAAAGCAATATGGCAATAATCATATTCCTGTCAGGACTGATTTTCTCGCACAACAATAATGCCGTTTCTATATTATGTATTGTCGGATTTATACCATAGCGATCACGCTGATAATGATTTTCGTTGATCCCTTCAACAATTATATTCCGGACACGCGTGATGTCATTGGAGGTCACAATACCATTAACCGCCCGGAGCAACCTGCGACACAACGGAAGCAATACTGATCTTTCTGCTTGATTAAAATGTTTATTCTCCATCAGTTTTGATTATTTCATTTTACGAGACAGGTAGATTATTCATCTCATCTATATAGTCAAGGATTTCATTACGTCCACGTCCATCAACACTTGATGTTCTGAATATAGGGGGTAATTCTTCCCATTGTTCCAGCAATGTTTTACAATATAATTCCACTTGTTTCTTGGCTGCTGACGAACTAATCTTATCAAGTTTTGTAAAAATAATACTGAATGGAATTCCGCTCTCACCAAGCCACTCCATAAATTCGAGATCTATTTTCTGGGGTTTATGACGAGAATCGATGAGGACAAACAGGTTGGTCATTTGTTTCCGTTCAAGTATATAATCTTCAATTATACGCTGTATTTCTTTACGGCTTTCTTTTCCCCTTTGAGCATATCCATAGCCCGGAAGATCAACAATATACCAACTATCATTTATACGAAAATGATTTATCAACATTGTTTTTCCTGGAGTTGATGATGTCATGGCCAAATTTTTTCTCCCGGTCAGCATATTTATCAAAGATGATTTACCGACGTTTGAACGCCCGATAAAGGCATATTCATGAAATTGTCCCATAGGACATTTGGACACATCGGTATTACTTATCTCGAATTTTGCGCTGTATATAACCATTTCATTTCAGTTTAAACTGAATGTAAAGTTACACAATAGGCTTTTATAAAACAAGCCGAAAAAATGCTCAGTTTACAAAATTAAAGGAAATATCGTTAACTTTGCCTATCCTTAATTGGCTGGTATTATTTATGGGCAATAGTCGCAAACACGATACAATCTTCCGTTTCAAAAAATTTCATGTAAAACATGAACTAAGTGCGATGAAAGTAGGGACTGACGGAGTTCTGCTCGGAGCCTGGATGGATATTTCGACATCTACATCCATCCTTGACATCGGCTCAGGCAGCGGATTAATTTCATTGATGGCGGCACAACGTTGCAACGCTAAAATCACAGCAATTGAAATAGATCCTATTGCCGCAAATGAGGCCAAAGAAAACATCTCAGCATCACCATGGGCAGATAGAATTACTATAATAAACGACGATTTTATCTCATGGGTAAAAAATAACTCCACTGCAAAATATGACCATATCGTAAGCAATCCTCCTTTTTTCTCAAATGGAATAATTGCTGCCGATTGCAATAGAGCTATGGCTCGACATGGCAACGGACTTGACTATAACGCCATAATATCAGCGGCTCCTTTTCTTTTAAGCAAAAAAGGTCAGCTATCTTTGATTTCTCCTGTTAATCGCAAAGACGACATTATTTTTTTTGCAAACATGGCTAAAATGAATATTTCCAGGCTCACTGAAGTCAGTTCGATAGATGGACAATCGCCGATAAGGCTTTTATGGGAACTTTCCATAGCTTCACCAAAAACTGTCTCACAGAAACTGTCCATTAGAAAAAACGGGACGGAATATTCCGATGAATATATGAATCTGACAAAAGATTTTTACTTAAACATGTAATTTAATTTTTATGGCTGAACAACCAAGAAAAAAAGAGTTTACGATGGCATACGGCAAGCGGTTTGGATTATTTGCCTGTATGTTTATTCTGTGTTTTATCACATGCTCAGTTATCGTAGGAATTATTTCCTATATAAGCGGTGGAATTACTACCGCTGCATTAAGGATAATGACAGTATTGCAGGATATTGTAGTATTCATTTTACCGGCAATTGCAACTGCAATAATGATAACACGTAAACCTGATTCTTTTCTGTCAATAAACTGCAAACCCAAAGCACATCAAATAATATTAACGGTACTGGCAATCGTTGCCAGTATTCCTGCCATGAATCTGATAGTCCAATGGAACGAATCAATCTCATTCCCTGAAAGCCTCAAGGCAATAGAACAATGGATGAAGACAAGCGAGGAAAGTGCGGCAACATCAGTCAAGCTACTCTTAGGTGGGACATCTTCCCTCGATTTGATTCTGTCGATCATGATAGTCGGAATATTGGCAGGATTGAGCGAAGAACTGTTTTTCAGGGGAATGCTACAGAAACTTTTCCAAACCCGTCCAATGAATATTCATTTTGCAATATGGGTAACAGCAATTATTTTCAGCGTAATACACCTACAGTTCTACGGATTCTTCCCCCGCATGATATTGGGCGCATTTTTCGGATATTTAGTATGGTGGAGCGGAAGCCTCTGGCTGCCGGTTATCGCCCATGCACTTAACAACACATTAGTCGTTGTATCACAATGGATGTTAGAAAAAGGGATATTGGATTCTGATTTGTCAGAATTAGGTACAACGTTATCAATAACAGACCTGACACTTATAATCACGAGTGTTGTCTGTACGACAATATTTGTTTATGCTTTATTTAACCGACGAAATAAAATTTAACCGAACTTCTTACGATTGAATACGAACCCTCGGCCAAGATATTTTTCCCTTACAATAGGATTCTCTGCCAATTCCTCAGATGTTCCCTGAAATAATATCTTTCCGTCAAACAGCAGATAGGCTCGATCAGTAATACTTAAAGTTTCTGGAGCATTATGGTCAGTTATAAGAATACCTATATTTTTTTCTTTTAGTTTGTATACAATATACTGTATATCCTCAACGGCAATAGGGTCAACTCCTGCAAACGGTTCATCAAGCATTATGAATTTAGGGTTAATCGCAAGGCAACGAGCAATTTCCGTGCGTCGCCGTTCACCTCCCGACAGTTGGTCACCGAGGTTTTTGCGAACTTTTTGCAAGCGAAATTCTGCGATTAGACTCTCCAATTTGTCTCGCTGATATTCTTTCGTTGTATTGGTCATTTCAAGTACAGAGCGGATATTATCCTCCACACTTAACTTTCGAAAAACCGACGGCTCCTGAGCCAAATAGCCAATCCCGTTCTGAGCCCTCTTATAGACAGGGAACTTCGTTATATTCAAGTCATTAAGGAATATTTCCCCCTCATTTGGCGTAATGAGTCCAACCGTCATGTAAAACGTTGTGGTCTTACCTGCGCCATTCGGGCCGAGCAATCCTACTATTTCTCCTTGGGTAACATTAATGGAAACATGGTTTACAACCGTACGTTGGCGATACTTTTTTACCAGATTATCCGTGCGTAACACCATTTTACCGGTATTCTGAGTGTTTTTTTCTATGCTTTCTGATATTGTATTTGAATCCATCTTGTCTCGTTATCATTTTCTATTCTGTTGTAACCGTCCATCAATATAATCAGCCAACAACCTGATAGCAACCGTATTATTCCCACCTTGCGGAATAATAATATCGGCATATTGCTTTGTAGGTTCAATATATTTAATATGCATTGGTTTAAGAACCGCCTGATAACGGTCTATAACCATCATCGGAGTACGCCCACGTTCCACACAGTCCCGTGCGATAACCCGTATCAATCTATCATCAGGATCGGCATCAACAAACACCTTTATATCCAACATTTCACGCAATTCCTGATCATTAAGGACAAGTATACCCTCAACAATTATCACTTCACATGGTGTTATCGGTATCGTTGCTTGTTGTCGCGTACATGTCAGATAGGAATATGTCGGCATCTCTATCGCTTTACCGTATTTTAGTTCTTTAAGATGCTTGACAAGAAGAGACCATTCAATTGATGCCGGTTCATCAAAATTAATTTTTTGACGTTCTTCAACCGGAATATGACTGGAATCTTTATAATACGAATCCTGAGGAATAACAACGACCTCTCCGGAAGAAAAGCCGGAAACGATTTCATTGACAACAGTTGTCTTACCCGAACCGGTACCACCGGCAATCCCTATTATAAGCATTTATATCGGAGTATATCTTTTTTACTTACATCAGAATGACACAAAGATACGGCAAAATATTGGAATAAGTTTGTCATAGGGCAAATAAATCGGCAAACGAAGCCGCGATTTCTTAATAATTCATAAATTTCCAATTATATACATACACAAAATTGCCAATTTTGAACTAACTTTGTCGAACAAAAGGAATAAATAGTTCCTCAAAAATATGGTTAACAAAATTGGCTTAATACAGATATACGTAATTATTCATTCCAACAAAATTCATTCTTTTCACGGGTGGGGGCGATCTAATTCCAACTAAGCCATTGTTCAAGAAATAATTTTTTTTAATCACAATCCACTAATTCAATCACATGAGAAAGAAATTGCTCATAGTGGCACTGATAATGCCGCTGTGTGTACCGATCAGCTTTGCGCAGTCGCGTAAAAGCCTTAGCATGACAATCGATGAATTATTTACTCTCATCGAAAACAATAACACCGATATTGAAGTCGCACGTCGCACAATAAAAGTATCGGAACAGAACGAAGATGTAGCGAAAGCCAATCGTCTTCCAGAAGTCTCTGCCTCACTAAGCCTGAATTATCTTGGTGATGCAACGATACTGGACAGGGAATTTTCAGATGCGGCTCGAGCCGAAATGCCTCATTTCGGAAACACATTTAAAATAAGTGCCTATCAACCCATATATGCAGGAGGGGCAATAAACGGGGCTATCGACCTTGCCAAGGCACAAACAACGATGTCAAGACTGAATTTTGAACACACGACAATTACAACAAAGTTCCGTGTAATCGAGTGTTACTTGAATCTGTTCAAATATCGCAATCTTCTCCATGTTTACAACCAGAATATTACTTTGACCAGAAAGCTTATTGTAAATATGAAAGCAAAAAACAGTCAAGGTATTGTTTTAAAAAATGACATCACTCGATATGAGTTGCGATTATCCACGCTCCAATATGACTCGACATCGATATCTAATAACATTCATGTGATGAACTATCATTTGACAAGCTACTTAGGTCTCGACCATGACATAAACATAATTCCAGACAGCATATTATTGTCAGAACAGCTTCCGATAGAAAACGTCGGATTCTGGCAATCTATGGCAAATGCACGATCAATATCCATCAGACAGGCAAATGCCGAACACAACATAGCCGTAAAAAATGACAAAATCATTAAATCCCAAATGCTTCCGCATATCGGAATAATAGCAGGAAATACCCTTGACGGCCCCATCACCGTTGAAATTCCGACAATAAACAAGAATATTAACTATTGGTGGGTCGGTCTAAACATAAGCTATAACATCTCATCTATATTCAAAACCGATAAAAACGTCAAACGCAGCCGTCTTGAAATATATCGTCTTAACGAAAAAAGAAACGCCACCCAAGACGCCGTTGAACGGGATGTTGAACGAGCCTATACACAATACATTCAAGCATACGAGCAACTTCATACTCAACAAAAAAACGTCGAGCTTGCCACAGAAAACTATAGAATTGTCAACCAACGATTTAATCATCAATTAGCACTTCTCACCGACATGCTTGATGCATCTACATCCAAACTCGACGCTGAAATACGCTTGGTTAACGCTCATATAAGTACAATCTTTTTTTATTATCAACTCAAATTTATTTCAGGAACATTATGATGAATCACAAGAATCGCCGATTACTACAGAACGCAGGTGTTACAATATTAATTATTTCCGGAGTATGGTGGGTCATACTCCAATTCTCCAGTTTCAGTCATTCTTCATTTACCGACAACGCCCAAGTGCGCCAACAGATTGTACCAGTAAACAGCCGCATTACAGGATTCATAAAGCATATATGCTTTGACGAGTATTCTCAAGTAAAAAAAGGTGATACACTTGTTATTATAGAGGATACGGAGTTTCGTCTTAGGCTGGCACAGGCAAATGCCGATCTTCAGAATGCAGCGTCCGGAAAAGATGCAATGAATACAGCAATTTCCACGACACGAAATAACTTATCCGTATCCGATGCAGCATTGGCCGAAGTAAAAGCATTACTGGATAATGCCGAAAAAGAATATATCCGTTATCGGCAATTACTACATGAGGAAGCAGTAACACAACAGCAATTCGAAAACATAGAGACTAATTATTCCGCATTGAAAGCCAAATACGATATGTTATCCCGACAAAAACAGTCAACTGCACTCATCAGTCAGGAACAGGCACACCGTTTAGATCAAAGTAATGCCGGTGTCGAAGTAGCCAAAACCGCAATAGAACTTGCGGAACTGAATCTTTCATACACAATCATAACTGCACCTTGTGACGGCTATACATCCCGTAAGAACATTCAGGAAGGCCAACTTGTTCAGCCAGGACAAAAGCTACTTAATATTGTTGACACCAACGATGTATGGGTAATTGCCAATTACAAAGAAACACAGACTGCATACATGAACATCGGAGATAAAGTTGAAATAATCGTAGATGCAATTCCTGACGTAACATTCATTGGAAACATCGTTTCTATCTCACAGGCAACAGGTGCACAATATTCGGTGATACCACAAGACAACGCTTCTGGAAATTTTGTAAAAGTTGAACAGCGTATTCCTGTAAAGATACGATTCTCCTCGGATAACAAGATTGAAGATATGGCAAGACTTCGAGCCGGATTAAATGTAGAATGTAAAGTTACTGATTAATGGCGCACCCAAAAATGCCACCGGTAAATCTCATACGTCAGTTACTGATGTATCGAGATGAAGTGCCTCGACGCATACGATTCTGGCTGTTTATATTATTTGCCATAATATACCAGTTCGCAGGAGGTATATACACTGCATCATTGAATCAAATGGTTGGTGAACTCGCATTTCTTAGCGAAGATGTTACCATGGGAGGATATTGCACCCTAATAGGTCTTACTATTGTATTCCCAATGCTATTTCGTCTGAAATTCAGGTTCTATACCCGACAATTGTTTTTCATCTCCGGTATTGGATTGATTATTTGTAATATATTGACAATGTATATATCAATACCATGGGTAATATGGTTAATATGTTTTATTGTTGGCATATTGAAAATGATGGGTATGTTTGGCTGCATGAGTTCTATTCAGTTATGTATTACTCCGACACGCAATTTCGGCGTTTTCTTTCCCGTTGTCTATATTCTTGTGTGCGGAGCTATTCAACTATCTGGAATGTGCACAGCCTACATAACCTATTTCTCTAACTGGAGAATGATGAACGTTTTCATGATTTTGTTTCTTATTATCCATTGTGGATTAGTATTCTTTCTTATGCGTAAAGACCATCGTTCCGGTCCTTATTTACCTTTAAAAGGTATTGATTTTATAGGATTCGGATTATGGTCGGCCTTACTATTCACAGGGACTTGGATATGCACTTTCGGTGAACATTATGACTGGTGGTCCAGTTTTGAAATAAATTTGGCATCCGGTATTTTTATTATTGTTTTAGGATTGTGTATATTCCGTTCTACCATTTGTGAAGAACCATATATTGATTTAAAAGCATTTGCCTACTCACGTGTTGTAAATCTTATGTTTCTTCTTCTTGGACTCGGAATAATGCAATCTGCAGTACATCTACTGCAACCTGTATTCATAAATACAATATTGCAATTCGATTCCCTTAACGCCATATCCCTTAATTTTCCGGAATTTGTCGGAATTGTATTCGGTGCATTGTTATCATATTATACAATTGTACGTTGGAAATGGAACACAAAGCAATATTTGTTCCTTGTATTTACTCTTGTTACATACTATGAAGTTTCCATGTATTTTCTAATCGATACCGACACCTCTAAAGAAATGATGTATATACCGCTTATTGCATTTGGCATTGCAGAAGTTATGATGGAAGCCATAGCAACCTATTACTTGTCTCAAGCAATTCCTTTTATTCATTTCTTCCAGACCATCGCAATAATCGGGTTCATTAGGGCTGGATTAGGGACAGCCTTATCCGGGGCAATTTTGCATCATCTGTTTAATTGGTCAATTCTTAAGAATCTTATGCTTTCATCAAGTAATATAGATGGGATATATAATGGAATTACTCCTCCCGAAATTATTGATACCGGCACAATTGTCACAGTACAAAGCCTAATGATTTCCTTGAAAGAATGTTATGGATATCTTATTATGACTGGCATCATAATGCTTATTATTGTGTTGACATCCAATTACAAGACTACAATAAGGCGTTTTGTGCCACGAGTCATGTCTGTACGGATATGGCTTTCGAACAGACGCAGTCAAGATCCGACAACATCATAACCTGAAAAATACCAATAATATTCCCTAAAATAACAGTGCACGGTTAGCAATTTGCAAACCGCGCACTGTTCTGATACTGATTATAAATTTACGCTTTGTACAACACAACTTGCTCGGGATTGAAATTGCGTATAAAATCTGCGTGTTTTGCAACTTCAGCCTGAGCAATCTTATTATATATTTCAGCAGTGCGGACAAACGATTCATTTCGAGACGCATCAAGCACCAACAAATAGCTCATGATGATATTTCCAGCCATTTCTACAAGACGACGGGCGACAAAGTCAACATAATCACTATCTTTTACTGATGTAACATGATTAACTGCATCTTCATATACGGTTACCATTGCCAAAAGATTGTCTTTCAATGATTGCAATGCCGGAGCAATGGTTTCCGCTTCGTATGCTTTCATCAAACTGAGATAAGTTCCAGTAGTCACATGGCGTATTGCTGCAACAACCTGTAACTGAGTAGTTCCCTCATATATTGACGTAATTCGGGCATCACGGTATATACGTTCACAAGCATAGTCTTTCATGAATCCTGAACCACCATGAATCTGAATACAGTCATAAGCATTCTGGTTGCAATATTCACTCGCCATGCCTTTTACAAGAGGAGTACAAGCATCAGCCAATTTACTATATTTCTTCATTTCGGCTCGCTCCTCAGAAGTCAGACTGCGTTCCTTGGCAATGTCCTCATATATTTTATACATATCGACATATCTTGATGTTTCATATAACAATGAACGCGATGCATCAAGTTTAGCTTTCATTACTGAAAGCATTTCATATACCGCAGGGAACTCAACAATTGCTTTTCCGAACTGCTTACGATCCTTAGCGTATGCAAGAGCCTCACGATACGTTGCCTCACTGATTCCTACCGACTGCGCAGCAATACCAAGACGGGCACCATTCATCAATGCCATAACATACTTTATTAGCCCAAGACGACGTGAGCCACACAATTCAGCCTTTGCATTTTTGTACACAAGCTCACAAGTAGGAGACCCCTTGATTCCCATTTTATTCTCAATACGGCGTACAGTAACTCCTCCGTCACGTTTGTCGTAGATGAACATAGACAAACCACGACCATCCTTTGTTCCATCTTCTGAACGGGCAAGGACAAGATGAATATCACTGTCACCATTTGTAATGAATCGTTTAACTCCATTAAGCAGCCATGTGCCGTCTTCTTGTGGTGTAGCCTTAAGCATTACAGACTGAAGATCCGATCCGGCATCAGGTTCTGTCAAGTCCATTGACATGGTTTCGCCCTGACACACACGGGTGATGTAACGCTGTTTTTGATCTTCATCAGCAAATTCATATATTGTCTCGGCACAATCCTGAAGTCCCCACAAATTTTCAAATCCGGCATCTGCTCTACTGACAATATCGGCAGCCATAATATATGGCGTAATCGGGAAATTCAACCCACCAAAACGACGTGGCATAGACATGCCCATCAGACCGGCTTTACGGCATGCATCAAGGTTTCTCTGAGTCCCGTCGGCATATACAACCCTACCATTATCAACATGAGGGCCTTGATGGTCAACATCTTCAGCATTTTCTGCAATAATCCCTCCACATAATTCCCCGACAATCTCGAGAACCTTGTCATAGGAGTCAATTGCATCTTCAAAATTCAGCGGAGCATAATCATATTTCTCTGCATCAGTGTAGTTGCGCTCCTTCAACTCAACAATCTTACGCATCAACGGGTGATTAAGATGATGCTTAAGATCTATATTGTCACTATAAAAATTAGCCATAACGTTTACTTGGAATTTTTCTTGTAATATTTAATTAATTTGGGCACAACATCTTCGACATTGCCGGTAATAACATAATCTGCGATAGTATTAATAGGGGCATTCGGGTCATTATTAATCGAAATGACAATGGAACTTTCCTGCATGCCTGCTATATGCTGAATCTGACCGGAAATACCGCAAGCAATATACAATTTTGGACGCACGGTTACACCTGTCTGCCCAATCTGGCGTTCATGTTCCGTAAATCCGGCATCAACAGCTGCACGGGAAGCACCAACCTCTCCGCCAAGAGTATTTGCCAGATCATACAAGAGATTAAAATTCTCACGGCTTCCAACTCCATAACCTCCAGCGACGATTATAGGAGAGTTTTTAATGTTAACTTTTGATTTTTCAATATGCCGATCTATGATTTCCACTACAAAATCTTCATCAGACACATATTTTGAAGCGTCAAGATTTATAACTTCACCATGGTAATCAGCATCGAATACTTCTTTTTTCATTACCCCTTCACGCACTGTCGCCATTTGTGGACGACACTCGGGATTCACAATAGTTGCAACAATATTACCACCAAATGCCGGACGAATCTGATACAGAAGGTTCTGATATTCCTTTCCTGTTTTGGGGTCTTTGTGATCTCCTATTTCAAGAGAAGTACAATCGGCAGTAAGACCACTATGAAGACAAGATGATACTCGTGGGCCTAAATCACGACCGATACAAGTTGCCCCCATAAGACAAATCTGAGGTTTTATTTCCTTGAACAAATTAATAAGGACAGCCGCATGAGGATTGGAAGTGTACGGATATAATCGTTTATCCGCAACTTTATATACAACATCAACACCATAAGGGAACAATTGGCATTCAATTCCATCAAGACAATCACCGATGACCAAAGCCTCAAGTTTCACCCCAAGTTCTGTTGCCAACACGCGACCTTTCGTTAAGAGTTCAAGACTCACATCGGCGACTTTGCCATCCTCAAACTCACAATATACTATTAAATTGTTAATATCTGACATAAGATTTTTAGACTTAAAGGTTAACCGATAGTGTGATTTGCAATCAATTCTTTGATAAGTTCTTCTATCTGCTCATCATTATTGTCAAGGCGACGGCTTTCTTTAGCTGTAAAGACAACATTTTCAATAGCTTTTACCTTGGTAGGGGAACCGGGCAAACCTATCTGTTCCGGATCAGCGTCTACATACGCGGCACTCCACTCCTGAAGATTAAGATATGGACGGGACTCAACCAAAGTCTTTATATCATCGCTCAATTTCTCCTTTTCACTTGGTGAAACAACATGTTTATATTTCATTATGCGATGAGCATTACGAGGACGGCATTCTGCAGCTGAACCATTGACTGTAACAACACAGGGTAGGGGAGCTTTTACTGTCTCAACCCCTGACTCAAGACGACGCTTAACCGTTACATAACCATTTTCAAGTCCGATGATTTCTTCGGCATAAGTAACCTGAGGTATTCCAAGTTTTTCAGCGATCTGAGGGCCAACCTGTGCAGTATCTCCGTCAATCGCCTGACGACCACCAAGAATAATATCATAATTACCAAACTTACGCACCGCCTGAGACAACGAATAAGATGTCGCAAGGGTATCCGCTCCACCAAGAGCCCGATCGGTTAAAACGATACCGGTATCAGCACCACGATAGATTGCTTCACGTATAATCTCTGATGCTCTGGGAAGCCCCATTGTCAGAATTGTAACTGTTGACCCGGAATTCGCATCTTTAATACGCAATGCCTGTTCAAGAGCATTAAGATCCTCCGGGTTAAAGATCGCCGGCAAGGCGGCACGATTTATCGTACCATCCTCTTTCATTGCATCTTTGCCTACATTACGAGTGTCTGGCACTTGTTTTGCGAGCACGATGATGTTTAAACTCATATTTTAAGATATTAGATAATAATTGATTTTTACTTAACGACTTAATTAAAAATACAAAGATAGTGACTTGGCGTTTTTTTTCAAAAGAAACCGCGTTATTTATTCATAACTCGATCCATCAAAACAATGTGTACATATCTTGCACTTAGGTAAGCCAATCGCTTTTACGACATTCTCTATCGGATTAAATTTCAATGAAGTCAAGCTCAAATGCTGCCTTATGCGTTCAACCATTGCCTCATATTCCGGAGAACCGGTAGTTGCGTAAGCATCAAGATTCTTGTCGGCATCGCCTTCCAGCTCAGCTATTACTCGACGAGTAATCAACTCCATCACGCTTTTAGAAGATGTAAAGTTAATAAATTTACAGGGGTATATCAATGGGGGGCAACTGATACGTATGTGTAGTTCCCTTGCACCGGCATCAAACATATCCTTGACATTATCACGAAGCTGTGTACCCCTTACGATAGAGTCATCACAGAATATCACACTTTTACCTTTAAGCAAAGATTTATTTGTAATCAATTTCATCTTTGCGACTAACTCTCGCCGTTCTTGCGTACTTGGAGTAAAACTACGAGGCCACGTTGGTGTATATTTTACAATTCCGCGCTGATAAGGGACACCTTTTCCTTGTGCATATCCTAATGCCATTCCAACACCGGAATCAGGAATGGCACTGACAAAATCCACTTCAGTATCGTCAGCCTTACCCATTTCAAGACCTGAAACATATCGCATCTCATCAACATTGCGACCCTCATACTCACATGCAGGATAGCCATAGTAGGTCCATAAGAATGCACATATCTGCATTTTTTCTCCCGGTGCTCTCAATTGTCTGTACCCATCAGGTGTAATTTCGACGATTTCTCCAGGACCCATTGTATAAGCAATGGAATAATCCAAGTTAGGGAATGAACACGTTTCAGAAGTTACAGCATGCGCACCCTCCTTTTCCCCGATAATTATCGGAGTCCGTCCATACTTGTCTCTTGCAGCAATAATACTTTTTTCTGTCAGCAACAACATCGAGCATGAACCCTTTATACGGCTATAGACATTTTCAATTCCACTGATATAGTCCTTCCCCTCACTGATAAGTGCAGCAATCATTTCAGTAGGATTAATAATATCATAACTATGTTCGCAGAAATGATGTCCTTTTGCCAATAATTCCCTTTCCAGTTCTCCGATATTATTTATTCTTCCTACTGTTACTATTGCAAATTTACCGAGATGACAATTTACTATTATAGGCTGTGCATCAGTATCACTGATAACACCAATACCTATACTGCCGTTAAAACTTTCAAGATCTGATTCAAATTTAGATCGGAAATAAGCATTCTCTATATTATGGATAGAACGGGTAAAAACTCCGTTATAGCATGTTGCAATACCAGCACGTTTAGTTCCCATGTGGGAATTGTAATCTACTCCATAAAACAGTTCATTTATACACTTGTCATGTTTGGCTACTCCAAAAAAACCTCCCATATTCTATATTTATTATTATCAATAACAAAGTGGGAATAGATCCTTAAAATCAAGGTATATTCCCACTTTTATATTTTATTTCGTTTTATTTTCTATCCATTGCCGTGCATTAATAAACGCATCAATCCATGGTGTCACATCATCCCGCCGACGGGATTCCGGATAAAATGCACATTGCCACGGGAATATCGCACGTTCAAGATGTGGCATCATTGCAAGATGCCGTCCATCTGCCGATGCAATACCGGCTACCGACGCCTTAGACCCATTAGGATTTCCCGGATACGATGAATAATTATATTTTGCAACGATATTATATTTATCGAGTGATTCAGGCAAATTAAATCGGCCTTCACCATGAGCTACCCATATACCGGTCTTCATTCCTGATAACGGACCAAACATCACCGAATTATTTTCCGGAATTGTAACACCGAGGAATTGAGACTCGAATTTATGGGAAACATTATGCTCCATCACTGTCTTTTTGCCATGTTCAGGATTTATGAGATTCAGTTCGATCATTAACTGGCAACCGTTACATATACCCAAACTCAGTGTATCTTTCCGCTTATAGAAGTTATTCAACGCCCGCTTTGCATTCTCATTCCACAAGAATCCTCCAGCCCAACCCTTGGCAGAACCAAGCACATCGGAATTAGAGAATCCGCCACAGAACACAATCATATTGACATCATCCAATGTCTCACGACCGGACATCAAATCTGTCATGTGTACATCCTTGACATCAAATCCTGCGATATAAAGCGAAAATGCCATTTCACGGTCACCATTCACACCTTTCTCTCGAATAATCGCAGCTTTTATTCCCGACTTTTTATCTCGGCGGAAAGAAATTCCTCGGGAGATCAATTTCCCATCAAATCCTTTAGGGAATCTATACCTGATTGGTTGTTTCTTATAATTCTCATATCGTAACGCCGCGCATTTGGCACCACTCTGCTCTACATCCATGAGGTATGATGAACGGAACCATACATCTCTCAGATAATCGATTCCAAACAGATGTTCAGAGCCATCATGCGTAACCATGATTGTTCTTTCTTCCGACGGACATCCTATTGCATAATATTTGATACCATTCTTGCCTAACATAGACTCAACCTTGTCGGTCTTTGCCGATGCAACCTGAATAACCAATGCCGGATTCTCTGCAAACAGGATTTTCACCAAATCCTTTTCCCCATCGGCAACAAATGCCTCAGTATCAAACTCAATACCTCCATTAACATTACCGAACGTCATTTCAAGCAATGCCGTAATAAGCCCTCCGGCCGATACGTCATGTGCAGCGAGCAAAGATTTTTCCTTAACAAGTTTCTGAATTGCCTCAAATGTCTTGACAAACTGTTCGGGATGTTTTACCGTTGGAGCATCAGCACCTAATTTATTTAAAGACTGTGCAAATGCAGAACCGCCCAATTTAAGATTGTCTCCGGAAAAATCAACATAATACAATTTAGAAGATTTTTGTTGCAGAACAGGTGATACAACTTTTCGCACATCGCTTACTTCGCCTGCTGCTGAAATTATAACCGTTCCGGGAGAATAAACCTTATCACTGCCGTATTTTTGAGTCATAGACAAACTGTCTTTTCCGGTCGGAATATTTATACCCAATGCACACGCAAAATCACTACATGCCTCCACTGCACGATATAATGCAGCATCCTCTCCTGGATTTTTGCACGGCCACATCCAGTTTGCACTCAACGACAGTCCCTTTATTCCATCAGCAAGCGGAGCCATGGAGATGTTTGTTAATGCCTCGGCAATTGACATAACCGACCCCTTGGCCGAATCTATCAATGCAACCTGCGGAGCATGTCCAATTGATGTTGCAATACCTGATTTACCACAATAATCCAATGATACGACACCGCAGTCGCTAAGCGGCAACTGTATCTCTCCCTGGCATTGCTGACGAGCAATCCTCCCTGTTACAGATCGGTCAACCTTATTGGTCAGCCAATCCTTACAGGCAACCGCTTCAAGACTCAATACGTCATGTAGATATTCATCTATCTTTGTTTCATCATATTCCACATCAGCATACTTCACCACGATAGTAGTATCAGTCATTACCGTCTTTGGTGAATTGCCGAACATATCAGCCATAGCCAAGTCTATGGGCTTAACTCCATTTTTCTGTTCAAAGACAAAACGGTCATCTCCGGTAGTTTCGCCAACGACATAGAGTGGGGCACGTTCACGATCGGCAATACGTTTTACGTACTCAATGTCTTTTTCATGAAGTACCATACCCATACGCTCCTGGCTTTCATTACCTACAATTTCTTTCGAAGAAAGAGTCTTGTCTCCGATAGGTAAAGAATCAATGTCAATATGTCCCCCGGTCGCCTCAACAAGTTCAGACAAAGCATTCAAATGTCCACCGGCACCATGATCATGAATTGAGACTATAGGATTGTTATCACTTTCAGCAAGAGCACGGATTACATTTGATACTCGTTTCTGCATTTCAGGATTTGCCCGTTGAACGGCATTCAATTCTATAGCATTGGCATACTGTCCGGTTTCAACCGAAGATACAGCACCTCCACCCATGCCAATACGGTAGTTGTCACCGCCCATAACCACAACTTTTTCTCCTGCTTCAGGGTCACCTTTAATTGCATCTTTTTTCGCTGCATATCCTACCCCCCCGGCAAGCATAATTACTTTATCATACGCATACTGCTTCCCATTTTCATCATGTTCAAATGTCAACAATGATCCACAGATAAGAGGCTGCCCGAATTTATTTCCGAAATCGGATGCACCATTGGACGCTTTAATGAGTATGTCACATGGGGTCTGATACAGCCATACACGTGGATTCATCATCAGCTCCCAACGGTGTTCAGGAGACATACGGGGATATGATGTCATATATACGGCAGTTCCTGCGATAGGTAAACTTGCCTTTCCTCCCCCAAGACGGTCTCGTATTTCACCACCGGTTCCGGTTGCCGCACCATTGAACGGTTCGACAGTAGTCGGGAAATTATGAGTCTCGGCTTTTAACGAAATAACCGTATCGATATCCTTTACTTCAAAATAGTCAGGACGGTCAGGGTTTACCGGATAGAATTGGTCAACTTTCGGACCATCAATAAAAGCCACATTATCCTTATAGGCTGAAACAAGTTTATTGGGATTTTCCTGAGAAGTCTTTTTTATCAGTTTAAACAACGATACCGGCTTTTCTTCTCCATCAATCACAAATGTTCCGTTAAAAATCTTGTGACGGCAATGTTCGGAATTAACCTGAGAAAATCCGAACACTTCACTGTCCGTTAACGGTCGTCCAAGTTTCTTACTGAGTTCCCGCAGATAATCCTCTTCATCGAGACTCAGTGCGAGTCCTTCCTGCCTGTTATACTCACTTATATCATCAATATATACAATAGGCTCAGGAGTCTTATTAATTGCGTATACCTTACTGTTCAAGCCTTCATATATACGCTGAAGCATTTTATCATACTTAGGCGCTTCTTCTTTGGTCAAGAAAAATTCTTCAATGCGGCTTATACCTTCAAGACCCATATTTTGTGTAATCTCAACGGCATTGGTACTCCACGGAGTTATCATCTCCTTACGAGGGCCTATAAATCGTCCTTTTACTGAAGTGCCGGCCAATGGCTTTGCTCCTCCGAAAAGCCATGACAATTTTTCTTTTTCACTGTCTGAGAATTTATGATTGGTCTCAATGGCAATCACATAATTTGAGCCTTTTTTAAAAAATACAACCATGCGTTAAAGTATGATATGAAAAAATTATATTGATACGTTTTTAACGAAAACACAAAAATACAATTTTTTCATTAAATCAAGTCAAAACAATCCAATAAAAAAGTTGCGGAAAAACTCTCTTAGAGTCCCCGCAACCTATAACAATATAATTTATTCAATTAGCCTTTAATCGCAGCTATTCCGGGAAGGTTTTTCCCTTCTATCGCTTCAAGAAGCGCACCGCCTCCGGTAGATACGTATGACACTTTATCAGCGACACCAAATTTATTAACACATGCAACTGAATCACCGCCGCCTACAAGAGAGAATGCACCATTTCCGGTAGCTTCAACAATTGCATCGGCAATTGCGCGTGAACCGGCTGTAAACTTATCAAATTCAAAAACTCCTGCAGGACCATTCCACAGGATCGTCTTTGCGCCCTTTATTGCGTCGGCAAATAATTTTCGGGTCTCAGGACCGGCATCCATTCCTTCCCAGCCTTCTGGAATATCCATAGCCGATACAACCTGTGTATTTGCATCATTGCTGAACTTGTCACCGGCAACACAATCAGTACCAAGGACAAGGTTCACACCCTTTTCCTGTGCCTTTTTCATGATGTCAAGAGCCAGATCAAGCTTATCGTTCTCACAAATCGACATGCCAATCTTACCTCCCTGGGCTTTTGCAAATGTATATGTCATACCACCACAAAGAATCAGATTGTCAACCTTATCCATAAGATTCTCAATGATACCGATCTTAGTTGAGACCTTAGAACCGCCCATAATCGCGGTAAACGGACGCTTGATATTGCTGAGGATATTATCTACAGCATTAACTTCCTTTTCCATCAGATAACCAAGCATTTTATTATCAGCATCAAAACTGTCGGCAATAACAGCGGTGGAAGCATGTTTGCGATGAGCAGTACCGAATGCGTCATTCACATAGCAATCAGCATAACCGGCAAGAGTTTTAGCAAACTCTTTCTGACGATCTTTCATCTCTTTCTTTGCGGCATCGTATGCAGGGTCTTCTTTATCAATGCCGACAGGCTTACCTTCTTCTTCGGGATAGAATCGAAGATTTTCAAGCATAAGCACTTCTCCTGATTTCAGCGCAGCAGCCGCATCGGCAGCCTTGGCACAATCCGGTGCAAATTTCACTTCTACACCAAGGGCATCAGAAACAGCCCCCTGAATCTGAGACAGTGAGAATTTCGGATTAACTTTACCTTTAGGTTTGCCCATGTGAGACATAATGATAAGTGCTCCACCATCATTCAGTATTTTCTTTAGGGTGGGGAGAGCACCACGAATACGGGTATCGTCGGTAATATTACCGTTTTCATCCAATGGAACATTAAAGTCAACACGGACGATTGCCTTCTTTCCGGCAAAATTGTAATTGTCGATAGTCATTTTACTGATATTTTAATTATTTGTTATATAGTTCAATCACTTTATTCTCCGCAAATTTACGCTATTTTTATAAATCAAAGAACTTTATAAACGCTAAATGATGTTATGCGACTTCAATAGTACCGACATTGCATCTCGCAGTTTCTTTGCTTCACAGGCTGCAGCTTCAGCGAAATTCTCATCCATTGACGCATAAATGATACCACGGGACGAGTTGACAAGTAACCCGCAATCATCGATCATTCCGTAACGGGCAACATCCTCAAGGCTTCCTCCCTGTGCTCCAACCCCAGGAACGAGCAAAAAACTATTGGGCGATACCGCACGTATATCCTTGAACATCTCTCCTTGCGTTGCACCGACAACATACATCATCTCATCACTTGATGCCCACTGTGCCGATGTATTCAGAACATGTTCAAACAACCGTTTGCCATCACTATCAGCAATAAGCTGAAAATCATGAGAACCTTTATTCGAAGTCAAAGCAAGCAGTATAACCCACTTCCCGTCATATCCAAGAAATGGTTTCACACTATCTTCTCCCATATATGGAGCAACTGTTATTGCATCCACATCAAGATGTTCAAAAAAACTGCGGGCATAAAGTTGGGAAGTATTCCCGATATCCCCTCGCTTGGCATCAGCAATTATAAATTGGTCAGGATAATTACACTTAATATATTTTATCGTTTTTTCAAGAGCAATCCATCCCTCAACACCAAGACTTTCATAAAACGCAAGATTGGGTTTATACGCAACAGTATACCGTGCTGTAGCATCAATGATTGCCTTATTGAAAGCAAATAGGGGAGACTCATCATTGAGCAGATGCTCAGGTATCTTCTTTATATCAGGATCCAGTCCAACACATAGGAATGATTCTTTTCGACGGATATTTTCCACTAACTCTGAACGTTTCATAATCAGTTGTATTTTTAGGAGATTTTTTTATAATTCACTTGCTTTCAATTTTTCGGCATTCTCGGCAATAATCAGTTGGTCAATGCAATCCTGAATATCCCCGTCAACAAATGCCTGAAGATTATATATCGTATAGTTTATCCTATGGTCGGTAATGCGACCCTGCGGATAGTTATAGGTGCGTATTTTCGCCGAACGATCACCGGTTGAGACCATTGTCTTGCGCCGTGAAGCTATGTCATCTATATATTTCTGATGCTCTTTGTCATAAATGAATGTACGCAATCGGCTCAATGCCCGTTCTTTATTCTTGGGTTGATCACGGGTTTCTGTACATTCTATCAATATTTCTTCAGTCTCACCAGTATTGGGATTTCTCCACATATAACGCAAACGCACTCCAGATTCAACCTTATTTACATTCTGTCCGCCGGCGCCACCGCTTCTGAACGTATCCCACTTTATCTCTCCCTCATTTATTTCAACATCAAATGCCTCAGCCTCAGGCAATACTGCTACAGTAGCAGCCGATGTATGCACTCGACCTTGAGTCTCTGTTGCCGGCACCCGTTGCACACGATGTACTCCACTTTCATATTTCAATGTCCCGTAAACACCTTCACCACTCACCGCCATAACAATTTCCTTGAACCCTCCGGCAGCACCTTCGCTGAAACTTGTTACCGCAACATTCCATCCTTTAGACTCACAATATTTGCTGTACATCTTAAACAAGTCGCCGGCAAATATAGCCGCTTCGTCTCCTCCTGTCCCGCCTCGTATTTCAACAATGGCATTCTTGCCATCTTCCGGATCAGCAGGGATAAGAAGCAACTTAATTTCCTCCTCAAGCTGTGGTAGACGTAGATTTGCAGCATCCAATTCTTCCTTAGCCATTGCTCGCAGTTCATCGTCATTCTCATTGTCAAGTACATCTCGCGCCTCAGCGACATTGCCAAGCAACTGTCGATACAGCCGTGTTGCACCGGTAAGTTTTTCAAGATCCTTATATTCCTTGGTAAGACGCACATAGCGTTTCATATCTGCAATAACCGACGGGTCGGTTATAAGTGTACTCACTTCTTCAAAGCGAGCTTCAATGCCGTCAAGTCGAGACAATAAAGATGAGTCGGCCATAATTTCTTAAATTTTAGCGCGAAGTTAACACTTTTAATCCACAATCCGAATTATCATACACAACAAAATATCTACCTGACACTAAACATATATAGTGTAAATAACGTCTTCAAGCTGTCTATTCCTTAAGTATTTTATCGGTGCAATCATTTAATTCACCATTAACCAGCTCAATTATAACTCTTTTCCATAGCATAAATTGTATCAGCAGAGACTCTACATGGGAAAATACGTCATGAGGAAAAATTTTTGAGCGGTGACGGCTTTTAATTACTGACGGGATGTATTAACTTTGTTGTCTTAAACTGTTTTATGGAAAAGTGTGTGAAAATATCGGGAGTCAATATCCATTATACGGTGCATGGAAGCGGGCATCCTGTCATACTGATGCATGGTTGGGGATGTAACCTTACGACACTTGCAAGTATCGAAAAGATTGTCGCTGAAAGCCACACAGTCTACAATATTGATTTCCCCGGATTTGGATTATCCCAAGAACCGCCGACGGTGTGGGGCATTGAGGAATATACCCGTATTATCGAATCTCTCGTCGCAAGTGAAAGGATAGAAAATCCCATATTATTGGGGCACTCGTTCGGTGGGCGTGTCGGAATCCTGTTTGCATCACGTAATCAGGTGAAAAAATTGATTCTTGTTGATGCAGCCGGAATAAAGCCTCGTCGTTCCCTAAAATATTATTTCAAGGTTTACAGCTATAAAATGGGCAAACGGCTAATGCCGCTAATCTATGGGAAGAATGCACAAAAGCGGATAGACCAGATACGTGAGAAACGCGGTTCGAGTGACTATAACAACGCCAGTGAAATGATGCGCCGGACTCTCAGCAAAATTGTCAATGAGGATCTGAAATCAGTTATGCCGTCAATTAAAGCTCCGACCTTGCTTATCTGGGGGGAGAATGATACGGCAACCCCGTTACGTGACGCAAAAATTATGGAGCGGCTTATCCCTGATGCCGGTCTTGTTTCGTTTTCAGGATGCGGACACTACAGTTTCCTTGATAATCCCTATCAATTTGCTGCCGTACTGCGCAGCTTCTTAAATGATTAAATGACATGAATATATTTTTTGCAATAGTATTAATTGTGGCAATAGCACATCTCGTCATGGAATTTAAACGTACGATGATGATGTTACAACAGAACTCTTACCGAAATGAACGGTACATGCGGTGGCTCGGCACGAGCGGGGATTCAACATCAATGAACCGTCTCCTGACAATAATTGTGCTGCTCGTTGCTTTGATTCCGGCTGTACCTGAAAATATTGGGATGGGAATGATATTTGCCGTATCGGCATCGGGAACATGGAAACTTGTAACGGCAAAATATAAGAAACCATTGGTTTTTACCAAACGTGTATGGCGCATTTTTATAACCATGTCGGTTATATCACTTGTAGCGTTAGGTATAGCCGGATACTGTATGTGGGATGAAGATGTGACACGATCGCTGTATGTGTTTTCGGTCGGGGTATTGGCCGTGTATGCGCTATCTCATGTAATGACTGTTGTTGCAAATACCATTCTTGTGCCGGTGGAAAAGAGTATAAACCGCCGATATTACAATGATGCCGCACGTATACTTGCATCAATGCCTAATCTGAAAGTTATCGGAATAACCGGTAGTTATGGAAAGACAAGTACCAAACATTATCTAAACCGCATATTGAGCGAAAAATATGATGTTCTGATGACTCCGGGAAGTTTCAATACCATACTTGGTGTAATACGCACCGTACGTGAGCATCTCAAGCCCTATAATGAGGTGTTTATTGTGGAGATGGGAGCAAAGCAACCTGGGGATATAAGTGAGATATGCGAGCTTGTACACCCATCTATGGGCATTGTTACAGCAGTCGGTGAACAGCATCTTGAATCATTCAAATCGATTGAGAATGTGCAAAGAACCAAGTTTGAACTGATCGATGCACTTCCGCATGCCGGGCTTGGTGTGGTTAATGATGACTTCCCTTATATTGCCAACCGTCCGGTAAAGAATGTAAAATGTGTACGATATGCCGTGAATGCCATCGGTAATGCCGATTATACAGTAAAAGACATCGAGTATGATGAAACCGGAACCCGCTTTGTAATTGTAGGAAATGGCAGAGAAATTACACTTCACACCCGTCTTATCGGTGAATGCAATGTTTCCAATCTTGTCGCAGCCGTGATTATTGCATTAGATCTTGAAGTGCCGGAAGAAAAAATACGTTATGCGGTGGAGAAAATCGAACAAGTTGAACATCGGCTGAATCTAAAGCGGACTCCTACAGGAATCACTATTATCGATGATGCTTTCAATAGCAACCCCACAGGCTCAGGAATGGCGATGGATGTGCTTGGTCGCATGACAAAAGGCAAGCGCATAGTGATTACTCCCGGAATGATTGAACTTGGAGAAAAACAATATGAACTAAATGAAGCGCTTGGAGTGAAAATATCAACATGCGCCGATGTCGCCATCATTGTCGGAGAGTATAATCGTGATGCACTGCTTGGTGGCATTACAAAAGGCGGAGGACTTGATGAGAAAAACGTGTATGCAGTGGCATCGTTCGGAGAGGCTCAACGTGTTCTCGGCACTATAGCTGTATCAGGAGACACTGTCTTGTACGAAAATGACCTTCCCGACACATTCAAATAATCAGGATAACAAAAAACATATTCGAAATGAAAACAAACATAGGTGTATTTTTCGGAGGACGTTCCACCGAGCACGAAATTTCAGTAATCTCAGCCTCTCAGGCTATGCATGCCATCGACAAGGAAAAATATGATGTTACCCCGATATATATATCTAAGCAAGGGCATTGGTATACGGGCAATGCCTTGTCAGATGTCGCAAATTACAAGGATATACCGGCATTACTTGCACGATGTGAGGAGGTGTACATGAAGCCGGTGTTTGGTGATTATAATTTGTACAAATGCAAGAAGCCGCTGTTTGGTTCAAATATACTGGCACATATTGATGTAGTGATTCCTGTACTTCATGGTTCTAATGGAGAAGACGGTATATTTGAAGGGGTATTGGAATCTACCGGAATACCGTTTGCCGGATGCAACACATTATCGTCGGCCAATGGAATGGATAAAATAACGATGAAGATGATACTGCAGGCATGTGATATACCTGTGGTTGATTATGTATGGTTTACCGACAAACAGTGGTTTTCGCAACGCGATGAACTGATCGCGCGTATAGAGGATAAAATCGGGTATCCGGTTATAGTGAAACCTGCCAATCTTGGGTCAAGTGTAGGTATCGGTCGGGCAGTTGACCGCCGGCAACTGATTGAAAAAGTAGATGAAGCCGAGAAATATTCCACACGTATCATTGTCGAAGACATGATTGAGGAATTGCAGGAGATAAACTGTTCGGTGCTGGGCGATTGCGACGAATATCAGACATCAGTGTGTGAAGAGCCAATCAAAAGCGGTGAAATATTGTCATACGAGGACAAATATATGGGAGGCACAAAAGGGACAAA
Source organism: Muribaculaceae bacterium (assembly GCA_017462345.1). Classification (GTDB taxonomy): domain Bacteria; phylum Bacteroidota; class Bacteroidia; order Bacteroidales; family Muribaculaceae; genus RGIG4079. The sequence continues at coordinate 47,153 of JAFTRI010000005.1, forward strand.
GGGGATGCAGTCCTCTCAAAAACGGATTCCTGCCGAATTGCCCGACGACGAGACCCGACGCATCCGCTTTCTTGCCGGAGAAACATTCCGTGTACTTTCATGCCACGGAGTGAGCCGTGTCGATGTAATCATTGACCGTAAGACGCGTGACATCTATGTCAACGAAATCAATACTATTCCTGGTTCATTGTCATTCTATCTGTGGGAAGCAACCGGAATACCGTTTGACAGTCTGATGGACCGGCTTGTACAGCTTGCACTTAAACGTAAACGAGAACAGGGGCTTAAAACGGTTTCTTACGATCAGAATATATTCAGTCTCGGAGGAGGAGTGAAAGGCACAAAAGGGATTAAATAACACTCTCAGTTTCTGTCACGACGAGAAATTGCCGGCATGAATTATTTATGTCGCAAGGAGGTGTGTTGTCTAATTGTTAATTATATTAAATTTTGTCGCGAATTTATGTTTAAATGCTTGTTTTTATAAAAAAATCAACGTAAATTGCGAACAGATACAGCCGATTGAATGAACCCGACCCAATATCATTAACCAAAATATTATCATCATGAAAACGATCACCTTAAAGATTATCCTGTTGCTGTCGGTTCTATTAGCTGGAATTACCGGTATCGTGGCTCAGGAATATGAGTATGTACCGTTAGTGCGTGAAGGCGTCAAGTGGAAGTGCGGAATGGCAACATACAATTATTGGGTTCCGAGTTCCAATACGATTGACCCATATTCGATACACTATTCTATCATCTTGAGGATGCGGAGGGGAACATCATCTATGATGCTCCGAATGACCCGACGGACACCGGAGGTGTCGTAACGGTTGGCGGAGTTAGCACTGATGCCGTGGAGACCGGGCGGTATAACATCCACGGGCGTAGAATAGCGAAGCCCGTACCGGGTATCAATATCATCAGGATGAGTGACGGCTCTGTCCGCAAGGAACTGAGGGACATAAAATGATAACACAAAGATGCGATGGTGTCATTTATCGCAACAGTGTGTAACAGAGATGGTATTTCAAATAATTCGTTATGCCGATATTTGACGACATAACGAATTATTGCTTTTATGCAGAAAAGGCTTCAAGCTGAAGTCAGATCAGCGGGAAGGCGGATACCGAGTGCTTTTGCGACACCTATACCATAGGCCGGGTCGGCTCGGTAACAGTTGCGTATGTGTCTTTCCTTTATGAACTGCTCGGCATCTCCCATGGCCCGAGCCGTATTTTCAAACAGTAACTGTTGGTCTTCTGGGGGCATAAGCCTGAAGAGGTCACCCGGCTGGCTATAATAGTCATCATCATATTCCCTTTCGTTGTAGTTGAACGCGTCGCCATGCAGCGCCAGCGGGGGTTCTTTAAGATGAGGCGAGTCCTGCCACTCTCCATAGCTGTTGGGTTCATATCCCTTAGCTGCTCCATAGTTACCGTCGACACGCATCGCTCCGTCTCGGTGATAGGCATGAACCGGACAACGCGGACGGTTTACCGGAATCTGTTCGGCATTAACTCCAAGACGGTAACGTTGGGCATCGCCATAGGAAAACAGTCGTCCTTGCAGCATTTTGTCGGGAGAAAAGCCTATACCGTCAACGATATTCATGGGATTGAATGCCGATTGCTCTACCTCAGCAAAGTAGTTTTCGGGATTGCGGTTAAGTTCAAGTATGCCGACATCGTGAAGCGGAAAGTCTCCGTGAGGCCACACCTTCGTGAGATCAAACGGATTGATACGGTAGTTTTCTGCCTCATCTTCGGTCATGACCTGAATTTGAAACAGCCATCGTGGAAAATCACCATTCTCAATGCTGTCGAACAAGTCACGTTGATGAGATTCTCGATCCTTGGCAATGATTTCCTCCGCCTCTTGATCGGTAAGACATTTGATACCTTGAAGTGTTCGCAAATGGAACTTTACCCATGTGCGACTATTGTCTGAATTAATAAAACTGTAGGTATGGCTGCCAAAACCGTGCATGTGACGGTAGGAATAGGGTATACCGCGCGGACTCATCGTTATTGTCACCTGATGTAACGCTTCAGGTAATAACGTCCAGAAATCCCAATTGTTGTTTGCACTACGCATGTTTGTCTTCGGATCTCGTTTTATAGCATGGTTCAGGTCAGGGAATTTCAACGGGTCGCGCAGAAAAAATACCGGAGTATTATTACCGACCAAATCCCAATTGCCTGTCTCGGTGTAGAATTTTATAGCAAATCCCCGGATATCGCGTTCGGCATCGGCCGCACCACGTTCTCCGGCCACGGTTGAGAAACGGACAAAACAGTCGGTCTGCTTCCCGATTTCGCTGAATAATGCCGCACGTGTATATCGGGTGATGTCATGGGTCACGGTAAATGTTCCGTATGCCCCCGAACCTTTGGCGTGCATACGCCGTTCTGGTATCACTTCACGATCAAAGTGTCCGAGTTTTTCAAGAAACCAAGGGTCTTGCATGAGAGCCGGACCGCGTTGTCCTGCAGTCTGGATGTTCTGGTTATCGGCGATAGGACGGCCGTTCGCAGCAGTAAGTGTCTTCTTTTCCATAAACATAAAGTTTTATAAGAATAACAAACGTTTAACACAAGAGGTTCGACCCGATAACATACATGAATTAAATAATCCGCAATCATATCAATGGTATTTTGCGGGTGTTGGATAAAAGATGTATTTTTGTCGATAAATCATCTACTGAAATGAAGTGTTTTTTACGGAAATTTATAGTAATCTATTTCCTTTTTGTATTGTTGTTTGTGTTGCAGAAGCCTATTTTTATGCTTGTGCATCACAATTTGTACGCCGATGCCGGATTGATTGATTATCTGGCAGTAATGTGGAACGGACTACCTCTCGATGAGTCTCTTGCCGGGTATGCAAGCGTGATTCCAGGATTGTTGCTTATTGCAGGACAATGGACGTCATCGCGAGTCCTAAGATGGATCGAGACAGGTTACTATGTGCTTATCTCATTGGTTATGGCAGTTGGGATGTGTGTGGACTTGGCTCTGTACGGTTACTGGGGTACAAGACTCGACATGACACCGTGGTTCTATTTCATGTCATCGCCTGAAGCTGCAATGGCAAGCGTGTCGGGGTGGTATGTTGCAGGATGCCTCATAGGCATATCGGTTGTTGCAGCGATATATTTCGCGACGTTTCACTATACAGTGTGCCGGATGCTGACAACAATGGGCAGAAGCGTGTGGCAATCGGCAGTATTGCTGCTGATTACCGGAGCGTTGTTCATTCCCATCCGTGGTGGATTTACGGTATCGACAATGAACCTGAGCGCAGTGTATTTCAGCCAACGTCAGGAAATGAATCATGCTGCGATAAACCCGTTGTTCAGTTTCATGTATTCGGCAACACATCAAAATAATTTCAGCAGCCAGTTCCGCTATCTTGATCCTGCTGAGGCCGACAAAATATTTGCCGGAATGGTTGACTGCCAAGATACCGATAGCATTACACAATTGCTGAACAACAGCCGTCCTGACATTTATTTGATAATTCTGGAAGGATTTTCGTCACATGTGATGAATTCGCTTGACGGCGTGGCTCCGATAGCCCGAAATCTGGATGCGATAGCCGATAGTGGGGTACTGTTTACCAGATTTTATGCCAACGGTTACCGTACCGACAAGGCTATTCCTGCAATATTGAGCGGATATCCGTCACAGCCCACCACGAGCATAATGAAGTACGTGACCAAAACCGACCGGCTGCCGTCAATTCCTCGTTCATTAAAGAATGCCGGCTATCAAATAACCTATTATTACGGAGGGGATGCCAACTTTACCAATATGTATGCCTATCTTGTTTCATCGGGATTTGACAGTATTATTTCGGACAAGGATTTCCCCATGAGCGAAAGGTTAAGCAAATGGGGAGCACATGACCATGTGGTGTTTAGCCGCTGTATCGATGACGTGAAAAAGTATCAGGGTAATATGCCGACATTGCGGGTAATACAGACATCAAGCAGCCATGAGCCGTTTGAAGTGCCGTATTCCGATCCGTCGATAGCCAATGACAAGGAACGTGCGTTTGTCTATGCCGACCGATGTGTAGGGGATTTTGTCACACAATTGAAAACGACCGGTAAATGGGAAAATACATTAGTGATAATCGTACCGGATCATTTCGGAGCTTATCCCGAAAATATAACCGATCCGGTGGAGCGTCATCGTATTCCACTGATAATGGCAGGCGGGGCAGTGACAAAGCCTATGCGTATAGATACCGTAGGCTCTCAGATGGATATTGCGGCCACGTTATTATCCCAATTGGACATTGCTCATGATGAATTTACGTTCAGCAAGAATATGATGAACGGAGATTCACCACACTTTGCATTCTTTATCGACCAGTCACAGTTTGGAATAGTGACCTTGGACAATGCAATGGTATATAATTGTGATGCTGATGATGTGATTTATGGTCGAGGTAACAGTATTGCGGATATTGCAGTCAAAGGTAAGGCCTATCTGCAAAAACTATATGATGATCTTGACCGACGTTAAGCCTTAATATATCATGATTGAATTTCTGACAGATATAGATACGAGTGTATTCCTGTTCTTTAATGGGTTGCACAATGACTTTTTTGACCGGTTCATGATGGCTTTTACCGGTAAAACGGTGTGGATTCCCATGTATGTGACTATGGCGGTGATGCTGTTCCGGCGATATAATTGGCGGATTGCATCGGGCTATCTGATAGCGATAGGTCTTGCAATTCTTGTTACCGATCAGATGATAGCATCGCATATACGCCCGTTCTTTGAGCGTTTGCGCCCGTCTCATGTCGACAGTCCTGTATGTGAATTGGCACATGTCGTCAACGGGTATCGTGGCGGGCTATATGGTTTTCCTTCATGTCATGGAGCCAATTCGTTCTGTCTTGCAGTATTTTTATCGTTGTTGGTCAGGGAGCGTCGTTTTGCAGTAGCAGTATTCAGTTGGGCTGCATTACATTCCTATACGCGGCTGTATCTCGGTGTGCATTATCCGGGTGATTTGCTTGTCGGGGCTATATTGGGTAGTTGCATCGGAGCGGTTATGTATTGTGCTTCACGATTCCTTTCAAGGCGCATGATGTCAGCCGGTAATTTCCCTGTAATGACTGATGAGACAATCAAGCTCGGTAACAAGTCCCTTACTTTCCTGCTATCCGACATGGTTGTTGCTGTAATGCTCCTCACCACCATCGCAATCATCGCCTATTCATTTAATTTTTAATAGTAATTATAATGATAAATAGAGTATTTATTATGGTACAATGGAATATTGAAGAATCAGTGGAATATGTAGATAAAGATAAGGATTTAGTGATGCAGATTTGCGAGAACACTTTGTGTGATAGACGAGAGTTATTAAAGTAAGTTACTTAATATGAAAGCATTGAATTATTATTTAATTGCGGTAGTTGCAGTGATGATTGCGGTAGCAGTTGCTGTTGTATCGGAAGCCGGAATCTCTAAGTATATTGTCTCCGCAGCAATCTGTTTCAGTGTGATGATGTCGATATTTGCTGTTAATGGCTATCGGAAATACCGGTCAAAGGGTGCGCTTTATCGTGTTGTTACCATAATTGCATTGACTCTCTTCACAATCATTATGACGATAATAAAGCAATAAGTGACAGTCAATAAATACAACGTGCTGTAATACGGAAACCGCATTGCAGCACGCTTGTACATTTTATCGGGTGGGATTATACGATGCCTTGCCCCATCATGGCATGGGCAACTTTCATGAATCCCGCAATGTTTGCTCCTTTCATGTAGTTGATGTATCCGTCGGATTGTGTTCCATATTTTACACATTGGGTGTGTATATCCTTCATGATGCCGTGTAGCTTTTGGTCAACTTCCTCCTCGCTCCATGTGAGGTGCATGGCATTCTGGCTCATTTCAAGTCCCGATGTTGCTACACCGCCGGCGTTTACAGCTTTGCCGGGAGCGTACATTGTACGGTTCTCGATAAATGTGTCGATGGCTTCGGGTGTGCAGCCCATGTTGGAAACCTCTGCAACACATAGTGTGTTGTTGGCAACGAGTTGTTTTGCGTCATCTCCATCAAGCTCGTTCTGAGTGGCGCAGGGTAGGGCAATGTCAACTTTCTGTTCCCACGGTTTCTGTCCCGGATAGAATGTCGCTCCGGGGAATTTATTGGCGTATGGGGCAACAATATCCTCGCCCGATGCTCGCAGTTCAAGCATATAGTCTATTTTTTCGCCCGAAATTCCGTCAGGGTCATATACATATCCGTCAGGTCCTGAAATGGTGACGACTTTAGCTCCGAGCTCGGTTGCCTTAAGTGCAGCACCCCATGCCACGTTGCCGAATCCTGAGATGGCAACGGTTTTGCCTTTAATGGTTTCCCCATGGGCTGTCAGCATGTTTTGTACAAAGTACAATGCACCGAATCCGGTCGCTTCAGGACGTATGCGCGAACCTCCGAAGTCAAGCCCTTTGCCGGTAAACGTGCCGGTGTGTTCCTCTACAAGTTTTTTGTACATGCCGTACATGTAACCCACTTCGCGTGCCCCTACACCTATATCACCTGCGGGTACATCGCGGTCAGGACCGAGGTTTTTCCACAATCCGAGCATGAATGCCTGACAGAAACGCATTATTTCACGGTCACTCTTGCCCCGTGGTGAAAAATCCGATCCGCCCTTGCCTCCACCCATCGGCAGGGTAGTCAGTGCGTTCTTGAATGTCTGTTCAAATCCGAGGAACTTCAGAATAGACAGATTTACTGAAGCATGGAAACGTATGCCGCCTTTATACGGGCCAATGGCATTATTGAACTGAACACGATAGCCGATGTTGGTCTGCACCTCTCCACGGTCATCAATCCATGTAACACGGAACGTGACAATACGATCGGGTTCTACCATACGTTCGATGATTCGTGCCTTCTCAAATTCAGGATGCCGGTTATAGACTTCCTCTACCGACTGTAACACTTCTCTCACTGCCTGGAGATACTCTTTTTCTCCCGGATGCTTGGCTTCCAAAGAGCTCATAATGTTATTAATATCCATAGCTTATATGAATTTGATGGTATTGATTCTGTATTTACAAATATAAAAATTAAATCCGAATAAATATTACTTTATCCGGATTTTATTATTGGTGTTTTATAGCAGTTTTTTAACATTTGCCTTAATATAATGAGGTATTGATTATATCTTGTTGAGAATAATATCATCAAATGCTGAAAGTGCAGCTTTTGCACCTTCGCCCATAGCGATAATTATCTGTTTGTAAGGCACTGTCGATACATCGCCTGCGGCATATACTCCGGGAATCGATGTGCGGCATGATTCATCGACTTTAATTTCGCCGATAGAGGTTGTCTCCAGCACATCCTTGAATGGTCGGCTGTTAGCCGACAGCCCTATTTGGACAAATATCCCGTCAATAGGATAGGTGTTTTCAGTACCGGTGGTGCGGTCTTTTACACGTATTGATGTCACTTTGTTCCCGTCACCGATGATTCCGGTCGTCTCCACTGATGTAATTATTTTTATATTAGGAATATTACGCACTTTTTCCTGCAACACATTATCGGCTTTAAGCATGTCGGCATACTCAAAGACAGTAACCTTGGAACATATTCCGGAGAGGTCTAATGCGGCTTCAATACCGGAATTTCCACCACCTATGACAGCAACATGCCGATCTGTATACAGAGGACCGTCGCAATGAGGACAGAATGCAACTCCTCGGCCTATGTATTCTGTTTCCCCTTCGACACCCAGTTTGCGCCAACTTGCACCTGTTGCGATTATTACAGCCGGAGCGGTGAATGTCTCACCGCCTGTAACGGTTATTGTTTTGGTCTTTCCAATAACATCCGATGAAGCGATACGGCGGTTTTCAAATACAGCAATAGGATACCGGTTTATGTGGTCACGGAGATTGTCTGCCAATTGTGGACCTGTGGTGTGAGGAACTGATATAAGATTTTCGATACCTACAGTTTCTTTTACCTGACCGCCTATACGCTCGGCAATCATTGCCACATTGAGACCTTTTCGTGCTGCATATATGGCTGCCGAAGCTCCTGCCGGACCTCCGCCAAGAACAATTAGATCAAACTCTTGCGCTGTGTCACCGGTTGAGGGTAAACTACCAAAATGGGTCTCTAACTTTTCAAGAAGTTCCCCCAATGAGCCACGCCCCACATGCAACATCCTGCCATTGGCAAATACTGTGGGAACAGCCTGTATATTCATCGTGTCAGTCTCACTTTGGAACAATGCCCCGTCTATCATCTCATGGGAGATGCCAGGGTTAAACATGGCAATAATATTAAGTGACTGCACTATTTCGGGACAGTTGGTACATGTCAAAGATACATAGGTCTGTAACCGGATGTTGCCTTGCAGATTTCTTATCCTGTTGATTATCGTACGGTCGGGCAGATTTTTGCCCTGACCGTCAAGATTGAGGATTGCGAGAAGAAGCGATGTGAACTCATGTCCGTTGGGGATTCCACGGAATGTGATTCCTGTCTCGGAATCATTTTTCAGTATACTGAACTGCAGTAACCCGGGCTGTTCTGCAATATTTTGCAAGCAAGATAACTTGTCGGAACAGTTTGCTACATCGTTTATAAATTCTATCATCTCCCTTGCCTCGTTACGGTCGGAAGAATATGTGGTACTGAAGGTGTAACGTGATTCGAGGCTACTGAAAATACCCTTGACTTGCGTTATTATGTCGGAGTCTAACATGATCTTTTGTCGTTTAATTGAAAAGCGTGGATTTTTTAGCGTAACTTGAAAATCCACGCTGATGGAATTCTTATCACTGTTTAGATTTTCCCGACAAGATCGATGCTCGGTTTCAGCGTAGCGTCACCTTTCTTCCACTTGGCAGGGCATACCTCCCCATTATGGATCGCAACAAATTGTGCCGCCTCAACCTTACGCAGAAGTTCATCGGCATTGCGTCCGATGTTGTTGTCGTGAATTTCGGCAATTTTGATTTTACCTTCAGGATTAACGACAAATGTACCGCGGTAGGCCATGCCATCCTCCTCGATCATTACCCCGAACGCACGGCTCAGGACTCCTGTCGGGTCGGCAAGCATCGGATAGGAGATTTTGCGAATACTGTCGGAGGTGTCGTGCCACGCTTTGTGTACGAAATGGGAATCGGTACTCACAGAATAGACTTCCACTCCCATCGACTTGAATTGTTCATATTTGTCGGCGATGTCAACCAGCTCGGTAGGGCATACGAAAGTGAAATCGGCAGGGTAGAAAAAGAAGATAGCCCATTTCCCCTTGACATCCTCGCTTGTGACTGTCTTGAACTCTCCGTTGTGATAGGCCTGTACTTTGAACTCGGGTAACTGTGAATTGATAATAGGTGTCATAATCTTTCAGTTTTTAAAGTTGTTATTAATTCTGTTTCCGCTGCAAATGTATTGCATCGTCCGGAAGTAATAACAAATTTGCCGATTGAAAGATTTTATAGGATTATAGACGTCGTCTATATTACAGCTTGCCCAGGTTTTAGTGTCAGCATATCCTTAGGCACTGCCCCCTGTATTTCTGAGACTAATGCATCTATTAGCGTGTGGCGTATGTAGTCCTTGTCCGTTAGCATTACAATCTGCCTGGTGGGTACAGGAATGGCAAACGGCTTTACCAATTCCCTTTGTGCATCGCTCAGCTGCATCACTGCGAGTTCAGGAATAAATGTCGTGCCTTTTCCGCTCTCCACCATGCGCATAAACGTTTCCATGCTACCGAGATGATAGACCGATTGACTTGCTTGCGCCGATTTCAATTGGCAGAAACGCACCAGTTGGTCCCGGAAACAGTGGCCTTCATCAAGCATCCACAGCATTTCGTTGGAGAGGTCGGATGTGCGGATGACATCTTTTTCAGCCAACTGGCTGCTATGTGACACGTATGCAAAGTATTTTTCATAAAAAAGATGATGGTTGCTGTATTCCTCCAATCCCGACAGCTGCGCCAGGATTCCGGCATCTATCTCTCCTGCCGGCAAGGCTTTCTTGATGTCGGCGGTTTTCATTTCCACTACACGGAAATCGAGCTGGGGATATTTTCTGGCAAGTTGCGGGAAGAAACGCGGAAGAAGATAAGGTGCTATTGTAGGCAGTATCCCTAATGTGAATGTACCTTTCAATGAGTGTTTTTCTTCTTCGATTATATTTTTGATACGGTTGACCTGAACCAATACCTCCCGGGCTTGTTTTATTATGTGTGTGCCGACAGGAGTGGGGCACACAGGTTGCTGGTTACGGTCAAAGATGCGGGTATCCAATTCCTCCTCCAGTTTCTGTAGCATTGCGCTCAGAGTCGGTTGGGTGACACGGCAGTATTCGGCTGCTTTGGTGAAATGCCTGAATCGGTCTACCGCAATTATATACTCCAACTGTTGTAATGTCATGATGAAAACAACTAAATAGAAATCGTCTATGCAAAGATAGAAATTATCTGTTTGACAAGTGTCCCTTTACCGGTTAACTTTGCAAAAACAAAACAATAACCCTCAAAAAACAAGATTATGAAAACAATGGATTTTTTACATCTCAATGAACAGAAAGTTGCTGACGTGGTATCGGCATTACACCGGCTTCTTGCAGACTTTCAGGTATATTACACCAATCTCCGCGGAATGCACTGGAACATCAAGGGACATGGTTTCTTCGTATTACACGAGAAGTTCGAGAACATGTATGACGATACAGCGGCAAAAGTTGACGAAATCGCTGAACGTATCCTGATGCTCGGCGGGACTCCTGAGAACAAGTTCAGCAAATATCTTGAAATAGCCGAAGTAAAGGAGGTCGACAATGTCACTTGCGGACATGAGGCCATAGAGAACATCCTCGCCACCTGCAAGCACCTGATCAGCAAGGAACGTAAGTTAATAGGACTGGCCAATGAAGCCGGTGACGACGTTACGGCCGATATGATGACCGGTTATCTCAAAGAGCAGGAAAAAATGGTGTGGATGCTGGTTGCATTCAGCACATGCTCCTGCGAAAAATAAGTGCAACCTTTCCTCATAACCAAATAGTAGTTTAGTGCGGTGTTGTCCCGATTTCAGGATAACACCGCAATTTTTTCGACAGAAATTCCTAAATTTGCGCCATAATAACGTATAAAACTTATAACTATGGTAATACAACGTTGGCAATCAGTGTTTTTATTCCTTGCATCGGTGATGATGGGAATTTTCAGTTTTATCCCTTTCGCTTCGCAAGGTATCGGAGAAGAATCAGTACAATTCCATCCGGTGGATGCACCGGTGTATTGCACACTCAATCTGCTGGTTGCCATGTTACTGTTGTTGGCAATATTCATGTTCAAGAATATCAGACGTCAGAAGACGGTTACACTTGTGTCGGTATTGCTGATGGTGGCATCAGCTGTTGCCGGTGGAGCAATTGCATATAATGGAAAGTTGAGTATCGACTGGACAGGGGGAGCATTATTGCTCGCATGCTCGGTTGTGTTGGCTCTTGCCGCTTACCGCCGCATGGTCGCTGATGAACGTCTGCTCAAGAGCTACGACCGCATCCGATAAAGGCAATTAAAATAAGCGTCCTCAAATAATAATTTCAATGAATAGAGCGAGAATTATGAGCCTTGCGTTGGCGGCAGTGCTGTGCGCAGGCTTCGCGTCATGCAGCGATGACGACGATGAAGAACCCGAGAGCCCGATAGTGAACAACGGAGGGAACGGGAA
>JAFTRI010000039.1 GCA_017462345.1 Muribaculaceae bacterium
CAATAGGATGAAAAGCTATATCCCCGTCCTCACGATAGCCGGCTCCGACTCATCAGGCGGAGCAGGCATCCAGGCCGACTTGAAAACGATGTCGTCACTCGGTGTTTACGGAATGAGTGCGATAACCGCCATTACTGCCCAGAACACTACGGGTGTTTCGGCAATACAAGGCATTGCTCCCAAGATTGTTGCAGCACAAATCGATATGGTCTACGCCGACATCCCGCCTCTCGCAGTAAAGACCGGGATGCTTTACAGTGCCGACATCATTGACTCCATAGCCGATGCCCTTGCGAGGAATAACGCCAGGAACATTATTATCGACCCGGTAATGGTGGCAACTTCCGGTGCATTGCTCATTGACCGTAACGCGATAAAAAATCTTGTAGAGAAACTGTTCCCGATGTCAATCCTCATCACCCCCAACCGGGCTGAAGCCCGTGAACTCACCGGGAGCGATAATGTCGGCATCCAGGCTCAACGGCTTCATGAAATGGGAGCAAGGAACATCCTGTTAAAAGGTGGAGACTCTGCCGATACCGACAAAAAGACCGACTATCTTGCGCTGGAGGGTAACGACAGGCTGATCAAACTGGAATCGGACGCCATCGATACCCGCAACAGCCATGGCACAGGATGCACATTGTCATCGGCAATAGCCTCATATATCGCTCTCGGCAACGACTTGACTTCAAGCGTAAAAAAAGCAAAGCAATATATCACATACGCACTCTTTGCCGGAAAGCATGTCAATATCGGCAACGGCAACGGTCCGGTCAATCATTTCTTTTCTCCGAAAAAGCTAAAATTAAGGAAATTATGATAACAGTAAAAATCAACGACAAGGATGTGTCGCTGCCAAATGGCGCGACACTACAAGATGCCTTGGAACAGCAGGGCATCACAGCCCAAGGCATTGCAACTGCACTTAACGGCACAGTCGTCCCGTCAGCGCTGAGACAATCGACAATCCTGCACAACGGTGATTCGATAATAATAATAAAAGCTTTTTACGGCGGATAAGACCATCTGCGATGCACAATTCCCATTTTTACAGGATTGCGATAACACCTCCGGAAATATCAACCGGCGAGGCTGACTACATCACCGTTATTCTTGATGCCGGATGGGACTACGTGCATCTGCGCCATCCCAAAGCCTCCACTTCCGAGGTGCGGCGCATTATCGAGTCAATTCCACAGCAACATCATCGACGCCTGAAGCTACACGGGCACTTTGAGCTCATCAACGAGTTCAATCTCGGCGGACTTCATCTGAACCACCGGTGTCCTGCGCCGCCGGCACTATATTCCGGGGCATTAAGCAAGTCCTGCCACTCTATCGAGGAAACAGCCGATATCGGACGATATGAATACGTGACATTAAGCCCAATATTCGACAGTATATCCAAGACAGGATATAAAGCGGCTTTTACCGATAGAGCCTTAACGGAAATACCGCCATCCAAAGTCATAGCCTTGGGCGGGATAACTCCCGAACGGCTACATGATGTGATGCAGTACCCGTTTTCAGGCATCGCTGTACTCGGCTACCTGTTCAATGCCACGGACAGCAAAAATTTGCGGCAGCGTATCGCAGAATTTGAAACAAAACTTAACCGATAATAACTATGTTACAATTCATAACCCACCCGAGTGAACGGTACAGCATTGCCGAGGAGGTACAGATGGCTCTTGAAGGCGGATGCCGATGGATACAGCTACGCATGAAAGATGCGACCGATGAGGAGGTAAAATCCGTTGCTCTTGAAATTATCCCAATGTGCAAGGAGCATGATGCGATTCTCGTGATCGATGACCGCGTACAACTGACAAAGGAGTTGCTTGTACACGGTGTACATCTCGGCAAGGATGACATGCCTCCGGCTCAAGCGCGTGAATACCTTGGAGCAGGAGCCATAATCGGGGCGACAGCCAACACCGCAGACGACATCATCGCCCTGCGCAAGACCGACATCGACTATATAGGATTAGGTCCGTTCCGGCACACGACCACCAAGAAAAAACTGTCACCGGTATTGGGACTTGAAGGTTATAGATCAATCATATCGGAAATAAGGAATGCCGGAATAGAATTGCCTGTCGTCGCAATAGGCGGCATAACCATCGGTGACATTGACGCGATAATGTCAACCGGAGTCAACGGGATAGCCCTCTCCGGAGAGATAATCAATGCCGATGACCCGGTAATGCACACATCAAAAATATTGGAAAAACTATATAAAAAATAATCTGATTATGGATTTATTGAAGATAGGAAACCGCGAGTTCAGTTCGCGCCTGTTTGTCGGTACCGGTAAATTTTCATCCAACCGGCTTATGCTTGAAGCAATTCTCGCATCGGAGTCGGAGATGATAACCGTAGCGATGAAACGCATCGACATGGAGCATGAAGAAGATGATGACATGCTCAGGCACATCAACAGAGAAAGAGTGCAATTCCTGCCTAACACATCGGGGGTGCGTAATGCCGAGGAAGCAGTATTGGCAGCACGGCTCGCGCGGGACTGTTTCGGGACTGATTTCATCAAACTCGAAATACACCCCGACCCCAAATATCTGCTCCCCGACCCTATCGAGACACTAAAGGCAACCGAAATCCTTGCCCGTGACGGATTTCATGTGCTACCGTACATCCAAGCCGATCCCGTACTATGCAAGCGGCTTGAAGAAGCGGGGACAGCGGCAGTTATGCCATTGGGTGCTCCCATCGGGACAAACAAGGGACTCAAGACACGCGACCTGCTGGAAATAATCATTGCCGAGAGCCGTGTGCCGGTAGTGGTCGATGCCGGACTCGGAGCACCGTCTCATGCTGCCGATGCGCTTGAGATGGGAGCGGATGCGGTACTTGTCAACACTGCGATAGCCGTAGCCGGGAATCCGGTAGAAATGGCGGTGGCATTCAAGTTGGCCGTGGAGGCCGGACGTAAAGCCTATCTTGCCGGACTTGGCTCACAATCATTCCATGCCGTTGCAACAAGTCCCCTGACATCATTCCTTAACGACTAAAAAACGTTTTCAAAACATGGAAATAGAAAATATCGACGTCCACAGTTACCCGAATTCCGAGAAAATATACATGAAGGGTAAACAATACCCCATCAACGTGGCAATGAGGCGTATAAACCTGACCCCTACCGTAAAGGTTGTAGACGGTGAAAAAATCATACACGAAAATGCACCGGTATATGTATATGACACAAGCAGTGTATATACCGACCCGGCGGTCAAGACCGATATAAACGCCGGTATTCCCCGCATTCGGGAATCATGGATAGCCCGACGTGATGACATTGAACAGCTTGAAGCGATAACATCGGAATACGGTCGCCAACGCGAGCAGGACAAGAGCCTTGACAACATCAGGTTTGCCAAGAGATATGCCCCGCGACGAGCCAAAGAGGGGAAAGCTATTACCCAAATGGCTCTTGCCCGTCAAGGTATCATTACTCCCGAGATGGAGTATGTCGCCATACGCGAGAACATGAATGCCGAAGCATTGGGCATAAAATCCCACATCACACCCGAACTTGTACGTGAAGAGGTCGCATCAGGCCGCGCGGTAATTCCGGCCAACATAAACCATCCTGAAGCAGAACCGATGATCATAGGCCGTAAATTCCTTGTAAAGCTGAACACCAACATCGGAAACTCGGCACTGTCGTCAGGGATCGAAGAAGAGGTAAACAAGGCCGTGTGGAGCTGCTATTGGGGAGGCGATACACTGATGGACCTGTCGACAGGAGAAAACATACATGAGACACGTGAGTGGATCATCCGCAACTGTCCTGTTCCCATGGGGACAGTACCTATCTACCAGGCACTGGAAAAAGTCAACGGCGATGTCCGTGCCCTGACATGGGAACTATACCGCGATACCCTTATCGAACAGGCGGAACAGGGAGTGGACTATTTCACCATCCATGCCGGAGCGTTACGCGCCCATGCCGATCTGATAAATGAACGCCTCACCGGAATCGTATCACGCGGAGGATCTATCATGACCCAATGGGCAGTAATGCACAATGAAGAGAATTTCCTATACACCCACTTTGACGAGATATGTGAAATCCTGGCACAATATGATGTCGCGGTTTCTCTCGGCGACGGTCTGCGTCCCGGCTCTATCCATGACGCCAACGACCGCTCCCAGTTCATGGAACTTGACGTACTCGGAGAACTTACCGGAATTGCATGGAAACACAATGTCCAGGTACTGATTGAAGGCCCGGGACATGTCCCCATGCACAAGATACAGGAGAATATGGAACGGCAGGTAGACAAGTGCCACGAAGCACCGTTCTATACACTCGGCCCGCTGACAACCGACATCGCTCCCGGATATGACCATATAACCTCAGCCATCGGTGCCGCACAGATAGCATGGATGGGTACGGCAATGATATGCTATGTAACACCAAAGGAGCACCTTGCATTGCCCAATCTTGAAGATGTGCGCAACGGCGTGATAACCTACAAGATTGCCGCTCATGCCGCCGACATAGCCAAAGGGCATCCCGGAGCGCAGGTACGCGATGACGCGCTGAGCAAAGCCCGATTTGAATTCCGTTGGAAAGACCAGTTCAACCTTTCGCTCGACCCGGCACGCGCACGTCAATACTATGTTGAAAGCCACAAGGCTGACGACCGTTTCTGCACCATGTGCGGTCCCAACTTCTGCGCAATGCGCATTTCACAATCGGTGTGTGAAGAAACCACGAAGAATAAATGAACCGCCCTATGTTCTACGACGAGATAAAACAATACAGCTGGGACGACACGACACGAGCCATCGCATCAAAGACAGCACGTGATGTAGAGATCGCACTCGGGAAAGAGCATCCAGACATCGATGATTTCATGGCTCTTGTCTCCCCTGTGGGTGCAGCCTATATCGAACCGATGGCACAACTGTCCCATCGCTACACGTTGGAACGTTTCGGCAAGACCATATCCCTGTACATCCCCATGTATGTCTCTAATGCATGTACCAACCAATGTGTCTACTGCGGATTCAACCATAACAACCCGCTGAAACGTGTCACACTGACCATGGAGCAGGTAAAGGCCGAATGTGAGGCCATAAGACGCTTAGGTCCGTTTGAGAACCTGCTGATCGTATCCGGTGAATTCCCATCCCTAAACGGGGTGAATTACCTTGAGGAAGTGCTGCACGTTGCCCGGCCTTATTTCAACAACCTCACTATCGAGGTCATGCCGATGAAAACCCAGGATTACTATCGTCTTACCCAAAGCGGGCTGAACGGGGTGGTATGTTTTCAGGAGACCTATAACGAGACCAACTACAAGAAATACCATCCTCGCGGCATGAAATCAATATATGAGTGGCGTGTAAACGGATTTGACCGTATGGGAATGGCCGGAGTACACAAGATAGGGATGGGCGTACTCATAGGGCTTGAGGACTGGCGCACCGACGTGACAATGATGGCACGGCATCTGAGGTATCTGCGCAAGAATTACTGGAAAACACGATACTCCATAAATTTTCCGCGAATGTGCCCGGCCGAAGGAGGCTATCAGCCATCAGTAGTGATGAGTGACCGGGAACTTGCCCAGCTCACTTTCGCATTCCGCATTTTTGACCATGATGTCGACATTTCCTACTCCACCCGTGAAAAACCGGCATTCCGCGCCAACATGATGAAACTCGGCGTGACATCAATGAGCGCCGGAAGCAGGACCGAACCCGGAGGATATGTATCGACACCCGATGCCCTTGAACAGTTTGAGGTCTCGGACAGCCGCACACCCCTACAGGTTGCCAACGAAATACGCGACCTCGGCTATGAGGCTGTATGGAAAGACTGGGACAAGATCTTTGACTGAACGGCTACCGGTCTTCAATGAAGCGGCGGAATTGGTGAAGCACAGTATCGGAATAAGGAGAAAAACACCTCTCCCTATTATACTCCTGATAAAGACCCTCTATTGACGAAGGCTTGCGATCAGGGTAGATTGCCTCTCCCACAATCCTGTCACGACGCAATATCTCTTCCTCAAAATCAGTTGTTATCAATCCATCCAATCCGCATTTGCATACAAAGCGATCGACCGGCACATCAAACACAACAGCATCGGCAACATCTTTAAAATGCAACCCTTCCATCATGAGGTCCCCTATCGCACATTCATCCATCTTCAATGCCACCGGTTTATTACCGGTCATATAGAATGCCGCATCAACCCTTCCGTCATCCCACAGTTCATATTCATCCTGCCACCATTTATCCCAATTCATCAACACTATGGCAACCCGGTCACCAAATCCCTGCTTTATGAACCACCCCTCATTTTTTGTCAGCGGATTATTTATCGCGTGTGGCGCATTTGTTATCAAAAGAGCCTTACGTTTACCGTTACGTGGTCTCTGATGAAAATACATGTAGCTGAAATTCTGCGACATAATGTAGTCACGATTCCACTGCGCCTCCTCATATAGACACTTGAAGTCAGCCGGAGACCCAATGTCATTCCATGGATAATTCACGTCAGTCAATCCTATTGTCAATTTTCTTTCCGCTGACAACGAGTCATTTATGACCGACAAATCACGTAATAACTTGTAGCGATTCCACTTCTCCCATAAAGGCCACCAATCTTCTACACGTAAATGCTTTATTGCAGCAAGCCTAAATTCCTCCTCACTATTGAATTTACTCTTTATCAGGCCATTGGCACTCTTAGTCGCTGTATTGCATCCGACTTCGGTATAAACATATCCCACATTATCAATGAAACGGCAATCAGCGACAATATCCTTGATGAACGAATATTGCGTCGTGTCCCTATGATCCCTCTCCCCCAAGATTACAATATCATATTTTTCATACAGATTCATAACAAAATCAACAATCTTGTGATTCCCATTCAAGAAATCATGTCGGTATTTTTCAATAGCTATCGTATCAACCGTTTCAGCACGCAGACCAAATGAAACAACGGAAAGCAACACCGCCAATTTCAACTTTTTCATAAGCTATGTAGATTCTATAAATTCAAATTGCCGTTAATCTTCTTGTTCATAATAATAGGAATAATCAATCCCTTTCATAAACATCTCACGATTATTGATCTGATCGGTCAAGGCATTAGATATCAATTGCCTTATTATTACCGGATTTACAGGACTTAAACGCATCGCATTCATATAATCAGCCTTGTCAATCTTGCTCCAATCTACACATTTTTTTAATGAACGCTTAAGAATTAAATCCAGCCAAATTCTAGTACTTCTGCCATTCCCTTCCATAAAGGGATGAGCTATATTCATTTCAACATACTGATCTACAATTTCCTCGATTGTAGATTCGGGCATTTGTTCTATTTTAGAAAGTGTTTGTCCGAGAAATTGTGATACCGCAAACTGAAATCCTCCTTTTGAAATGTTTTTTTGCCGGATTTGCCCGGCAAAATTATATAAACCGCCAAAAATATATGCATGAATTTGCTGCAATCCTCGTGTTGTACCAACTTCAATAGTTCGCAACAAAGAGCTATCCCAAAGTTGATAGGCCTTATCTCGGCTTTTACTGTCTATCTGGTTTTCGCCTGTGATGAGCCACCGGGCAAAAGCTACCGAATGTTGACTTGGGGTTACTTCAATCAGGCTAAGCAACTCATCTTGAGGCAGGCAATCGGTCAAATAGCGTTTACCGTCGACAGCTACTATTTTCAGTTGGTTACAACGTGTAACCAACTGATTCCCATCTTTTGCCAAACGGTGTTTCATTACTTTCCAATAATTACGAGGATTTTTACTATTAGTAAGTACAGAAATGACATCTACAACTGAGAATAGCCACCGATTACCCTCATTGTCCCAAGCCGCTCGAACTTCTTTATCATTAAAAAAACGAATGGATATTTTTTCCATGTTATTCGAGAGTGTTTAGAATTTTACAAAATTACGCAAGCCCAAGCATATCATTTTCGCAACCTTGCAACTCTGCAATAAGGTTGTTAAAATTACTTTCAGTCTTGGATGAAGTACTAAATCAAATATACGTTTTACCGCTGCTGTGGTACTAATGGCATATATATTTTTGTCCTCACCCGACAGTGTGTTCCATGCATTTCCAGCAGCAGTATAACTACTGTTTTTTACAATAGCGGCAGTACGTATATTACTGATTTCCTGTTTTAAAACCAACAAACCCTTAAATTCATAGGCTCGTCCTTGAACGTTACTCCGACTACTCATTGGATTTCCTATTATATAAAATATCAACTTCCTCGTAGTGTTGACAGACGACCAAACTTTTTCAACTACACAGGAGTTGTTATATTTTCGACTGTTTATTGGTCTTTTGCCAACGATTACTCGTAGAGATTGCTAAGATAATCAAAATTTTGCAGATTACCCTTACACGTCAAAGATACTTATCAACAACCACCACTCTCTGCACTTCCATGTAAAAAATCAAAAGCAGGAAGAGCCGACACAAATTGAATACCAAGGATACCAGCTATCCTGAAGAAACATGATAATACTGAAGCACGGCAATACCGCCCATGTGCCGTGCCGTGTCATGAATAATGCGGAATTGGATTTGCACAAGCGAAAAGTTATCCATACTTTTGTTATCACGGTATTTTAACACCGTGAGCCGGAATGAGTGATGGGAAAACTGGAACATTTGTAAAGATTGTGATGCCGGTAGTGATAGGCATTGCAGTTGTCGTATGGCTGTTCCATGACGAGTTCAGTCGGGAACAATTGCCGTCCATAAACTGCGATTTCCATCTTCTGGCCGCCATAGCAATAGGTTGCGGGTGTATCTTCGGCAGGGACTGGGGAATGAGCTGGCGATTCCGCATACTCACCGACCGGGAACTGTCGTGGAGGCAGTCGGTAAAAACGACAATGCTGTGCGAGTTCACATCGGCGATCACCCCGTCGTCGGTGGGAGGTGGCGCACTAAGCATGATATTCCTTAACCGTGAGGGGATAAACATGGGGCGGGCTACAACCCTTACGCTTACCACGCTGTTTCTCGACGAACTGTTCTTTGTCATCTCCTGTCCGGTTATCGTTACACTGATGCCGGATGAAAGCCTTTTCGGATTCAGCGACAATGAATTTGCCCTATGGCTCAAAATCTCATTCTGGATCATTTATTCCGTAATTTTCGTGTGGACGGCAATACTGTTTCTCGGCATTATCGTCAAGCCGCGTGCCACAAGGGACATCGTCGTAGGACTATTCTCATGGAAGCCGTTACGACGATGGAAAATAAAGATGACCTCAGTCGGGGACAACATGCTAAGCACATCATACGCTCTAAAAAGCCGCAGTCCCGGATGGTTCATGAAGGCATTTGCCGCCACATCAATATCATGGCTGTCGAGATACCTGCTTGTCAACGCACTGTTCTGGGGATTCTACCCCGACGCATCACAATTGACAGTATTCGGACGACAATTCATCGTGTGGGCGATACTTATGGTCAGCCCCACTCCCGGAGGCAGCGGGGTGAGTGAATACCTGTTCACCCAATATTACGGAGACCTCATCTCCGGAAGCGGGCTGGTTCTCCTCCTTGCCATGTTCTGGAGAGTAATGAGCTACTATATCTACCTGATAGCAGGTATATTCCTGTTGCCGTCATTCCTACGAGCGTCAAAAAGACTGAACAACAATAAATCCACATAACATTATGAAAGACTTGAAATTCATAGGGATAATCCCCGCGAGATACGCGTCATCACGTTTTCCGGGCAAACCGCTTGCCGACATCTGCGGAAAAACAATGATAGAACGCGTCTATACACAAGCATCAAAAGAACTTGCCAACGTAGCCGTGGCAACCGACGACAACCGTATCGCCGATGCCGTAAAGGCATTCGGAGGGAATGTGGTAATGACATCAACCGAACACCGCAGCGGCACCGACCGATGCTACGAAGCCTACAAGAACCTGCAGTCAGATGCCGATGTGATAATAAACATCCAAGGTGACGAACCGTTCATTGACCCGTCACAGATTGCCGCCGTAAAACGATGTTTCGACAGCGGGGATACCGCCATAGCGACCCTCGTAAGAAAATTTGACCCGGCACGGGGATTCGATGCCCTGTTTGACAACAACACCCCCAAGGTCGTCATGGACGAGGAAATGAACGCATTATATTTCAGCCGGTCGATTATCCCTTACGTGCGCAACTATCCGTGGCAGGAATGGATAGGACATGCAACGTTCTACACCCATGTCGGAATGTATGCCTACCGGGCAAAGACCTTGGGCGAAATCACCCGTCTGCCCCAATCGGCACTTGAAATAGCCGAATCACTCGAACAGCTACGCTGGCTACAGAACGGCTACAAGATAAAAGTGGGCATCACCGACTGCCCCACAATAGGTATCGACACACCGGCCGACCTTGAACAGGCTCGCATCCTGTGTGAATCAATCGAAAAAGGCAACTGATGGATACACTTGACCGAAAAACGCCACCACCGGTAAGCGGATTCGCAGAACTGCACATTCCGGAGGTAAGGCATCTGACTCTTGATAACGGGATTCCTCTCACGGTTCTTGACAGCGGCGAGCAGGAAGTGAACAGACTGACACTGGCCTGGGACGGAGGCATTGCCGAAACACGGCTGCATGCTATTGCCTCGCTGACATCAAACATGCTACGGGAAGGGAGCCGGCATCATTCAGGAAGCGAGATTGCCGAGACATTCGACTACAACGGCTCATGGCTGAAATCATCGGTCATGTCCCATCACACATCGGTCGTAGCCCATTCACTCAACTCCCGTACCGCCGAAATCCTGCCGATATTGTCAGAGATAGTCACGGAACCGGTGTTTCCCGAAAAGGAATTTTCAGTACTGCGGGAGAAAGCTGCACGTTCCATCGAACTCGAACGGGAGAAAGTCGAATATTACAGCTCAGTCAACCTCAGACGGATGACAATGGGCCACAATCATCCTCTGGCACACAACGATGAGCCGGATGAAGTCAGAGCCATCTCAACCGAAGACCTCTACACACATCATCAACGTGTATTCAATAAGGCAACATGCGAGATATTCCTTGCCGGAAGAATCACTCCCGCAATAGAGGAGACGGTTAACCGGAATTTCGGTATTGGAGAGCGACCGGCCGAAAGCATCTCACTGGACATATTGCCGTTTTCCCCATCAGACGGCGACAGGCTCAAGATTACAAAACGGGACAATGCCCTACAGAGTTCAGTCAAGATAGCAATCCCCACTATAGGCCGCGACCATCCCGACTATATCCCGTTGCGCATAGCCATCATTGCCTTAGGCGGATATTTCGGCAGCCGGCTCATGACGAATATACGAGAAGACAAGGGTTACACCTACGGGATAAACGCATCCCTGCTCGGCTACCGTGAGGGAGGACTAATCACAATATCGTCACAGTGTGATAACCGATATGTAAACCCGCTGCTCGATGAAGTAAAAAAGGAAATAACCCGACTTGCGTCGGAGACATTCCCGCCTGACGAACTGGAGCGGGTCAAGAAACATGTCATGACACAACTGGCATCAACACTGGATTCCCCGTTCACAATGATGGATTATTACGAGAATATACGATACACCCCCACTCCACCCGACTATTTCCCGCAACAGATACGCGCAGTGGAATCACTCACTACCGACGACATTCCCCGGCTGATTTCCAAGCATATCGATCCCGAGCGGCTATACACCTCCATCTGTGGCAACATATGACAGATAGGCGGAGTAAAAAAGCGCAAAAATCAGATTGTTAATATTGAAAAAACAATATTTTTTTACGAACTTTGCAACAAGAATGCATACATTCCAAAAACAGAACATATATATTTCTAAACTTATAAACGCATAGTTAATGAAAAAGAGCGCTTTGCAGAAAGCCCGCGCGGCTTACCAGCCCAAACTGCCCATCGTACTGACCGGAGCAGTAAAGGCTGTTGAAGGCAATGCTACCGAATCGGTAGCCGATCAGGAAGAAATCAAGAAACTGTTCCCCAACACCTATGGTCTTCCCGAATTGAAGTTCGAGAAGAATCCCTCGCCGAGCGTGGGCACTCCCATCAACGTGGGCGTAATCCTTTCGGGCGGACAGGCTCCCGGCGGTCACAACGTAATCAGCGGTCTGTTTGACGGAATCAAGAAAATCCACAAAGACAGCCACCTTTACGGCTTCCTCATGGGTCCCGGCGGATTCGTTGACCACCAATATATCGAACTTACAAACGAAATCATCGATGAATACCGTAACACGGGAGGATTCGACATCATCGGATCCGGCCGTACCAAACTTGAAAGCAAAGAGCAATTTGACAAGGGTCTTGAAATTCTCAAGAAACTTGACATCAAGGCTCTCGTAATCATCGGAGGCGACGACTCCAACACCAACGCCGCTATCCTTGCCGAATATTACAAGAGCATCAATGCAGGCGTTCAGGTAATCGGTTGCCCCAAGACTATCGACGGTGACCTCAAGAACGACATGATCGAGACCTCATTCGGTTTCGACACTGCAACCAAAGTATATTCAGAAGTTATCGGCAATATCCAAAAAGACTGTAACTCAGCGAAGAAATACTGGCACTTTATCAAACTGATGGGCCGTTCGGCTTCACACATCGCACTTGAATGCGCCCTACAGACACAACCCAACGTGTGCATCGTATCGGAGGAGGTTGAAGAAAAGAACATGACACTTGCCGACATCGTGGACAACATCGCCGGCATTGTCGCCAAGCGTGCAGCCAAGGGAGACAACTTCGGTATCGTACTTATCCCCGAAGGTCTCATCGAGTTCATCCCTGCAATGAAGAAACTCATTGCCGAGCTCAACGACCTGCTTGCAGCCAATGCCACTGAATTCGCAACAGTAGCTGCTGCCGGACAGCGTCAGTATATCATCGACCACCTTTCAGCAGAGAATGCGGCAGTATACGCTTCACTCCCTGAAGGAGTTGCCCGCCAGCTCAGCCTCGACCGTGACCCGCACGGAAATGTACAGGTATCACTTATCGAGACCGAAAAACTTCTCAGCGAAATGGTTGGACGCCGTCTTGCCGAGATGAAAGCCGAAGGCTCATATACCGGAAAATTCTCCGCACTTCACCACTTCTTCGGTTACGAAGGCCGTTGCGCCGACCCGTCAAACTTCGATGCCGACTATTGCTATGCCCTCGGTTTCAATGCCGCATGTCTCATCAACTCAGGAGTAACCGGCTACATGTCATCAGTGCGTAACCTGACCAAACCGTCAGTACAATGGATTACAGGCGGTATACCCATCACCATGATGATGAACATGGAACGCCGTCACGGAGCGATGAAACCGGTAATCCAAAAAGCACTTGTACGCCTTGACGGAGCTCCATTCCGCAAATTCGCAGCCAAACGTGACGAGTGGGCACTCAACACCTGCTACATGTACCCCGGTCCCATCCAGTATTTCGGACCGGCAGAAGTATGTGACCAGCCGTCAATGACACTCCGTTACGAACAGGAGGGGAAATAATTCAAACCTTTCAATATCAGCTTGCAAATCCTGCCGGACAGCATCGTCGCTGCCGGCAGGATTTTTATCAACAATTCCTACTTTTTACCGTGGTAACCTACTTTTCGACCAACATTCAAGCAATCATCAGACAATAATAATATTCCCTCACCGTTTCAATTACTGTAACAAAACCGGAGACCATCAATGAGAGCCGCATTCATAATTCTACTGACAAGCCTATTGCCCCTCCTGTGTCACTCACAAAGCAGCATAAGCTATGATTACATATCTTCAAGCACGCTGAAAGATGATGACGGGAACAGCTACGGAAAAGGTGACATACAGATAATCTCAGGTCGATTCAACATGCCGTTGTCACTGAAAATGAATGAAAAACGTCAACCGACCATGTGGACGGCAACCCTCAGTGCAAAATATGGTATGCTCAACAATTCAGGTTCCACCGATTACCTGAATCCTGACGAAATCATCAACACAAGCATAAACATTACCCACATACGCCCAATAAACGACCGTTGGGGACTGATAATATCACTTGGTGCCGGCGTATACGCAATGCCTGACTATATAAGATGGGAAAGTATTCTTGCCAACGGAGGCTTCTCGTTCATCTACAACATGAACAAGAACTTCAGATTAGGAGTTGGAGGAGGGCTTACCAACTCTTTCGGGACTCCGATACTGTTGCCCATGATATACATAAACTGGAAAACACGAGGCAAATATGAGTTGAATCTCGACTTTGCTGGACGCTTGAGAGCATCAGCCGCCACTTGGCTAAGTACAAGGGTAAAAATGGAACTTACAGCAATAGAAATGGACGGGATGTCAGCCGTCATAAAGGTTGACGGCAAGACAAAGATATACTCGTCAACAATGTTCAAGTCATATATCACACCAAGCTATCATTTCAACAAGCATCTTAGCGTCTACTTAGGGCTTGGTGCCGACTGGCGACGCTCCGCCAACATCCGCAACCGCAAATTGAAAGACATGTTCAACTTCAATCACAGCGGAGACAGGCACTTTACCTCGGCATTCCGCATCACTGCCGGACTGCGCTACCAACTAAAATAATGCCGGGACCCTACCGCAGGAATGAAAGGTGCGAAGGTAGTATTTTTCATCAAGATTACTGATTATAACCCCTTTTCGGGTTGTAGAGTGGATTATCTCATCATTCCCGATATACAACCCCACATGAGAGACCCTTTTCTTGTTTTTGCCTGTAGCGAAGAAAACCAGATCACCGGCTTTCAACTCTTTTCGCTTTATACTTTTACAATATTGCTGCTGACTGGCAGATGAACGGGGTAACTTTATCCCGCACACGTCTTTAAAAACCATCATTACCATTCCCGAGCAATCGGTCCCTTTACGGGAGCTGCCGCCATAGGAATACTTCGTGCCAAGCCATTTTTTTGCCTCCTTCACAAGATCATCAGCAGAGTATGAGCCACCACCCGCCTCATTCTCAGGCTGTGCCGCATCCACCGCATAACCCGCACCGGCAACCGTCTTGCTTGAGCCGCAGCCGGTAAAGACAATTGCCAACAAAACTGCAGCCAAAACCGGCAACGTATATCCATATCCTTTTCCCATTACTGTCCCATGATTAGCAACAGCACAAAATTAGGTTATTATTTCACTAATTTCACACATTTACTGCTAATTTCCATTAACAAACACACACAGCATATTAAATTACATTAAGTAAGGATATTTTGGCAACAAGATTTGAAATAAACGCGTATTTTTGCCGTCAAGATCATAACGTTAAATTTTAACGGGATGAATGTTTAATTTTAACAACTCAGTGATATGAAGAACATTTTAAAAACAACACTGCTCTCGTCAAGCATCGCAATCGCATGCAGCTTAGCAGTAAACGCATGGGCATCACCTCAGAGCGATACACAGCTGACCGAGACTTCATTACAGGGAGAAAACGACAGGAACTTCTACAACGTATCACAGCGGGCAACTCCACCCACCGACTTTACCCACGCCGCCGAAAGCACAATCAATGGTGTTGTGAGCATCAAAAGCTTTGCAACACCGCGCAGCTACCAATACGGGAACGGGAACTCGTTCAGCGACCCTTTCTTTGACTTCTTTTTCGGCAATCCATACCGCCGTCGCCAACAGCCACAACAACAGGAAAGAGAGGAACAGCCACTGGGACTCGGCTCGGGAGTTATCATCAGTGATGACGGTTATATCGTCACCAACAATCACGTAATCGATGGAGCAGAGAAACTCGAGATCACACTAAATGACAACCGTACGTTCAATGCAACCGTGGTAGGTACCGATGCGACCACCGACCTTGCACTGATAAAAATAGATGCAGACAACCTTCCGGTGATTCCCATCGGAGATTCTGATGCCCTCAAGGTTGGGGAATGGGTTCTTGCGGTAGGTAACCCATTCGGGTTCACATCGACCGTAACCACCGGAATTGTCAGTGCCAAAGCACGCAACATTTCATCAATAACACACGGACGCGCCATGGGCATAGAGTCGTTCATACAGACCGACGCAGCCGTAAATCCGGGAAATTCAGGTGGAGCATTAGTCAACATTAACGGTGAATTGGTAGGGATAAACACTGCAATATACTCCCAGACAGGCAACTATGCCGGATATTCATTTGCCATCCCCACTTCTATTGTCACCAAGATAATCACCGACATCAAACAATACGGGACAGTACAGCGTGCAGTACTCGGTATAAGTTTCTCTGAACTCACACCCAAACAAGCAAAAGAAAAGGATATAACCATCGTAAACGACGGGCTGCTCGTGGCAGGAGTGAGTGACAGGAGTGCCGCCAAGGAGGCCGGACTCGAAGAAGGAGATGTAATCATCGCAATCAACGGTACAGAGACACATAATACGGCACAGCTACAGGAGCAGATGGCCAAATACCGTCCCGGCGACAAAATCACCGTCACATACGTACGCGACAACAAGAAACATACAGCCAACGTAACGCTCCGTAACAACCAGGGCAACACCAAAATCACCAAAGCCAATGACATAATGGAACTCGGTTGCGCATTCAGCAAAGTGCCTGATGAAACATTAAAACAACTTGAAATAAGTTACGGTGTACAGGTATCAGGGCTTACCGACGGCAAATTCAAGAATGCCGGCATAAAAGACGGGTTCATTATACTCGAAATCAACAATACCCGTGTCACCTCACGCGATGATGTCGAGAAGATATACAACGCCATCATGAAGAGCCAGGAACATGACAAGGTAATGTTCATCATAGGCATCTACCCGACCGGCAAAAAAGTCTACTACGCCGTCCCCCTGTCGGAATAGCCTGACAACCATATTAACCCACAAGGAGTCTGTGCGCGGGCACAGACTCCTTTATTTTCCACACGTTTTCAATGTCAGGGATGAGCTATGGATTGAATACCAGCACCAAAATTGTGACAGGATGACATACGGAGTGATGATTTTTATTGTAATTTTGCGGCATATATTACGAAACATCAATTAATATGGAACTTGTAAAAGTCGAAAATGTCTCAAAAATATTCACAGGGCATACAGCACTCGATGACGTGTCACTGACGATACCCCAGGGAAGCATCTACGGGCTTCTCGGTCCAAACGGTGCAGGTAAAACCACACTCATAAGGATAATAAACCACATCACCGCCCCCGATAAAGGTAACGTGTACTTTGACAACCACCCGCTCACTGCCGATGATGTGAAACACATAGGCTACCTGCCGGAAGAACGCGGTCTCTACAAGAAGATGAAAGTAGGTGAGCAGGCTGTATTTTTCGCCCGTCTCAAAGGACTCTCCCGTCGCGATGCGGTAAAGCAGCTTAAGGAGTGGTTTGAACGGTTTGGCATAACAGAATGGTGGGACAAGAAAGTCGAGGAACTGTCAAAGGGGATGGCACAGAAGATACAATTCATCATCACAGTACTACACCGCCCGAAATTGCTTATCTTTGACGAACCGTTTTCAGGATTCGATCCCATCAACGCCAATCTTCTCAAAGAAGAGATACTCACACTGCGTGACAATGGAGCGACAATAATTTTCAGCACCCACAACATGTCGAGCGTCGAGGAAATATGCGACCACATCACCCTCATCAACAAATCCCGCAACATATTGTCAGGAAAAGTCGAGGATATACGTAACGCATACTCCCATAACCGGTACACACTGACATTCACCGGTGATGCCGCGACATTGAGCTATGCGATAAAAGACCGGATAACCGATTCTCAAACCACCCTGCTTGACAATGGCCGCATACAGATGGCAGTCAATATCGCAGAGAGTTCATCACTACGCGACATCATCGCTATAGCAAACGACAAGGTAGCCATCAACAGCATTACGGAATCAATTCCGTCCATGAACGACATATTTATCAAGACAGTAGAAGAATATAACAAATAGACAATGGCCATGGACTCTAAAATAGGAATCATAATACGCCGCGAATATCTGGAACGCGTATCCAAAAAAAGTTTCATCATCTCTACCCTACTCATGCCTTTACTCATGTTAGGCATGATGGTTGCGCCCGCATTGATAGCAACATTCTCGACTCCATCGGTCAAGACTATAGCCGTTGTCGACAACAGCAACCTCATCGGGCACAATCTTGAAAGTAACGATGAAGTGAAATACTTATCGACCGATGTACCACTCGACTCGGCCCTTGCCGACAGTGACATAGACGGTGTCCTGTTTATCGAGGAGAACATAATGACTTCACCCACCGGAGTACGTCTATACACAAACGGACCGGCCTCCATATCATTAGAACAAGATATCACATCCCAGATTGAGAACATCCTTGAAACAGAAAAACTCAAATCATACGATATTGAAGACCTCGACAAGATTCTCGATGCAGTTAAATCGGACATAACGCTACAAACCTTCCGAAACGATCAGGATTCAGAGGACACCGTCGCATCATCTTCAATGCTTTCCTACATAACCGGTATGCTGATGACACTCCTGCTATACATATTCCTCCTCCTTTACGGTCAGATGGTAATGACAAGCATTATCGAGGAGAAGAACAACCGTGTACTTGAAATCGTGGTGTCATCCATAAAGCCAGCCCAACTGATGATGGGGAAAATTGTCGGGATAGGACTTGTAGCCGTCACACAGATACTGATATGGGGAGTACTCATCTCGGCAATCTCCGGCATCATTCTTCCCAATATCATGCCTGCCGAGGTCATGAATGAAGTAAACGCCTACAATAACGGGACAATCGATGTGACCACGGCCGCCAACGACACCGAGATGCTTCATGCCATATCTACACTCAGCGATGTAGGCTACGTATTGGGAATATTCGGTTACCTGACGCTGTTTCTCATAGGAGGATTCCTGTTCTACTCATCCATATATGCCGCCATCGGCTCAGCAGTCGATAATATACAGGATGCCGGGCAGTTCCAGTCAATAGTAGTGTTTCCTATTATCATCGGCCTTATACTGGCAATGAGTGCCATTAATGACCCTAACTCCACAATGGCTACAGTCATGTCAATGATACCATTTACATCCCCGATGGTAATGATGGCACGCATCCCGTTCGGCATAGCGACATGGGAGATAATAACATCGCTCATTATAGTGTATGTCTCATTTGTTGTAATGGTGTGGCTGGCAGCCAAAATATATCGTGTCGGGATATTCATGTACGGAAAGAAACCGACAATAAAAGAACTGATACGCTGGATCAACTACCGTTAACCGCATTATAACAAAAGCAACAAGGCCGCTCCTCACGGGGCGGCCTTGTTACTTCTTGTCTTTAAACAAGACATTACAAACCTAACATAATACACATTTACTATTTCGCAATAAACACTATTGCTTCAGAATACTAACAATCTATACTAACCTTATAAAACTTGGAAATCATTCCATCAACCGGAACAACTCCGTTGACAGCACAAAGGTAGGCATCATATCATCACCAGATCTCCACCTCAAAATAAAATATAAATCATTTTCAACGCGCGACTGCATTCCATGGCTTGATATACAGGCACTTACATTCCACACACCAATCAGCAAATATAAACTGAAATATCAGGAAACAGAGCCTATTTCCATAATATCACGTTCAAATGTGTCCCTGTCTGCCGCCCTATTTTTCAGTTTATTCCTATAAGTATAGATTGTATTCACCGAATAGTTCAGAATTTGCGCTATACGGGTAGAATCCTCGATGCCAAGACGCATAAGTGCCAAAATACGCAAATCAGTGTTCAGCAATTCACCGTCAGGCAATACAATCCGCTCATCCTGACGCAACAATGAGTTGACATCAGCGACAAATGTAGGATATATGTGCAGGAAAGCATCATCAAATACCTGATAGAACTCCCCGCTCTGCTCATACACGAATTTACCTGACTTGGTTATCTTGTACAGATCATCGACATTCCCGGTACTTATCTTGCGGCTTACGAGCTTGCTGAACTGGTTCAGCTTATCCATATACACCGAACACATATCGAGGAACCTGCTCATATATACTTCCTTGATACGGTTGGCCTGTTGCAGATTCTGCTGAAGGACGGTCATTCTCCTCATTTCCCGCCGCAGGAACAACAATGTGACCACAAGAACCAAAACCAGCACTACCATTCCCCCCATCATTATATACATGCGTTCACGCCACGATTCAAGTTCCGCAGCATGAGACGACTCGATAATGGGCAAAGCCTCCGACGTCTGTATCATGCGCATTGCCGCGTGACACTTTACAGCATTGGCAAGTGCAACAGAAAGATAATTGTAAGCGCGGTCGATGTCATTGAGCTGAAACAGGCACTGTCCAAGCTCCTGCAACGACATAACTTCAAGCGTAGCCGATTTCACATCGGCAATTGCCGACAGGGTGAGATAATAGATATATTCATTGCGAATACCACGTGCCTTGGCGATATCCGCAACAATGTGCGACGCACGTGCATACATGTTGCTGCTTTCAGGCAATGATTCCAGAAGATTCACAAGTATAGCCTCGGCCTTGGAATAATCATGAACACTAAAATAGTATTCCCCCTGATTCAACTTATACTTGGCAGAATTTTCATCAAGTAACCCAATAAGAGACAACTGCGACTCCATACTCAACCGATTCCACCAATCGTGCACAGAAGGATAATTCATATAGAACGACGCAATATATGAATACATCTGGCGTCCGCAGTCATAGTACAATTCCTTCATCCCGTCAGGAAGCCCCGCGACATCCACACTTTCATACTCGGATACAGCATCCTTTATAAATCCTGCAAGCGGCAGATATGTCGCACGTTTCAGCCTGAATGCCGTTGCAATAGAATCTTTTCCAAGTTCAAGAGCCGAATCATAAGCACGTGTATAATAAATCAAGGAAGAATCGGTATTGAACGCCGTATATTCATCGGCAAGTTTCATCGTTGCATCCAGCCATAATTCGCTTCCAATCTCATTTTCATTACAAATGTCACACAACGAATCGATACGCTGCTGGTGGGCATTTATATAATGTCCACTCCCGGCGAGCTCCCGGTCAAGGCGTTTCAACGCCGATTTCACCTGCGCATCGGATATCGCAAGACCCGATGCATCAATCGGCAACATTAGTATTGTAAACAAAAGCAGGTATACCGGAATTCTTTTCATAAAGTCCATTTATATTGTCGTTGGCTGCAAATTTACAAAAAACATTTCCTATTTTTGTATCGCACAACTCCAAACGATTAGCCGACATGAACAGATTCATTCTAAGTCTATCAACTGCATTTTATCTGATAACCACCACAACCTTTTCAGCCCTTGCCGGTTCCGTTGTTCCCGATGACAAGACACTTGCACATGAGGGAGCTCGTCTCGGACGTGCTTTCAACATTGCCATGAAAGCAGGAGACGCCAAAGCACAGAACGACATCCTTAACGAATTCAACTCAATACTTGTCACATTAAAGAAACAGTCCCAGGCCGACATACTGACAGGCGCATTCAATAACTGCAATGTCCCCATAACCCGTCCCGAAACCGATGCCATCCTATACAGCAGGGCTCTCATGAATGCCCATATATCCAAAGACCCAATTGCCATCGAAGATGCTGAAGACATTTCAGAAACGGTCAAAAAAATATACGCAACAGACCGCGAGGCACAGGAAGCCGACCGGTTCTCCAAGCTATATGAATGTGCTGTAAACGGAGCACGTCTCGGGTATGAATACAGCCTGACCAATGACAGTACCAGAAGCAAGGCAATAACCGACAACGCATCCGTCACACGTAATACCATCTGTTCAGCAGACTCTCTCTCGATAAAGGTATTCAACGACTCGTTTGACTATTATTCGATAAACCTTACTACACCGGAAAACGATGCTGAAATATACAGCAAGAAGATGAAGCAGGCCACTGCTTCAGGAAAGCAGTCCGACATCAATGCCATAGCCCGCATTGTCGGATATGTGTATGAACGATATTCTTTTGACCGCAGCAAGGAAGAAGCCGACAAATTCAACAGTCTGCTTAACTCACTTTAGTATTCCTTCTTCTTTCAATATCCTGTCTATTTCCGTCGCCATTGACCAACGGTCCTGATCATTACGGTTTTCAAGGACTATCACAGCCACATTCTCCGACGGGAATTTAGCCAGATAGGCCTGATAGCCGCCATTATCCCCTGTATGATACACTTTAGCGGGATAGCCCGGTGTCTTATCCACAAACCACCCCATTGCATAGTAAGTGTCAGGACGCCGCTGGTAATCACAAAACGGGCTGTCTGTTACCGACACGACCGGAGTATAGGCCAGATTCACCAATGAGTCGGCAAGAACCGCCCCTGTAGCCAATGCATTTTCCCATAGAGCCAAATCCCGTACCGTAGAATATATGCCACCATCAGGGCGAGTGGCAAAGAATGTCTCTTCTCCATAATCGTACTCTTTCCAACGATCACCATCTGTCACATAGCCATGTGACTGGCATGCCGGTGTCACCTCAGGATCGAAATAATATGTAGAACGCATTCCACACGGAGTAAAAATCATCTGCTGCTGGTAATCCACAAACTTTTCACCTGAGATCCGCTCGATTACATCAGCGATAAGCAGGAATGTCGGATTCACATAGTCGTAATACTGTCCGGGAGCAAAGCGCAATTCCTTTACCTGCGGGAAATAGCTCATAGAAACAGAATCATCGGCATATACAATTCTTTGACGGGACGAACGGTCGCGACTGTCAGGAATCCCTGAAGACTGGCTTGCAAGGTGCTTCAATGTCACCTGTTTCCAAAAACCGGCAGTGTACTCAGGGAAAAAACTGCCTGCATTATTATCCATGTCCAACAGACCCCGCTGCTGCAACATTAGCGCCCCTACAACAGTAAACTGTTTCGACACCGATGCAATGTTGAATGTTGTCGTCTCCGCAACAGGCCGCCGCGTCTCCATATCGGCAATACCATAATATCCCTCAGCCAATATACTGTCACCACGGACAATCATCATTGCAGCACCCGGTTCGTCAGGCGCATATCGGGTCTGCATCAGTGAATCGACACGATAAGCCACACTCTTTGCCGACAGATGTCCAAACAACAGAACCGAAAGCAACACTAAACAATAACGTTTTACCATAACAGCTAATCTTATTTATACAAACATACGGCAAATATCATCCATCGGGATTATACTTAGCACCAACTTACCGTCAGGAGTGTAATTGGGCGTTCCCAACTTGAACAGATCGCTCAACAGATGCTCCATATCGGCTTGTGTAAGGCTTTGTCCTATTTTTATTGCCGCCGCACGAGCCATTGTCAATGCGACCTTTTCCCTAAGCCCGTCCCCAAG
Organism: Muribaculaceae bacterium; assembly: GCA_017462345.1. Classification (GTDB taxonomy): domain Bacteria; phylum Bacteroidota; class Bacteroidia; order Bacteroidales; family Muribaculaceae; genus RGIG4079. Next base: position 23,448 of record JAFTRI010000039.1, read on the forward strand.
TGACTCTCCGGTTTCAATCACATCCTCCACCATCTGCTGCACCACATCCTTAGGGTTTGTACTGCCAATTACCGACGGCACTCCGTTAATACTCCAAGAGTCATCTCCCAGATAAGACAAGTCAAACCCCAAAACCGACATATCGTCTGCAATACTTTCCATTACCGCATTCTGGGATGGCGACAGACGCACCACTTCAGGGAAAATTACACGTTGGGTTGCCAAAGCACCAATTCCGGCAAGCTCCATATACCGGTCAAACAAAATCCTCACATGAGCCCTATGCTGGTCTATCACCATAATTCCGGATTTTGCCGGAGACAGTATATACCGGTTCTTCAATTGAATGGTGGTAACAGCAACGTCCTCAACAGGAATATCAAGAAGCGGCATCTGCTCTGTCTCCCTGTCTGATTCCCCGACATCAGCACTGTTCAGCACACTGCCTCTTATACCCGATGCAGAATCGGCTCTGCCCTGTTCAAAATCGGCATATAATCTCTCCCAATCACGTGTGGCCTCATTTATATTCCTTCGCCATGACGAGTCAGCCGACATGCGAGAGGCAACAGTTGTAGTACGAAAAGGATTGTAACCTCTGTCAAGGTCCTCACTGTGCTCGGCATTCGCATCAGGGTTAAATGCCGGAATTTCAGGGACATCCTCTGCGTCAAAATCTATCGACGGTACAGCGTTGAACTTTCCGAGCGATTCCTTGATTGCCGCGACAAGAATCTGCCATATAGGTTGTTCATTCTCAAACTTTATCTCATTTTTAGTAGGATGGATATTAACGTCAATCGTTTCAGGCTCGACCTTAAAGTTCAGGAAATAATTGGGTTGTTCGTCGGCAGGTATCAGCTGTTCATAGCATTGCATCACCGCCTTATGAAAATAAGGATGCCTCATGTTCCGCCCATTGACAAAAAAATACTGCAAGGCATTGCGTTTACGCGCATTCTCGGGCAATCCTACAAACCCCGAGACACGTACAATCGAGGTGTCGGTCTCGACCGGAATCAACTGCTTATCAAGAGACTTGCCAAACAAGTCAACAATACGCTGTTTCAATGAGCCGGGAAGCAACTGATACATAGTCACATCATTATGGATTAGCGTAAACCCGACACCGGTATTTACAAGAGTCAGACGTTCAAATTCATGAATGATATTACTCAATTCCACCGAATCCTTCTTTAAGAACTTTCGGCGGGCAGGCACGTTGAAAAACAAGTTTTTCACCATCATGTTACACCCTTGGGCACAAGCCTCAGGCTGCTGGCTTTCAACCTTGGATGCGCTTATCAACAAGCGTGTACCTACGGTATCGTCCTTTTTCATTGTGCGTAAGTCGACCTGTGCAATAGCTGCAATAGAAGCAAGAGCCTCGCCACGGAAACCCATCGTATGCAACGAAAACAGATCTGAAGCATGTGAAATCTTGGATGTGGCATGACGTTCAAAGGCAAGGCGCGCATCAGTCATTGACATCCCACAACCGTTATCAACCACCTGAATCAGTGTACGCCCGGCATCTTTAAGAATTATCTTTATATCGGTGGCTCCGGCGTCAACGGCATTCTCAACTAATTCCTTGACAACCGATGCAGGCCGTTGTATAACCTCTCCGGCGGCAATCTGGTTGGCGACCGAATCGGGAAGGAGTCTTATAACATCACTCATTTCTATCTGCTTTTCTTTTCCACAAAGGTACGACAAGATAACACATATTCCACAATCCATGCGCCATATTTTATCCGCATTTTATCGACACCGGTTTCTCTGCACACATCCGCTACAGCATTGCCGGGAACAAATTACGTCATGACACCCGTCCAAAGATTTTACCAAATAAGGATTTTATATTATTTTTGTCATCCGTAACAGATAACTAAACGAAATAACGTTATAATCCGATATGAGCAGTTTAAGCCCATTAAGATTTGAACCATACTATAAACCTGTACTTTGGGGAGGTGAACGCATTGCCTCATTCAAAGGGTTACCGCCCCATAATGAGCCGATAGGCGAAAGTTGGGAAATATCCGGACTTGAAGGCTACGAATCAAAAGTTTCCGAAGGGCAATTCATGGGTATGACTATTGACCGCCTCCTGTCAATACATGGTGAGGAGATATTAGGACAACGCCTTTATAATCTCTACGGCAACAAATTCCCTCTGCTCATAAAATTCATCGATGCAAGCAAGGACCTGTCGGTACAGGTTCACCCCGATGACACCCTTGCCGCCAAACGGCATAACTGCTGGGGCAAAACCGAATTATGGTACACACTTGACCCTGCCCCCGGAGCATATCTGTATTCCGGATTACAATCAAGCATAACACCCGAACGGTTAAAAGAACACATCGCAAACAATACTTTCAGCGACGTTTTGGCCAAGTTTTATCCAAGCCGCGGTGACCTGTTCTACCTTCCGGCCGGACGCATCCACAGTATCGGAGCAGGAAATCTAATCCTTGAAATACAACAGACATCGGATATTACCTATCGCGTTTACGACTACAACCGTACAGACCTTAACGGCAAGAAACGCGAACTGCATATAGACCTCGCCCTTGACGCAATCGATTTCAGGGTGCATGAGGATTACATGCGGCACGTCGACCCGCTTTCCAACAGGGAAATAGTGCTGAAAGAATGCCCGTTCTTCTCCTCTTCCCTCATTTCAGCTGACAACCGGTTCCGTCTGCAAGTTTCACGTTACAACTCATTCCGTATCGTTATCGCCACCAAAGGTAACGGAGCCATTGCCGACAATTGGGGAAATGAGGTGTCCATACGCCAAGGAAACACCCTCTTAATTCCGGCCTCTACACGATGGATCGACATAATTCCATGCTCCGGACCGCTTGAAGTGGTTACAGCCTATATCCAATAACAGGAGTAATGCGGCATATACACTTGTTTAACCCTGAAAACGACCTTGCCTTAGCATCAGGACTTACTCATTACACCCCGCCACCAAACGCAAGGCTGCTACATGATGCAGGTGCAGCCTTACCACTATGGTACGGAGACAAGGGCGACAAAGTCATAATGTCAGACAGCCACCGTCCATGGGTGGATTACGTTACCGGTACATTCAACCTCGGCACCGGGATATTCCTTCCTGAAGAGTGCACTTCCGGATATGCAGCATCGCCTTGGGGATGGTCAGAAAACGCCCGGCAACAATTCATTAACGCCGGTGTAAGCACTGACATTCTACCTGACAGCGACAAAATAGCCGGAATGCGAAGATTGAGCCACCGTCGCATTACCATCGAGATAATATCACGGCTATCCGAAACTCTCGGCTTTAAAATTCCGGATATTCCGTTTGAGGCATACACTGTAACAGATGTGGAAAATTACATCCGCCGCCACCCCGGATGCTACATTAAGCTGCCCTGGTCAAGCAGCGGACGAGGAGTGATAAACTCAGCATCATTGCCGGATGCCGAATTACTACGGCGTTGCTGCGGAATGATAAAACGCCAAGGCTCAGTATTGTGCGAACCGGGACTTGACAAGATTCTCGACTTCGCAATGCTATTTGAATGCAACGGAAAAAGAGTGGTTCATTCAGGATATTCGTCATTTTTCACCGACCACGGTACAGCCTATAGCGGCAATATCGTTACCGATGACAGCACACTCTACAGGCTCATATCCCGACACATACAGCCGGAACGTCTAAATGCCGTTTCGGAAGCCTTATCGTCCATCTTTTCCGATATCATCGCCCCTTACTATCATGGAGCTTTCGGAGTGGATATGATGCTCTATCGCGACAATGGGAAAATATCTATAGCCCCTTGTGTTGAAGTGAATCTGCGCATGACGATGGGTATCGTTGCTCGACGCCTCAAACGTCTGCTTGCCCCGCACGGCAATGCCATATTCCGTGTCGGATACGGTACATACCCCTATCAGACCGCCCCTCCTGTTATAGAAAACGGCAATCTTGTACGCGGGTGTCTAAGTCTGATACCCGAATGCCGTGATTTTTTCATCACACTCTGTACCTATGACAGTTCAGAACCGTTTAAGTTCGCGATACAGCCGGTGTAACGGCAAGCCCATTACATTGTAGTAACTGCCATTAATCCCTTTGACACCTATACACCCTATCCATTCCTGGATACCGTATGCCCCGGCCTTGTCAAGCGGATGGAATAACTCAACATACTCATTTATTTCTTCATCAGCCAATTCAGCAAATTCAACCTCGGTAACAACCGAAAATGACACCTGACGGGAGGCAGTCACTAACGTCACCCCGGTAACGACTTTATGGATATGCCCCGACAAAGCCCGCAACATCTCTTTGGCATTCTCTTCATCCGACGGTTTTCCTAAAACCTCACCATTGTTTATCACTACCGTATCAGCCGTGATAATCAACTCGTCTGCCGACATTGAAAGCCTGTGAGCCTCAGCTTTTTTCTGCGAGATATAACATGCGACATCCTCTGCTTCAATATCATCAGGATAACTTTCGTCAATACCCAATCCTCTCGATACCGAGAAATCTATACCGAGCATACCAAGCAACTCCCGTCGACGCGGGGATGCACTTGCAAGTTTTATCCGGTAACCGGAAAGATTATCGAGCGCTTTCATCACCATCCGAATGCACGCGCCGACGACATCCAGTCGCCGCGCACTCTCATTATCTGTTCAAGCAAGTCACGCCCCACACCTTCTCCGCCCCTGAACGGGGATATGTACATGGCAACATCTTTAATGTCTTCAGCCGCATCGGCCGGTGCAACCGGCAAGCCCACGACCTGCATGACTTCGTAATCAGGGACGTCATCCCCCACGTATGCCACCTCCTCAGGCTGAAGACCATACTTGCTCATCCAAGCCTCAAGGCAAGGCATTTTCTGCGAGGCTTTCAAAAATATATCTGTTATACCCAATCCTGCAAAACGCAATCTCACAGCTTCGCTGTCCGCGCCAGTGATAATTGCAATCCTGTACCCGTGCTTCACTGCAAGCTGGAGCGCATATCCGTCTTTTATGTTCACCATGCGCATAGGTGTTCCATCGGGATGCAACGGTATGGTCGAAGGTGACAGCACTCCATCCACGTCAAACGCAATTCCCTTTATCTGCCTCAAATCGTAATTGATTCTGCTCATAATCACAAGTATTATATATCACCTGAAATTTCATATTGTCTCATGATGCTGCGTGAAAGCATCCTATAAATTCCGGCACTGTCCTCGTCAAGAAGTTCCATGTGTCCCTGCATGGTTCCGCAGTCACCACGTCGCGCCGGCCCGGTCTGTCCGGCAGCAGGCGAGACTTTTTCCGCCTTGTCGAGAGTCACACGCAACAGAGGCATCAGTACATCAAACCCATATCCTCCATCTTCCAGCAATTTCCCGGCTATCGCCCACAGATGATTGGTAAAATTACATGCAAACACGGCTGCGGCATGTATGCGCTTGCGCTGCCGACTATCGGCCACTTTCACTTCAGGCGACAGCAGCCGGGCAATCGTAGCAATCTCGGATTCAACCTCAGGGTTGCATCCCTCGATAAAAAACGGCACCTCCCGCACATCGACATCCACGTCCTTTGAGAAAGTCTGCAACGGATATAACACGCCATAACGCGTCATCCTGCATTTGAATACATCCATCGGGGCACTTCCCGACGTATGCACCCACAATGCTCTGCCATTTTCAGGCAATTGCTCTACAAGGGACCTGACAGCATCATCCTTTACCGACACGATATAGACATCGGCCGACGGGTCGATATCGCTTATACTATCGGTGACAGGAATATCTACACCAATGCGCGAAACAAGCAATTCGGCATTGCATCTGTTTCTGCTGTAGATCTGCGATATGGCAACCTTTCCCGACAAGGCAATGGCAAGATGCGTCGCCACATTTCCAGCTCCGATAATAGCTACGCGAGTCATTTTTATACCTCTTTCCAGCTTCCGATATGGACTTTTTCCCACAACAGTTTTGAAGTGTCACACGGACGGCGTTCCTCATCTTTATGCCCGAACGACACGATACACACTACAGGTAACGTTTCCGGTATCCCGAGCAATTCCTGCACATATTCCTCCGATGGCATATTATCGGCCGTAAACCGTCCGCGCACCTGAATCCAGCAAGAACCGAGCCCCAAGTCGGCAGCCTGCAACTGCATATACGAAGCAGCTATTGACGCGTCTTCGATCCACGGATCAGTAAGAGCAGGATCTACAGCCACAACAACAGCGAAAGCAGCCTTGGCTATCGGCATTGCGCCCGACGGCTTGCATTGGCTCAGCCGTTCCAGCATTTCCTTATCCTCAACAACGACAAACTGCCACGGACGGCTGCTCTTGGATGTTGGAGCCATTAACGCGGCTTCAAGTATGAGCCTCACATCCTCCGGACTTACTTCATCTTGAGTATATCGACGTATGCTGCGCCGGTTAACGAGCAGTTCATGAATATTTTCCATAATTATAATATTGTTGATTTTGCAGTTAAAATTATCGGCGACACACCCAAGCTCCGGGATATTCGGCAGCAAAAGCCAGGTCCTGCAACGGTAACACAGCCTGGGAAAAAGTTGTACCGGTTGCAGCATACACACGGAACCTACCATCCTTTTCAAGTATTTCCAACTGCTGTCCGATACCTGCTGCCGCGACATACTCTTCGGCCAATTCACGCGACGCGAGCGATGCCACCACAAGACAATAACTGTCATTGTCGTCAATGCGCAACCCGTCCGCAGTCATTGGTCCGTCCTCTATATCCGCAACAATTTCTGCTGCTTCAGCCCTACATTCCACTGTGTCGATAACCGAGACGCCTCCATTATCCGAAGGTATTGCAATAAATAATTCCAACCCCTCGGTCGATGCGGGACGGACGTCTTCTGGCATTGTCACTGCAGGAGTTGACATTGAGGCCTGAAGCACGCTATCATCGACAACAAGAGGAGTCGACAGCACAAAGCCAAGACCGATCAACAGCAACAGTGATGCTGCAACTTTAAATATATTGCGACTTATAGGCAGATATATCACATCTTTGTGTCCATGTTCTTCCGAATCAGTTTCCGGCGCATGTTTTACCTTAGCCGACAACGGGCATACACCCACCGCTTTCAACCCTATAAATTCCGACGACGTGTCAATTCCGGCAAACGGTTCAAAAATTGCAGTGCCTTCACCATTACTGCGGAACACACCGACTCGCGGTATTGCAACCTCTCCATCCGATTCCAGTTGATGACGGAGTGCATTTACCTCCTCCGCAATAAGTTCCACAGCATTATCATAACCGATCCCGTTCCGTCGTGACACTGACGAGGCAAGCATTCCATCATTATGAGTGATCGACGGATTAAATCCCAATGATCTCGCAGGAGGAAGGATTTCCCCTCCCTCGTCTCCGAGTCTCGCAGGATGATATTGAGACACGAATGCCCCCCATCCCGGCACCACTATGCAGTCATGCCGACGGGTAAGGTAATAAATATGTTCGCTGATATTATTCACACAGCAAATTTACTCAACTTATACCGACTAATCAAAATTTACGTGACAAATTTTCCCGGCTTTCTTTTCTGAAAATAGTCTAAAAATAGCCTAAAATTTCTCGCCTTACATGCCAGATTCTGCACTATAGCAGTATTTTTGCAATGCAATCAACTGTTTTTCATGCTATGACACGGATATTTGCCATTATTCTTATTCTGTTGCAACCGATCTGCGCATTCGCTGACCAGCCCTACTTTGACCTGGCTGGAGAGGCCGACAAGGCAATAGCCGAGGACCGGTGGGGCGATGCAGAACAATATCTGCTTCAAGCCCTGCGGCTTGAACCCGGAAACCCGTCAAACGTCCTGCTGATGTCCAACCTCGGAATCGTGCGGTTCCATTTAGGACAGGACAGCCTTGCACTCGCCACTTTGAATGAAGCCCATGCCATCGCTCCTGCCTCCGTGACCGTGCTTGCCAACCGTGCACGCATCCTGACAGCAATAGGACGGGAAAAGGATGCCTACATTGACTATTCACACATTCTCAGCCTCGACTCCACAGTCATCGAGCCACGATTCTACCACGGTATGATAGCGCTTCATTCCGGTGACATCATTACAGCAGAAACCGATTTCACAAAACTGAAGGAACTTTCTCCCAACGCCGCAATTACAGCCATAGCACTCGCCTCCCTGTATTCGTCGACAGGACGGTATTCCGATGCCATAAAACAATACGGCATCCTGATAAAACATGAACCTACAGCCGAATATTACAGCGGTCGAGCTGCCTGCCACCTTATGCTCCAGCAACTCAATGAGGCTTCTGAAGACATTGCGTCAGGTCTGAAACTCAACCCCGATGACGGGGAATTGTACCTGTACCGGGCCTACCTTAACCGACTGCGTTACCGCAACGACGATTCAGCAGCCGATGCCCGCAAAGCAATCAGTCTCGGCATCGACCCGCAACGTGTGGCCGCACTGCTGCAATAACTGAAACAGATGCGCCGGAATCCCACATTTGGGGACTCCGGCGCATTAGTATCGGATTGAAAATATTACTTTACAAGAGCAAGAAGAAGTTCTTTTTCATCTTCGCTTTCGCTGATAGTAATTTTGTTTTCACGTGCGAGCCAACCGATTGCTGCAAAGAGTTCCTTATCTTTGAGTTTGGTTACTTTCTTAATCTGCTTTGTACCCAAAACATCGGCTTCATTGAGAGCATTCCATACAAGTCCTGCCCAATTTCCAATTGTTTCTACGTTCATTTCTAATAAAGGTTGTTTTGATTCGACAATATATAAATATTGCCTTGATTAAAATTCGGGTGCAAAGGTAGCAATAATTCGCGAATATTTTGTATATTACAGCATAAATTTCGACCATTCTGTACATATTCCACTGAAAAACATCCCATTACACCAACAGACACGCCCATTATCCATATCTGAACCCTTTTTCGTATATTTGCAACAGACAAAACCATTTTTTAGATTTTACATGCCCGAAGGAATAGTCATAAAAAATACAGGTAACCGGTACACGGTAAAGACCGGCAACGGCAAAGAGATCATCTGCAACATAAAAGGGAATTTCAGGCTCAAAGGGATACGCACCACCAATCCCATTGCCGTCGGGGATCACGTTTCAATTACAGTCAATAACGACGGGACAGCCTACATAACACAAATATCTCCACGAAAGAACTACATTATACGCCGGGCAAGCAACCTGTCAAAGGAAGCCCACATCATTGCAGCAAATATCGACAAGGCATTTCTCATTGTGACACTCGCCCATCCCGCAACATCGACCACATTTATTGACAGGTTTCTCGCAACAGCCGAAGCCTATCGCATTCCCACGACCATAGTCATCAACAAAACCGATCTCATGACAACACCCGAGGACAAGGAATACCTTGAAGCGGTTACCTTCCTATACAGCAACATCGGATACGAAGTCATCGGAGTGTCGGCACTCACCGGAGAAGGGATGCAGCATTTAAAGACAATGCTTGACGGAAACATATCATTACTGTCCGGCAACTCGGGAGTCGGGAAAACCTCCATTATAAACGCTATAATGCCACACTTGGATCTACGCACCGCAGCAATATCCGCAACCCATGACACCGGAATGCACACCACAACATTTTCCGAGATGTTTCCTTTGCCTGACGGAAACGGATACATTATCGACACCCCGGGAGTAAAAGGGTTCGGTACAATCGACTTTGACGAGCATGAGGTCGCCCATTTCTTCAAAGAAATATTCGAGATCTCGCAGGATTGCCGTTACAGCGACTGCACCCACACCCATGAGCCCGGATGTGCAGTACTGACAGCCATTAAGGAAAGCCGCATAGCACAATCACGCTATACGTCCTACCTTAGCATCCTCGACGACTCCGCCCCCGACAAGTACCGCAAACCTTTCTGACCCATAAGTTCTACCATAATATGCTAAAAAGGTGCGCCATCTCTCAGTCCGGCACACCTTTCTCTCTATGCTGTTGCATCAGCTACGCTTCAAGCAATTCGCGCAACTTCTGACCGGCAGCAGATATTCCGTCCTTATCTTTTCCTCCGGCCTGTGCAAATCCAGGCTGTCCGCCGCCGCCACCCTTAATGGTCTTGGCAGCCTCACGCACCATTGCCGACGCGTTTCGCCCTTCCTTGACAAGATCCTCGGTTAGCATAACCGTAAGCAACGGCTTGCCCGACATGTCAACCGTAGCGGCAAGGAATGCCGTGCGCTCAGGTGACGCGGTCCTTACCCCGAATGCCACCCCCTTGACAACATCGGGGACACGCACCCCATGCAACGTGACGAGCTTAATCCCGTTAACATCAACAGCCTTTTCAAGTTGCTGACGGGTTATATTGTTGACGCGTTCCTGGAAATATTCCTCGGCCTGCTTGCGCAACTCGGCATTTTCCTCAATCGACTTGCGTAACGTCTGCAGCAGGTTCGGAGCATTGTTGAACATTCCGGCAATCTCTTTCAATTCATTGGTAAGATCATCGACCGCCTTCTCGACATTGGCACCCGTTATTGCTTCGATACGGCGTATACCGGCAGCAATGCTGCTCTCCGACACAATCTTTATCATTCCGATGTTTCCGGTATTGTCAACGTGTGTTCCTCCACACAACTCAACTGAGTCTCCGTATTTTATCACGCGCACCTCTTCACCATACTTTTCCCCGAACAATGCCATGGCGCCCATTGCCTGAGCCTCAGCAATCGGCACGTTACGGCGTTCGTCACGTGCGATAGCCTGACGCACTTTCCTGTTGGCAAGATGTTCCACAGCCGATATTTCCTCAGGGGTCATCTTCTGGAAATGGGAGAAGTCAAATCTCAATACATCTGGCGACACAAACGAGCCCTTCTGCTCGACATGTGTCCCTAACACCTCCCTCAATGCCTCATGGAGCAAGTGAGTGGCAGTGTGATTGCACGACGTGGAAAGGCGTGCGTCCTCATTTATCGAAGCCGTGAACGTAGCATTGACATCAGCCGGCAATTTTTTTGCCAGATGCACACCTACTCCGTTTTCACGCTTTGTGTCATATATCTCTATTGTTTCATTGCCGTCAGTGAGTATTCCTCGGTCTCCTACCTGCCCTCCCATTTCGGCATAGAACGGCGTAACCGACAATATGATCTGATAAAATTCCTGATTTTTCTGTTTCACCTTGCGGTAGCGCAATATCCGGGTCGTCGCTGAAGTCCGGTCATATCCTACAAACTCCTGTTCGCCCTCGCGCACCACCACCCAGTCACCTGTTTCCACAGCTGCGGCGTTTCGTGCACGGGCTTTCTGCGCAGCCATTTCACTGTCAAAGCCGGCATGGTCAAGTGTCATGGCATTCTCTTTCAGTATCAGTTCGGTCAAGTCAAGCGGGAAACCGTATGTATCATATAGGACAAAAGCCTCTTTACCCGAAATCTCATTTTTTCCCTGAGCCTTTGCGGCCTCGATAGCATTATCGAGCAGCCTGATTCCGTTTTCAAGTGTCCTCAGGAACGAATCCTCTTCCTCCTTGATTACCTTCATTATCAGCTCACGCTGCTTGGCTATTTCAGGATAAGCCTCACCCATACTGTCGATAAGCGTATCAACAAGACGATACATGAATGCCAACTTCTGTTCAAGGAATGTATAGGCATACCGCACGGCACGGCGCAGGATACGGCGTATCACATAACCTGCTTTGGCATTTGACGGGAGTTGTGAATCTGCTATCGAAAACGAAATCGTACGCACATGGTCGGCGATTACACGCATTGCAATGTCAACCTTGCCGTTTTCCCCATACTTTTTACCGGATAATTCCGCAATCTTTCCGATAAGGGGAGTAAATACATCAGTGTCATAGTTTGAGGTCTTTCCCTGCAATGCCATGCACAAGCGTTCAAATCCCATACCGGTATCGATAACCTTTGCGGGAAGTCCCTCAAGCGAACCGTCAGCCTTTCGGTTGTACTGCATGAACACGAGATTCCATATCTCTATCACCTGCGGATGGTCATGATTCACAAGATCACGTCCGGAAACAGCGGCACGTTCTTCGTCACTGCGCAAGTCGATGTGTATCTCCGAACAAGGGCCGCAAGGTCCCGTGTCTCCCATTTCCCAGAAATTATCATGCTTGTTACCATTGATGATGTGATCCTTGGGAAGATGCTTTTCCCATATTGCAGCCGCCTCATCGTCGCGTGACAGGCCATCCTCTGACGCGCCCTCGAACACCGTGGCATACAGATGTTCGGGATTAAGTTTCAGCACATCCACAAGATATTCCCACGCCCAGTCGATAGCCTCCTGCTTGAAATAGTCGCCGAATGACCAGTTTCCGAGCATTTCAAACATCGTATGGTGATAGGTATCCATCCCCACCTCTTCAAGGTCATTATGCTTACCGCTCACACGCAGGCATTTCTGGGAATCGGCAACGCGTTTGTATTTTGCCGCGGCATTTCCAAGAATGATGTCCTTGAACTGGTTCATACCAGCGTTGGTAAACATCAACGTGGGGTCATCTTTAATAACCATTGGAGCCGAGGGCACAATCTGGTGCCCCTTGCTACGGAAAAAGTCCTTGAACGACTCTCGTATTTCCTTTGCTGTAAGCATTTTTTCTATCTGATTTTAATCGTTAATATGCGTTTTGTAATAATCGGCAAAATTACACCAATAATCTGGGTTTTGCAAGTCCGCCGGCTTTTAGAAAGCCCATTTCACCGCCAGCGTAGGTATGGCATAAAAGCGGTTATTGATACCGCTTGCGGGCCACACGAGATTATTGGTAATCTCCACCTCAGCACCTACACTCATTCTGAAATCGTCATCCACACCTTTCAATGCGGCAAGATTGAACCAGAATTGGGGTTCACTGCCAAATACGAGCGAACCGTTCACGCTATTGTCATGTGACAAGTCGGCATAACCGCTGAATGTACATAATCCTTTCACAAAATGGATACCCCACACGGCGGTCAGCTGCCAGCTGTGTTTTGTCCCCACCTTTTGACGGGCAAGATACCGGTACATAGCCTGCACCGAAAAAGTCCGCGTGTAATCCTTGTTGGTCCAGTTGTATGCTACACCGGCAAGATAAGCGTCATTATAGCTTCCGGCATTCGACAATCCTCCGTTATATTCTACATGAACCGCTACCGGTGCTTTCCAGAACCGTAATTCGCGCGAGAACTCGGCATACGCGCTCTCCATGACATTGTCTCCAAAATTTCCGTCGACAAAGAAATAGGTGCTACCCCACTTGTCGGCCGAGAAATTCTCTATCGTGGCCGTCCAATGCTGCCTGTTGGAAAGTTCTTTACCATATAATGCGTGACCGAAGTCATAGTGCATCTGCACATTCAACTGGGCTGCCGAAATCACCGGCACCGATAGCACAAGAAATATTAGCAGTATTTTTTTCATGACCTGACAGTTTTTTTTACACAAGGAATTTCAACATGAAAAATGCAGCCAGAATGTACATTCCCACAGTCACTTTCTTGAATTTCCCGCTGCACAGGTTAATGAATATGTAACTGAGATGTCCGAGGACTATACCATCCGATATACTGTATGACAACGGCATCATTATGATACAGATAAATGCAGGCACAGCTTCGGCATAATCGCTGAAATTGACTTTCAGCACAGATCCCATCATCATAAGCCCCACAAGCACAAGGACTGGTGCTGTGGCGGCCGCCGGAATAGCAAGAAACAGCGGAGCGAAGAACAGTGCCAGCAGGAAGCACGCTCCGGTTATTACCGCTGTCAGACCGCTACGTCCACCCTCATTTACGCCAGCGGCACTCTCTACATAGACAGCTACCGTACTTGTTCCCATCATCGCCCCTGCCGTTGTCGCAATGGAGTCGACCATAAATACCTCCTTCAACCGGGGGATCTTGCCGTTTTTCACCATCCCGGCACGGGTAGTCACTCCGATAACCGTACCTATACAGTCAAACAGGTCTACAAACAACAACGTGAACACAATGATAATCATCTCCTTGGTAAAAATGTTACTCCACTCAAATTTCATGAAGATAGGCTCTACCGACGGGGGGACACTGAACACTCCGTCGATACAGGTGACCCCGAGAGGAATACCGATCAATGTCGTCACCAGAATACCGAACAGTAATGCACCCTTCACATTCTTGACAAGCAGCACCGACGTCACTACAATACCTATCACACCAAGCAGAGCCGAGCCTGAAGAGAGATTACCCAGACTCACAAGCGTAGCCTCATTATTGACAATAATTCCGGCACTCTTCAGCCCGATAAAGGCGATATACAGTCCGATGCCGGCACTGATGGCATTCTTGAGCGTTTCAGGAATGACATCCACTATCTTTTCACGGAGATTGGTTATGGTCAGCAATATGAATACTATTCCCTCAAGGAATACGGCCGTCAGGGCAAACTGCCAGGAATATCCCATGATCATGCACACAGTATAGGCAAAGAACGCATTAAGTCCCATTCCGGGAGCAAGTGCCAACGGCAACTTGGCATAAAGCCCCATAAAGATTGTGGCAAGAGCCGACATCACGACTGTTGTTGTAAACAACGCGCCTTTATCCATACCGGTCTCGCCAAGTATATTGGGATTGACGGCAAGAATATAGGCCATGGTCAGGAATGTGGTGATTCCGGCCATGATTTCCGTTCTCACGGTAGATAGTTTAGGGTCAAAACCGAATAATTTCGTAAGCATTTGATACAGTTATAAAATTTAAGCTACAAATTTACACACAATTTTTAACATTCCTCCCATTTCCGCTAACAAAGATAATTCCTTCCGGACACCGCCGATATGCGATAATGTCACCCCATGCCGAATATTCGGCAATATCACTCGCAATCCGGTTATTTTTCACTAACTTTGCTTGCGGTCATTGCCTCAAAAGGCATGACCGCGACAAGAAGTGATGAACAGGAAAGTTTTTTACCGGAACAACCCGTCGGGCGACAGTTACGAGCGCATGTATCCGTCATGGAAAAGCCGTGCATGGATTATCGCCAGACATTTCATTGTAGGCATAATTATCGGCGCGGCGGCTTTCTACACGGTCTATTACCTTATTGACTTCCCGAGGGAGAAAATGCTCAAGCAAGAGAATGAACGGCTTGTCACCGAGCTGGAAATTCTCAACCGCCGCCTCGACGCTTCACTGTCGGTCATGGAAGACATCGCAGCCCGGGACAACAATTTCTACCGCGTGATTATGCAGACCGAACGCATTTCCGATACCCAACGCTATGCAGGCATCGAAAACCGCAAGCGGTATGACGACCTTAACTCACTCTCTGATGCCGCATTGATCAAGACACTGACAGGCAAGATGGATATGCTTGAACGGCAGATGTACATACAGATTAACTCATTTGATCTGCTGCGTGATCTTGCCGGACAGCAGAAAGACCGTATCGACCACATTCCCGCAATACAGCCCATCCCAGAAAAACACCTACGGCAGATGGCATCGGGTTATGGCTATCGCATCGATCCGGTCTACGGGACAAGTAAGTTCCATGAAGGCATGGACTTCGCCTCAGCAACAGGGACTCCGGTCTACGCCACCGGAAACGCAAGAGTCTCCACTGCAGGATGGCACAGCGGATACGGTAAGGTAGTGGTTCTCGACCACGGCTACCATTATACTACCCGCTACGCCCATCTAAGTGAAATACTCGTACATCCGGGACAGCAGGTTAAGCGTGGCGACCTCATTGGCAAAGTGGGAAACACCGGTAAATCCACCGGTCCGCACCTCCACTACGAAGTGCGCTACAACGACATCCCGCAGAATCCGGTCAACTACTACTTCTATGATATTACCCCCGAACAGTACAACGAAATGATACGTCTTGCCGAAAACGCGGGACACGTCATGGACTGACCAAGCTATAACCCCAATTATATGGATACTCTCGAAAAGAAATACTACAAGATAAGGGAAGTTGCCGAAATCCTCAACATTCCCGCCTCGACACTGCGTTTTTGGGAAAACCAGTTCACAATCATCAAGCCAAAGCGCAATGAACACGGCACACGATTCTACACCCCTTCCGACATCGAGACCATACGCATGGTACATTACCTTGTGAAAGAGAAAGGGCTGAAAATCGATGCCGCACAGGAGCAGATACGCCACAACCACTCCGGTGTATCACAACGCCACAAGGCAATCGAACGGCTAAAGAAAGTCCGCACCGAGTTACAAGGTATGCTCGACGCACTCCACTCCCTCCGCTGATTATACCCCTCTACACATAGCGGGCTGCATCCTTATTGACGCAGCCCCTTGCTTATATTCCAAATTCCGCAATCGCTATTTCGCTCTAACTGCACGCACACTATACCCGAAACAGCGCTCTGCAATCTTGGAGACATGGTCTATTTCGTCACTTACAAAGGTCATGCAACACGCAAAATCGCTACTGATATAGCTGTGGAGCGAATTACTCCAATATTGACCGCCATCCTCCATGAGGGAATCCCACTCGGGAGGCCGATTGTCGTAACAACCTGCTGCCGGCAAGAAGATACTGTTGCCATTATTCTTGCTCGTGACCTTATAACCATCAACACCATTCATCGTTATCCATGTCCATGTGCAGTTATTTTTTAGCTCCTCTTGCTCTACAGGGGTAGGCATACGCCAGCCATTACCCCATTTCACATGAGCGACATCGTCATCAGGTTCGAGGACAGCTTTATTGTCATCTATGCCGTATTCACGATAAAGACAATATTTTGTCATTGTGTCATTTGTTCCATTGCAGTGTTTATATGATTCCCATGTGTACTCTTCTTTCTCCTCTGTTTCGCCCCAGGCATAGTATCCCCCGTATTCCTCAGGCCTGGTCGCTCCGATGTTCCATGCAGCCCAATTGACTGATAACCCGAGATCAACCTCCTGCGACACCGCTATACCGTACTCATTTGTATCGGGGTTAGACGGGTCATTACCGTCACTTGATTCTCCTCCGGCGTTTTCGACGGGATTCTGCAATTCTTCATCATCGTCGTCACTACATGACGAGAAGCCTGCACACAGCACAACCGCCACCGCAAGGCTCATAAATCTTAGTTTATTCATTGTAAAAATGTTTGATCGGTTAGTGTTTGACACAAAGGTATGCATAAATGCCCAACTTCTACCCCCCAGTGTTAAATTTATTTAATGTACCATTTCCGTCCTTTAAAGACATAATTAACCCCTATACAACTTAACAATAAACACAAACAGCCGGGAAGTTTTCCCGGCTGCAACTACTGGTTGCATAATCCTTTATCTCATAGCAAAGTGGGAAGAGGTTGCAACCTGCTGGTAAGCGAACACACCTGCCTGCGACAGTTCCACAATCTGTGTATCACCCTGCGGTGTAATCATCTTTACATGAGTATCGTCGACAAAGGTCATGAACGTATGGGTCTCCCCATTGGCGGTCACACTCCATGCCCGATCATCCTCGTTGAAGTCAAGACGCACGACACTGCCGTCACTCTCGCTCTTGATATTGTAACCCTTGCCGTCACATTCCACAAGATAGCGTCCGTCCTCCCCATCGATAACCTTGGTTCCGCAAGCGACAGGATTAGAACCGCTCCAGAATTCGATACTGTTTATCACAAGAATGTCGGCAAGAGCCGAAACCTCATAGACAGGAATGATCCAGAACGCAAAGAAAACAAGCTCGTTCACAAACTTGTTCCCTACCCGCTTGTTCCAGTCAAGCAACTTGTTGGTCAACGCGAAACTACCGATACATGATGACATCATCATCGAACCTGCGAGCGTCATTGCAACCGCCACGCTTAAATACATCTTCTTCATCCTCTTTTATTTTATGGTTAACAATAGTCCTATACTCTCATTTACATGTAACGTTACAACGGGACTTCGCGTTTACAACGGGAGTAAAAATCCATCACCTCCCTGACGTAGACCACTGTCTGGCGTCCGCGGAAATAGCCGTACTTGCACACTTCATCATTATAGTATTCAGGCTTGGACTTCATCAATATGGCCTCCTCTACATTGCCATCCCACACATGCGGATTCTTCCCGTACTTGCGGGCAAGTGCTATTGCGTCATACACATGCGCAAGGCCTGAATTATATGCACCTACAACAAACTTTTTCCGTTCCTCGGCATCAGGCACATATTTCACCAGCAACTTGTCAAGATCTTTCATTATCGCCACCGCAGTGCGTATATTCGCTTCCGGGTTTGCCACATCCTCTGCCGACAGCCCGTAAGCACGTGCCGTACCCGGCATAATCTGCATGATTCCCCGCGCTCCCGCCCACGACACGACAGTCGTGTCAAACCGGCTCTCGACAAATCCCTGCGAGGCAATAAGCCGCCAATCCCAGTCCATTTCTCCGGCATAGTGCCTGAACAGATTGTCATACGGGGAAATCCGTCCGTTCGAGAACCTGAAATTCAGAGGGGAAACATCATTCTTGCTCAATTCGAAATACCGTTTGAGCAGCATCGCCTGTGTGCGTTTAGGGGCTTCCTGGGACATCCATGCATCAAGCGAATCGGCAAGCCACGGCTTCTCCGGAGACACGCCCCATGCCGAACGCTGTTGGAAACTCACATCAAGTGTAATGTCAAGATCCCGATAATATGTCTTGTTGAGACGTGCAATGTCACTATCGACAACCGTCAACGGTATCGAACCTTCCGACACCATCGCAATCAGATCCTCCGTAATGAGCGTATCCTTGTCGATAGGATGTATCCTTATCCCTCCACCCAGTTCCTCATTAAGATTCTCCAACCGGTGCTGGTACTTGGAATCTTTTTCGACATACACGTCCCTGCCCACAAGTCCGGTAACATCATCTATACGTGACCCGTCGGCTCGCTTGGGCTGCACAAGCACCTGACAGGTGATGTTTTCAATACCGCATGGTAATACCCTGTCCTTATATTCGGCAGTAATGGGAACTTCGTATGCGATTACATCGATAATACCCGAATCAAGCATCTCAACCATCGATGCAAGGGAAGTCGCGACAGCCAGATCAAGATAAAGTCCCTTATCCGAGACAAATCGCGAAATGAGGTCATAGTCATAACCCATCCTTTCCTCCCGATAGATAAAATATGATGTGGGACTGTACAATGTCCCTACACGCAAAGTATCAGGCAGCCGGAACTGAGCATCCTTGCCTGTGCCGCTAACGTCATGTCTTCCGCCACACGACAGTAAAGACACGACCGTCAGGAGTACAACGCCTATGACAAGAATATGCCTCATGCAGAAGGTATCGGTTAATATTCAAATACACCCTTATCCGACTTTATCGTCAGCCGGTTGGCGGGAGCATCCTCAACCCGCCCTACAATACGTGCCGGGATTCCGAACGATTCCGATATTTCTATAACCCTTTCAGCATCTTCAGGTGCAAGATATATCTCCATACGGTGTCCCATGTTGAACACCTTGTACATCTCAGCCCAGTCAGTACCCGACTCACGGCTTATCAGTTCAAACAATGGAGGTACAGGGAACAGGTTATCCTTAATCACATGCTTGTTCTCGACAAAATGCATAATCTTGGTCTGGGCTCCACCTGAACAATGTACCATCCCATGAATCCGGCTTCTCATCTCGTCAAGAAGTTTCTTGATAACGGGAGCGTATGTGCGTGTCGGGGAAAGCACAAGTTTTCCGGCATTGACAGGGGCGCCGTCAACATCATCAGTCAATTTTACCGACCCCGAATATACCAACTCGGCGGGTACGGCGGCATCATAACTTTCCGGATAACGTCCGGCAAGATATTTGCCGAAAACATCATGACGGGCCGATGTCAGCCCGTTGCTTCCCATCCCTCCGTTATATTCCTTTTCGTATGCAGCCTGCCCGTATGAAGCAAGCCCCACAATCACATCACCACCGCGTATGTTGGCATTATTGATGACATCGGCACGTTTCATGCGGCATGTCACGGTACTGTCTACAATAATCGTGCGGACGAGATCACCGACATCAGCCGTCTCCCCACCGGTACTGTAAATACTCACCCCCATTTCCCGTAATTCGGCAAGCAATTCTTCCGTTCCGTTTATGATTGCCGCAATGACCTCTCCCGGGATCAGATGCTTGTTGCGGCCTATAGTCGACGAAACGAGAATATTGTCGGTGGCACCCACACACAACAGGTCGTCTATATTCATTATCAGAGCATCCTGTGCAATACCTTTCCACACGCTCAAGTCTCCGGTTTCTTTCCAGTAGATATAGGCAAGTGAGGACTTCGTTCCGGCCCCGTCGGCATGCATTATATTACAATATTCGTCATCTCCTCCAAGCATATCGGGGATTATTTTACAGAATGCTTTGGGGTACAGCCCCTTATCAACATTTCTTATTGCATTGTGCACATCCTCTTTCGATGCCGACACACCACGCATGTTATATCTCTGGTCACTCATCTTCTATTATGTTTTATGTTATTATTCCAATACAAATTTACTGTTTTTCAGCCGGCAAGGCAACCGGTCAATATAAAATAGCACACCATTGCCGGAATCACAAGTAACAGCGAATCGATACGGTCAAGTATTCCTCCGTGTCCCGGAATCAGATTCCCTGAATCCTTGACTCCGACAGTACGCTTTATCAGCGACTCAACCAAGTCTCCCCATGTGGCAAAAACCGACACGACAGCTCCGAGACCGACAAGCGTCCACAAGCCCGCTCCGGCAAAAAAGCTGGGGAACACCTCATGAAACAGGAATGCCGAACCTACCGAGAATGCCATTCCTCCCCAAAATCCTTCCCACGATTTTTTGGGAGATACACGCGGAAATAACCGGTGACGCCCCATCGCCGAACCGACAACAAACGCTCCAGTATCATTCAGCCATATCATTATAAACATTGCCAGCAACAGGTGAGGTGTTGCCAAATCAAAATATAGCACATTCATCATCGCCATCGGCAGCGCAACATATACCTGCCCCATCAGGGAACAGGCAAGCCCTTCCAATGCCGGGGCTTTACGCATATACAACTGTGCCACCGGTCTGGCAATCAGGTAAAACACATACGGCACGGCTATTAGCCCCAACGGCAATTCGACCGTTCCTGAAAAATACAGGAAAGCAGCTCCTACCATAGCAAGCCCGCCAAGGACATCAAGCAGCATGAGCGCCCGGCACGTTTCCCCCTTTCCGGCATGACACAACTTGCCAAACTCGACAACGGCAAGGATGGTAAACACTGCACACATTCCGGCAAAAGCCCATTGTCCGGCAATAAGACCGGCAACAATTATTCCCACATAGACAATTCCGGAAACACTACGTAACAAGAGATTCTTCATGCTGTAAATGTTTTATTCCTTTCTGTTCGATGAACAAATTTACACTATTTTTTCCTTTTCCGCTAATCCGGCAGAATATTTTATGTCATCGGATAACGACACGATCGACATGCCGGCACACATCACTTTCTACGACAAGCACATAAACTCCACTCTGCAACCCAGTGACACCGATACATGCATCTTCCCCACCGGTATCCGGGGATGACGCTACAATGGCACCTGTAAGCGAATATAATGATGCACGCACCTCATGCGCCCCCACTACAGTGACCCGGAGTACACCTGTAGCGCCATCAGTGACTATTACCCTGTTACTGCTATCATTATCGGCATTCCCAATCCCCGAACGCGAAAGCACCGTTTTCAATCCCTCATACGCATCAAGAGCGCCGGCACCCCATTTCGGGTCTCCTATATCCGCCGCATCTCTCCGCGCGGTTGTAATCGCCACATCTCTAATGTCTTCCACCGTAAGCGTCGGATCGGCCTGCAGCCATAGGGCAAACACTCCGGCAGCATAAGGAGTGGACATCGACGTGCCACAATCAGCAATCCAATAGTAATCCTTTCCGCCAACCGTCACACCAGCCGAGAGGGATTGTACATATTCCGCCTCACGGTTAGCGACATAAGGCGTGCTCACCGATGACACGACCATATTCCCGGGTGCGCAAAAATGCGGCAGTATCCGTCCGTCAAGCAACATCCCGTAACCTGTAAAAGCGGCGACTGCACCCTCGGCAAACCCGTATTGGGCATCTCCACCACCCACAAGAGGAGTCTGATTCCGTGAATTACACGCACCTACCACAATCACATTATGACCGCAGGCGATATTGCTTATCGAGCCATCAGTCTGCCCATTGACAAATCCGGAAGCACCCATAGAGCGAAAAAAAGAACTTACTCCGTCGGCATAGCCGTCAACATGCATTCCGGCATCCCCTTTTATAATCAATCCCGGACAATATCTGCCCCATTCGCCTTTGTAATCCTTATTCCTTACATCATAACTGAACAGGACGTTATAACGGGAGTTCTCCTGATTCAACTCTCCATACAATCGCAGATAACCGGAAAAACAACGGTCAAACACGTCATTTGTCTCATCGCTCTCCGTGGCAAGTTCCGGAGAAGCTATACCCCACTCCAATGGTCCGTCTTCACCTCCCATGAAACCGGAGGTATAGAGCATTTCATTCTCAACGGTATCATAAATACACAATGCGACTTGAAATCTGCGGGAATCGCGACTCCAGAAATCCGATATGCCACTGATGTCGATCCCGACCCATGAATGGTCAAACACAAACGTTTTCAGCATGTCATCCGATGAAGTGAAATCCTTTGAGACGACATTATTATGATGACCTTCATTACCCGCGGCAATACATATCACGGCCTCCTTCCCAAGCCGGTCGAGATATTGGCAGAAGAGATCGCTTCCGTCATGCGGGCCGGTATACGAGCCTAATGAAAGGTTTACAACAGCAGGCTTCCCGCATGCTTTGGCATAGGCTATCACATCCTCCACACCGGCAAGGATACATGCATCGCTAAGCCCGCTGGTGGTGGCAACGATTTCCGATGCCGTCGCCACTCCCTGATAGCCGTTATCGGAATAACTTCCTGCCAATATGCCGGCAACATGCGTCGCATGCCATTCGCTGTCGGTATCAGTTGTCCATGACTGCAAGTCTTCAGCCGTAGATATATCAATGCGTTGCGCCAGCGTGTCTACATAGCTGACCAGCCGTTTCACCCGCGTCCTGTCCCCTGACTCATCCCGAAAATTCACATGGTGAGGGTCAAAGCCTATATCGGAGAATCCGACCACAACCCCCTCGCCGTCATACCGCTGCGGAAGCTCCAGCCCTGCTGCGATTTTATCTACATTTCCCATAACGCGAGCCTTGTCCATAAAAGGGTGCATACCCGCTCCGACACTTATCCGGGATACCGATACCAACTCCGCTGCATCTTCAATCCGGTCATCAGGAATCCAAGCCAACACCAGCTCGTCACGGCGATTCATTATCACAGCACCAAGAACGGCAAGTTCAGTTAAAGCCTCCTCTTCTTCGATTTTGGCAATCACCGGGGTGTATTTCCTCACCTCTTCAATACCGTATTCTTTCCCGACAAACCCTTTTAGCATATCGCGACCGGGCAAATCCAGTTTTGCGTTGGAAGCAATCCATACAGCCAACGGCAGTATAATACAGAATATCACTCTTTTCATATATGCAAATATAGCGAAAAGCCGCTATCGGACACAAATCCGCCAGCGGCTTTTTACATTGTATATTTACCGGAGTCACTTCACAAGCACACGGGTAGAATAATTACCCTCGGCACATACGGCATTGAGCAGATAGACCCCCTTTGAGACATCCGAAGTATCAAGCTCGGCAGTGTCTCCCGAAGACGAGACACTTGCCACCGGCTGTCCTGACATGTTATAGAGTGTCGCATTGAAACCTGACGTCCCTGCAACATATACCTGGAACGATGTATCAGAGACCGGAGTGACAATAAAACGGCTTCCTCCATTCTGTTCCACGGTCTCTACCCCCGACAGTGAAATCACTTTCTTCATACCGTCAAGAGCATTTATCTTTCCCGCACCCCACTGTACCTTGTTGGTCGAATTCTTCACATAGGAGTCCTGAAGTGCCGTTTCCATCGCTATTTCACGAACCTCCGCCACTGTCAGCGTCGGATCGGCCTGTAGCCATAATGCGACCGTTCCCGCAACGTATGGCGATGCCATCGATGTCCCCTGCATACTGTCCCAATAGTTGTTACGGTCATTGGCTTCAGCCTTCGCTACAAGATCGGTCTCTGACAAAGAGCCGTTAAGCATATACCTGTTGACATAGGGGGTGCTCACTGCCGATACTATAAACATTCCGGGGGCAGTGATATGTGGCAGCTGACGTCCGTCAGGCAAAGTGCCGTAACTTGAGAACGAAGATATTCCTCCGACAGTCACGCTATTATTTCCGTAACTGTTTCCGTCAAGATGAGGGAAATAGTTTCTTGTATTGTATGAGCCTACAGCAATAATATTCTGTCCACATGCTAACCCGTTAATGGTTCCGTCGGTAGTACCGGCATCCCAGCCCGAAACATCTTTTGATGAGAACTCTGTATATAAGCCGTCACAATAAGCATCCACGCGCTGCCCTTCATTGCCGTCGACAATTACGCCCACGACATATCTTCCGCTTGAATTTCCGGTTGTTGCATATAGATAATAATTGAAATACACATTATAACGGTTGTTTGCCGCGTCCACCTTTGAGGCACACCCCATATAACCCTCGAACGCCTTGTTGAACTCCGCGCTCTTCAAGTCGGAAGAGGATACCTGCGATCCGTTTGACACATAAGTGAATTTTCCTTCCGTACTTGCCGATACTGTCGGCATAGAATACAGTATCGAATTGGACTGTGTGTCATATACGACAATTGTAACCGATACCGGAGACGAATCGGCACTCCATATATCAACGTTTCCGACAACAGTTCCTGCCGAATAATTTTCAACGATAAACGATTTGACCTGTTTGTCCGTAGCAGTGAATTTTTTTGTCATCACAATAGGCATATCCCCCTCATTGCCTGCCGATATGCATATCACCGCATCTTCAGCCAGCTTGTCAAGATACTGGCTCATCGCATCCGAACCGTCATGCGCTCCCGTATTCGTTCCCAGCGAAAGATTCACGACAGCTGGCTTGTTCACGCTTTTGGCATAGTCCACAATATTCGAGACACCAAGAGTCACATTAGTTTCTGACAAGTCTCCGCACGCGATTGCAATATCGGAATTGGTTGCGACACCGTAATACTGGTTATCAGTCTTGTAGGCACCGGCCATTATGCCCGCCACATGCGTCCCATGGGTATAGGATGCGTTCTCCGTCGTAAATGAGGCGATTTCTGACGGACTGTCGTAAGTTGTCACACGCGAATTATATCCGGATATTTTCCACACGCGGCTCACTCTTGATTCAGTTCCCTCGGTATTATAGAAAGCGATGTGATTGGGGTCAAGACCCGAATCCATCAGCCCGGTAACCACTCCGGTACCGTCATATTCATTCCCGCCGAGTCCGAATCCTGAATGGACACGGCTCACATAGCTTGCGGTACGTGCCTTATCCAATTTGGGGACAAGCTGCCCGCCGAATGAGAGGCTCTTTATCACATCGGTTTTCGAGAAAGCCTCCACCTGATCGATAGGCAAAGACACTATCGCCATATCATCACGCATGTCAAGCACTTCGGCACCGTTCTCCTCAAGCGACGGGAGCGATGCACCGTCCGAAAGCCTGACGATGGCTGTTACACGCTCATTCTCATCTACTGAGCGCAACATTGTCTTTCCGAAATCCGACATCCGGCTATCAATACCATTTCGTTTCTGAATCTCATACTGTCTCAGTACGCACTGACCCTTAAAGTCTATTTTGCTTTGTCCGTTAAGCAGCAGACAGCCACACATCAGCATGGCACCGATATAAAATTTTCTCATTATCTGAAGTTTAAATTATCCGCCCGCAAAGATAAGGAATTATCCCCAATTTTTAGCATTTGTATAAATTTTAACTTATTATGGCATAACACGATAAAGCAATGGTGCAGAGTCCGGAAGGCTCTACACCATTGTTTTATTACAGTTAATTTACCCGTTACTCTTTCGTCTCGTCGACCTTAAGTTTCTCTACATATTGGCGCAAAGCCTCATTGTCGGGATTCAGTTCAAGTGTCTTCAGATAATATTCCTTGGCAGTTGCAACATCACCTGAGAGAATATAGAAACCGGCAATCTGGTTATAAGCCTCAGTATAATCCTGCGCATGAGCAGCCTTGCTGTCAGCATCGGCATCGAGTAACGACAGTACCACATTGTATGCGTCAGTAGACTCCTGGCATGGCTTATTGTCATTTCTGATCATGAGAATACGGGCCTTACGCTGCGGAATACGATAGTCTTTATCGACCTTAGCAAGTACAATGTCGATATATTTCACCGCATTATTAAGGGCATCAAGGCGTTTTAACGAGTCGGTTTCAACCGAACCGTATGTCATGTAGCGACCGGCAAGCACATACTCGTCATTTGTCTTGAAGTTACCGCTGTCTATGACCTTCTGATAGGCCTGCGCTGCTTTTTCATACTGCTTCATCGAATAGTATGCGCTGCTCAACTGCTTGAGTACATCCACCTTTCCGGGATTTACCTCTGCCGCTTTTTCATATTGGATGATAGCCAAAGAATCTTTCCCGAGTTCATGGAGCACCTCTCCGAGCGAAGAATAGTCGTTGGAGGTGTATTCATTTTTAGGATCATTCAGCGAGAAGAATACCTCAGCCTGCTTTTCTGCTCCCGTATAGTCCTTCAGGGCAGCCTTGTTGAGGAACACAATACGCTGAAGCTGGAAATTCTTGGGATCATCCACAAGGAGCTCTTCAGCAAGTTTCAGGCTCTTATCGTAAAATTTCCCGTAATAGAGCAGCACACTGTAACGGACAGCATCCTCGGTGAGGTGATTGGGATTTCCCATATAGTCGCCATAAACCTGGGCGGCTTTGGCCCATTGGTCATTCTGATAGTACTTTTCTGCAAGTTCGCGCTGTGCGAGAGCCGAGTTGGGCTGGACGTTCAGAAGCTCCTGCAACTTGTTGATTGCATATTCTGGATTCACCGAGAAATAAGCATTGGCATATTTCACGTATGCCTCAGGATTGTTTGCCTCATAGAGGATTGCATTCTCATACAGAGCGGCAGCCTCTCCCACATTATTCTCTGCAGCCTTCATGTCGCCTTGGAAAACGAATATCGACGCAGCTTTCTTGTCAATCTTCTGTGCACGCTCGATCGACTTGTTCACGTCCTCGGCATACTTCACCGGATCGGCATTATAATAGGCGCGGGCTATAGCAATCATCAGGTCGGCATTTTTCTTGCCATGATTGCGGGCCTGCTTGAAATAATCTTCAGCAACTTTTTCCTGACCGTCGAGCAGTGCCGCAGCACCGAGACCCACATAGTTGAACCCGTTTTCCGGATTAACCGCAAGACCTTTTTGGAAATAATCGCTTGCCGCGGTCTTGTCACCCTGACGCAGAGCAATCTCGCCAAGATAATAGTACGCCTCCGATTTATCGGTCGAAGCATCATTGAGAGTACGGTTAAGGATAGTCTTGGCGTTCTCATACTGATCGGCCTTGTAATACTCGATACCATCCTTATATCCATGTGCCGACATCGCGAGGGCACTTCCTAAGAACAGAGAAAACAAAAATTTAAATTTCATGTTTTGAGTGGTTTTATTATATTAATTTTCAATTATTTGCGTTTATTCAAGGCTTACCATCCGCGGCTGTATCGTCGCCGGCAGTATTCCTGTCATCTGTATTATCTTCTGACCGCGGAATCCGGTCACGAACGAATAGAATGAGTGTCCCGCCGACCCGTTTGCCGCCGTGGTAATCATGTAGATGGAACGGAACAGCGGATAACTTCCGTCATAAATATAGGCCTGATAAGGCTTGTAGGCACGTATATCGTCATCCCGTCTCACTTTCAGCACTTTTATACCACTGTCAAAATCCATCTGCGTGGTATCATTCCTTTCAAGTGCCTCTATACGATCTTCGCGGGACATGTCAGGGGCACGCATATCCGAACTGATCCAGCTCACGCCTATTATCCCTATCGCATTTTTCCTCTCCTTCACGGCATTGAACACCTCGGCATTGGATTTCTGGGCAAACACATTAGCTCCGAACGCCTTGCCGTTCAACAAGGAATCCCTCATATACTTGACCGTACTCGATCCCTGATGGTCAAACACCACATCTATACGACCGAGCTTATTGGGTTCGATTTCGTCCCATCGGGTCAATTCCCCCGAAAGTATCTGGGCAATCTCCCCCATACTCAATATCTCAGTGGGATTTTCCTTGTTTACAATCAATGCAATGGCATCGACGGCTATCTTACTCTGCTTTACATTGCGGCGCTTGCCCTTGAGGTAAGAGACCTCCTTTGCGGTCAACTGCCTCGGGACAACGATTGTACGGGTCTTCAACGAGAAGAGAGAATCGAGTGCCGCACTTTCATTGACATAATAAGGAATGATGCTCATATCCCTATAAAGGTATTCGAACACATCAATTTCCTGACACATTATGTTCTCGAAACTGTCATCACACGCAACAGTAGTTATCCTGATGGGCTTTTCGGCTTTCTTCCCGCCTTTTCCGCCACAGGCTGTTATTGCCAAAGCCATCAGTATGGCCAACCCTATGTTCAGACACCTGTTCATTTCCTGTTTCAGATACTTGAATCCACGCCTTTGAACTGACGGTAGGCCCGCCACACTCCATACACCGTAAACAGTACTCCTCCTGACAGCCTCAGCCACTGCCAGTTTTCACCCCATTGGAAAAAATTCATGAACAGGAGTATTCCCATCCCGACATAGATGACAATCATGATTATCCCGAATATTGTCCGGAATAATTGCGGTGTACTGTTGCTTTGCTGTCCGTTACTCATCACGCTTCCGTTTATTTCTTAAACTTATGATGTCCCCGCCATCGGCAGAGTCCACATGTTTAACACAAGTACATGCCAAAAGTTCAACAAAAGTAACCTGTCCGTTACATCTGCCGACTTTACTCTACTTGCGTGGGTAAAGTTACATAAAAAAGTTTTACACCGGCATCGTTTTGCCGACATATTATAATCTATTAACACCTATATATAATCGCCTCAACAGGAATTTACCTACTTTTGCACTGTTTTAAGCACCAACTGACGATGCAAGCACCTCTTGCCGAACGATTACGGCCAAAGACAATCGACGAATATATAGGACAGACCCACCTGGTGGGCAGTGACTGCATCCTGCGCAGGATGATCGACTCGGGAAACGTCTCCTCATTCATCCTGTGGGGGCCTCCGGGTGTAGGCAAGACCACACTCGCGCGCATCATTGCCAACACCACCCGCTCGCCGTTCTACACCCTCAGCGCAGTCCATGCCGGAGTTAAGGAAGTGCGCGAAGTCCTTGAACGCTGCAAAAGCGATGTCCGCAGCATGTTCGCCACCGGACGTCCCATCCTGTTCATCGATGAAATCCACCGCTTCAACAAGTCCCAGCAGGACAGCCTGCTCGGTGCTGTCGAGAGCGGAACCGTGACACTGATCGGGGCAACCACCGAAAACCCGTCTTTTGAGGTAATCCGCCCGTTACTGTCACGCGCGCAAGTCTATGTACTGAAACCGCTCGAGATTCCCGAATTGCAACAATTGCTCGACAGGGCACTGACCTCCGACGAAGTCCTGAAATCGCGCGACATCAAGATAAAAAGCACCGATGCGCTGTTCCGCTTCTCGGGGGGTGACGCACGCAAGCTGCTGAACATCATCGACCTTCTGGAGCAGTCGACCGCAATCGGCGAAGAGATGATCATCGATGACGACCTCGTCACCAGGCGCTTGCAGGAAAATCCGGCAGCATTTGACAAGAACGGGGAAATGCATTACGACATCATCTCGGCATTCATCAAGAGCATACGCGGAAGCGACCCGGACGCGGCAATATACTGGCTCGCCCGTATGGTGGCTGGAGGAGAAGACCCGGAATTCATAGCCCGACGGCTTGCCATCCTCGCCGCCGAGGACATAGGGCTCGCCAACCCCAATGCACTGCTGCTTGCCAATGCCACATTCGACATCCTGAAAAAAATAGGATGGCCCGAAGGACGCATCCCACTCGCCGAATGCACCATATACCTTGCCACATCCCCAAAGAGCAACTCGGCATACATGGCCATAAACGCCGCCCTCGAAAAGGTCGATGAGACAGGGGATCTGCCTGTCCCGATGCATCTGCGGAACGCCCCGACCAAGCTCATGAAAGATCTCGGCTACGGAAAAGGCTACAAATACGCCCACGACTATCCGGGCAATTTCGTCCGCCAGCAATTCATGCCCGAATCCCTCGGTCACCCCACATTCTGGATTCCCGGCGGCAACACATCCGAGGCAAAGATGCGGGATCTTCAGGAGCTCAGGTGGGGCAAAAACACCGATTAGAACCAGCGGTTATACGCATAAATATTCACCGGCAGCCCCAATTAAATAAATTTTTCCTTAATTGGACGCTTTTTTCTTTTATTTCAATGGCAATTCCAATAATTAATTATTAATTTTGCCTCCATAAAAAGCAAACAAAACATAAAAACGATATGAAGAAGCACAATTTCTATGCAGGACCCTCTATTCTTAGCGAATACACCATTAAGAATACAGCTGAGGCAGTTATGAACTTTGCCGATACCGGCTTGTCAATCCTTGAAGTGTCTCACCGCAGCAAGGAGTTCTCGGCCGTTATCGAAGAAGCCGCTCAATTGGTCAAGGAATTACTTGAAGTTCCCGAAGGCTATCACGTCCTTTTCCTCGGTGGAGGTGCAAGCATGCAGTTCTGCATGGTGCCATTCAACTTATTGAAAAAGAAAGCCGCCTATCTCGAGACAGGCACATGGGCTGTAAACGCGATCAAGGAAGCACGCCTTTTCGGTGAAGTCGATGTAGTGGCATCGTCCAAGGATGCCAACTTCACATTCATCCCCAAAGACTTCGTAATCCCTGCCGATGCCGACTATTTCCACTTCACCACCAACAACACCATCTTCGGTACTGAAGTACGCAAGGACATCGATTCACCCGTGCCCTTGGTAGCCGACATGTCAAGCGACATCTTCTCCCGTCCCGTCGACGTGTCCAAATACAATGTGATATATGCCGGAGCACAGAAGAACCTTGCCCCTGCAGGCGTGACAATCGTAATCGTGAAAGAGGACGCTCTCGGACAGGTTGAGCGCGCGATCCCCACAATGCTCGACTACCGCACCCACGTGAAAAAAGGCTCGATGTTCAACACCCCGCCGGTACTTCCCATCTTCTCCGCTCTCCAGACACTCAAATACTACAAGAGCCTCGGAGGCATAAAAGAGATCGAGAAGACCGATATCGCCAAGGCCGCAAAGCTCTACGACGCCATCGACTCGAGCAAGCTGTTTGTAGGTACAGCCGCCGCTGAGGACCGTTCTATAATGAACGTATGCTTCGTGATGAAACCCGAATATGCCGAACTGGAAAAGGAATTTGTTGAGTTCGCGACCGCCAAGGGCATGGTCGGCATCAAGGGACACCGTTCAGTGGGCGGATTCCGCGCGTCACTTTACAACGCGCTCCCCATGGAAAGCGTAGACGCGCTCATCGCCACAATGAAAGAATTTGAAGCAAAACACTAATATCAGCACAATCATGAAAGTATTGGTAGCTACCGAAAAGCCGTTTGCCGCAGTAGCCGTAAACGGGATACGCCAAGTAATCGAGGATGCCGGCTACAAGCTCGCTCTTCTTGAGAAATACGCATCAAAGCAGGAACTGCTCAATGCCGTTGCCGATGCCGACGCGATAATCATCCGCAGCGACATCGTCGACCAGGAAGTACTCGATGCAGCCAAGAATCTCAAGATCGTGGTACGCGCAGGCGCAGGGTATGACAACATCGACCTTGAGGCATCCAAAGCCAAAGGCGTAGTGGCACAGAACACCCCCGGGCAGAACTCCAACGCAGTAGCCGAACTGGTGTTCGGAATGACCGTCATGGCTGTACGCAACATGTACAACGGGACATCGGGCACTGAGCTCAAGGGGAAAAAACTCGGCATACACGCTTTCGGGCAGGTAGGACGCAACGTTGCACGCATCGCCAAGGGCTTTGAGATGGAGGTATCGGCACTCGACCCCTACTGCCCCGATGAGGTTATCACTGCAGCAGGCGTCACCCCTATCCATTCGGTCGAAGAGCTTTACAGCGGCAACCAGTTCGTATCGCTCCACATCCCCGCAACCGCCGAGACAAAGAAATCGGTAGGTTACGACCTCATCACACGCCTGCCAAAGAATGGCGTGCTCATCAACACCGCCCGCAAGGAGGTGATTGACGAAGAAGGTCTTGCCAAGGCATTGGAAGAACGTCCCGACATCAAATATGTTGCCGACATCAAGCCCGACACCGCCGAAGAACTGAAAGCGAAATTCGGTGACCGCGTATTCTTCACTCCCAAGAAAATGGGAGCACAGACCGCTGAGGCCAATATCAATGCAGGAATCGCAGCCGCCCACCAGATTGTCGCATTCTTTCGCGACGGCATCAACCGCTTCCAGGTCAACAAATAACAAACATACTATTACAATAACGGGGCTGAACCGGCATTCATGCAGTTCAGCCCCGTTATTGTATCCGGTGCATCCTCCGTGTTTACCTGCGGAGCACCAAGCGGAAGCCAATGATGTCGGAGCGGCGGTCGGGATCGTAGTTGCTACGAATCCACACTCGGCAATGCAGCGCAGGGTAGTGCCAGTTGCCACCGCGGAACACGCGGCGAGAGCCGGTAGATGGCCCGGTAGGGTCAGTCTGTGATTCCGAGCTGTAGCTGCCGTACCGGTCGCTGCACCACTCATGTACATTCCCGCTCATGTCATATATGCCCAGTTCATTGGGCTGCTTTGTCCCCACGGGATGTGAGCCGTAATTGTCTGTCGTACTGCCGGCGTTATCCAAATACCATGCGACATCATCCAAGGTGTTGCTCCCGGAGTACTTGTAGCCGCGGGACTTGCTGCCGCCGCGGGCGGCATACTCCCACTCCGCTTCGGTCGGGAGGCGGTACTCCTTGCCGGTGATGCGGTTCAGGCGAGGAAGGAACACGTCGACTATATCATCCCAGCTCACATAATAGGCGGGATAGTTGTCACCGTCACCGTAGCTTGACGAGGGATTGCCCCCGAGCCAC
>JAFTRI010000040.1 GCA_017462345.1 Muribaculaceae bacterium
CACACTTCACGAGGGTGTCTCAAAACGAGGCATCCTCTTTTATTTCTCCGCCTGCGAAGGAGACCCTCTCCGGCACTGCGCGCCACCTCTCCCTCGTAGGGAGAGGAATTGTCCGGGAGACTCGACGGGAATTTTACCGAGGATACAACTGGCAGGCAAGCGGAGACCCTCTCCGGCACTGCGCGCCACCTCTCCCTTGTAGGGAGAGGACTTTCCACCGCTACTATAGGCTAATGTCGTAGCACTTGTCTCCCAGCAAGTGCTCCCCCTACAAGGGGGGAGCTGTCACGGAGTGACTGAGGGGGTTATGTGACAAAGCCGATGTAGACTTACCGGGAGACTCGACATCCATTTTTGTTGGGGAACTAACAAAAAAGGTCGCCTTTCCCATAGACGACCTTTCCAATATACGGTGTATATATAATACTTATCGTTTCCCCTTGCGTTGCTTCTCCTGCTCACGCATCATTGCCTGCTGACGGCGTTGAGCCTCTTCGAGACGGGCCATGAATCCGCTCTTCTTCCGAGGCTTCTTGGCATTCTCAAGCATCTCCTGCCGCACCTTGTTCTCATCAACCACAAAGTGACGGAACACATAGGTCTGGACTATCGTGATCAATAATGACAGGAAATAATAATAGCTCAATCCCGACGCATAATTGTTGAAGAACACGAGGAACATCACCGGCATCAGGTACATCATCCACTTCATTCCCGGCATTGATGCCGAACCGGCCTGATTCTGCATCGTGATACGGGTGTACAGTATGTTGGTCACAGTCATCAACAGACAGAAGAGGCTGATGTGATTGCCAAACGTGTCAGAGATAAACGGTATGTGCGCGTCCCAGCGGATAATGGCATCAGGAGCCGACAAGTCATGAGCCCACAGGAACGACTCGCCACGCAATTCGATACACGACGGGAAGAACGTGAACATGGCGATGAGTATAGGCATCTGCAACAACATCGGCAGGCAACCCGAGAACGGACTCGCTCCGGCACGGCTGTACAGAGCCATCGTCTTCTGCTGGCGCACCATTGCATTCTCGTTACCGGGATATTTGTCATTTATCTCCTTTATCTCCGGAGCAAGCACACGCATCTTTGCCTGTGACATATAGCTCTTGTAAGTGAACGGGAACAGAATGAGTTTTATGAAAAGTGTCAGCAGCAGGATTATTATGCCGTAGCTCCCGATAAAGCTTCCAAGGAAAGTGAACACCGGAATGACTATTATGGTATTAATCCAGCGGAACAGCGTCCAGCCGAGAGGGATAAGCCGGGTCAGTTCAAGATCCTCATCGGGAGAGATCTCGTCATCATAACTTGACAGCAGCGGATACAGATTAGGTCCGAAGAAGAAATTGAACGAGGCTACATCATTCTTTACCGATGAATACTCCACCTGAGCATCGGAAACCATCACTTTAAGATAGTCGGCATCCTTTATCTCCTTGGAACTCATTCTTGCATTCTCAAACTGACCGTCAGAGATCACAACGCTTGAAAAGAACTGGTTCTTATAACCGATCCACTTCAACCGCTGACTCACATCGGCATCGTCTTCGCCTGACACGTCAAGCTCCTCAACTGCATCACCAAGCAGTTTATAATAGATGGCACTGTTGCGTTCCTCAAACATGCGCCCCTCCTCATTGCGTTTCATTTTCTGATACCAGTGGAAATCCATCGTGGACACACTCGAAGGAATTATCCTCTCCATCCCTTCCTGTTCCACATCCACCTTGACCAAATAGCTCCCGGGGAGCAACGTGTAACGCACACTCCATGAGCTTCCTGCGCCAAGATCGAGCTTCATCACAACAGTCGTGTCACTCTCCTGTACCGGAGTGAAATAGAACTCGCTGGTCTCAAAACGCTGGTTGGACGATGAAAGGGTAAAGCTGAAAGAATTGGTATCGCCCTCAAATAATACCACCTTGGTCGTATCACCATTGCGATAACAATCGTAGTCCTTCAATTCGGCACGGACTATCTGACCGCCCTTGTTAGAGAGGTCGAGAGCCAACAACTCGTTTTCAAGACGCACCGTAGCCGAGTCACCAGAAAGATAACGGGCAAACTCCTTATACCGTGAAACCTCCGTAAGCGTAGAGCGTAAATTCCTTACAGCTTCCGACGCCGCACGCGGTGAATATTCCGAAAGACGGTTGGCTATCACATCGGCGACATCCACCACCACACCTCCGGCATCAATTATTCCCGACACCGTTGTCCCGTCATATTCCAACATAACATCACGGTTTTCGAACACGTAAGTTCCTTTCAGTGTATCCGATACTCCGTACTGCTTTATGACCGGTGCAATCATCGCCAGCTCAGTAGGGGTAAGGGAATCCGCAATCAGTTCCTCGGCCTGCATCTTGCGAGCCGCCTCTTCCTGCATTGCAACCTGTTCCTGACGTTCCTTGCGCATCCGCTCTATCTCTTCAGGCGAGGGCTGGTTCATATACATGAACAGCATTACCACACCGCACATCATCAATAGTCCTATAAGGGTTCTTTTATCCATTCTTTGATTAGGGTAAAATTATAAGTTTATATCTGTTTATCAATCGGTTCTACTTTTTATTTTCGCTATATGCGACGGCAGCGCGCACAAAGTCAACAAACAACGGATGCGGATTAAGCACAGTACTTGAATATTCAGGATGATACTGGACTCCGACAAACCATCGTTTTTCAGGAATTTCCACAACTTCGACAAGATGCGTTGCAGGATTTTCTCCAACACATCGCATTCCATTCCTCTCAAAGTCCTCACGGTACCGGTTATTTAATTCAAAACGGTGACGGTGGCGCTCCTTGATATCTGTCGTGCCATAAGCCTTTGCTGTCAGCGAATCAGGTTGCAGATGACAATCAAAAGAGCCAAGACGCATAGTTCCGCCCATATTGGAGATGCTCTTTTGCTCCTCCATAAGGTCGATGACATTGTTGGGAGTAGACTGCTCCATCTCGGTACTGTTGGCATCGGCTAAACCAAGCACGTCTCGTGCAAACTCAATAACCATACATTGCATACCGAGACATATACCGAATGTGGGCACATCATGTTCACGGCACCACTTCAGCGCGACAAACTTGCCCTCAATGCCCCGCTGTCCGAATCCTGGAGCAATCAGCACACCGTCAAGCGGCGACAGCTGTTCGTCCACATTGCCCGAATGCAACTTCTCGGAGTGTATGTAGACCAGTTTCAGCTTATGGTCATTATAAGTGGCAGCCTGTATCAGAGATTCATTGATTGACTTATAGGCATCGGGAAGTTCGACATACTTGCCCACAAGACCGATACGTACGGTCTTTTCCGCAGTCTTCATCTTTTCAAGGAAATGCATCCATGCATCCATCTTAGGCTCGCCCTCTATGGCGACTCCCGTCTTACGCAGGATTATTTCATCAAGATGCTGCTCATGCATCTTGACCGGCACTTCATATATGGTGGGTACGTCAATCGACTGGACTACTGCCTCGGGGGCAACATTACAGAACAATGCGATCTTATGACGCGCCTCGGCAGTAACATCCCTTTCGGTGCGCAGCACCAGGATATCAGGCTGGATACCCAGTTCCTGAAGTTTCTTTACCGAATGCTGGGTAGGCTTCGATTTCAGTTCCTTGGCAGCAGCGATATACGGAACGTAAGTCAAATGCACACACACGCAGTTATTTCCGAGCTCCCAGCGCAACTGACGCACACTTTCGATATATGGCAGCGATTCTATGTCACCTACAGTCCCGCCAATCTCAGTAATGACAAAGTCAAAGTTACCTGTATTACCAAGGCGCTTGATATTACGCTTTATTTCGTCAGTGATATGAGGCACAACCTGCACGGTCTTACCAAGATAATCGCCACGGCGCTCCTTGTCGATTACGCTCTGGTATATACGCCCGGTCGTGATATTGTTGGCTCGTGTAGTCTGGATATCGGTGAAACGCTCATAGTGACCGAGGTCAAGGTCGGCCTCATGACCGTCGACAGCCACATAGCATTCACCATGCTCATACGGATTGAGCGTCCCGGGATCGATATTGATATACGGGTCAAACTTCTGGATTGTTACTCTGTAACCGCGAGCTTTCAGCAGGCATGCGATAGATGAGGAGATGATACCTTTACCGAGAGAGGAAACAACGCCTCCTGTTACGAAAATGTACTTAGTTTCCACGTTATGAGATAATATTGTAAATTAAAGCACAAAAGTACAAATTATTTGCGACACTCATTCCAAACGCTGCGCTAAATTCCCCCAATATCACACTAATTGCAGGAATCCTGACAATTATTCCTCACAGTTTCCACATTCTCCGACATTAATCACGGCAACTGCATGGCAGTTCTGTCACTTTTTTGTAACTTTGGCGGATATAAATTTATACCGATATGAGATCTTATTCAATAGCATTATTAGCATTGGGTCTTTTCACATATTCTTGTAATGCCGGTTCAAAGGAAAGCAAAAGTGATACCGACAGTATACAGCCAACCACCTTGCAAAAAGCCGTGTTCAATGCCGACAGTGCATACAGCTATGTTAAAAGCCAAGTGGAAATCGGACCACGAGTTCCCGGTTCATGGGAGCATGACCGCTGCGCCAAATATCTCGTTTCGGAACTTAAACGCCACAAGGCCGATACCGTAATCGAGCAGATCGCGACAGTAAAAGCCTATACCGGAGACATACTTCCCATCAACAATATAATGGGACGATATAATCTACCGATTAACAAGCGCGTGCTGCTTGTGGCACACTGGGACACCCGCCCGTGGGCCGACAATGAGGCAAAGATGCAAGACAGAGAACGTCCTGTACCCGGAGCCAACGACGGGGCAAGCGGCGTAGGGGTGCTGCTTGAGGTTGCACGGCAGCTAAGCATCAGGAAACCAGACATAGGCATAGACATACTTTTTACCGATGCCGAAGACTACGGGCGTACGGAAGGCTGGGGCTCAAGCGAGGAGACATGGGCTCTCGGAGCCCAGCATTGGGTAAAGAACATGCCATACGGAAAAGGGCAATATCCGGTCTACGGAATACTGCTTGACATGGTAGGCGGACTGGATGCACGGTTCCATCGCGAGTACTTTTCCGAACAATACGCCCCGGCAATACTCGACAAAGTATGGTCAATAGCCAACGCATCGGGTTACGGACAGATATTCATCAACAAGCCGGCTGGAGGCATAACCGATGACCACATATTCATCAACCGTGCAGGGATACCCTGCATCGATATAATCGAATGCCTGAATCCTGTCACCAAATCATTTCCTCCGACATGGCATACACTCAGCGATGACATGAGCTCTATAGACCGCAATTCACTCAAAGCTGTCGGACAGACCGTGCTCAACACGATATATAACGAACCGGCACAATAACACCAATCACAGATTATGAGCATAAACAAAACACAAGACGAAATAATCGACGAATTTTCCGACATAGAGGACTGGATGGACCGCTATGCCTATATCATAGACCTCGGAAACGCTCTTCCGCCAATCGACGAGACATATAAAACCCCGGCGCATCTCATCGAGGGCTGCCAAAGCCGGGTATGGCTCAATGCCGAAATGGATGGGGACACCATCACATACACAGCCGACAGTGATGCGATAATAGTCAAAGGAATCATATCCCTATTAATCAAAGTACTGTCAGGGCACACTCCTGATGAGATACTCAACACCGAGCTCTACTTCATCGACAGGATAGGGCTCTCGGAACATCTTTCCCCCACCCGCAGCAACGGGCTGGTCGCTATGGTAAAACAGATGCGTATGTACGCACTTGCATTCAAGACCCGGCAAGACGCCGGATTATAAACAAGAACAATATTAACTCAATTAAAATCACAATTATGTTTAAAAACCACCCGAAAGGACTTATTCCTGCCGCCCTTGCCAACATGGGCGAACGCTTCGGCTTCTATGTCATGATGGCGATTTTAACTCTGTTCCTGATGTCAAAGTTCAACCTTGACGGAACCCAGGCCGGAGTTTATTACTCAATCTTCTACTGCTCAATCTACATCCTCGCACTCGTCGGTGGTCTTATCGCCGACAAGACCAAAAATTATAAAGGCACCATTATCGCCGGTCTCCTGGTGATGTCCCTGGGATATGCCCTGCTGGCAATTCCCGCACTGATCACCACCAAACTCATCGCACTTGGCGCATTGCTCGTAATCGCATTCGGTAACGGACTGTTCAAAGGCAATCTTCAGGCTGTCGTAGGCCAGCTATACGACAATCCCAAGTACAGTTCACGCCGCGACGCAGGCTTCCAGATTTTTTACATGTTCATCAACATAGGCGGTTGCGTAGCCCCGTTTATCGCGACATGGGTACGCAACACATTCGTGAAAATGCAAGGATTTGCCTACAACGCCGACCTGCCCGGACTGTGCCACAAGTATCTTGGAGGAGAGCTAACCGACACGACCAGATTCTCGGAACTGGCAGCAACCGTATCCAACGGTGTCGTGCCGACCGACCTGACAGCATTTGCCAATAACTATCTCGAAGCATTCAATACCGGATTCCACTACGCATTCTCCGTTGCAATATTTGCGATGCTTATCTCCCTTGTAATATTCCTCGTCAGCAAAAAATCGCTTCCCAATCCGGCAAACAAGAGTGCAAAGACCGATTCCGTATCAAAAGAAGAGATTAAACAGAACGCCAAAGAAATCAAACAGCGCATTCTCGCCCTCTTTGCAGTATTCGGTATTGTGATTTTCTTCTGGTTCTCTTTCCACCAGAACGGACTGACACTCACAATGTTTGCCAAAGACTACACTTTACTGAAACTCGGAGACATGGAACTCAGCGCAGAAATATTCCAGTCAGTCAACCCGTTCATCGTCGTATTCCTCACCCCGGTAATCATGTGGATTTTCGGTGCATTGGCCAAACGGGGCAAAGAACCGTCAACCCCGAAGAAAATCGGTATAGGCATGGGTATCGCGGCTCTTGCCTACGTTGTAATGACAGTTGCATCCCTGTCACTTCCGAATTACAGTGAAATCGCAAATTCCCCGCTTGCCGATGCCCAACGCGTAACTCCTTGGGTACTATTCTCGGTATACTTCATACTCACGGTAGCAGAACTGTTCATCTCTCCCCTTGGACTGTCATTCGTTTCAAAAGTAGCTCCCGCTCATCTCCAGGGGCTTATGCAAGGATGCTGGTTAGGGGCGACTGCTGTAGGAAATGCCGCACTGGTTCTTGGCGCAGTCATGTATGAGACTATCTCACTTGCGGCAACGTGGAGCGTATTCGCAATCGTATGCTTCATCTCCATGGGGCTGATGCTCTGCATGGTGAAATGGCTTGAAAGAGTCGCAAAGTAATACTATACCCCCATTCCCAAACGACAACCATCCGGGAGTCCGTGGCAATCACGGGCTCCCGATTATTTTTGCAACACCGAGGGATAATTGTATATCACGATACCAAATATCGGGGCTATGGCGATGAAATGCTCGAAAATCATAGATTGTATCGCCGAAAACTCCGACCACACCGTAGTATTCACATAACAAAAAATCTGTAACGGGATGCCGGCAGGCTGCTGAGGCATAAGCCTCACCATTATGCGCTGTTCTCCGGCGATATGGTTATTGGCCCGCAGATACAAGGTCACATAAGCCCGGAAAAGCCCAAGATTGGTAGTCAAAGTCCCTTCGGGCAGACAACTGTCATATCCTTCCGTTTTTCCTGCCATACCGATAAATTCCCGCATCAGGGCAAATCGTGCCGTGACCCTTTCAAGCATCGCTGCATCAGCCTCCGATACCGACGACACATCGACGAGCAACGACTGTTCTATCTGCCTCAACCCCACCTCTTTCATTCCACGCCAGTTCTGGAACGATGTCGACACAAGCGTATAGGGAGGAAGCATTACCGTGGTATTGTCCCAATTACGTATCTTCACCACCGACAACGACACATCGGTTACAATGCCGTTGGCAATCGTTGACGGAACCACAATCCAGTCCCCCACCCTCAACATATCATTCTGAGACAGCTGTATTCCGGCGACAAAACCGAGAATGCTGTTACGGAATACCAACAGCAATGCCGCGGCAAAAGCCCCGAGTCCTGTTAACAGAGCCACGGGAGAACGGCCCACGACTATCGACACGGACACAATAACGGCAATCCCCCACACTATACCCTTTGCAATATTGAGCACCCCACGCAGCGGCAATTTCTTAGTGTTCTTATGTTCATCATAGTGAGCCCAAATGAATGTAAACACCGAATTAACCGCTATCGCCACCGTAACAGAGGTATATATCCATGCCATCTTCATTATCACATCAAGCGCGTGGGAGTCCTGCCTGAAAGCAAACGGCATAAGGCACAATATCACGACAGGAGGTATTATATGACTGCAATGCGACAGGGTGTGACGCTGTCTCAATTCCAACCCCACTGTCGAATGCCGGACTGCAACCGTATTATTGACAATCAGCAATATCGCATGGCGCACAAGCCATCCGAACGTTACAGCGATCAGACACACGGCAAAGATATACACCATTTCCTCAACACTACGGTCATGACTGACGCCGATAGTGTCAAGCAGGCTGCCGACACACGCCAACAGCCACGATGCAAGTTTGTGGGATGGTATCATTCCGTTCCAAATGTCATTTTATGATATAACACCTGAAACGGCGTTTGGTTAACCGGAAACCTAAACCGGTTAAATCGGATAGCCGAACGCCACCAACAGTGCACTGCTTATGCACATATATATCACCATGCCGATTATATCATTGGTGATTGAGATGAACGGCCCGGTAGCGAGTGCAGGGTCTATCTTGAACCGTTCAAGCGTCAACGGCACGAATGTGCCGAACACCGAGGCAAACAGAACCGTAGCAAACAGAGACAGGGAAACGGCTATCGTGGTGACATGCGAAGCCCCGAATGCAAAGACATTATACCCGAACACGAGCAAGGATATTATACACGCATTAATAAGCCCCACGCCAAACTCCTTCAACAACTGTCGTGCCGAACTCTTGACATCGAGCGAACCATTGGCAAGCCCCTGGACTATAATCGCAGAAGACTGTATCCCCACATTTCCTCCTGTTCCGCCAATGAGAGGAATGAACAACGCCATCGCGGGATTGGTAGCGAATCCAGCCTCAAAATTGCCGAGAATCAACGAATTGCCTATACCTCCGAGTATCCCTATCAGCAACCACGGCAAGCGCGCCTTGGTCTGGGTATATACCGTGTCGGTAGTTTCCACATCAGTAGAAAGACCTGATGCCAACTGGTAGTCACGCTCGGTAGACTCACGCACCTGGTCCATAACGTCATCGACCGTTATGCGTCCGACAAGACGCCCTATCGAATCGACAACCGGCATAGCGACAAGGTTATACTTTTCAAAATCGAGCGCGACTTCATCGATAGGTGTATCAGCCTTGACCGATACAGGATCAACCTCCATCACATGCTTTATCTTGGACACCGACGGATGAGTTATCATCTTTTTCAAAGGAAATACCCCCCGGAGCCTATAATCATTATCCACGACATACACGTAATATATTTCGTCCATATCCTCGGCCTGCATACGCATCTGCTTGATACACTCGGGCATACTCCAGTTCTCATTAA
The DNA here is from genome assembly GCA_017462345.1 of Muribaculaceae bacterium. Taxonomy (GTDB): domain Bacteria; phylum Bacteroidota; class Bacteroidia; order Bacteroidales; family Muribaculaceae; genus RGIG4079. The sequence goes on from JAFTRI010000040.1 coordinate 9,686, forward strand.
CGACAATCATCTCGGTTCCCATGAGACCGCCGGCAGTATCCTCGTCATATTTCAACAGGTCGATAATATCCCCGGCCTGTTCCACATCATCTATGTGCGACAGAATCTCATCCCTGTCCTCTTCATCAAGTTCCTGAATGATATCCACCGCATCATCGGTGTCAAGATGATCAATGAACTGCTTGGCAATATCCTCGGCAGGCATATCGCTAAGCAATTTACGGCGATCATCCTCGTCGAGCTCCATGAGCACATCGGCAGCGACATCATCATCAAGCAGTTTATACAGGAACTCGGCCTCATCGAGATCAAGATTCTGGTACAGTTCGGCAATATCGGCAGGATGCAGCCCGTCAAGTTCCTTTCGTGCTGCATCTATATCGTTAACCCCTATAATCTCTTTGATATGTTCAAGGTATTCGGGAGTATATTCTTTCATTGTTCCGGTGCTTGGTTACGGAGTTGTGCAATAATGTTGGTTAACTCGATGAATTCTTCCACGCCCAACTGTTCGGGACGGCGCGTGAATATCGGAATATCCGGCAGCGGAATCCCTGTAACCAATCCACGCAAGGAATTCCGCAATGTCTTTCTACGCTGTCCGAAAGATGTCTTGACCACGACCTTGAACAACCGTTCGTCACATCCGAGAGCAGTCACGTTGTTACGGCGCATACGTATCACTCCCGATTTCACCTTTGGAGGGGGGTTGAACACATTTTCATTGACCGTAAAAAGATATTCAATATCGTACCATGCCTGCAACAGCACACTGAGTATTCCGCGAGCCTTAGTTCCCGGAGGAGCTGCAAGCCTTTCGGCAACCTCTTTCTGCAACATACCGGCACAGCACTTCACCTGTTCCTTGAATTCAAGAACATGAAAAAAAATCTGGGAGGAGATATTATACGGATAATTACCTATTACACAGAAATCACGCCCGGGATAAAGTTCCGCGAGATTCATTTTCAGAAAATCACATTCAAGAATACGCCCTGACAATTCGGGGAAATTACGGTTGAGAAAGACGACACTTTCTGGATCTATCTCTGCGACTGTGACATCATGCCCGCCATCAAGGAGAAAACGTGTGAGTACCCCCATACCCGGCCCTACCTCCAGGACCGGCATACCCTTACAGCCGTCGACAGTCGCCGCTATACGGGCTGCGACACCCAGATCAGTCAAAAAGTGCTGGCCAAGAGCTTTTTTGGGCTTTACCTGCTGCATATTACTCGCTTTTCCTTGACAAATGTAGGTTATCAGCCGCAAAGATACAACAAAGAAACGAAAGTGAGTGCAAAACAGAGAGAGAGAATGTTGTCTGTTAGCGATTTAACAGTGTTTGCCAAGATGTTGCAGTGCCATCAAATACCAATGAAAAGCCAAGAAATGACAGAGTTTCGTTACTATCCCGTTACTTTGACTCTTGGCTTTGAAAGGTTTTCTTGATTATTGTAACAGTCTGAATTGCAATACATGTTAAGCGATTGTGGTTGCAAATATTGCGAAGTTTCTCATATCTTCGTTGTGGTTTCGCTTCGGCTGATTCTTTTGCACCGATACGCTGTGTTTTACTTACCGTCACTCAACTCTACAAGAAATAATTTCGCAAACAAAAAAAGTAGAGTTATGAGCAGAAGCACTTTCAGAGTATTATTCTATCTCAAGCGCAATGCCCCGAAGAAGAACGGACTTGTGCCTGTGATGTGCCGTATAACCGTAAACGGCAAAATTTCCCAATTCAGTTGCAAACTGGATGTGGAAGAAAAGTTGTGGAATGTC
>JAFTRI010000006.1 GCA_017462345.1 Muribaculaceae bacterium
CTCTGACTCCATCATCGGTTTCAGAGCCGTTTTTATACCTTTTTGAGGTAAAAAATGCGATTTTTTGCAAGTTTTTGTACCTCGGGTTTTGATATTCAAGAAATTACACTTACTTTTACATTCCAAAATGGAGGTACAAGGTGAAAAGTGTGTTGAAAATCACTAACTTACACATTCTCAACAACTTGCCGAATGAGTGGTTGTGCCTTTTAGAGTACTAAATAACTGATTGATAATCAACTACACTTTCTGCATCGAATAGTGATTGTCCGTAAAATATACAGATACACCAAGATTTTTAATCCATTCATGCTCGGAAAACCCGCTGCCATTGTCGGTTGTAATAGTTTTCAGCATATTTCCTTTTATTGATGTCTGATAAAATCGGCACTCTTTCCAAATTCTTATGCCTATCCAATTTGACATGGGGCAACTTACTTTTTCAAACTTAAATCCACAAGCAATACGGCATGTTCCTTTTCTTCTTTCGGTGCATCTTTCGGTCGCCATGCAACAATAAAACGAATAGAAACATCCGATACAAAATAATTCTTTTCTTTCCAATTGCATAGTTCACCCATTATCTTCTGTGATAATTGACATACTGGCCTTTTAGTTTTTGCATCATTTAAGTAACCATTGTCATAGTGAAGTTTTTGTCCTGCACGCAATGATAGTACCTCCTTTTTACGGGATTTGAAGTAGCCTAAATTCACATCTCTATGAGAGAGTTGAAGAACAATCCTGTTGGGCATTTCGTAAACAGTATGATCAATGCTTTTTCTAATAATGCTTGATTTATCAAACAAAGTGCTGTTAGTATGTATAAATAGTCGTTGCTTAGTACGAGTTATACCCACATAATATCGGCGAAGCAGTTCATCGGTCAATTGCCGTGGATCGGAGATAAGCATATATACATCATCAAACTCCATTCCTTTTGATTTATGTATAGTTGAAACTACCACATCGGCATTTTGCAAATCACAAAAATCTTCGGCCGATGACTCAAATATATACTCTTTGAAGTCGGTCAAATACTTTGCTTTATTAGTCTCTTCAAATAACTTGACGCATTGCTGTAAATAACAAAGACTTGCCGAGTCGGCATAGGCTGAGTATGTCCGATGCTTCGAATTCTCCCAAACTTCATCTGCAATGAGAGGAGTATGAGTATCAGACTCAATACATTTTAAAAAGAATCTCACTTCTGCCATATTCCAGAAGCGGAAACCATCCATGCTTTGAATCAGTTTACTCTTTAGGTTGTACTTTCTCAAAAGTGCCACCATAATCACAGCCTCTTCATTAGTCTGAGTCAGAACACACATAGTGCCACATCCACGATGCTTCATCAAATCATCAACGAGGGGTTGATACATATAGGCAGATACATGTTGTGTCACACTCACACTTCCTGCATCTTGACTCATAGATACGATTGGCGTGCTTTTCATTCTGCTTTCTATCAAGCAAGCAAAAGTGTTTGCATATTTGACAACATGTTGCGAGCTACGGTAATTCTCTGTCATCTCAACAAAACGTCCATTAGACTCCTTGAGTAATTTGGCCATAAACTTCGAATCAGCCCCACGAAACTCAAAAATATTTTGATCATCATCACCAACAGCAATTACACGCATCTCCTCGTTTGCTGTCATCAATGCACGTACTAACGCATACTCTTCTACGCTCATATCCTGAGCCTCGTCAATAACAAGGACAGTCTTTGCTATGCGGTTTGGTTCCACCTCTCCATCATTTATCATTTGCGCTGCGCGTGATACTACATCTTTTGCATCATCCAGATTCCCTATTCTGCCGAGCAAATCAAAGCAATATGAATGGAACGTCTTTATTTCTACAAAGTGAGCAGCATTACCAATCAAGCTCATAAGTCGTTGCTTGAACTCAGTGGCAGCAGCGCGTGAAAAAGTCAACATCAGTAATTGCTCATGTTTTACATCTTCAAGCAACAGCAATGATGCCAATTTATGTACTAACACCCTCGTTTTTCCACTTCCGGGACCAGCTGCGACAACAATGCATCGTGACTCTTTGTCAGAAATTATCTCCATTTGCTTATCTGAAAGCGAGCCAAATAGCTGTTCGTATTTTCCAGGTGTAACATTGCGTTCTATTTCTCGAACACGATCACCTTTGAAATATTTTGCAACAAAATGCTTGTAGTCCATTTGGAAATAGTCTTGTACATATTGTAGAGCCGCATTATAATCCTTTACCATCAGATTGGCATATTCTCCTACAATATGAACTTGCTGAATCTTCTGCTTATAGAATTCATTTAGCATACGGTAATCTTCCTGTTTATAACGCAACCGATTGTCTTTGATGCGACGGATATCCATAGCATTATAGAGAACAAGAAAGCCTCCCTCTAATTTTAAAGCACCAATTTTGGATAGATATAGCAATGCCTCCTCAACATCCTCAAGTTGCACATCTTGCAATGAGCCAAAGAGGTTTGAGGCCTTTCTGATATCATTAAGCAATTCAACAATGGAAAACTGCACACCTTTCTTTTTTTCCTCCTCACCCGTTGCAGATAATGTCTGTTTAAATAACCATTCGACAGCGAATTGACAAATTACCACACGCTTTTCAAATCGTTTGATAATGGTATCCAAATCGGATTGACGAACGACCTCTATATTGTGTGCGGCATCCTCTTTCTTCCGAGTATAACCCTTTATTGTGAGAAAGTAGAGCAATGTGCGGATATTTTTTTCTGTCGCCGATGTTATTCCCTCTTTCTGAGCATTGTCATTCAACTGTTTGCACGAAATTCTAAGGACATCATCAGGTATATTATTGAGTATGTACCGCTCCAATTTTATGAACTGTTCCAATAATCGTTTGGACTTATGTTCAGACTCTCCGGCATCATTCAAATATGCCGAAATATCCTTTGTGTCAGCCAGTATACCCTCCTGACGCATACGTTCAACAACTGACACCACTTCGGCTTTCTTTAAGCCGAGAATATCTGCCAAATAATCAACACGAGATTCTGCTACATCATCTTGAGCTTTGGCAATATGTTTCTGGGAAATAAGTGATTTGATAACACGGACTGCATTCTCAACCTCCTTATTTTCGAATAATACCGATTCAGTAATACGTCTACGTGCTTCATCTACATTCTTCACTGTAATACCAGTAGCATATACATGTGGAACATTATTGCCACGTTCCAAATAACCAGCTTGTTCCAAAGCAGCCAAAGCAGTACGAACACGCGTCTCAATATCGGATACCGAGTCGTCCCAACCCGCTTTTCTTGCTATCTCCAATGCAGAACAACATGCGCGTGAACGATGCTTTGTCATCACTTTAACAGCTTTCCAGACTTGCTGAATTTCACTGATACTCAGCTTTGTCTGATTTAGCAGAATAAAGTGCTTGTCTAAGTCGGAGTCGCCATACAACACAAAGCATCTTGCTTGTAACTCCGGGTCTCGGCCGGCTCGACCAGCCTCCTGCACATAGTTCTCTAACGAATCAGAAATATCATAATGCACTACCAACCCCACGTCTTTTTTATCGACACCCATACCAAAGGCTGATGTGGCAACAATAATACGCACCTGATCAGCCATAAAAGCATCCTGATTGGCAATTTTCTCATCAGCATCCATTCGGCCATTGAAAGGCAACGCATTATAACCATCACGTGAAAGTTTCTCAGCCAGCAGTTTCGTTCTTTTCGTTCTCGACACATAGACTATAGTGGGGCACGATGATTCAGCTATCAACGAACGCAACTTTGCATACTTATCTTCGTCCGTATCGGTGTGAATAACAGAATAACGCAGATTAGTTCGCGAAGCAGTAGACGCAAATAGTTGAAAGTCGAGATTAAGCGTCTGTTTAAAATAATCGCAAATATCCTGTACAACCTTTTGCTTAGCAGTAGCTGTAAAACACGAAACTGGTAGCGGTGTAACAAGTTTCTTCTTTTTCTGATATTCGCCTATAAACTTACCAATATAAAGATAATCAACACGAAAATCTTGTCCCCAAGATGAAAAACAATGAGCTTCATCTATCACAAAACGCACTACATGCCGTGCCAATAAAATCTTCTCGACAGTCTTCGAGCGAAGCATTTCGGGTGCGATATATAGAAGTGAAGCATCGCCATCTAAAACACGCTGAATAGCAAGAGAACGGCTAATCGGGTCAAGCAGTCCATTTATAGTTACAGCATCTGCAATACCCCTCTCAGCAAGATTGTCAACTTGATCCTTCATAAGCGATTGCAACGGAGAAATTACTACTGTCAGTCCATGCACAGAACGCCCTTCCATTAAAGCGGGCAACTGAAATGTAAGCGATTTACCTCCACCGGTAGGGAATATGGCAAGTAACGATTTACCCTCTATAGCAGCACATACAGACCTTTCTTGCAAAGGCTCATCTTCGTATGTACGAAACTGGTCATAACCAAAATATTGCTTTAAGTTATAATGGGCATCGAGCTCTTTAGTACAATAACTACAACTATAAAGGCATTTTGTATGCCGTAAAAGCCTAACCACATACTCCACATTTGGGAAGTTACATAACACCCATGCAGGAGTGATAGACCTACGGTCCGTTGTATCTATCAAAGATAGAGCATACGCTAATTCACATGGATATTGTACAATTATATTTTCAATGTCTGCATGTTCACAAATTTTGCCATGATAAGTAGAACGTATCAAATTAGCCAAATCATCCTCCGTATTTGCTTTCGCTTCAACCAAATTCAGGAATCCGTCAAACTCGACTATACCCTGTAATAGTGTAGTGAAAACAGTCTTTTTTACTTCCGACAGACTATTCCAACGAGCCACCTCGTCCATCAGCAAGTCTTGAGCCTTCTCACAGTCATTAACCGGATTGTTCATCTGCTCGCTGATTAATTTATCATCCTTCAAAAGACGGTGATACGGTTTTTCGGGAAACAGCAATGGAGAAACATAAAGTGTATCAACTAACATCCATTGATGAATATCTTTCTCAAAAACATACTTCGCATCATGGTGAATTATATTATGTCCACAGACGAAGTCCACACCTTTCAGAAATTTCAGGAGCTCTCCCCTATTGGCTGAGTGCAAAACCGCTTTATCCCACCTAATCGCACCAATATCATGAATACGATGATCCTTAACACCCACCTCTACATCGATAAAAGCATAGCGGGAAGCATCACGGGATACCGGTTTTGTTGAATTATTTCCAGTATCACTGATTGATTTTATAATTTTATCCCAAAGAGACATATTTCAAAAATCTTCTGCATGGGAGCTCTGTCAACAGGAATACCGGATATCGGGATTTACGGAGAGCAGCTGCCGGATAAATTCCTGCCGGCGTACCGGAGATATGATTAAAGGTATCGTACTTTTCAGTATTTTCTTATCTGTGAATGTAACTGCCAGACGGCCCGAAAGGGATGTTGCCGGAGCTGAAAGCACACTTTTGGTCGGCTTTACCTCTTTTATCTTGTCTATCGGATACACCGTAGGTATAAAAAATTGATAGACCACCAGTTTATCTCCGTCAATCCTGTAATATATACTGCGTAGTGCCACGACAAAAAGCGACAGCATTACAACCGAGATAACCACCGCGACCACACCTCTGTCTATCAAAAGATGAATTACACAACAAGCCGCAACTATCGCCACAATGAGCCACGTAGAGCCATCCCACAGTGAACCGTACCTTGTCCCGCCAAATTTTCCCATTTATGATAACAATATTACAGATTTAACCATATCATTCGAATATTGCCGCTACTGCATTAAGGATAGGGTCGGTACTGACATCCGCTCCTACCGCCTGCTGCATCCATTGGTTGGGAGTCAGACGTCCCAACCGGTATATACGCATCAGTTCAGAGGCAAAATCCTTTTTATCGGCATATTTTGCGAGATGCTCCTCCAATTGGAACTCTACAATGTGTCCGAACGGATAATTAGGCAGATACATCGGAGAATTCACCATGTGGGAATAGCAGGCAAGTATCGGCGAATCTTTTTCACCCAAGACCGGACTGTAATACTGATTCCACACCTCTTTCGCAATCGCCACAGTGGCGTCTCGCAGCTGTGCGGCAGAAGCATCGGGATGAGCATACAGCCACTGCCACATGCGCATATCCACAAGTGAGACCCCCATTATTTCATACAACCCCCAGAAAATATCCAGCGTTGTGTTATCATCCATCTTCCGTTCATAACCAAGAAGCTGCAGATCGCGTTTCTGGAACACAAAAGCCAGTGCCTCGGTGAAACCGGTATTAGGCACCCCGTGCAATGTATAGTAATCAATATCGTATAAATCGATGGTCTGCTCCACATTGTGCCCGAACTCATGCACCGCGATATTATATCCCTTGTAATCCATCCCGTCAGCTCCGATACGGGTACGCAGCAATGAATTTTCCCAACGTCCTGCAGCACCCCATGCATGACCTGAGCCACGTGCTCCCTGCACAGTTATCTTGTCGGCAATAAAACAGGCTTCCGACTCGGTAAACCCAAGTTCACCAAGCATTCTCGGCATATCTTTCTCAAAAGCCTCCGGATCGGGATATTTACTACGTGTCAATCCGGTAAGTTCCTCCTCCGAAACCGAACTACGGCTCTTGAATCCGTCATACCAGATATCATACGGGCGCAAATCACGACCCAAATCCCGCTTTATGACATCTGCCACCTTCCTAACCAATGGTGATGATATAAGATTTACAAACAGAGTTTCAATCTCTTGCGGAGCCACCTCCATTCCTCCCTCAAAATTACGTATGATACCTGTAGGCTGTTGCGGTTCATATTCATCGATTTTCAGCATTACCCTAAAATGAGCCAATATCCTTTCATACCTGCACGTGTCCTCCGGTACAAGCCTGACCTCCTCGCCATCTTTCCACGTCCGGTTACTGAAAGGAGCCCAGTCATAACCGGCATTATTAATAACCCCTTTCGGGATTGTGCCGTTTACGATATGCTCCATAACACGATAAATCATTTCCTGCTTCTCATGGGCATAGGGAACATCCGCATAGTTTGCCTTTATCTCATCACGCAGATTCCAATGGGAAAGCAGCGTCATCCCCTCAGGGAACAATCGGCGTCCGTCTTCCCCGAGCAGATGCCCCATCATGATATTATAGCTCGCTATATAATTTTCGGCATCGGCATTTGCCTGTCCCGCGTCTTTATTGAGTTGTGACGGGACGCGCGACGTAAACATGTCTCCCATTCGCGCATACGCCCACTCAATCCTGTCCCATCCTTCTCCTAACCTGTTCTTCTCTGCGAGCGTGTAGTTCGGGAAATTAAGAATCGTGATAAATGCAACCTTATTTTCGTACAGGTCATTCCACAGATGGGAATACGGGCTGAACGCGCTCATTATGTAGTCTATATTGGTCGGTTCGGGTCCCGCCAATATCGTAGGCAGGCTCAACTGTACGGCAACCTGATTGGAAGTACCCAAAAGCACCTCGTACGCAGTACACAACTTCAAGAAAAGCTGATGACGGGCAAGCGAATCAGCCATATAATTTTCCTTCACAAAACACCTGAAATCGTCCTCAGACCCATCTTCGGAATGCCACAGCGATGCAGTCTGTTCCACTCCTTTCCTCATCAGCGACATATCTCCCGCCGGGTTCAGGGCAGACAATTCTTTTACCACCGCATCAACCGTAGCACCGCTTATTGCTCCCGGTTCAGCATTTCCTGCAATCGAAACCGTCATAAACATTGAAACTATAATTACACTCAGTTTTTTCATTACTCAACAATTATCCATTAAAAATATCTATGCACTTCCGTCAAGACCGGCTCCCTTGCCATATCACAAGGATTAGTTCCGGGAACTCCCTCGGGTACCGGTTCTCCGAGTTTTTCGAATGTTTTAATCCAAAATTCTGGTATTTCGCCATTCCCATCCCTGAAATTCATCGGAGAGGCAGTAAATAAAGGGACACCGGTTTCATCACGAAAAGCCTCATACACAAGCTCCGAACAATACATTTTCCCATTATCCGGGAGGTATGACCAGTCATATTCCTCCCCGATATGCGAATAAGCCGACTCGATTACCCTTTCTACCGGGAATCCTGTATTCAAGCGTTTTACCACTACTCCCGGACATCCGTTAACTCTCCGGGATTCAGCCAGGAACTCATCAAGTCCTGTCAAGACGACACCTTTCTCGCTTGATGCCTCAAGAGCATATATTTTGCCGTCTTTTTTTGTAGCAATAGCAACATGCACATATCTCAACGAGTCCTTTCCCGCTGTCACATCGGCTATTGCCGCCGAAAAATCCGATGTCCCCTCCACCTGAAAAAGGAGGTCGCCTTCTTCCGGCTCGAAACCGGGTCTTCCGCAGGATACCGGCAATACCGCTAATACGGCAATAATAACTTCAAGTACTTTTGACACGCCTTGCACTATTTCAGTTTCTTTCCATCGGAAAAGGCCTCACCCACTTTCTCCCCTATCACACGATAGGCATGATTACTGGGGTCATAAGTAATTGGGCGCAATTTTTCCACGTCTATTTTTCCGTCAGCCGTAATCACAGCCTCATCAACCGAGACATTGACAATTTTTCCTGTCATAAAACAAGTCTCCTTATCGTATGAGACCAGTTCACACTCCAATGCCATTGGCAGATTTTCAATTATAGGAGCATTTACATGGGACGATTTCACGGTTGTAAAACCAGCCTTGGACACCTTGTCGGCAATTTTATTACCTGACACGATCCCCACATAGTCACACGGGACGGCTGTATCAGCAGTAGCCATGCCCACCGTGAATGCCCGTGTCTTGAGAATGTTTTGCGTTGTCTTGTGCACTTCCGAGATACACATCCCTACCATATTGTCAGTATAAATGCCACCCCATGCCGCATTCATTGCATTTGGCACACCATTATCATCATACGCAGCCACAATAAACACCGGCATCGGATAGAGCCATGTCTTCACTCCAAAATCTTTTCTCATAGCCAATATCTTTTTATAATTATAGATTTTTCAGTTATTGATTTACGCAAATATAGTCATTTATTCCGAACCGTAATTAAGCCTCCGGCAATTTCATTGTTTTGTATTACTTTTGCCTTACCGTTTACAAGCAATACACGATTATGGCAATTATCGAAATAACATCACTGACACACCCCGGAGTGGAAATATTCTCCACCCTTACCGAAGCACAATTACGCAACCGTATTGAGCCGGACAAGGGTATTTTCATTGCCGAAAGCCCCAAAGTCATAAAAGTCGCTATCGATGCGGGATACGAACCACTGTCGATACTATGCGAGCAACGGCACATCTCCGGTGATGCAGCCCCGATTATCAGCCGTTGCGGAAATATTCCGGTATATACCGGCAAGCGTGAATTACTTGCGGCTCTCACAGGCTATACACTCACACGCGGGGTTCTATGTGCAATGCGGCGACCGGCTGACCGCAGCGTCGAATCAGTATGCATTAACGCACAGCGCATTGTCGTTATCGACGGAGTAGTCGACACGACCAATATCGGCGCCATATTCCGCTCGGCGGCCGCACTCGGTATCGACAGTGTCCTGCTCACTCCGTCATCATGTGACCCGCTGAACCGTCGTGCCATCAGAGTGTCCATGGGTTCGGTATTTCTTCTCCCCTGGGCATGGCTCGACAAGCCTATAGATTCGCTTCGCAATTACGGATTCAGTACTGTCGCAATGGCTCTCGCCGATAACGCCATATCCATCGATGACCCGGTACTGGCAACTGAGCCTCGCCTCGCCATCGTAATGGGGACAGAGGGAGACGGACTTGCCGACAAGACCATAAACAGTGCCGACTATGTTGTGCGCATTCCAATGAGCCACGGAGTCGACTCCCTTAACGTTGCAGCCGCCTCGGCTGTCGCATTCTGGCAACTTCGCTTGCGTTAGTTACATCACTTTACAGGAATAGTCCCCTATCCTTACAATTCCCTGACGCCCGTGAAAAGGAATCTCCGTACAGGTTTCCGTCAGTACCATATTACGCACTATCTTTCCGTCAAACGAATATATCCGACACACAACAGGAAGGTTCACACGCTCCGGAACAGTTACCACAATATTACCGGCGCTTCTGACTACCTTATATCCGTAACCTGTTAACATCCCACTTGCCGGAGTAATCCCCGCCGACGGCAATCCCTCCGTTTCAATAAATTCAGTAAAATGGTTCCAACCATTCGCGCTCCTATACAATTGCGCAGTTCCGGCAGGAACATATACAGGGACATCGGAACGCACACCAAGGAACGGATCTTTTCCACATCCTGACGGAATCGGTGAACAGGAATATATTTTCTGAACACTATCCCATCTTCCACATGCTCCTGAACCGATATATTTCAATGACGCGGGAAAAGTCACAGAATCCAATGCACACATATTAAAGGCATCATTTCCGATTTCTGTCACGCCCTCCGGAATATCGGCTCTTTTCAATCCGGTACAACAATAGGCAAAAGCATCTGGCAAACGCGTCACACCGCATGGGACGCGTATCTCCTTCAATTCCGGATTATAAGCAAAACAAAATATTCCGAGTCTGGTACATGTTTCCGGAATCTCAACCATGCCCAATCCGGAAGCCTGAAATGCCGAAATACCGATACTGTCAAGACCAGCAACCATTTCGCACTCCTCTATACCGGTTTCGCCAAAAGCATAATCCCCTATCGTCTTAACCGTTGCAGGCAACCTCAATGACCTTATGCTCGAACACTGGTAAAAGCATTGTCCAGGAATCTTTGTTACCCCTTCGGGGATAACCAGCGTATCAAGTTCGAGCCAATGGCAATCCTTAAAGCTGCACACACCGAACTTCCGTATAGAAGACGGGATATTAATGCGTTCTATTTTAGTATGCACAAAAGCATTCGCACCTATTTCCTCGATATCATCAGGCAACATTATCCTACGAATACCCAAGTAGACAAGCCCGTCCGTCTCCCAAAACTGCCTATCGGCATCCCATAAAGCCGAATCAGGTATTTTACGCCCCTCAACCTGTGCATGCTCAAGATTCAGTACCGTCAACCGGCCTTCAAATGCACATTTCCACATGATTTTGAAATCGGCGGTATTAACCGGTCCGCTCACTACCAGAGAATCAATTTCTCTCCAGCGTTCTCCCAATACCGACTCCAGTTGCCCGTAACCCTGCACTACGGCATTGAACGCCACATTCTGCGACAACGCAAACACATTGCTCAGCACAAATACGGCAATCGGCAAAAAACATCTTTTCATAACACTTCGGGTTCATTTACCAATAATAGCACAAATATAGTAATTCGTCGCAGAATCACCCCCCCCAATTAGTTAAATAATATTAACAACCTATACCCTGTATCTGATCCAAACCGTGTTATCCCCAACAACGCTTACATCTCTGAACTTCAACTTTGTAGCAGGACGATTACTATCGTCAATGCCATCAAATACCGATGTCATACCTTTCCTGCCGTCAACTCCTGGCGCAATCATGAGACTGACCTCATCGAGTAAACCCTCCTGTAGGAATGCACCGTTGATATGCCCTCCTCCCGTAACAGCCATTCGCTCCACACCAAAATACCCACAGAGCATCTCCATTGCCCTATGCAAGTTTATACGTCCCTTGCCTGTTGCAATCCATGATATGCCCTGAGCAGTCAGTACATCAAGATATTCGGCAGAACAATCCTCTGACACAACAACCAATAACGACTGCCCGTCAAAACCGCTTGCCGGCCATCGCAACATTCCTCGCGTATCCACTGCGACACAATATTTACCTGATTGACACGCAACATAAAAAGACTCTTTACCTATCGGAGTTACATCATTGGGTATAAACGGTTCGGAATCGGCATAATGCATTTGCATAGTCACACGTCCCATAAGCATTGACGGGCATTCCAACTGCTCAAGGGCTTCATAATATTCATCACCTGATTCAATCTGCTCGGTCATGTCGCAATCAATACGCCCATCTACCAAAACCATCATGTGGCATATAATGTACGGTCTCATATTCTTGATTTTTATGCAAATAAAATTATTTACTCCAAATTATACAAATATATTATAACCCACGCCTTTTTCTTCTATTTATTAGGGAGGCGAATCATTCAAAAAATGCATGCCAGCAGCAAAAGGGCAAACATACGAGCCAATAGAAGCCCGAACAGGTTATTTTCGAAGCTTTTTTAAATTATTCAATAAAATTTTGAACCGCTCCATAATTATTGTGGCAAAAAAGCTAATTTTGTGGAATAAACAACCAAATCCATGGCTTTTAGAAATAACGTAATGATAGTCCGCCAACGATTGTTGACCCGACTCATCAAACTTTGGAGTGAAAACCAGTTAGTTGAACACATCGACCGTCTTCCCATAGAACTCAGCCCGCGTAAGGCCAAAGTCTTAGGCCGGTGTTGCATACACAAGGAACGTGCAGTGTGGAAATACAAGTCATTGCCACTGATGGGATTCGACATGAGCGACGAGACCGATGAACTGACACCGCTCTCGGAATATGCAAGAAAAGCCCTGGAACGGGAAAGTCCAAAAGATAACATAATGTGCGTAGTAGATGAAGCATGTTCATCATGTGTACGCACCAATTATCAGATCACCAACCTGTGTCGCGGATGCGTGGCGCGCGCATGTTCCATCAACTGCCCCAAGGATGCAATCGAATTTGACACGGAAACAAGCCAAGGCCGCATAAACCAATCGAAATGTATCAGCTGCGGAAAGTGTTTCAACAGCTGTCCCTACCATGCTATCGTCCACATCCCCATTCCATGTGAGGAATCGTGTCCTGTCGGAGCAATCACCAAAGACGAATTCGGTGTCGAGCATATCGACGAAGCCAAGTGTATATACTGCGGTAAATGCCTTAACAGCTGCCCGTTCGGTGCAATATTCGAGATATCCCAGGTATTTGACATTCTTCAGAGCATCAAACGCGGTGAGCAGGTTGTCGCGCTTGTAGCCCCGGCAATCCTGTCCCAATATAAAGTTCCGGCCAATCAGGTATATAGCGCAATCAAATCCATCGGTTTCTCCGATGTAGTCGAAGTGGCTCAAGGAGCCGTGGTAACAACCTGCAAGGAAAGCGAGGAACTGAAAGAGAAGCTCGACGAGGGGCAACCGTTCATGACAACGTCATGTTGTCCCGCCTATATAGAGATGGCCGACAAGCACGCTCCGGAATTGAAAAAATACATCTCAAGCACACGTTCACCCATGTACTACACCGCACAGATTGCCCGGGAAAAATACCCCGGTGCCAAACTCGTTTTTGTAGGGCCGTGCATAGCCAAGCGCAAAGAAGCCCGCAAGGACAACATGGTCGATTACGTGCTGACATTCGAGGAAATGCAGAGCATATTCGAAGGAATGGACATCTCAATGACCGACGAGCACGTCTACACTCTGCCCGCAACCATAAAAACCGCCTACGGCTTCGCACAGAATGGAGGAGTAACAGCTGCCGTAAAAGCACATATAAACGGAGCATTTGACTTTACAGGCCTACAAGTCTCACCACTTGACAAGAAAAATGTCAATCTACTGAGAGCATACGGCAAGACCGGCAAATCCCCTGCCCAATTCATCGAGGTGATGGCCTGTGAGGGAGGATGTATCTCAGGGCCGAGCCTGCACACGGCATACGAGACCGGACGCAAGACATTCAATGAAGAACTGTCAAAACGATAACCGACATATATACCCCATTACGATAATGGCATACCGGTTGGTTGAGGAACTGGCACTGAAACGTAGGCTTGACACTGACAGCTACCGGACGCTGATAACAGCATCCGCTAATAACGATGCTGTTTTCGCTCATCTGCGGGACAAGGCAGCCAAGACAGCCATCACAAAATTCGGATACGGGATTTTTATACGCGGGCTGATCGAAATCAGCAGCTACTGCAGCAATGATTGTCTTTATTGCGGATTACGCCGCAGCAACATTGAAGCCGAAAGATACCGGTTATCAGATGAAGATATAATGGAATGCTGTGCGACAGGCTATGACATCGGGTTCAGGACCTTTGTCCTGCAAGGAGGCGAAGATAGGGCTCTGACCGATGACAGGCTCATCCCTATCGTGTCTAATATCCACGGAAAATGGCCAGAGGCTGCCATAACCCTCTCACTTGGTGAACGGACAGATGACTCTTTCCGCAAACTGTTCCATGCAGGAGCATCCCGATACCTTCTTCGTCATGAAGCCGCCGATGAATCACTATACAACAGCCTGCATCCGGTACAGATGTCATGGAGCAACCGCATCAGCTGCATCAACCGTCTTATCGGTATCGGTTACCAGACCGGGATGGGAATGATCGTAGGTCTTCCCGGACAATCGGTCGACTCGCTCATTAAAGATTTATCGCTAATGGAAAAAATACAGCCGCACATGATTGGGATAGGTCCGTTTATTCCCCACCGCCGGACTCCGTTATGCAATAACCGGCCGGGGGACATACGCCTGACCCTTATCATGATTGCCATATCACGGCTCATGTTTCCTGATGCGCTGATACCGGCAACCACAGCATTGGCAACCGTATCGTCAACCGGCAGGAAAGAAGGCATCCTATCCGGAGCCAACGTTGTAATGCCCAACCTTTCACCGGTCTCCACAAGACACAAATACGCCATCTACGACAACAAAGTTTCATCAGCCGCCGAAGCTGCCGAGAACATCAATTTGCTTGAACAGGAACTGAACCGGATAGGTTACCGTATCAACTATTCCCGCGGGGACTACAATACCGACATCAACCATGAACAGATATAACCCTGAATCCAAGACCGCAAGTGAATTTATTCACGATGAAGAGCTCCGACAGACGATAGATTATGCTGTCGCCAACCGTAATAACCGTCCACTCGCTGATGCGATTCTCGACAAGGCTGCCGAAGGGCACGGATTGAATCACCGCGAAGCCACCCTACTTCTCGAATGTAATGACGACCGGATTGTTGAACGGATATTCTCCATTGCCCGAGACATCAAACGGCGCATATACGGCAACCGCATCGTGATGTTTGCCCCGCTATACCTGTCCAATCACTGCATAAACAGCTGTGTCTATTGTCCTTATCATGCAAAGAACCGCACAATCCCTCGCCGCAAGCTGTCTCAGGAAGAAATACGCCGTGAAGTCACCGCATTACAGGACATGGGACACAAACGGCTTGCCCTGGAAGCGGGTGAACATCCTGTACACAATCCCATCGACTACATCCTTGAATCCATCGACACGATTTACTCTACCCATCACCGCAACGGAGCGATAAGGAGGGTAAATGTCAATATTGCAGCGACTACGACCGAAAATTACCGGCTGCTACGCAATGCCGGAATCGGTACATACATCCTTTTCCAGGAAACCTATTGCCGGGAGACCTACGAACGGCTGCACCCGTCAGGGCCAAAGAGCGACTGGAGCTATCACACTGAAGCAATGGATCGCGCGATGGAAGGAGGTATCGATGATGTGGGCATAGGTGCCCTGTTCGGTCTATATGACTACCGTTATGACTTTGCAGGGCTGCTCATGCATGCCGAGCATCTTGAAACAAGGTTCGGAGTAGGACCCCACACCATCAGTGTCCCACGCATACGCCCGGCCGATGACATAAATCCGCTCGATTTCCCGAATGCTGTCACCGATGAAGTGTTCCGCCGCATTGTTGCCGTACTGAGACTGGCTGTTCCCTACACCGGCATGATCGTATCGACACGAGAGTCCCGTTTGTCCCGGGAAGAGGTTCTCGATGTAGGGATTTCACAAATAAGCGGAGGCTCACGCACAAGTGTGGGAGGATATGCCGAGGGGAGGACAGACAATGTCGACAAGTCAGCCCAATTCGACATATCGGACAACCGCACGCTTGATGAAGTGGTCGCATGGCTTCTCAAGCTCGGGTACATCCCGAGTTTCTGCACGGCATGTTACCGTGAGGGGCGCACCGGAGACCGGTTCATGTCACTTGCCAAGGCAGGGAAAATAGGCAACTGCTGTTCCCCCAACGCATTGCTGACCCTTAAAGAGTACATCGAGGACTACGCATCCCCCCTCACCCGGCAACTTGCCGAAAACACCATAAGACAAGAACTGGAGGGAATACCCTCCGACACAATCAGAGAGATTACAAGCAAACGTCTTGACGAGATAACACTCGGCAGACGCGATTTCCGATTCTAAGCCAACTCTGCCATGAGCCATAATACCGACATTCCAGTATCCGAACGTGTACACATCAGTTTTTGGGGCCGCTGCAACAGCGGAAAATCATCCCTGATAAATGCACTGACAGGCCAGTCGGTTGCGATTGTCTCCGACATAGCCGGAACAACCACCGACCCGCTCCTGAAAACGATGGAATTACCAGGGGTCGGAGCAACCGTACTGATTGACACCGCAGGACTCGATGACACCTCGGTTTTGGGTCAACAACGCATCGGGCGCAGCCGTATGATGCTCGACCGGACCGACATCGCCATAATCCTGTTTCACGAATGCGACATATCAATCGAAACGGAATTGGCTGACGAGATGAGAAGACGCGGCATTCCTACAGTCTGCGTAATATCCCGATGTGACATACTGCACGATACGGATTCATTAGAAAAATCCATAACCTCGGCAACCGGAATCAAGCCCTTATGCGTCAGTGCCCTGACCGGAGAAGGGACAGCCTCACTTCGTGAAAGAATCGCATCGATGCATAAAACCGAAGACCGGCTGTTGACCTACGGTTTATGTGAACCGGGGGATACCGTATTACTTGTAATGCCACAGGACAGGCAAGCACCGAAAGGACGGATAATAAAGCCCCAGATACAGGTGTTACGGGAACTGCTCGACCGGGGCTGCAACGTCTTGTGTTGCACCACCGGCACGATGCAACAGGCTCTTACTGCCCTATCCTCCCCGCCACAACTGGTCATTACCGACTCTCAGGCGTTCGCCAGCGTCTACGGACTTACGCCGAAAGATACCCGGCTAACCTCATTCTCCATTCTGTTCGCCAGATATAAGGGAGACATCAATGAATTCATAAAAGGAGCCCAAGCAATCGACCGTCTCAGCTCTTCATCCCGCATCCTTATCGCCGAGGCATGTACCCACGTCCCGCAACATGAGGACATAGGCAGAGTAAAACTGCCAAACCTGTTGCGCAGACACTTTGGCGACAGTATTTCTATCGACATTGTCGGCGGAAACGACTTTCCTGATGATCTATCCGGATATGGCCTGATAATCCACTGCGGAGCGTGCATGTTCAACCGGCGGCACGTAATGAGCCGCATCAGCCGGGCAAAGGCACAAAATATACCTGTAACCAATTATGGGGTCGCTATAGCCGCCCTGACAGGCATACTTGACAAAGTGGTCTACTGATCACGAGAGATAAACCCTCTCAAACCTATATCCAAGACGTTTCAGACCGATGGAAACGCCTATGCGGAACATCACCTTACATGTCCGGGCAAAGAGATGGAAAGCCATCTGAGTCTGCGGATCGGCATTTTCATGACGTATTGCAGCAACCGCCGCCTCCCCACAATTCCTTATGACATTCCCAATCCTGACGGCATCACCACTATCCAGCGCCAATCCCAACACATCCTCGACTATGTGGTCATCCATGTTATCAAATCCCTGAGACCCGTAATAAGACTTATATGGGGCCTGCGAGCATTTCTCCCAATCGGCATCCCATCCATAGGCTATACCCAATCCGAGATATGAAGCCCACGCGACAGAAACAGTCGGATAATCCTTGACTTGAATCACGGCATCAGCTACATATTCAGGAGCTATCTCCTTCCATTTACCCTCAATATCTTCAGTTGTCAAGATACTGCCTTCAAGCACACCGGCATCAGTTGCCACCTTTACCAATTCAGTCTGAATCCGATTTTCGAAACCGTCCAAATATTCAATATCCACCATAATACTGTCCTAATTTTTAATTGCTGTAACACGAACCCTACGGTTCTTGATCTTATGCGGAGCAATTGCAGCAAGCACCTCCTTGACCCTGTCGGCAGGAACAGCAACAAGAGCACAATGATCCTTAACGGCAATCCGGCCTATCTGCCCACTTTCCAATCCACCTTTATTTACCAAATAGCCCACCACGTCTCCACGCGATATTTTTTCCTTCTTGCCGGCATTGAAATAAAGTGTAGCCACGCTACTGCTTATAGGTGCGGGATTTTTACCCGTGGGGACATACTCACGCTGCCAGTCCACATACTCAGGGACATTCTCTCCCTCGGCAGTTATGACGTACACCGTCCCGTCCGCTCCCATACGCGCAGTGCGCCCATTACGATGTGTCCAGCTTTCAGCCGTGGGAGGAAGATGATAATGAATGACCGTCTGCACGGCATCTATATCAAGCCCGCGCGAGCCAAGGTCAGTCGCGACAAGCACAGGTGTCGTTCCGTTATTAAGCAGCTCGATGGCTTTTTCCCGATCAGACTGCTGAAGCCCCCCATGATATATGCCCACCGGCAATCCCGCCTCCAATAACAGCCCGTGTACCCTCTCGGCACTCTCACGATGATTGACAAAGGTTATCACTTTTCCGTCAGGCAGCGAGTTAAGCAGTGAGACAAGGGTCTCAATCTTATCCCGCTCAGGACTTTCCACATGTACCGTATGAAGTCGCCCACGAGACTCTATTTTAGCAGTAAAATCCATTACGGCAAGGTCTCTCACCGGAAGAAACATGGGAATCTCCTGTAATTTTGTCGCCGACGTCAATATCAAGAATGAAAAACGTCCCATGCGGCGCACAATGCGCCTCATCTCGTCATGGAATCCAAGTTCCAGCGACTTGTCATACTCATCAAGCACAAGAGTCCTTACCCGTTCCAACCCGACGGTTCCACGATTGAGATGATCGAGCAGGCGTCCGGGCGTCGCAACAATTATATCAGGGACAACCGACAAGGATCTTACCTCGTCAAACATCGGATGTCCGCCATACAAAGCCACAGTCTTATATCCGGTAGCAATTTCATGCACCACCGATGCTATCTGCATCACAAGCTCACGTGACGGGGCTATCACAACAGCCTGTACATATCCTGCAGCCTCACCAAGAGAGCGCAACACAGGAATTGCAAACGCCACCGTTTTTCCTGAGCCGGTGGGAGACAACAGCAATATTGCCGGAGACTTACACCGGTGCATCTGTTCCTGCATTTCATTGAGAGACTCTATTCCAAGCCTCTTACGGATATTTTCAAATATGACGGTTTCTTTCATCTTCACCTAAATTGTTTCAGCGGCAATATCACAATAACAATAAAAGAACATAAGGACTGCGATTCATCCTCATGCTCTTTTATCGATGTATCAGATCCGTTTCTTAGAACTCGGCATTGTTAGGAGTACGCGGGAAGGGTATCACATCACGGATATTGGTCATACCGGTAACAAACAGCAACAACCGTTCAAATCCGAGACCGAAACCGGCATGAGGCACTGTACCGAAACGGCGGGTATCAAGATACCACCACATGTCCTTCATCGGTATATTAAGTTCCTCGATACGGGTCATAAGTTTGTCATAATTCTCCTCACGCACGCTGCCGCCGATAATTTCACCTATCTGCGGGAAAAGCACATCAGTGCCCTGCACCGTCTTGCCGTCATCGTTCTGTTTCATATAGAACGCTTTAATTTCCTTAGGATAATCGGTCATGATAACCGGTTTACGGAAGTGTTCCTCCACAAGATAGCGTTCGTGCTCGCTAGCAAGGTCACAACCCCAATATACAGGGAACTCGAATTTGTGTCCGCCCGCAACAGCCTCCTCAAGAATCCTTATACCCTCGGTGTACGGCAATCTTACGAAATCAGTGCCGATTACATTATTCAGGCGTTCGATCAGTCCCTTGTCAATCATATTATTGAGGAACTCAAGATCATCCTTGCAGTTGTCAAGAGCCCAGCGTATGCAGTACTTTATAAATTCCTCCTCAAGATCCATCAGGTCATTGAGGTCGGCAAATGCCACTTCCGGCTCAATCATCCAGAACTCGGCCAAGTGGCGCGGAGTGTTGGAGTTCTCGGCACGGAATGTAGGGCCGAAAGTATAGATCGAGCCAAGCGCAGTTGCAGCCAACTCTCCTTCAAGCTGTCCCGAGACCGTCAGACTCGCCTGTTTTCCGAAGAAATCGTCATCATATATAATCGAACCGTTTTCATCCTTTTTGAGGTCATACAGGTTCTTTGTTGTAACCTGGAACATCTGTCCTGCCCCCTCGCAATCCGATGCCGTGATGATGGGAGTATGGAAATAGAAGAATCCATGTTCGTGGAAGAACTGATGGATTGCAATAGCCATATTGTGACGGATACGGAACACCGCGCCAAAGGTATTTGTGCGCGGACGCAAATGCGCTTTCTCCCTGAGGAACTCAAACGTATGGCCCTTTTTCTGCAAAGGATAGGTCTCGGGATCGGCAGTGCCGTATATCTCCAGGGTCTTGGCCTGAATCTCGCAAGTCTGACCTTTTCCCATCGACTCGACAAGAAGTCCTTCGACATGTATTGAAGCTCCGGTAGTGATGGGCTTCAACTGCTCGTCACTGAACTGCTCCATATCAAACACTATCTGGATATTCTTTATTGTCGAACCGTCATTGAGGGCAACAAACTGTACATTCTTATTGCCGCGACGGGTTCTTACCCAGCCTTTTACACACACTTCCCGACCTATAAGCCCGGGATTGAAAATATCTATGATTTTAGTCCGTTTCATTACAATTACCGTGATAACAATGATTACTCAAATGAACCCATTTTCAAGAAATTAACCTCTTCCTGAGTAAGATAACGCCAACGACCGCGCGGAAGGTTCTTCTTGGTAAGACCGGCAAAGTACACACGATCAAGCTTAGTCACA
Organism: Muribaculaceae bacterium; assembly: GCA_017462345.1. GTDB lineage: Bacteria > Bacteroidota > Bacteroidia > Bacteroidales > Muribaculaceae > RGIG4079. The sequence continues at coordinate 21,037 of JAFTRI010000006.1, forward strand.
TGATAGCCAAGCGACTCGAATATACGGCGCACAATGCGGTTACGTCCCGAGTGTATTTCAATTCCGGCCTGGTTACGGTCGGTCTCGGTAGCATAGCTGATTGCATCGGCATGTATCGGACCGTCTTCAAGCTCTATACCGTCGGCAATCCGCTGCATGTCATCTTCCGAAATATCCTTGTCACACCACACATGATATATTTTCTTCTTTACATATTTGGGATGGGTCAACTTCGAAGCAAGATCACCATCGTTTGTAAGCAACAGCACTCCGGTAGTGTTACGGTCAAGACGGCCAACCGGATATATCCTTTCAGTACATGCACCCTTGACAAGATCCATCACCGTCATACGCCCGTTGGGGTCATCACTTGTTGTCACGCAATCCTTGGGCTTGTTGAGCAGGATATAGCATTTGCTTTCCAATGCCACAACCTTTTCGTCATATTCAACCACATCATTATGGGAAATCTTTGTACCGAGCTCGGTCACTACCGTCCCGTTCACCTTTACAAGTCCCTGCTGGATAAATTCATCGGCCTCGCGACGCGAACAGATTCCGGCATTGGCCATAAACTTGTTAAGGCGTATCTGCTCATTGGGATCGGGTATAGGCATTTCATACTCAATGCGTTTAGGGCGTGGCACAAAGCTCTTGCCTCTTGAGGGCATGATGTTATTCCCCTGCTGGCGACGGTTGTTATAACCACCGCGAGGATTGTTATAGCCACCCTGCTGACGGGGATTGCCATAACCGCCCATACGGTTATTGTTGTATCCGCCCTGCTGATGGTTGGCGTTGTAACCGCCTTGCCTGTTATTGTAACCACCACGGGAATTGTTGTATCCACCTTGCTGACGGGGATTGTTATAACCGCCCATGCGGTTATTGTTATACCCTCCACGGTTATTGTTGTATCCGCCCTGCTGACGGGGATTGTTGTAACGTGTATATCCGTTCGGGCGCGGCTGATAACCTCCCTGCTGTGATGTCCCGAAGTTTTCGCCTGCATCCTCATTCACACCTTCGGCAACAGGCGACGACGAATAATCCTGCCGCTGACGGGGCTGGTAATTATCATTGTAGCGATTGTTGTTATAACGGTTGTTATAGCCGCCCTGACGCCCATATCCGCCATGGTTGTTGTACCGGTTGTTGTAACCGCCCTGACGGTTGTTATACTGGCGTGGCTGATAAGGACGCTCGCCATTGAATTCTTCCGATGCCTGCTGTTCCGGCCGGTTATAATCGTCCGGCTGACCGTAATTCACCTTTTCAAATCGATTCCCCTGTTCTTCAGGACTGACACTACGGTTTTCACCGATTCTCGGTCTCTTGGGTTTCTTTTCATTACTTTCCATAAATGTATCCACTTTTTTTAAGGATTCAGCCTCTCGGCGGTTAATTTCTAATTGATTATGACTTTATAATGTCTAAGGTTGATGTTTTGTTCTTAAATTATATTTTTAACTCCCGAATCAAGAGGTCTCCATTATCATCACCGACCCCGTTATTTTTGAACGGTGCAAAATTAAACGATTTATTTCGTTACCGCAACAGAATCGCATGTTTATTTTGCAAATAAAAGCTATCTTTGCGATGTTGATTCTAAAGATAAATTCACTGTAATGAAAAAAATACTGACTGCATTGACTGTGTGGATACTGGCATCCGTATGGACACAATCCACGGCCGCAACATTTGCCGGTGGCCGGAACGACTTCAGGGATGAGACAATCTATTTTGTGATGACCACCCGTTTCTACGACGGAGATCCTGACAACAACACCCAGTGCTGGGACAATCAGGAAAAGAATGCCGGAGACCCTGCGTGGCGCGGGGATTTCAAGGGGCTCATCGAGAAACTTGACTACATCAAAGCCTTAGGATTCACCACCGTGTGGATCACACCCGTTGTGGAAAACGCTTCGGGATATGACTACCACGGCTACCACGCATTCAATTTCGGCAAGGTCGACCACCGTTACGAAAGCGAAGACGTGTCGTTCCAGACCCTTATCGATGCCGCCCACAGCAAAGGCATGAAAATCATACTTGACATTGTACTGAACCATACCGGTAATTTCGGGGAAGAGAACCTGTGCCGACTGTTTACCCGCGACTACAGCAAGAATCAGGCGACAATCGACTCCTGCATGCTCCCTTACACCGTATCACAAGGCGGAAGGCTGCCCGACAACTATACAGCACTCTCCGGGAGCGAACAATATGCCAGGCGTCTTGCCCAAATGAAGAACACCGACGGACAGAATCATGACGTGAACAACTATTGGCATCATGTGGGCAACGAGTGGAACTGGGATGATTACTCCCGCTGGTACGGGCAGATTGCCGGAGACTGTGTCGACCTGAACACCGAGAACCCTTACGTTACCGGCTATCTTGTAAAATGCTACGGGGAATTCATCAAAATGGGTATCGACGGTTTCCGCATCGACACATCAGGCCATATCTCCCGGCTCACCTTCAACAAGGCATTCATCCCACAATTCACAGAACTTGCCGAGCAATACAAGGACAAGCGCAACGGTGGGCCATTCTTCATGTACGGCGAAGTGTGCGCAAGGGAACGCAACGTGACCTACCGCAACCACGAAAACTGCTCGCCCTACTACTACACATGGAAAGAGTCAAAGGATTATGCATGGGACTACAGCGAGACATCATGGAACGGCATAGTTGTCCCCGAAGGCTCAAAAGGCGGTCACACCAATATCGTATCGACCGACGCCCAGGGAGCCGATGACAATGATGACACCTCCCTCCGCGAATCAAGCAACGCATTCCTTAACGGCAACGTTTACCGGACACCCGACCACACCGGACATTCAGGCTTCAACGTAATCGATTTCCCCATGCACTGGAACTTCCGGACAGCAGCAGAAGCATTCAGCGTAAGATACGGAGACAAATACTACAACGATGCCACCTATAACGTGGTGTATGTAGACTCCCACGACTACGCGCCCGACGGAGCGCCCGAGAGTACACGTTTCAACCAGCCGCAAGACGTCTGGGCCGAGAACCTTTCATTGATGTTCACTTTCCGGGGTATCCCGTGCGTCTATTATGGCTCGGAAATAGAATTCCGCAAAGGCTCGGTCATAGACAACGGGCCGAATATAGCCCTACGCGAAACAGGGCGTGCCTATTTCGGAGGGTACATCAAAGGGGGTATCACCGTAGACGATTTTGCACAATACACCAACGCGAGCGGCAATATCGCCGCAACCCTATCCCACCCGCTTGCATTGCATATCCAACGGCTCAACAGAATCCGTGCGGCAGTACCGGCATTGCGCAAAGGCCAATACAGTACCGACGGATGCAGCGGTCCATTCGCATTCAAGCGTCGCTACACCGACCCGACTACAGATTCATACGTCCTTGTCACCATCAGCGGCACAGCTACATTCACCGGCATAGAGAACGGGACATACACCGACTGTATCACAGGTGACACAAAGACAGTAACCGACGGGACGCTTACAGCGGCATGTTCCGGGAAAGGGAATCTGCGTGTCTATGTCCTCGACACACCTCAGACACCCGCTCCCGGCAAAATAGGGAATGACGGAAAATACATCTACTCCACTTCGCCCGCCACTATCGCCCAAGCGTCATACGATGGCACCGAAGAGGAAGATTCATCCAACAACGGCGGAGGGACAGCTTCCAGTCCAGACGGAGTCCCCGAACCCGATGAACCGGCAGCCCCGTCAATGAGCGAGGGTGAGCAGGCTGTATTTTTCGAAAACACAGCCTCATGGAGCGGGACAATAAAGTGCTACACGTGGGGCGTAAGCACCACTACAGAATTTGCCGGTTCATGGCCCGGCGAGAATTGCATCTATCTCGGCAACAACATCTGGAAATGGACTTATCAGGGGTCAGCCAAAATCCCTGACGGCTCAGGCGTGATATTCAATAACGGCAGCTCCCAGACAAGTGACATGAAATGGATAAACGGCGGATACTATAACGCAAACGGATATGTCAAGACTATCGAGGGAGCAGGCGAGATCCCCGACACGCCAACCGTGCCTGAAGAGCCGACGGAATGGACATTCAGGTATGACAACTCCGGCACCGCATGGACTTCGGTCCATACATACGTCTGGGATGCAGGCAATGCCAACAGACAATATCTCGGCTCATGGCCCGGGACAGCCATGAGTCTCAACGACGAAGGCTTGTGGGAATTATCGTTCACCACTTCCGACACACTTGTCTCCCCCATGGTAATCTTCAACAACAGTTCAGGTTCACAGACCCCCGATTTCACGCTGGTCAATCACGGTGTCTACAACTTCAACGGCTACCAATACAACGGGATTAAAAATGCCGTACATGAAAATGCCGAAGTGAAAATATTCACGGACAGCGGTGTATTACATATCATTTCCCCTAATGACATCCAGATAATGATCACAAGCGGGGACGGACGTACAGCAATACGCGAAGCAAATGCCGGACACACGGCAATAAGTGACCTTCCACGCGGTTTCTACATAGTCAACCGGCAGAAAGTAATCCTGTAAAACTCCCTAAGAAAACCGTACAACGGGCTATTACCGCCAAACGGCGGCATCCCGTTTTTATAATTTTACATGGATATTTAATCTTTTTAGCTTTAAATATAGCTATCTTTGCAGCCACTATCCAATATGTTTATAAACCCTTAGATTTAACATAATTATGACATTCAGACTACTCCGCTCATCATTGTTGGGAATATTGGCCACAATCATGGCAATTCCGATGATGCAAGCAGCCGACACTCCGGTCAAACGTGAAATGCGCAGTGCGTGGGTTGCTACCGTGTGGCGTCTTGACTGGCCACCGACAGTGATAACATCAACCGGCAACACCTCCCAGATACAACGGCAGAAAGATGCCATGACCGAGCTTCTTGACTCGCTCGCCCTCAACAACATGAACGCGATCAATTTCCAGGTACGCAGCCGCTGTGACGCGATGTACAAGTCAAGTTACGAGCCGTGGTCAACCGACCTTGTAAGCGAACGCGGCATGGATCCCGGATGGGACCCCCTTGAATGGATTGTGGAGGAATGCCACAAACGCGGCATGGAATGCCATGCATGGGTCAACCCCTACCGTTACGAATCAGTCACCAACCAATGGGACGATACTCCCAAATGCTACCGCGAAACCAATCCCGAATGGCTTCTGGATGTCAGCGGAGCAAGTATCCTCAACCCCGGGCTACCCGAAGTCACCGACCAGATTGTTAAGGTAATCCGTGAAATAGTACAGAACTACGACATCGACGGGGTGCTCTTTGACGACTACTTCTACCTTGGTGGTACGCCGACCGACGAGACCGGTGACGGTGTGCAGTACCAGGCTTACAAAGATGCAGGAGGTACATTGTCACAGGGTGACTGGCGCCGCGAGAACGTCAACAACATGGTTCAGGCGGTCTATGACATGATCCAGGAAGAGAAACCGTGGGTGCGTTTCGGCATATCCCCAGCCGGAGTGGCCTGTACAGTGGTATCACATGCAGCGAAATACGGTATCGAGCCTTGTCCGTCGGGCAGTGACTGGCAGTATGACAAAATATACAGTGACCCTGTGGCATGGATAGCCAACCACTCCTTAGACTACATATCACCTCAGATATACTGGACTGAGGGATATACGACTGCCGACTACTCACTGATATGTCCGTGGTGGAGCGAGACGGCAGCCCATTTCGGCCGCCACTTCTATTCAAGCCACTCCATTTCTTCTCTTCAGGCAACCGATGGAGGATACACCCCCCAATCAATGAGCCTACGCGAGCAATCCTTGCTGAACCCGAAAGCATCAGGGCCCAACAGCACATCCTACGAAGAATTTGCCAACCAGATACGCCTCAACCGCAGCAGCTCGCTTGACGGAGCACCGGGATCGATATTCTATTCCTGCAAGTATCTCTACGATGTATCCCCAAAGTTTGCCCATTATCTGAAAACGACCGTGTTCAACACTCCGTCACTTGTACCTGCCATGACATGGAAAGCCGGCTACAATCCCGGAAACATCTCGAACCTTAGCCGTAACGGCGCGACACTCACATGGAGCGGATATGACAATGTAAGGTATACCGTCTATGCCGTACCGTCATCGATGCCTGTCGAGAATTTCGCCAAAGATGCCGAATATCTGCTGGGCACGTCATACTCCACCAGCTTCACCGTACCCGACAACCGACTGAGCGGATATACCTACGCAGTGTGTGTCCTTGACCGCTACGGCAACGAATACTCCCCGGTGTTCATCGGCGTACCCACCAAGACCATGCCTGCCCCGACATTAGGATACCCCGCCGCGGGAGCTGATGCCGAAGCTCCATTTGAATTCACATGGAATGCAGTCGACGGAGCATCGTCCTACATCATTGAGATTGCGGAGGACAATGCATTCACCAAGCTGCTATATACCCGCCTGTGCAACACCACAGCCTGTTCCACCGACGAGTTTGAAGATATGCCCATTACAGGAACACTGTATTGGCGTGTGCGCGCTTGCGGAAACGGCTACAACGACGGAATCTCGGAAATACGTGCATTCCAGCCCGTAACCATGACAATCCTTGAACCGGCAAGCGGCTCCACCGGAGTGACCCTCACCCCCACAATCAAGTGGAACATCGCCGACCGTGATGTCTCACTTGAAATCGCAACGTCAAGCGGTTTTGAATCGGGCAAGATGATATATACCACAACCACCACCGGAGGCTCATTCACTGTACCCGCCAATACCCTTGGCAGCTATACGACCTATTTCGTGCGCCTCGGATATGAGAAAGACGGCATCGCACTATACTCTGATGCAGTATCATTCACCACCCTTGAGATCATTCCCGATGCTCCGACAGTCCTCTACCCTGTCGAAGGCGGAGATTTCTATTCCGAGGATTTCATCTGGGTTACACCCGTAACCGGCATATCCAACATACGTATCGAGATGAGCAGCAGCTCCACATTCGGCCGCACACGGTTTATCGAGGACTGCGCTGCCGGGACATGGTGCACATCGACCAAGTCAGGCGAGCTAAAAGTCGACGGCAAAGCCTTGACCGCAGGACAGATGTACCGCATACGAGTACGCGGCAACTACACCTCGTCAGAAGGCTCCCAGACAACCGGCTGGTCTCCGGTCGTTACCGCCTACTACCGTGGCGAAGGTGCCGGAATTGAAGCCATCAATACCACTGCGCAAGGAATTTCCGTAACCGACGGACAGCTTGTAATCAACCGTTCAGGCAATGTCAAGGTCTCAGCCATCACTCCGACCGGAGCCGAACTCGGCATCATCCATGACGGCATCGTATCAGGAACCACAACCGTCTCTCTCGATGCACTCGGTAAAGGGATTATCATCCTTGTCATAGAGACCGAGGATGGACGCTCGGCAATAAAGACATCACTCTAACCCTATTATGCCCTCATCTCCCCCTTTTATCCATGGGGGAGGTGTCCTTAGGGCAGGACGACTGACAGCAGGAGCGTATCATGACAAAGATTCTGACACTTACAGGGCTACTCGCCCTGCTCGTTTCCATCGGCAGCTGCCGACGCTCAGGTACTTCGGCAACATCCCCTGCCGCCGAAGGGGATACAATCACCCACAATGCCTCATTGCTGACCATTGTGGACTACGGTGACTACACCCTCGTTGATGTGACAAACCCATGGGATACATCATCCCTGCTGCAACGGTACATCCTGATACCAAGAGATAACGCGAGCGACAACCACCGCGCCTCTTTCCCGGAGGGCATACAGATTACGGTGCCGCTACGCTCCTCCCTGGTCTACTCGTCGGTTCATGCCGCCGCAATCAAGGATATAGGCGCAGTGGGAGCAATTACCGGTGTGTGTGATGCAGGCTATTACAAGATTCCGGAAATACTTTCAGGCATATCGGCAGGCCGTATAGCCGATGCCGGACAGTCAATGTCCCCGTCCATAGAAAAAATAATGGCACTCGAACCTGAAGCCATACTCACCTCACCGTTCCAGAACGCCGGGCATGGTGCAATAACCCAACTCGGCATACCCATCATCGAATGTGCCGATTACATGGAAAGCACCCCGTTGGGACGTGCCGAATGGATAAAACTATACGGGGAGCTGTATGGAAACCGGAATGCAGCCGACTCCATTTTCCGCGAAGTATCCGCACGATATGAATCCATAAGGCAATGCGTGTCGCAGGTTACATACAAGCCTACCGTAATCAGCGAAATGGTAACCGACGGTGTATGGTACATGCCGGGAGGACACAGCTACATGGCCGGCATGTTCAAGGATGCAGGAGCCTGCTACCCCTGGAGCGAAAATACTTCAACAGGCTCGTTACAACTTGATTTTGCCACAGTATATGAACACGCAAGCGATGCCGATATATGGCTCATAAAGACATTCGGTAGAGACCTTACACTTGACGAGCTACGCTCATCCTACCCGCTTCACGCCAGGATGTCGGCATTCTCCCATGGCGGAGTCTACGCCTGTAACACCTCCTCGACAACATTCTTTGAAGATTTCCCGTTCCATCCCGACCTGCTGCTTGCCGAGTATGTGAACTTGTTCCATCCCGGGCTGCTGCCTGACTCCACACTAATATATTTCAGACAAGTAAAATGACAGCCGGCATGAAATCACGCAAAGCAATCACACTATGGTCACTCGCCATTGCAATAGTACTGCTGTTCACGGCATGCCTCATCTTCGGCTCGGTCGATATTCCGTTGAGCGGTGTGACCGACGCGCTGCTGGGCCGTCAGACCGAACGTCACACATGGAGTGTCATTGTCATCGAGTCACGATTGCCCATGGCCTGTACCGCCACTCTTGCCGGTGCGGCTCTTGCCGTATCAGGACTGCTGCTACAGACCACATTCGACAATCCGCTTGCAGGGCCGTCGATTCTCGGAATATCCGCCGGCTCAAGCCTGGGAGTCGCCATAGTAATGCTCGCACTCGGCGGGACAATCGGCACATCATTCGGCTCTTATTTCAGCGTACTCGCAGGGGCACTGCTCGGTGCGGCAATAATCATGGTAACACTCCTGGCTTTCTCATCAATGGTAAAGAGTACGGCAATGCTGCTGATAATAGGCATAATGATAAGTTATCTGGCGTCTTCGGCAATATCTCTGCTCAATTTTTTCTCCACCCAGGAGGGCGTCCATTCGTTTGTAATATGGGGACTGGGAAACTTTTCGGGAGTGACACTCGACCGTCTTCCCGTATTCGCATCCCTGACAACAATCGCCATCGCACTGTCCTTTCTCATGGTAAAGCCGCTCAATGCCCTGCTTCTCGGTGCACGATACGCCGAAAATCTCGGTGTCAACATCCGAGCCACACGCAACCGTCTGCTTATACTGTCGGGGACGCTCACGGCAGTCGTTACCGCATTCTGCGGACCGATAGGATTTCTCGGGCTGATCGTCCCCCATATCGCCCGCCTTGCCCTGCGGTCATCCAACCATATCGTGCTACTGCCGGCAACCGCCCTCGCCGGTGCCGCCATAGCCCTGCTCTGCACCCTCATCAGCGTCATCCCGTCCCAATGGGGCATAATCCCCATCAATGCAATAACCCCGGTCATAGGTGTTCCCATAATCATATACATCATTCTTAACCGCAAGAAAATACTGTATTTCAACTGACAATCCATGCAGCATCCCGATGTAATATTATCGACCCGTAATCTCTCGGTAGGCTACCGTTCAGGAAAATCCGTCACGACAATCCTGCACGGACTTGACCTTACACTGAGACGCGGGGAATTAGTGTGCCTTCTCGGTGCCAACGGCATAGGAAAATCCACATTGCTTCGCACCCTGTCGGGCGTACAGGCCCCGCTGTCAGGAGAAGTGACCATATCGGGGCGCGACATGACACATTATTCCCCGAAAGAACTGTCCCGGCTCATAAGCATAGTATATACCGACCGCACACTCGCCGGGGCTCTCACCGTCAACGAACTGGTATCTCTCGGACGACATCCCTATACAGGCTTTCTCGGCCGCCTTGATCATAAAGACCGTACAATAATCTCACATTCACTCGATGCCGTAGGCATGAGGCACAAAGCCGACTGCCACGTGGCAACACTATCGGACGGAGAACGGCAAAAGGTGATGATAGCCCGTGCCCTTGCCCAAGAAGCTCCGGTAATCATCCTTGACGAACCCACGGCTTTTCTCGATGTCGCAAGCCGCATCGACACCATGAGGCAACTGCACTCACTCGCCTGCGAGCACGGCAAGGCGATACTTCTCTCCTCACATGACATAAACTGTTCGCTCTCAACAGCCGGACGTCTATGGCTTCTGCGACATGACAGGACTATGTCCGAGGGCGTGACAGAAGACATGATCATGAACGGAGAGCTCGAATCGCTGTTCAGCGACAACCGCAAAGTCAGTTTCGACCGGACGGCCGGTGATTTCCACGCCGATACCGAATACCTGCACACGGTATCACTCGATTGTGACGACACCATACTCCGGCACTGGATAACCAATGCTCTACACCGCAACAAGATCGAGACCGGCAACCACAATTCCCCTATAAACATCACGGCAACATCAGCCACTCACATCACCGTCAACGGAATTCCAGCCACCTCGATATCCCAGATGCTGGATATGCTGCATGCGAGATTATAAATCAACCGTCCGCACCCCGCATAAGTTATTATTTTACACTTTTTACCCGAAATATTTGACCATTTGACAGCGAATGGCTAATATTGCAATACAATTATTATTTATACTTCAATTTAAAACCTAATCTTTATGAAAATCTTTACTCTTGCAATCCTTACTCTTCTCACTACAACTCCTTAATGGCGCAAAGCAGGTATGCCCGGCACATATCAAAAGCGGGAGCTTCATTTACTGCCAAGAACCAATCGTTAAAAACCGGATACTCACCGATATGCTCTAAGATAGTGCCTCTCGATTCCGACGAGTCCGCACCGCTGATGCATCCACGACAGGAGGAAGAATGGCTATACGAAGGGGATTGGACGAAAGGCGGGGATAACCAGCATCAACGCCGGCAGTACAGCTACCGGAGAAACTGTCATTTACACCCTGCAAGGCATACGTATCGACAGTTCCGTTGACAACCTGCAGCCGGGATTGTATATCATAAAGAGCAACGGAAAGACGGGCAAGATATACAAGCGATAATCAAAGCCAAAACAATTAGCCCCGGAAACGTGTCGCAAACGGTTTCCGGGGCTTGTTATGCAAGAGGGTTTACTGTTGCCTGTTACAGATGAGCGTTGATTGCGGCATCAAATTCCTCGGCTGACATAAGTCCCACATGGCTGTCAACCGTACCGTCAGGCTTTACGTATGTGATCTGAGGTATCGACGACACGCCATATTGCGCAGCGACCTCGGGACACGCCTCAATGTCCACTGAAATAAATTTCACCTTTCCGGCATACTTCTCGGCAGCGGCTTTGAATATAGGGGCGAATTTCTGGCACGGGCCACACCATGTCGCATTAAAATCGATGATCATAAGCTGCTCCGCATCCTTGGTGTCAAGAGCATCCTCGGTGAGTGTTATCACACTTCCTTCTGCAACAGCTGTTTCAGCTACCGCTCCGGCATTGTTCTGAGAGTCGGCACTTTTTCCTGCACATGAGGCAAGACCCAATCCGGCTACAAGCGCCACCCCGGCTAAAAAGACATTAATTTTCTTCATAAATGGCAATTAGTTTTTATCAATCTCCTGTTTTAATCCAGGCATGTTTTATCTCGGCAATATAGATGTCATGCAGTCCGCCTCCGGGTTCATCGTTATACCACTTTTCGAGAGGCTCCCTGTCAACGAACTTCCCGGGAGACATTGTGTCCTTGAATATCACTTCGCAGTCAAGCACTATACGTGCATGGTCAAATGTAACCTGACCCGACGGCAATTCCACTGCGGTTAACCCCGGATAGTGCTTCTTGTCAAACGTGCGGCCGCTTTCCTTGCCCATTACAGCCAAGTCCTTGCGTTTATCCTCCGGAAAGAATGTAAGCGTAAAGCGCCCTGTGCGTTCTATATATCCATGCGTGAAACGTTCGGGACGCACATATACCGTAACCACCGGACGAGCCCACAAGAATCCCACACCTCCCCAACTGGCAGTCATCATGTTATAGTCACCGGTATTGCCCGATGTTATCAGCATCCAGTCACTGCCAATGAGTTTTATGAAATTCCCGTTGATTTCCGACGGCTTGATTTCCTGCATCATCCTATTACTGTTCTTAATTATCAAAAAGGAAAAGGAGCAAACCGTTCCTCTTTAAGGAAACGCTTGCTCCTCTTGTTTTGTTCTATGACGTCATGTCATCAGTTGTAGTTTACGCAAGCGCAGCATTGGTCTTGTGGACGGCTTCAGCACTCTTGGCAAAGAGAGCCTTTTCCTCGTCATTGAGGTCAAACTCAACGATTTTCTCAATACCGTTACGTCCAAGGATACAGGGAACGCCTATGCATATATCCTTTTCGCCATACTCGCCTTCAAGAAGTGCGCTACAGGTAATCATGCGCTTCTGGTCATGGATTACAGCCGCTGCAACCTGTGCTGCTGCCGCACCGGGAGCGTACCATGCCGATGTTCCGAGAAGACCGGTGAGTGTTGCACCGCCAACCATTGTGTCGGCTGCCACCTTCTTCAGAGTCTCGGCATCGAGAAGTTCACTCACGGGAATACCGCGGTAAGCGGCATAGCGGGTCAACGGAATCATGGTAGTATCACCGTGACCGCCCATTACGATACCCTCGATTTCGTTGGGGTTGGCATTGAGTGCCTGGCTCAGGAAATACTTGAAACGCGCGCTGTCGAGTGCCCCGCCCATACCGATGATGCGGTTCTTTGGCAGACCGCTTGTCTTGTGGATAAGATAGGTCATGGTGTCCATCGGGTTGGAAACGCACACGATGACAGCATTGGGAGAATATTTGAGAACGCTGTCTGTTACCGACTTCACGATACCTGCGTTCACACCGATAAGCTCTTCACGGGTCATACCCGGCTTGCGGGGAATACCTGATGTGATGACTACGACATCGGAATCGGCAGTCTTTTCGTAATCGTTGGTCACACCTGTCATGCGGGTGTTAAGACCGAGGATATTTGCAGTCTGCATGATATCCATTGTCTTGCCTTCCGAAAGACCCTCCTTGATGTCGATAAGAACTACTTCATCAGCCACTCCGGTGGTCACCAATACATTTGCACATGTTGCGCCTACGTTGCCGGCGCCTACAACAGTTACCTTTGACATAATTTTGTTTGGTTTAAGAATATGTTATTTTCTATGTTTGTTCTGTCTGCTTTCCGCTTGCACAAATTTACGCAATTATTTCGTTCCGCTCAATCTTTAACGAAAATTTATATCTACAATCGCAGTTTCAGTTTTTCACATCCCGCCACAGCTGTCCAGGTTTCAGCATATTCCCGACATCATGCCGTTGAGCCTGACGGCAAAATACCCGCTATCGGGCAGGACTATCTCGCTGTTGTGCATGAGTACCGACCTGTGGAGCAGGATTCCTCCAAGGCTATAGACCTCCACGACCGTTCCGGGTGCTACTCCGGTCACCTCTTTTCCGTAGATAGCATAATACATGGTTACGACGCTATCCGGCAATGACAACGGCGATGACAAACCGTCCGCCTTTTTCCGTGAAGACATAATAGGGAGGATTTCCTTGCTCCGGGGCGTCCGACAGCATTCTGCTCTCCAATGCCTGGGCATCTGACGGCAGTACCGTCATGGCAATGGCACGGGCGAGCCCGCGATCCACCGGAGCCGCATTGCCGGATACCGACACGAATACCACCACTGCCAGCACCAATGCATATAACTTTCCACACATCTTCATCTGCAACGCTTCCTTTCTACAAAGGGAAATCTTTATCTACACAACACAAACACTCTTCACTCCATCAGTATAGAGGATGTATTCAAAACGAGAAATTCTCATATATCCGTCCTTTAGTCCTTTCTGCCTAAAAATGAAAAGGCGTGCAACCACTCTTTACTTGTGACTCATTTAGGTTACCGCCAAGTTACCTTTTCTCCCACAAGCAAAGGACAGTTCACGCCTGTAGACGCGAACTTAAGCCTGCTTGTTCTTGGAGATTGAATGATTGGCGGTATTCAAATGAGTAAGAACAAGAGCCTGAAGCTCATCAGTATGTGTTATTCTGTTTAGTAGAGTGGAGACGTATTTTCGGTTTGAGAATAAATTACTAATCACTTTGTGGATTCGGATTTCTCTCCGGTAATCTCCGATACAATACTATATTTTCATTTACGCCTCCTTTCTATGAAGTTAGTTTATAATCACTATTATTTAAGTAAATTTTCTATTACCGTCGGGTAATGCGCGTGTTCAAGAGCGTGGACACGGTTGGCGAGTGTCTCGGGGGTATCGACGGGCTCGACGGGACATTTTGCCTGAAATATGATCTCTCCGCCGTCAATTTCCTTTGTGACATAATGTACCGTTATGCCACTTTCCTTTTCACCCGATGCGATTACCGCCTCATGCACATGATGCCCCCACATTCCGGCACCGCCGAATTTAGGCAACAGCGACGGATGGATATTGACAATCCTGCCGGAAAAAGCCTCGATTATGGGCGCTTCGACCCGGCACAGGAATCCGGCGAGCACGACAAAATCGACCGCCTCCCGCATAAGGATGTCCACAACCGCACTTCCGTCATTCCACAATTCACGCGGGACGGTCTCGGTCCTTACTCCGAGTGCAGCCATTCGGGAATGGACACCGGCCTTTTCCCTATTGGAGAGCACTATCGCCACTCTGGCGGCACCGCTACCGGCAAAATAACGGACAATCGCCTCGGCGTTTGAGCCCTCCCCCGATGCAAGAACGGCAATGTTTTTCATTGTCTTACTGCACCCTCTCGATTAATAGCCGGTATAGGAATGAGGAGAAAGGCGTTTGAGCTCGGCTTTCACTTCGTCCGACACATTAAGCGTGTCAATAAACGCCGCGATACTCTCAGCCGTAACCGTTGAATTTACACGCGTCAGCTCCTTGAGGGTTTCGTAGGGCTTCGGATACCCCTCGCGGCGCAATATCGTCTGGATTCCCTCAGCGACCACATTCCACATCGAGTCAAGATCGGCACTTATTGCCGCTTCATTAAGAAGCAGCTTGTTGAGCCCTTTCAGCGTGCTGTGTAAAGCAATGAGCGTATGTGCCATCGGGACACCCACATTACGCAACACCGTAGAGTCGGTAAGATCCCGTTGCAATCGGGATATAGGCAGTTTGGTCGACAGATGTCCGAGTATGGCATTGGCAATCCCGAGATTCCCCTCCGAGTTTTCAAAGTCGATGGGGTTGACCTTATGCGGCATTGCCGATGAACCGACCTCCCCGGCCTTTATTTTTTGCTTGAAATACTCCATTGAGATATATTGCCACATATCCCTGTCAAGGTCAAGGATAACAGTGTTGATACGACGCATTGCGTCAAAAAGTGCGGCGAGATTGTCGTAATTCGAGATCTGGGTAGTGTACTCCTCCCGTTCGATTCCGAGTTTCTCACTGAGGAATTTCGCCCCGAAATTACGCCAGTCGATATTGGGATAAGCCGTCAAATGGGCATTGAAATTACCTGTCGCACCTCCGAACTTTCCGCTTATTGTCACGGCATCGAGTTGTGCAAGCTGCTGGCGCAGGCGGTAGGAGAACACACGTATCTCCTTGCCGAGCCTTGTAGGCGATGCCGGCTGACCGTGAGTTTTGGCAAGCATCGGCAACTCTTTCCATTCATCGGCACGGGCTTCAAGATGCTCTATCAGCTCCACAAGCAACGGGCGGTATTCATTATTGATCGCCTCCTTCACCGACAGAGGCACTGAAGTATTATTTATATCCTGAGATGTCAACCCGAAGTGGATGAACTCTTTGTGCGCTTCCAATCCGAGACGGTCAAACTGTTCCTTGATAAAATACTCCACAGCCTTCACATCATGATTGGTCACACTCTCGATCTCTTTAATACGGGCAGCATCCTCCACAGTAAAATTACGGTATATGTCACGCAGGCTGTCGAACACGCTTGCCTGGACCGTCCCCAACTGTGGCAACGGAAGTTCACACAATGCGATGAAATACTCTATCTCGACACGCACACGGTAGCGTATCAAGGCATATTCCGAAAAATACTTGTCAAGATTCTCGCACTTGCTGCGATAACGGCCGTCTATTGGCGAAATTGCGGTAAGGGATGTCAGTTCCATATCGTTTTGTTATATAATTTCTTTAATAGGTCATAATTAGCTTCACTACTGTAAATTAACGACTTAGCACAGCCAGCCGATAATTCTACAACACAAAATTACGAATCTTTGCTGATTTTTATATGCGATTTTGTCATTTTTTGTTTGGTAGTTCAAAAAAACTTCGTACCTTTGCATCGCTTTCGCAGAGAAATCGGGCGTTTAGCTCAGCTGGTTCAGAGCATCTGCCTTACAAGCAGAGGGTCGGCGGTTCGAATCCGTCAACGCCCACAATAAATTTCTCCAAGTGTTGCCACAGCGGTGCAACGGGTTCTGCGGAAGCAAGACACCTTATTCAGGGCGTTTAGCTCAGCTGGTTCAGAGCATCTGCCTTACAAGCAGAGGGTCGGCGGTTCGAATCCGTCAACGCCCACTTTCCGAAAACAAGCGGTCATTGATCGCTTGTTTTTTATTCCCGCTGTCCACATCCATGCCCAGCTCCGGACTTATGGACGTTTATCGGACTATATTGGCCCGGAAATACACACCATGCCACCAAACAAAAAAAACAGTCCCGAATATGTTACAACCCAGGACTGCCTCATATAAGTAGTGAAACTTACTGCTTATTCAGTATATTTCTTGACTATAACAGTTGCATTGTGACCGCCAAACCCGAACGAGTTGGACAATGCAGCATTAACCGTACGTTCCTGAGCCTTGTTGAAAGTAAAGTTCAGATTGTAGTCGATATTCTCGTCATCGTCCCCCTCCTCATGATTAATGGTGGGAGGAACAATACCGTCCTGAACAGTCTTCACACAGAACATAGCCTCCATCGCACCGGTAGCACCGAGAAGGTGACCGGTCATCGATTTGGTCGAACTGATATTCAACTTGTAGGCATGTTCGCCGAACACGTCCACAATAGCCTTGACTTCAGAAACGTCACCCACAGGCGTGGATGTACCGTGAACATTGATATAGTCAATATCCTCAGGCTTCATTCCGGCATCCTCAAGAGCATTCTTCATCGCGAGAATTGCCCCGAGACCTTCGGGATGAGTAGCCGTCAGGTGATATGCGTCGGCAGAAAGCCCGCCGCCTGCGATTTCTGCATAGATCTTCGCCCCACGCGCTTTGGCGTGTTCTAGTTCCTCAAGGATGAGGACAACCGAACCTTCACCAATCACGAATCCGTCACGCGACGCACTGAAAGGACGTGACGCCGTTTCAGGGCTGTCATTGCGCGTCGACAGCGCGTGCATGGAGTTGAAACCTCCCACCCCGGCAGGGTAAACTGCAGCCTCCGCTCCACCGGTCACAATGGCATCGGCTTTACCGAGACGGATCAGGTTGAATGCATCGATAATCGCATTATTTGATGACGCACAAGCCGACACTACCCCAAAGTTGGGACCATGATAGCCATATTGCATTGAGATGTGACCCGATGCAATATCTGCAATCATCTTAGGAATAAAGAAAGGATTATATTTAGGACCCTGCTCCTGATGAAGGGCATAGTATCCTGCCTCTTCCTCAAACGTGTGCAGCCCGCCGATTCCGGCAGCGACAATCACGCCCACACGATCCTTATTGAGCGTCTCCACCGATTCAAGCCCGGAATCTTTCACGGCCTGCTCAGCAGCAACAAGGGCATACTGGGCATACAAGTCGAGGGTACGGACCTTCTTACGGTCGAAATGATCGGCGGCATTGAAATCCTTTACCTCGCAAGCGAACCGGGTCTTGAACAATGAAGCGTCAAAGTGAGTAATAGGTCCTGCACCACTCACTCCGGCTACGGCATTCTTCCACGTCGTTTCGACGTCATTACCTATAGGAGTGATGGCTCCGAGACCCGTTACTACTACTCTTTTTAATTCCATATAAAAAGGGGAAAGTTTTTCTTATTTGTTAGCTTCGATGTAAGAGATGGCGTCGCCTACAGTTGCGATACCCTCAGCCTTGTCATCGGGAATAGTGATACCGAATTCCTTTTCGAATTCCATGATGAGTTCAACAGTGTCAAGGCTGTCTGCGCCAAGATCCTTAGTGAATTCAGCAGTTTCTGTTACTTCGTTTTCATCTACGCCAAGTTTGTCTACAATTATAGCTTTAACTCTTGATGCAATTTCTGACATAATTGTTAAGTTTTAGATTAATAATTAATTTCGCGATGCAAAGTAAGTAATTTTCGTTCAATTACTAAACTTTTCAAGGCACAAAGTTACTAAAAATGTGCAAACCGAATACCGCCACAGCGTCATTTCGCCCTATACACTAACGCATTCTCGTCTGATTCACACCGGCATATACATATTACAATCATGTTACACACAAACCACGCAATCGACATGTACACCACTACGGCGCACACATCGATTACTTAAATATTCGCATCCGGTCGCCGAGATTATTCACCGGCAAGCGGAGACGGCTCAGCATACACTCGTGCAGCAAGTTCCTTGTCAAGTGTATATATACCGAACCCGTTATCCCCTATCAGGGTAAACTTGTCTATGAGCTCCTGCGCGCTTTCTTCCTCCTCAACCTGCTCGTTAACGAACCATGTCAACATTTCGCGCGTAGCGTAATCATGTTCGCTCTCGGCAAGGGCATAGAGTTCATTTATAAGAGCTGTAACTTTCTTTTCATGAGTAAGAGTTGCCTTAAATGCATCCAAAGGGGTTGCCCATTCGGTATCTACCGCCTCGATAGGCTTCAGCAGTACACGTGCGCCGCGTGAATACAGATAGTTCATGAATATCTGGGCATGAGCCTGTTCTTCCTTGAACTGTACATTAAACCAGTTTGCAATACCTTTTTTACCGTCAGCCTCAAAGTTTGCAGCCATTGACAGGTAAAGGTAGGCCGACCAGAACTCGGCATTGATTTGCGCATTGATAGCGGCTTCGATTGTCTTGCTTAGCATGATGTTGAAATTTTTATTTATGTAACCACAAAAATAGTAATAAATTTCAAACGCCGGACAATAAAACCATCCAATATTTTACACTGCCGCAGCAATGGCCTCATACACAAAATATATACAAAGCACCATTTTCATGAATGTGCCCAGCACAAAGCCTATCAGCGAGCCGATACCCGACTTTAACGCTGTCTGCGCGCCCCTCTGCCCTATCAGTTCTCCGATAAATGCACCGAGAAAGGGACCGAGTATTATTCCCCACGGCAGCACGAACAAGCCGGCAAAAGTTCCGATAACACATCCCCATGTCCCCCACTTGCTGCCACCGAAATACCTCGTACCCAACGACGGTATAACATAATCAAGCACTATCGTCACGATCACCAGCGCGCCCCAGACGAGCAACGACACCGCAGAAAACTCCACAGCATCGGTAAAGTGCAGGCACAACAATCCGCAATAGGAGATAGGCGGGCCGGGAATCATCGGGACTATACACCCCGCAATCCCTGTCACAAGGCACAGTACAGCCAGCACGACAAGCACGTATTCCATGTTTCCTTTATCCGTTTTCGATTAAAAACGCCGGGACACTCGCTACCGGATGCTCACCGTGAATGTCCCGACGCAATTGTTATATATCCGAACTACTTCTTGGCGCAACGGCTGCGTGTCCTTTTGGGCTTCGCCGGAGCTTCGCCCGCCGGCTCTTCCGCTTTCGCCTCACGCAGCTTATGTTCCTCATTGAAATGCTCGATATTCTGACGCATCGACGCGACCTCCTTATTCAATGTCTCTATCTCGCGCGCCTGATTACGTATTGTCGTAAGCAACGCATTCAGTTCTTCATTTTCAATAGACAACGGATACTGTTCCTCCACACGCACGATAAAGTCAGCCAACACGTTCATATAGTTGGTGAATGCCTGGAACGGCGTTTCGTACGGGCTGAAATGCGAGTGTACGGCACCGTCGGCAAGATGTTTCGTACACATATAGAAGAAATGGTCACTTGCCTGCAGATAATACCAGTCCTGTTTCAGCCTGCGGTCGTCGCATAGACGCACACGCTCGGCAATAGAGTATAACTTGCTGAATGCTTCATTCTGCAGCTTATTACCAAGCCAGGCCGAGGTATCTCGTGCCTCATCAGCCCAAGAAATCGGAAACGGCACGCTCAGACCGCTTACCGGTTTAAGTTTGGCAACAGCCTCCGAAGGGGTCCAGAAATCGATACCGCGCTCCGCCGCAAACCGTGGAAGTGCTTCAAGGAACTGGAAAATACCCGTTTCACGCGACTGCATTTCACCGAATGTCTCAAGATTCAGGAACAGGTTGACAATCTGCTCCTCATCAGGAGTATTCGCAATCCAGTCGATGTATTTGTCGGCTGTAAGAGGATAAGAATCCCATTCGGTATTACTGAAACGGAATGCTATATCGTCAGACAGCTTTGAATTTTTCAGGAGCAGTTTCAATTTAGGTGCAGACTCCGAGGTGTAGACATAGTTGGGAGACTTCCACCCGAGAATATGTTTCGCGCCTTCGGTAATAGCCCCTTTGTAGCCCATCGCAAGAATCTGCGGGGCGATCTCATCACTATAGATCAGCTCGGTGTTGCGGAACACTTTAGGCGTAACCCCGAACAATTCATGCAGTTTGTCACTATGGGCCTTAACCTGCATGGCAAATTCTTCCGGGTCAGTCAGTGATGACAACGAATGGGCATAAGTCTCGGCGAGGAATTCGACCTTTCCCGTATTGGCAAGTTTTTTCAGCAGATCGACAAACTCAGGGACATACTGCTCGCATTGTTCAAGGGCAGTACCGGTAATTGATATCGCACACCGGAATTTACCTTTGCTCTCCTCGATCATGCGCAACAAGCTTTCCGCTGCCGGAATATAGCTGCGTTGCGCAATGCGTGTGATTATGTCATCATTGGCGAAATCATCATAATAGTAATGATCATTACCTATATCAAAGAAACGGTATCTTTTTAACCTGAACGGTTGATGAATCTGAAAATAAAAACATACAGCTTTCATGGAATGTGAATTTTATGCGTTTGTTCAATTATGGTTTATTACACGGTTATAGATGTCGATCACCTTGGCTCCTGCCTTATCCCAGGTTATCTGGTTCACCTCATACAGCCCGTCCTCACGAAGCTGTTCATACATGGCAGGATAGGTAATTATCGAATAAATGGCATCGGCCATAGCATCGATATCCCAATAATCGGTTTTTATGACATTGTCAAGAATCTCGGCACAGCCCGACTGCTTGGATATAATCGACGGGACGCCCATCTGCATCGCCTCCAAAGGAGATATTCCGAACGGTTCTGACACCGACGGCATTATGTACACGTCCGAAGCCTTCAGCATTTCGTACACCTGTTTCCCTTTCTGGAAACCGGGGAAATGGAAACGGTCAGCGATACCCCGTTCTGCCGCAAGCTGAATCATCTTATCCATCATATCTCCGCTACCGGCCATCACGAAACGCACATTATGATTGTTTTTCAGCACCTTGGCAGCAGCCTCGACAAAATATTCAGGACCTTTCTGCATAGTGATACGGCCAAGGAATGTCACGACTTTCTCCTTTGCCCTCGGAACTTCCACATTAAGCAACTCAGGACTCAGCGGGTTCACGGCATTATGCACCGTCGTGACTTTAGCCGGATCTATACCATATTTTTCTATGACAGTTGTACGCGTAAGGTTACTTACAGTGATTATGTGGTCGGCATGGAGCATACCGTCCCGCTCTATATTGAACACCGTGGGGTTCACGTTACCGCGCGAACGGTCAAAGTCGGTTGCATGCACATGTATTACAAGAGGCTTTCCGGTAACCTGCTTTGCATGTATCCCGGCAGGATAAGTGAGCCAGTCATGAGAATGAATCACATCAAACTCTTCTGCCCGTGCAATGACACCGGCCACAATCGAATAGTTGTTGATTTCCTCAAGAAGATTATCAGGATAGCGACCGGAAAATTCAATACATCCGAGATCATTGGTCCTCATATAGTTGAAATCGGCATATATATTCGATCTCAACCTATAGTACAAGTCAGGGTGCATGACATTACCGATACGGCTTTCAACATACTCGCGGCTCACATCACGCCATGCGACAGGGACTTGTGACGCACCTATAATCTTGGCAAAGCTCTTGTCTTCGTCTCCGAATGGTTTGGGAATAACAAACGTAATATCCATATTGCCACATTCCCACATTCCCTTAGTGAGACCGTAGCTGGCGGTTCCTAATCCGCCCAGGATATGTGGCGGGAACTCCCACCCGAACATTAATGCTTTCATGGACAATATGAAATAACTACATGTTTAACTTCTTGAGTGTACGCAACGTGCGAAGGACTTCGGCCACGTTTGTCGCATGGCTTATCGCTCCGCGTCCGGTAAATGGCGGATTACCGTCATATAGCTGCGACAGCGAGCCTATACATCCTTGCGACATCTCATCCTCAAAGCCTATGAGCATACGGTCAATATAGGAGATCCCGCTCATACCGAATACCTTGAGATAGGCATCGGCATAGAACCCTATGAGCCACGGACGAGCCGGACCCGAATGCAACGTCACCTCACGTTCTTCAGGCGAACCCACATAAAACGGGCGATAGCCATAACTCTTCGGGGAGAGGGTGCGCAGGCCTTTGGGTGTCAACAGCTCCCTTGTAACCACATCAAGCACGCCCTTGCGCTGGCGGCGGTCAAGCGGAGAATAGTCAAGGCCTATCGCTATCGCCATATTGGGGCGAACTGACGGATCGGCGTATGTACCGTTCACATAATCGTAAAGATAACCGTAATCATTCAGGAATGTATCAACAAAGGCAGGTTTCAACAGACCGGCACTCTTCAGCCAGCGTTCGCGGCGCAATTCCATTTCCGGCACATTCTCCCCAAGCATTGCGGCAAACATAAGCGCATTGTACCACAACGCGTTGAATTCAACAAGATAGCCTGTGCGCGGAATCACCGGAGTACCGTTAAAATTGGAATTCATCCATGATACCGGCCGTGATGCGCCCATGGTTGCAACCAGACCGTTGGCTTCCGACACCAGATTAGGATGTCCTCCATCCAATATATAATCCACGATGCCGGCCACAACAGACAAATATCGGGAACGTGCCTCCTCGACACTTGTCGATTTGGCATACTGCTGTATCGCCCAGACAGCCCACAACGGAATGTCAGGCAAATCTATACCATGGATACGGCGACTCTCCTGTCCTGTCCTCATGAAATGCCCAAGAGCGGCAAGTGCCGTCTCCATCATACTCTCAAAATCTTCCTTATGGTCGATGGCAAGCGTTGCACCGGGCAATGCCATGAACGTGTTGCGGGCGAGCACCGTTCCCCAAGGATACCCAGAGATAAGGAAATCACCGTCATGGTCTTTCAGATAGCACTGTTTTGCCGCATTTTTCAGACAATTGAAAAAACTTGACCGGCATGTACGGTGAGCGATCTCATTCTGGTACATTTTATTGAGGGAACGCGTCGGGACTTTGGATATTCCGGCCGAGAATATTATCGACTCACCCTTCTTGATGGGAATTTCAAAATATCCCGGCACCCACAGGTCTTCGGTATAAGGAATACCCCGTTCGAGATCCTTCACATATTCGATGCCGTTATACCAATGCGGGTCATAGTGCCATGCAGGCTTGTGGCTGAACTGCATATACAACGTCGGGAATCCCTTATACAGACAGCATGAGATGCCATTTGGCGCCTCATCACAGTCTCCGTTCAGGTTTCCGTTTGCCATACACAGCCCGTTAGCGTCACGGAATGCAAGGAACGGACGGAACTGGAGTGTTGTCGGTGAGTGAGCCTCGACAAGAGTATAGCGTATAAGTAGACGGTTTTCGTGAGAGATGAACATTTTCTCCTTGGTCAATATCACACCGCCCACCCTATAAGTTATACGTGGAACGTTTTCACAATCAAATTCCCGGATATATTTGTGCCCGTTAGGACTGTACACCCCACCCGTATAGCGATGGATTCCCAGATTGAACGGAGCACCGTGCTGTATCACAGTTTCATCAAGGGATGACAGCAACACATGCGGCTTGTTATCCATTTCCGGTATAGGAATCACAAGAAGTCCGTGCTGCTTGCGGGTATTACACCCCACAACAGTCGTACAATGATAAGCCCCCGATTGATTAGTCCTCAGAATTTCCTTTGGCAAGGATTGTTCAAGGTTAATCATGAGGTTTTTATCAAATTTAAGATAACTCATTGTTTAAGTATGTATAAATGTTAGATTTAGAGTTGTGTTCGGTATTATTACTACGAATGTCGTGTTTAATTTCGGAATAAACAAATTTTTAATAAAAAATATGATTTATTTCGATTTTGTTCACTGAAATATGCGGCACAGTGTCGTTTTCACATCCCTGAAAAAGCAACTCAGCGGAGTGATTATAGGGCGGAATTCCGGCGCATTCTCCGGAGTGAATATGCCCAATGACTGGCGATGGCACTTCACCTCCATCATATCGTCCATAACCACCGGCTCGCCATCAAGATGTGCGGGTCCGCCCTCCGCCCTGCATATAACGGCCGACGGTGCCCGGAACGAATGAATCATGACATTGCGGTCTATATAGCCGGTAAACAGATCAACCCCGACGCGAGCCATATCAAACGGATTTCCTGCATGAATTATCGTAATATCCAACAATCCGTCAGCAATATTGGCCTTCGGAGCGATATAGGCATTGTTACCGTACTGGGATGCGTTGCAGCATGCAACGATAAATGCCTTCTCGGTAAGCGTCTTTCCGTTAGCGCTTATCGTGTACACCTGCGGATTGTATCTTGCATACTCGGCCAAGGCACTCTTGACATACATGAATTCACCACGACGGCCCTGACGGGAAAACGCATCGCTTACTGTCGCATCAAACCCGACACCGAATGTACAGAAGAACGGACGCCCGTTTACCGTCCCGTAATCACAGTTCACGACATACCCCTTCGCTATGACATCAATTGCCGGTTTCGGTTCCAATGGAATATTCAGATGACGGGCAAGACCGTTACCGGAGCCCGAAGGTATAATCCCGAGCGGGACATTGGTATTACACAGGGCTGAAGCGGTTTCATTGATCGTGCCGTCACCCCCTGCCGCAATAACAGCGTCATAGCACTGCACCACCGCCATTCGTGCCAAGCGGGTTGCATCTCCTGCGCCCGCCGTAAACCGTGTTTCCACCGACACGCCGGCATCAGATAATCGCCGTGTAACCGTATCGGCAAGACCGCGCTTGTTCCACGTGCCGGAAACAGGATTAACTATCAACAGATACCGTTTGTCACTCATTGCCATACTATAATAATTGCAAAGATAACTTAACTGTTTGACATTTTAATTCCTGCCGGCATATTTTTCACCACGGGTGCAATAATCCCGCAGGCGGTCCGTTAAAATATTGATGAACAAGATGCGACACATAATCATCCTGCTACTGACTTCAATCGTGGCGACAGTCTCAAGTGTAAGCCTCTCCGCCCAGCATTTGAACGACAAGGTGTTGAACCGTCCGTACACCGACATGCGCCGATGGCATCTCGGATTCTCCGTGGGTGTACACACTCAGGATTTACGCTTTGCCCACAACGGCTATGTAACCGAAAACGGCGAGACCTGGTTCATGGAACAGCCCTCATTCTCTCCCGGTTTCTGTGTAAACGGGCTGTTTGCCTTACGCCTGAACGACTATTTCAGCGTCAGACTGTCCCCGGGAATGTATTTCGGCAACCGTGTCGTAAAGATGATAGACACGTCAAGCGGCGAGACGACGCAACAGGATGTAAAAAGCGCACATGTAGTATTCCCTCTCGATCTGAAGTTCGCGAGCATGCGCTACCGCAACGTGCGCCCGTACATCGTCGGAGGAGTAATGCCGGCATTCGATGTGGCAAAAAAGCGCAGTGACTACCTCAAGCTCAAATCGACCGATGTATACCTCACAATAGGATTCGGTTGTGACTTCTATCTGCCGTATTTCAAGCTGATCCCCGAAATAAAATTCTGTTTCGGGCTATCGGACATCCTCCAGCACGACCGTCCTGACCTTGTCGATGATCCGGCAAAACTGAAATACACCCAATCTCTCAGCAAAGCCACGTCCCAGATGGTAGTATTGTCCTTCTACTTTGAATAGAGACATTCCCAATGAAAAATAAGCTATTACACATATCAACCCTCATTATCGCCATGCTTTCACTGGCCATAACCGCTAACGCCCAGGTAGATGCCCAGTTCTCGCAATATTATGAGGTTCCCACCTACTACAATCCCGGCGCGATAGGCGCCACTGACTTCCTGCGAATACGGGGAGGCACAAGAATGCAATGGGTCGGCATCCCAAAAGCCCCCAAGACATTCCTTATCACGGGAGACATGCCGTTAAAGCTCTTCAACAAGCGTTTCGGCATAGGTCTGCTGCTCCAGCAGGAAAGCATGGGGCTGTACAAGAACATGAGCCTCGGAATACAGCTCGGCTACAAGTTCAAGTTGCTCAAAGGGGAATTTACGGCCGGATTCCAGTTCGGGATGATCGACGAATCGTTCAAGGGCTCTGAAGTATATATACCCGAAAACAACGACTACCACGACACCAACGATGACGCGATCCCAAAGAACGACATACGCGGTACGGCATTTGACATGGCACTTGGAGTACAATACGTGCATAAACATTTCTGGGCAGGCATCTCATGTACCCACATCACCTCACCCACCATTACCATGAATGCCGAATCGGGCGAGGGCGGTGAGGAAAAAAACTACGAATTCCAAGCCGGGCGGACACTATATTTTATGGCAGGCAGCAATATTCGGCTCAAAAATACGTTATTTGAAATAATGCCGTCGGTATTGGTCAAGAGTGACTTCACCTTTACAACGGCGGAAATAACGGGGCGAGTACGCTACAACCGTTTTCTGACTGCCGGAATCGGCTACCGATACGATGACGCGATAATAGCGACCGTCGGGGCTGAATTCAAAGGTTTTTTTCTCGGCTACAGCTACGATTACCCGACATCCGCAATATCACAGGCAAGCAGCGGAAGCCATGAAATCTTCGCCGGCTACAGCCTGAAACTTGATTTTTCGGAAAAGAACAAGAATAAACACAAGAGTATACGCATAATGTAATATGAAAAAAGTATCGAATTATCTTATTTCAATCGCCATAGCAGCCATTGTATCATCATGCGCAATGGGTGGCCGTTCCTCGGCAGGAGGTGAAGTCACCGGTGTCAGTGGCACTGCATGGGCCGAGCCGACACCCTACGGAATGGTACTCGTATCCCGCGGCTCAATGGAAGTCGGAGTACAGAAACCCGACAGCGTATGGAATCTTCAAGCCGATGCAAGAGGCATTTCGGTTGAATCATTCTGGATGGACGAGACAGAAATCACCAACTCCAAATACAAGCAATTCGTATTTTGGGTACGTGACTCAATCATCCGCGAACGCCTTGCCGATCCGGCCTACGGAGGAAACGAAGAATTCAAGATCGAAGAGGACAAAGAGGGCAATCCGGTCAAGCCCTATCTCAACTGGAGCAAAGCCATTCCCTGGCGTAATCCGAACGAGGATGAAGCCCGTGCCATAGAAAGCCTCTACCGCACCAATCCGATTACAGGCGCCCGCGAACTCGATCCCACCCAGCTCAACTATCGCTACGAGGTGTTCAACCACACTGAGGCAGCCAAGCGCAAACACCGTCTTGACCCAACCCGTCGGGAATACAACACTGACCGCCCGGTGCCAACTGAAGTACCAATCATATCCAAAGATACAGCCTACTTCAACGATGAAGGCGAGATAATACGCGAAACAGTGACACGCGGACTGACCGGGGACTACGATTTCCTCAACACCTATATTGTCAATATATACCCCGACACGACCGCATGGATAAACGACTTTGACAACGCCTACAATGAACCGTACACCCGCCTGTACTTCTCACATGGCGGCTACAACGACTATCCCGTAGTCGGAGTAAGCTGGGAACAGGCAAACGCATTTGCCAACTGGCGTACCGAATTCCTCCGCCGTGCCCTCGGCCGTGAAGGCGTTTATGTCGAACCTTACCGACTGCCGACAGAAGCCGAATGGGAATATGCGGCTCGAGCCGGTGTCAACGAGAACATGTACCCGTGGGAAGGAGATCTCCCCCTGTCGGAAGACCAAGGATGTTTCTATGCCAACTTCAAGCCCAACGAAGGCAATTACATAAAGGACGGGCATCTGATAACATCACGTGTCGGCACTTATTCGCCAAATGATTTCGGACTGTATGACATGGCAGGTAACGTCAGCGAATGGACATCCACCGCCTATACCGAAAGTGTAGGGAAACTCACCAACGACCTCAATCCCGAATACCGTTACAACGCTGCCAAAGAAGACCCGTACAAGATGAAACGCAAGATTGTGCGTGGCGGTTCATGGAAAGATGTCGCCCATAATGTACGAAGCGACCTGCGCATGTGGGAATACCAGAACGAGCAGCGTTCCTATATCGGATTCCGCTGTGTACGCACTCAGATAGGGTTTGCCCGTGGGCAGAAATCAAAAAAATAATTACGAACAATAAAGTATATTTCTCTTCAAGCAATGGGAAAAATAAAGAAATATAAGAACAGTATCGAGCGATTCCTCTCAGGCGAGAGCGGACAGCGTTTCTTCAATTTCGCCTACAGTATCGGTGCCGCAGTTGTAATATGGGGTGCCTTGTTCAAGATCCTTCACCTTCCAGGCGGCAACACACTGTTGTCAATCGGTATGGGTACTGAAGTATTGATGTTCCTCTTGACGGCATTTGACCGTCCCCCAAAAGAATACCACTGGGAGGAGGTATTCCCCGTTTTGGCATCCAAAGACCCCGAGGACCGTCCTGAATTCAACGGAGGCGGAGGTATCGTCATCGGAGGCAATGGCACTATGGCAACCGGTAAGTCATCAGGAGTCAAGGTATCGGCGGCGGAAGCACGCAACGCTGCCGGCATCCCCGCAGGGATAAACCTCAGCGAGGATGACACCCGCTCATTATCGGAAAGCATCGCCAAGATGTCAGCCGCATCAGAGCAGCTTTCGCGCATGGCCGAACTTACCACTGCCACACAGCAGTATCTCGCCCAGATGGAAGCAATATCGGAAGAGATGAGACATCTGCGTGACACCACCGAATCGCTGAACAAGGTTTCCGACGTGTTGCTCGAATCCTACCGTGCAATAACCGAGAACTCCGACAATATCACCCGCAGTTCAACAGGCTACGTGGAGCAGATGCAGGATCTCAACCGCAACATCGGCGGGCTGAACACCATCTACGAGATCCAGCTAAAGAGCGTGTCCTCGCAGCTTGAATCCATCGACCGTGTGAACCGCGGTATCAAAGACATCCGTGACATGTACGAAAAGAGTTCGGCTCAAAGCGCGCGCTATTTCGAAGAAACCGAAAAAATGGCCCGTTACATGCAGCAACTCAACTCTGTGTATGAAAAGATGATCACCGCAATGACCATCAACATGTACCGGCCCATGATGGGTGGAGACATTCCCGGAGTAGCCCAGCCCCAACAACAGGAGTCACCAACACAGAACAGCTAACCGAATAATTCGCAAAGAATAAATGGGATCTAACAACACACGGCTTTCACCACGTCAGAAGATGATAAACCTCATGTATATCGTCCTGACCGCAATGCTTGCCCTCAACGTGTCAAGCGATGTCCTTGACGGCTTCACCCAGGTCGAGGACGGGCTTAACCGTTCAAACGACAACGTGGCACAACGCAATGACGCATTGTATGGCCGATTGGAAGCCTTCAACATACAGAACCCCGACAAAGGCGGAGTATGGTTTGACAAAGCCACTGAAGTGCGCCAAGTAACCGCCAGGCTCTATAATCTTGTCGACTCCCTTAAAACCGCCATCGTAGTCAAGGCCGACGGTGAAGATGCCGACATAAGAGAAATCAACCACCGCGATGACCTTGAAGCCGCAGCGGTGGTAATGCTGAACCCGACGACACGCCAAGGGGAAAAACTGCGTAAAGCTATCGACGGTTACCGCCTGTACATCTCATCACTGATGACCGACACAGTCAAGCGGGCCAACATCGAGGACGCCTTATCCACAGCTTCAGTTGACCGTAAAGGCACAATCGGGGCACAGTCATGGGAAGAGTCAAAGTTTGACAACCAGCCTGTTGTCGCAGCCGTAACACTGATGGCCAAACTACAGAATGACATACGCTATGCGGAAGGCGAGGCACTGTCAACCCTTCTTGCCAATGTCGATGCCGGAGATGTGCGTGTCAACGAGCTTAACGCATTCGTAATCCCACAATCACGAAACGTGATGCGCGGCAGCAAATATTCGGCAAACATTGTCCTTGCCGCAGTCGACACCACGCAGCGACCCGCAATATTCATCAACGGGAACAAGCTGCCCAATGACCGCGGGCTGTATGAGCTGGTAACAGGTTCTACCGGAACGTTTGACTATTCAGGATACCTCGAAGTACCCCACGGGGACGGAACGGTAACACGTCATGACTTCTCGTCATCCTACACCGTAATCGAGCCGACAGCGACCGTATCAGCGACAATGATGAATGTCCTATACGCCGGAATCGACAACCCCATGAGCATTTCAGTGCCGGGAATCCCCTCCAATTCAGTCAGTGCCTCGATGACCAACGGCACACTAACCCGTAAGGGCGATTCATGGGTGGCTCGCCCGTCAAAGGTAGGGACCGACGCTGTAATCACAGTCACAGCCAACGTTGACGGCCGCCAACAGACCGTATCGACAACGACATTCCGTACCCGTAAACTGCCTGATCCCACACCCTACATCGTGTACACCGACAGCAAAGGGAACCAGGACAAATACAAAGGTTCCCGACCTTTTGCCAAAACGCTGTTATTGCAGACACCGGGTATAGAGGCGGCTATCGACGATGATCTTCTGAACATCAAGTTCACGGTACTTAGTTTCGAGACAGTATTCTTCGACTCGATGGGCAACGCCATCCCTGAAGTGTCTGACGGAGCCAATTTTTCCCAACGCCAGAAAGATTCCTTCCGCAGATTGTCCCGTGGAAAACGCTTCTACATATCGCGTGTGAAAGCTATAGGGCCCGACGGCATACAACGCGACCTTGCTCCAATGGAAGTAATTGTCAACTAAATTGAATAAAACCGATTAGTATCACATAAGCCAATAAGATGAAAGCTATAAGAAAATATGCAATTGTGGCACTGATAGCCCTCGGAACGGGAGTCTCTGCTGTTGCCCAAGACTCGTCAAGCAGTAGCGTGGTGCGCCGGCGAGGAGATGCCGACCGTAAGCGCAACGCCCAGCAGAGCAGCCAGGTTACCGACCGTATGCAGTCATTCTATCAGGATCAGCCAATGAGCGACGCCGATCTCTCCTGGATGAGAGTAATATACCGTCATCTTGACCTCAACAAGGACAAGAATACACCGCTATACTATCCGGAAGACCTTATCGACGATCAGGAAAACCTGTTCAGGATCATCATGCGACTGCTGGCCAACAACGAGATAGCGGCATACGAATATCTTGACGGGCGGGAAATATTCACCGACCAATACCGGCTGAAAGTGAAAGATATGCTTGACCGTTTCCACATCATTTACACCGATGCCAAGGGTTCAACAGAGAAAAATCCCAAATTCACCATAGAGGAGAGTGATGTGCCTACCAATGAAGTATTGTCATATTACCTGCTCGAACGATGGGTATTCGATTCAAGAAGCAACCGGATGAAAACCCATGTCGATGCAATATGTCCCGTGCTTCACCGCTCGGGAGACTTCGGCGGAGAACCGGTAAAATACCCAATGTTCTGGATAAAATTTGACGCACTGCGCCCTTATCTTGCACAACAATACATTTTCATTGACGATGACAACAACCTTGCCAAATACACCTACGATGACTTTTTCCAACTGTCGATGTATGAAGGCGAGATATATAAGACCCGCAACCTGAAAAACAAGTCGATGATGCAGCTATATCCTGACCCTGATGACATGAAACGTGCCCAGGACAGCATACAAAAGCGTCTTGACACATTTGAAGACAAGTTGTGGGTACCGTCACGTGAAGAAGTCATAGCCGCACGTGAAGCCCGCGAAAGGGCAGCTGCCGGTGACACCACCAAAATAGAATCACGCGATGAAGCAAAAGCCAAAAAGGAATCTACCCGCTCTTCACGCAGCAAGCGTGGCAAGAAGCCTGCCAAAGTAAAGGAATCAAAGATCAAAAGCAGTTCCAACACAGCAGTACGCTCAGTGCGTCGACGCAAATAGCATACGACATAGATTGTCAATAAAATAATCCGCTTGCAGGCATCCATTCCTGTAAGCGGATTTCATTTTATACCGGGCACATCAAAATAAGTCGCGGGGTATCCGCGTCTTTGCTCCAAAATGATTAATTTTGCAACCGTAAACAGAATCAACCCAACTCACATAAAAGACAATGGAAAAGAACTTCAAACGAACTCTTGTAACAACTGCCCTGCCATACGCCAACGGACCCGTACACATCGGACATCTTGCCGGTGTCTACGTTCCCGCCGACATATACACACGCTATCTGCGCCTGCGCGGAGAAGATGTAATAATGGTGGGCGGAAGCGACGAGCATGGTGTACCCATTACCATAAAAGCAAAGGCCGAGGGTGTTACACCACAGGACATCGTGGACCGTTACCACAACATCATCAAGGACTCGTTTGAAGAATTCGGGATTTCATTTGATGTATATTCCCGTACCACGTCGGCGATTCACAAAGAGACGGCAAGCGAGTTTTTCCGCAGACTATATGACAAGGGGGAATTTGTAGAAAAGACATCAATGCAGCTCTACGACGAGGAAGCCAACCAATTCCTCGCCGACCGGTACGTTACCGGAGAATGCCCTCATTGCCACAATGAACGCGCCTACGGTGACCAGTGTGAGGCATGCGGCACATCCCTGAACGCAACCGACCTCATCAACCCCAAAAGTGCCATAACAGGAAATACACCCGTATTGAAAGAGACCCGCCACTGGTATCTGCCTCTTGACAAATGGGAGAACAATCTACGCAATTGGATTCTCGAAGGTCACAAAGAGTGGAAAACCAATGTTTACGGACAGTGTAAATCATGGCTCGATATGGGACTGCAGCCCCGTGCGGTAAGCCGTGACCTTGATTGGGGTGTACAGGTTCCGGT
The DNA here is from genome assembly GCA_017462345.1 of Muribaculaceae bacterium. Classification (GTDB taxonomy): domain Bacteria; phylum Bacteroidota; class Bacteroidia; order Bacteroidales; family Muribaculaceae; genus RGIG4079. Next base: position 54,640 of record JAFTRI010000006.1, read on the forward strand.
TGAAGGAGCCGACGGGAAAGTGCTATACGTATGGTTCGATGCCCCTATCGGCTACATATCCAATACCAAAGAGCTGCTACCCGATAGCTGGCAACGTTACTGGAAAGATCCTGAATCACGTATCATAAACTTCATCGGCAAGGACAATATTGTATTCCACTGCATTGTGTTCCCCGCCATGCTGAGCGCATACGGCGACAACTACCAGTTGCCTGATAATGTTCCCGCCAATGAATTCCTTAACCTCGAAGGAGACAAGATTTCGACCTCACGCAACTGGGCAGTGTGGCTTCATGAATATCTCCGCGACATGCCCGGCAAGCAGGATGTACTGCGTTATGTCCTGACAGCCAATGCCCCAGAAACCAAAGACAACGATTTTACCTGGCGGGATTTCCAGGCACGCAACAACAACGAACTTGTCGCAATACTCGGAAACTTCGTCAACCGTGCAATTGTGCTGACGCACAAATACTTTGGCGGCAGAGTCCCCGCAGCCGGCACAAGGCAGACAGCCGATACCGATGTATTGAAAGAACTTTCGGAGATAAAAGTTTCACTCAGCGAGAACCTTGACACATTCCATTTCCGCGAAGCATTGAAGGATGCAATGAACATTGCCCGTCTTGGCAATAAATACCTTCAGGAAACAGAGCCCTGGAAACTTGCCAAGACCGATATGGGACGTGTCGCAACGATTCTGAACACAGCCCTACAGATATGCGCCAATATCGCCATCGCGTTTGAACCGTTCCTGCCATTCATGTCGGCAAAACTATGCCGTATGCTCGGGCTTGAGAATCTGAGATGGGACATACTCGGGACTGACGGTATAATGGCAGCAGACGTGACCCTGCAACCGGCAGAATTGCTGTTCGAGAAAATTGAAGATGAGACTATACAAGCCCAGATAGACCGTCTCGAACGCACTAAGGAAGAAAACAAGATAAACAGCTTTAAAGCCACTCCTCAGGCTCCTGATGTCGAGTTTGACACATTCATGAAAGCAGACCTGCGTGTGGGTACGGTGCTGGAATGCAAGAAAGTGCCCAAAGCCGACAAGCTATTGCAATTCCTTATCGATGACGGGCTGGAGAAACGCACAATCGTTTCCGGCATAGCCAAATATTACGCCCCGGAAGATCTTGTGGGAAAACAAGTGTGCTTCATCGCCAACCTTGCACCACGCAAACTCAAAGGGGTGGTGTCACAAGGGATGATACTTTCAGCCGAGAACGCCGACGGCTCATTGGTTGTCATCGGTCCGACGGCACCTGTAGTCCCGGGAGCACAAGTAAAATAAAGTTCCTAACGGACATTTGACAATATGCACAACAATACCCGAAAGCCTCATATCCTGATAATATACACCGGCGGGACTATCGGGATGATCGAGAATCCCGAGACACATTCGCTGCAGCCGTTTGATTTCACGCATCTTATCGATAACGTACCCAAGATAAAGATGCTTGATTACATAATAGAAAACATCCAGTTCAACCCTCCGATAGATTCATCGGACATGAATCCGGAACACTGGAAGGAAATAGCACGGAACATCGAAGACAACTTTGACCGGTTTGACGGATTTGTTGTACTGCATGGCACTGACACTATGGCCTATACGGCTTCGGCATTGTCGTTCATGCTTGAAAACCTGCATAAGCCTGTAATCATCACCGGCTCGCAGCTACCGATAGGTGAAGTCAGGACCGACGGGGAAGAAAATCTCATCACCGCCTTACAGATTGCAGCCGCCACCGGAATAAACGGCGAGCCGATGGTTCAAGAAGTGGCTATACTGTTTGAGAACTACCTGTGGCGCGGCAACCGTTCAACAAAGATGAGTGCCGACAATTTCAACGCATTCAAGAGCAACAACTACCCCTCACTGGCCAAGATAGGGCTGGATATACACTTCAACGAGGAAGTGTTGTGGCGAGTACAGGCCAAACGTCCATTAAAAGTACAATATGAAATGGATCCGGCCGTCATGTTTATAGTCCTTAATCCCGGAATGACCGAGAACGTATTACGTCACCAACTTTCCGTCCCGGGGATAAAAGGGATCGTACTGAAGACATTCGGCGCCGGCAACGCCCCTACCCATCCATGGTTTACCGATGCCATACATGAAGCCGTAGAACGGGGAATCGTAATCGTGAATGTAACGCAATGTGTAAACGGAGGAGTAGACACCAAGCGCTACATGTCGGGGAACCGTCTTGCCGCGACCGGTATCATTTCCGGGCATGACATCACCAGCGAAGCCGCCATAACCAAGATGATGTATCTTTTCGGGCTTGGACTATCCACGACCGACGTGCGCCGCTACTTTGAATGTTCCTTGTGCGGAGAAGTCACCCTATAGCATCAATCCCGTCTCGCCGGCACGCTGATCCACGCAGAGTGGCATCATTGGATCAGAATGCGTTTTCTTCCCCGTGAATAGCATTCAACACTGTGCGTACAATAATTTTCAGGTCAAGCATAAAGCCCCAGTTCTCTATGTACCACACATCATACTCGACACGTTTTTCCATCTGCCACAGTTCCTCTGTCAGTCCACGATAGCCGTTCACCTGCGCCCATCCGGTAATTCCCGGTTTGATAAGATGGCGCACCATATATTTGTCGATCAATTCAGTGTAGTCGTGAGTCTGTTTCAGCATGTGCGGACGCGGACCCACTACCGACATGTCACCGAGAAAGACATTGATAAATTGCGGTAACTCGTCAATACTGGTCTTGCGCAGGAAATTACCGACCTTGGTCTTTCGGGGATCATCTTTCTGAGCCTGCTTTCTGTCGCTGTCGGCATTCACTTTCATCGTACGGAATTTCCAGCAATAGAAATCCCGCCCACGATACCCGGTGCGCAGTTGTTTGAAAAAGACCGGTCCAGGCGATGAGATTTTTATCGCGATGGCAACGGGGATGAATATTATCGGGGAAAACAATAGCACTACCGACGAAAAGAGGACATCGAAAGTCCGCTTCAAGACCTTGTTGGACAATTTCTTTAACGGATTGCGGTGTCCCGACAACACCGGTACAGCCCCGATTTTATACAGTTCAAAGCCACGGCTCAAATAGCGGCTCAACTGCGGCACATAATAGAACTGCACCACATTATTGTCAGCAATGCGTATCACGGTGCGCAATGCCTTTTCATTTTCTCCGGAGAGAGTATAATATATCTCGTCTATGTCATTTTCCTTGATAAAGGCATCAAGGTCGTCGATATCTCCAAGATAGTTTCCCTTGAAATTCTCGCTGCATTTATCATCAAAGCAACCGAGCAGGCTGTATCCGTAGCCGGAATCGGATGTCATCTCCTCCTGCAAGCGCCGTGCAGTAGCATTTGTCCCGATTATGATGACGCGTGTAGAGTTCCGTCCCCTGCTCCGGTAATATTTTACCAGATGCCTCGATATTATCCAAGACAACGGAAGCAGCACAAAACACATCCCGTAAAATATCACAAATGCGATAGTGGGAATATGGCTGATGTTCAGGAACGACAACATCGACAGGAAAAACAGCGCATGCAGTCCCACCGCCTGAAAAGAGCTGAATACTATCTGGTCAAGGTGCAGCGCCCGCAGACTGCGGATATTGGAAAGCCAGAATACTACCGGAAAATATGACATATTTACCAATAGCCATATTGTGCGTGTGTTTACAAGACGGACTTCGGGACATATTATACAGGTGGCGATAAACAGCAGATTTATCAGCAGGAAATCCAATATTACCAATATCGGCTGTACATAATGTCCGTACTTCTTTTTCGGATTGTTTGAGGTCATAAAGGTTTAATTAAAATGTGATGAATGTGATAGTCTTAAAAGAGATGGGACGGTATATGAATCCCGTCCCACCAAGGTATTCCTACAGCTTGCTGTCTATAACTTCAATCTTCTTTTCGAGCACATCGAGGTCTTCCTTTATGCGCTGGATCTTGCGTTCAACTTCCTTGAACATTGAGTTCCCGGTCTTTGACTTGGCGTTAAAGAAACCGAGGTTATTCTCATAGGTGTGTAACTCGTTACGTTTTTGCTCGTATGCACGCACCAGACGCTCCCGTTCGCGGTACAACTTATTCTCATCTCCTCCCATCTCGTTGATCGAGTTCTCAAAGTTGGCAAAACGGGCCTTGGTTTCCCTTATGTCAAACCTGTCATAAAGGTCATTGACAACCTGACGGTACGAGTCATATATCTTGTCTTTGTCACGGAACGGGACATGCCCTATCTGTTGCCAGCGTCCCATCAATTCTTTCACCGTCTTTACGACATCCTCACGCGAGGAGTCTTCACTGATTGCTTTAAGGGTATCGATTATCTCACGTTTTGCCTTGAGGTTGGACTGTTCAAGCTGCCGAGTTCCTGATGTGGCTTTCTTTTTCTGTTCAAAGAAATAATCACATGCTGCAAGGAAACGGTTCCACACCGCATCGCTATGCTTTTTCGCGACAGAACCTATGGTCTTCCATTCTTTCTGCAGGGCAACCATTTCATCAGTTGTCTTTTTCCACTCGGTGCTGTCCTTCAATGCTTCGGCTTTTTCACACAGGGCAATCTTTTTTTCAAGGTTAGAGGTAAGCTCGTCTTTTATATTCCTGAAAAAATCTGCCTTGAGTGCGAAAAACCGGTCACATGTTTCACGGAACCTTGCAAACAGGGCATTGTTCATTTTCTTGGACGCAAAGCCCAATTTTTTCCAATCCTCCTGAGCGGCTATGATAGCCTTTGTCATTTCATCCCATGCCGCATAAGTCTTCAGGGAGTCGAAATCGAAAGCTTCGACACGCTCGCATATTTCGGTCTTGGCAGCCTCGTTATCACGTTCGCGGGCTTTACGTTCCTCGAAGAATGACTGGTATTTCTTGTTTATCACAGTAGAGGCATCCTTGAACCGTGTCCATATTTCTTCCCGCATCTCCTTTGCCACCGGACCCGTCTCGCGCCACTTGTCATGAAGTTCCTGTAACCGCTTGAATGCCACAATAATGTCACTCTCCGCATCAAGTTTTTCAGCCTCAGAGCACAGCAACAGTTTCACGTCAAGATTTTTCTTGAAATCATAGTCGCGCAAGTCCTTGTTTATCTTTAATTGGTCATAGAAGCGTTCCACTGCATCCTGATAGCTCTTCCACTGTTCACTGACCTGAGCGGGCGGCACTTCTCCTACCGACTTGAACTCCTGTTGCAGTTCCTTGAAACGGGGAAACAATTTATTGACATTATCGGTATCAGATGACATCTCAACCAGTTCTTCTATTATCGCAGCCTTACGTTCATAGTTTTTCTGACGTTCGGCTTCCTGTTCGGCAGCAAGTGCCGCCTTCTTCTCCTTGATGACATTAAGCGACTCCTTGAACTGCTCCTCAAGCGCATCAAGTTTAGGAGCGAATGCAGCTTCCTCATTCCCTTTTTCGAGGAATGCGGCTTTTTCCTGTTCAAGTTCCACCTTACGGATCGCGTAGAACTGCTGTTTGAGACGGGCGACCTCATCACGGGAAACTTCCGAAGCCTCTTTCCCGGCAAGACCGGCACAAAGCTCCACGATGCGCTCTTTAGAAACAGGTTCGGCAACCTCATCCGCGCCCGCGTCGTTACGCTCGGACATTTCTACAGTTTCAGCATTCTCTTCATTCACATTCAAGGCCTCGGGCCCGTCATTCAAGGCTGTATCCTTTCCCGTGTTCTCGGGAGACAAGGATTGTTCACGCAGTTCCATAATATTATCTTTTAGTTACGTTAAAGCTGTCTTTGCGGCACATAACCGCAAAGACAACATCTTATGCGGTTTCAAATATAGGCAAAAAATTCTATAAAATCAGTTTTATTTATAAAAAAGTGGAGAGTAGACAAGCGTCGAGCACTTTTGCGGGTCTATAACACTGGATACTACACGCCTTACGTCATCAACCGTTGTCTGCCGATAGCGTGAAACGGTGTCATTTATATCCTCACCGTGCATCTCGCTCATTGCCAGAGACTGAGCCTTGGACAGGAAATCCATTGTGCTGAACGTAAAATTAGACTCGTAACGGTTCAGTGCCCGTGTCAGTTCATATCCGGTCAAAGACCCGTCAGCAAGAGCCAATGCCTCCCTTAGCATCGCATCCTCGGCACGTGCAATACCGCTATCGCCATCCTCTTTTCTCAGTTTTGCAGTCAGCATAAGGAAACCGGGTTCGTCACTGCCGCTTATTGAAGCATCCACTTCGGTAAACAATCCGGTATTCATCAACAGGTTACGATAGAATCGTGACGAGCGTCCCGATGCAAGCAGATCGGTAATAATATCACAGGTCACATAGTCGTCGGAAAAGTATCCCGGCATGGGAAAAGCCTTTATTATCATCGTCTGCGGCACATCACCGGTCACCACTTGGCGGCAGGGGGATTCGGGCATAGGCTCCGGTGCGTATTCACGTTGTGCCACCTCACGGCTCGGTATACCTCCCATCCACTTCATGGCAAGGCGGTAGGTCTCGTCAAGCGTTATGCGCCCGGAAACCGAAAGCACTGCATTATTCGGGGCATAATGACTGTAAAAGAAATCCCGCACATCATCCATGGTAACACGTTCGATATGCTCGATTGACCGGCCTATAACCGGATTGCGATAAGGGTGTTTACGGTAAAGCATCGCACGCAAGAAATGCATCGCATTCCCATAGGGTTTGTTGAGGCACACCTGCTTAAACTCCTCAATCACCACACTGCGCTGTACCTCAAAAGCCTTGTCACTGAACGCAAGCGCCAGCATACGATCACCCTCAAGCCAGAATGCCGTTTCGGCATTCTGGGCAGGAACCACGTCATAGAAATCGGTATAATCGTTACTCGTGTAGGCATTGTCGTATCCTCCTGCCGCCTCTATTGCCGCATCAAAGTCAGGAATATTGGCCGAGCCACCGAACATGAGATGCTCAAACAGGTGAGCCATACCCGTCAGTTTCGGGTCTTCATCCCGTCCGCCAACATCATACAAGACGTTTAGTGCCACCATTGCGGTGGCACTATCGTAATTATGGACAACACGCAACCCGTTGGGCAGCGTAAATCTGTTCACTTCAATCATTTCACGACTTTAGCACCTATTATCCTGATATCCTCATTGGGACGATCCTGTGCATTAGTGGCTGCTTTCTCTATTTTTTCCACGACATCCATTCCCGACACGATCTCGCCGAATACGGTGTAATCACCATCAAGATGCGGAGTCCCTCCCACTGTAGAGTAAGCCTGACGCTGTTCATCGGTAAATGATGCCGGATTCTTGGCCACCTCTGCCTCCATGATTGCGACAAGTTCTTCCTGAAGTTTCTGCAATCCTGCCTGATCACGATTGCGACGCATACTCAATATGGCATCGCGCCGTTCTCCTGCAAGACGGTTGAACACACTCTGTTTCTGCCGATTGACAAGCTGCCCCTCCATTTGCCGGAGCTGTCCGTCGTTATACACTTTTCCTGTCACGATATAGAACTGTGAGCCCGATGAACGCCTTTCGGGATTGACCTGATCGCCTTGCCGTGCAGCCGCAAGCGCCCCGCGCTTGTGGAAATGAGCAGGGTAGACAATTTCGGCATCGATATTGTATCCCGGACCTCCCGAGCCGAGCATCTTCCCGGACGGAGCATTCTTCGAATCGGGGTCACCGGCCTGAATCATGAACTCATTGATCACCCTGTGAAAAAGTGTGCCGTTATAGAAACCGTCTTCTACCAGTTTCACAAAATTATCACGATGTTTGGGAGTATCGCCATATAACATTACACGAATATCCCCTTCCGATGTGGAGATGTCGACCAACACATTCCCGGTCGACGCATTAGATGTATCCATTGTCATTGTGTTACTTTTTACCTCACTCTTTACACTGTCACCACCTTCGCTACCGCTTTCTGACGATGATGCACCCGCGCTGCATGACGTTACCGTCATGACAAGCGCCGTAAGAAATAATAATGTCTTGCGCATGATTAGAAACATGAATTAAATTCCTTTGGGATAAAGCCGCTTGTAAATACGGCGGAAATTGTCGTCACTCGCATTCAGTTCATCGACATGCCCGACATAGTCCGCTCCCCATATCCCTTGCAGCAGATCACCGATATAACGGTGTTCCCTGTCCTTTTCTATTGCCGCCGCAATCAGGCGATTGATAGCCACGGCAAATTTCTCATGGTCAATGGCATAAAGATAGCGTGCCGCACTCACCACGAACTGCCCGTTCTTGTCAACTGCTATCATATTGTCGACAAGGTCATCGATGATTTCAAAACACGAGTCTATGTGATTGGCAATATATTCGTATGTCAACAGACCGTCAGGATCTTTTCCCAACTGCTTCTTCAAATCGTCATTCATATTTTCCCGTTAATTAGGATTTGTCCGGCAAAGATACGTTTTTTAGGGCACAATGCAATACTACCGTCCGCTAAACCGTTCATTGAAATACATGAGTTGGTACAGGATTGAGTTATTCCAATACTTCTGTGTGTGATTACCCGGACGGGATATATAGTCATGAGGGATGCCATGTTTCAGCAATGCCTGATGCAGTTCCTCGTTTTTCCCGGCAAAGAAATCATCACAACCGCAATCAAATATGATATTAATCTGTCCCGGTTTCAATGCAGGCACAAGATTTATGACCGTATGCTGTTCCCAGCGTTCTTTATTGGACTCGTATTCGCCGAGACGTTTTGCCATCTTCCACTTCGACGGGAAAGGAATGATATTGACTCCTCCGCTGGTACTGCCTGCCGAGCCGAACACATCGGAATGACGCATTCCCAGCCACAGACCGCCGTGACCGCCCATGCTGAGCCCTGTTACGGCACGCCCCGCAGCCTCGGCTCTCGTCCGGTAACTGGAATCGATATACGGGACAAGTTCCTTGATTATAAAAGACTCCATCTGCATTTCAGGATCGACCGGCGAGTCCCAATACCAGCTGTCACGCCCGTCGGGACACACGAATATCATCCCGTACTGTGATGCAAGCCTGTCAAGGTCAGGGCGTATGGTGACCCACGACGAATAATCGCCGCCATAGCCATTGAGCAGATACACCACAGGATAACGCGCGGTGTCGTTTTTTTCAAAATACTGTTCGGGCAACACGACCGTGACACGCATCGGCGACACGACACAGGTTGCCGGTACACTGACAGTATCGACCTGTGCCATAGCCTTGCTGCCGGCAGCGGCCGAAAATGCCAATATATGGCAGACAACGGACATCAATAACACTCTTAATCTCATAGTCAATCAATTTTAGGATAGCACGAAGATAGGAAAAGATTGTGAATTAAGGGGGATTTTTGTTGTGTTTTTCATCCGCATTATCTACATTTGCTCCAAGCTAACGATGTATCACCATGGGACAGGAGAAGAATTATGTCATAACGATAGGACGGCAATTCGGCAGCGGAGGCCGCGAACTCGGGAAACTGCTTGCCGATACACTCGGCATAGCCTACTACGACAAGGAACTGCTGTGTGAAGCAGCCAAGCAGGCGGGGGTAAGCAAGGAATTTTTCGAGAAAAGCGATGAACGTTTCCCGTCATTCCTCAGCGGGATGTTATCTTTCAACATGGGATATAACCCAATGTCCTTCTACGCGGCATCGACATCGATAAGCGATGACAGCATCTACCGTGCCCAAAGCGACTTTATCCTGTCCATCGCCCGGAAAGAGTCATGTGTAATCGTGGGACGCAGTGCCGACTACATCCTGAGGGAACATCCCAGATGCCTGAAACTGTTCATTCACGCCCCGATCGAGGACTGCATAAGACGCATCATGAAACGCGGGGACAAGACCACCGCCGAACAAGCCCGCACACTTGCCGAAAAGACCAACAAACTGCGGTCCCACTACTACAATTTCTATACCGACAAGAAATGGGGGGATGCCGCAAGCTACGACTTGACGTTCGACTCATCCCTTCTGCCGATGGAAAGTATCGTAGCCATCGTCAAGGAATACATTACACGGCGGTTCGGGATATAATCACTCCCCGATACTGTGCCGGGACTTGGCATAGGAACGGACTCCGGCCTGTTCAAGAAACGTATTGGCGGCAAATACCACCATCGCAACACCGGCAATCAGTACAATGCGGGACTCGATTTCGGGAATGACGCCACCCAGTATCAGACCTCCTGCCACGACAAGCAGGACGGGCAGGACATACATCCACAACGGGAACTTCAGCGGACGGAATCCGAATGCGAGCATATACACGTGATACAGGCCTCCGGCCAGCAGGATTGTACCAAACAGGTACACGAGCAGCCCCACCAGCGTCTCGGGAAACAGTACCATCCACAATCCGAGCGCAATCCCGCCAAGACTCGCCACCGTTCCTGTCGTCAGAGCCGCCCTGCCCCGGTGTCCGACGGCAGTTCCACGCGACAGCAGTATCACCATATTCAATACACTCGGCACAATAAATGTCACTCCGGTAATTATTATTATCCCAGGCAGGATTCCGTCCCTGCCATGTAAAGCGATAAGCACGATTCCCGCTATCAGTATAAGCAGGTTGGCAACCAGTTTTCCGTTCCCTTTCATCTTTCGTATATATTTGCTACGGTTATCACTACTGCATCCATACTCCCGCGAAGATTCTTCCCCACAAGGAATATTGGCAAAGATAACGATAAAAAATGTAATTTATCACTATCTTTGCCGGTAACGAAACCAACCAACACAAATACAGCATGAAAACGACAAAACGCCTACTTATCGTGGCATGTGCCATGATAGCAATGAGCTACAGTGCAGCAGCCGTAGAGCAAGCCTCCAAGCCATTAAAATACGTGGATGCACAGGAACTGCGTGTAATCAACAAGGGATGGGATAACACCCTGCGCAAATACACACGCATTCCGGCATTCCTCAAAGACAGTGTGCGTCCCGACTTGTGGGAACGCGCCCAGTGCAGTGCAGGCATTGCAGTGAGATTCGCTACCGATTCCCGCAGAGTGGGAGTGAAATACAAATTATTGTGGAATACCCACATGCTCCACATGGCCGATACCGGACTGAAGGGCACCGACCTGTACATTCTCGAGGGTGACTCGGTGTGGCGGCATGTGAACACCAACCGCCCGAATGCCGACAAGGAGACCAAAATGTGCGAGAAGATTTATGTCGAGAACCTTGAGCCGGGCATGAAAGAATACATGATATACATGCCCCTGTACGATGGGGTCGAAGACCTGTGGGTTGCAGTCGACAGCGGCTCGACAATCACCCCCGGAAACAAGGACATCATACGCCACGACAAGAAAATCATTGCCTATGGCACAAGCATCCTGCAAGGAGGATGCGCCTCACGCAGCGGTATGGCCGCAACCAACATCATCAGCCGCGAACTGGATTGCGAGGTTGTAAACATAGGCATAAGCGGAGAGGGCAAAATGGACTACTGCATGGCCCGTGCAATGGCACAGATTCCCGATGCCGACCTGTTCCTTATCGACCCGATCCCCAACTGCACCGAAATGATGTGTGACACCCTGACCTACGATTTCATCAACATTCTGCGCAAGGCACGTCCCGACATCCCCATCGTAATGGTCGAGGGTCCGATTTATCCGTATGCCCGATACGACAAGTCTCTCGGCAACTATCTGCCACGCAAGAATGCCGCATTCCGCCGCAACTACGAGAAACTCATTGCCGAGAACCCCGACAACCTGTACTACGTCGACAGCGTGAACCTTGACGGAGTAGAGGACGACGGGACAGTCGACGGCATACACCTGACCGACCTCGGGTTCAAATATTATGCACAGAAACTCATTCCCGTACTGCGTCCTTTGATCAAGTAGCAGCCGCGGACAAAAAAGGAAGAACCGGCAAGTGGATTTTCACAAATCGGCTTGCCGGTTCACTTTAGTGTATAAAACAATAGTGTCCTTATAAATTCGTATAATTATCTGTTGCAAAGATAGCACGGTGTAAAGTCCTCCACCATACCCAAAATTAGGTATTTTGATTAATCCCGATCAGACCATTATCTGACAACTTTTTTAGGATATGACACCGTGCAGAATCCGCAACCACCATTTTAGCAAAGTTTAACTAAACGGGGGGGTAACTACACCCGTTTTCACTACATTTGCAGCAATATTAATTCATTTAAACTTTAATTATATGGAACAACAGGAACAAACCCCATCGGCAACCACTAATCAGACACAAGTGATTATCCAACAAACAGAGACAAAATCAAACGGGCTGGGCACTGCCGGATTTGTGCTTTCACTGATAGCCATATTCCTATGCTGGGTACCGGTTTTGTCATGGATTCTGTGGATTCTCGGACTGATCTTTTCATTCGTGGGGATATTCAAGAGCCCACGCGGACTCGCCATTACCGGACTGGTCATTTCCCTTATCGACCTGATACTGCTGATTGTCGTTGTAGGAGCTTTTATGGCTGCGCTGATGTAATCAAACAGGCAAGGCCGATATTATGACAGCATAAAGATACCGTGTCTCATCCCGACATGGTATCTTTTTCTTTAAATTTACGGGTAATCTTAAACTCGCCATTGTCATAGACAAAGCCGAGTATCTCCATTGCACAAAACCTTACGACAATGTTCTCGGCCGTCTCCCGCGACAGATGTGCCGAATGCATATACTCCTCCACTGTTATCATTTCCTGATGCTCCAGTGTGCGCAACAACAGGCTCTCGGCATCATTCAGGCGGAGCATCCCACCACGGCCATGACGATGCCTCCACGAACGCACCATGATGTCAGGTGCAGCAATATTCTCATCCTTTACCCTATAGTAGGCCTGCCAGGAGCCATCAGCCTCCTTGACCGATACCGGACGGCGTGCCGCCTTTGCAATCTCAGCACGTATGACCACAGCCCCGCCCCCGGTGGAGAATGCCGTTACAGCCACATCCTGCGCCGGACGGCAATACATCTGCGCCGCCTGCTCTATCATGTAAATGTCCTCTTCATTACGCACCCCGGCGATATTACCGTTGTCCTTAACGCCTATAAGAAGTCGTCCGCCATCATTATTGGCAAACGCCGAGATACTACGGGCTATCTTGCGGGCATCGGAAATGGCAAACTTGAAATCCTGATGCTCATGCTCGCCCTCCTCGATCAGCCTCGGGATATAGTAGCGTCCCTTTACCGCCTTGATGTCCTTCATCGCCGGCATCCTGAATCAATCGGGATATGACATCTGCTGAGGTCGGATGCAGTCAAGTACCCCGGTAAGGAATTCAGCAGCCTCCCTACGCGCCCCGTCAAGATCATTATAGGTGTAGTTCCCACAGTCACGGGCTGTCGCTCCGGGTATCTCCCCCTCATATTCCGCGATGAAACGGAAAGCCTCGCGCATAAGCGGCAAGATGTCTGACGGGGTAAGATCCCCGTTCATCAACAGATAGTTCCCTGTGCGGCATCCCATCGGTCCCCAATACACGACACGGTCACGCCAGCAAGGATGATTGCGCAGGAATGTCGCCGCAAGATGCTCTATCGTGTGCAGTGCCTCACCCGATACCGCCGCCTGCCTGTTAGGCTCCTTCATGCGGATGTCAAATGTGGTTATTACGTCACCCGAAGGCGTCAAATCCTTACGTGAAACATATATACCACGCAGCAGCGACAAGTGATTTACCGTAAAACTTGCTATCTTTTCCATTACTCAAATGCTTGAAATAACCCGTGTCAGTGTTTCAAATGTGTGTTTCGGGGCATCTTCCCAGAAGTTCTCATACTGCGATATGTTATCCTCTCCACCGGGAGTGTCACTGATTACCCGCAGACAGAAGAATGCCACATTCTTGAGATGGCACACCTGGGCAATGGCCGCAGACTCCATATCGACCGCCATCACATCGGGGAATACCGACCGTATGCGCTCCACCTCCTCGACCTTGGAGACGAAAATATCACCCGAACATATCAATCCATGCCTGATCCTGTCATCCCCATTCAAGCAGGGAAGAGAGACAAGTGCAGGTATCGACCCGAAAAACCTCGGGCATCCTGACGCATCCCCCCACTCCGTACCGGGACCACACCACACGTCATGATAGGCGATGCGGTCGGCCACCACCACATCAAGGATTCCGGCTCCGCCACCGGTCCCGCCGGCGACACCCGTGTTCATGACAATATCGGGGTGGAAATTCTCAATCATCGTCAATGTCCCTATTGCAGCATTGACCTTACCTATACCGCACTGCATAGCGGTTATATCATGATTGCCCATCTTTCCTATATGGAACGATATGTCATTGACTGTAACGACCGAACGTTCATCTATCAGGTGCAATAGGAGTTCCAGTTCCTTACCCATTGCCACGATTATACCGATTTTCATATATTCCGATTATTTTCTGTTTAGGAATGTAAAGTTAGTAAATTTATTTTCTAAGAAATGTAAAAAAGTATTATCTTTGCACCGACTCAACCGCCCTTTTGGACGGGAGGGCAATGACATAACTGATAAAGGCGTTTACCACGCTTATCTTCTGGTCTTGAATCTCGCAAATTCACAATCCACAAGAAGATATGGCAATGTAAGCGTCCATGGGTGGTGTTTATTCTGACACGCTCGGTGTCTATATCCTCAGCTGGATATGGCGCAGTGTCTTGTACATAAACATCCCGACGTGGGCGGCTGAGTTGCTTATCCTTGTGGAGAGGCAATGCGAGAGCCGTAGACCGGGATAAGTAAAGTACAGACTCCCGCGTCTTTTTTATTTTAAATTAACAGCTGAATCAGGGGAGGCTATAGGCATCATAAAATTTTATCAAAATGAAAAATGTTTTTAGAGTTTTGTCAATGCTTCTCATGGCAATGACACTGAGTTTCAGCGCTGTCAGCTGTAGCGATGATGACGATGAAGATGAACCCGCACCCGCTCAAACACAGCAAGAAGGGCAGGGCGGAATTACCGCCTCAAACATTATCGGGACATGGTCGTACGATGGGGGCACTTACACTTTTAATGCTGACGGCTCCTATGTCGATCGCTATACAGATAAAGGTGATACCGATTATTATTACGGCAGCTGGTCCCTCTCAGGCACAACTTTAATACTTATTGATTCCGACGGCTATCAGGAAGCTTTCCAAGTATCAATTTCAGGCAACCAAATGACCCTGACCGGAGGATATGGAAGCTTCGTATTGACTCGTGTCGGTTAAAACCGGACATGAACACATTACAACCCTTATAAGAATACATAGAAAGGGGATGCGCCAAAACCGCATCCCCTTTCCTGTATGAAAAAATTAGTTTCGGTAGTGTGCCTGAATCAGAGGTACTCCTGCGGGATTGCGACTATCTTCATCTCACAGCCTCGTATGAAGTCAAGAATCGCCCTGCGTATCGGGGAGTCCTGGACATCGGCCTCGATACGGCGCAACGCATTGAATACCGAAGTACCACACTGATAGACATGACGGTATGACTTGGCAATATCGTCAATCTGCTCCTCAGTGAAACCTTCCTTACGCATAATCACCGCATTGACACCATAGTAGCTTGCGGGATTGTGGGCAATAATCACGTAGGGAGGGACATTATTGCCTATGCGGCAACCGCCCTTGATCAGCACCCAGTCTCCCACCTTGCAGTGCTCATGCAGCATTGCATTGGATGACATGATGGAACATTCGCCGATTTCCGTATCGCCAGCAATCTTCACACCGTTACCGAGCACGCATTTCCCTTTTATGTAACAATCGTGCCCGATGTGGGTCTCGGCCATAATAAATGAGTCGCTGCCAATACGTGTAGCCTGTCCCTCGCGGATACTGCGGTTGATTATCACCTGTTCGCGTATCACATTGTTGTCACCTATGACACAATAGGTCTTCTCCCCTTTCCAGCGGAAATCCTGCGGGTCAGCACCGATAATGGAGCCCTGATAAACCTTATTGTTCTTACCCATGCGTGTACCGTGTATGATACTCGTATAGGACATTATTTCACAGCCGTCACCTATTTCTACATCAGCGTCGATATAGGCAAAGGGATGAATGGTTACGTTTTCGCCGATTTTTGCCGACGGGTCAACGTGAGCTAATGGACTGATCATGGTTTTAATTCTTTTAGGTGAAACAATTGTATGTTAACGTCCGCCACCAAGTGACTGGTACAGGTTGATTACAGCCCGGGCCTTGGTGTTCTCACATGAGATTTGGGACATCTGCGAAGCCAAGAGGCTCTGCTGGGCAGTAAGCACCTCCAGATAGGTGGATGTGCCCAAAGTTAACAATTCCTGAGTATATTCCACCGATTTTTCAAGATTTTCCACCTGACAAGCCAACAGTTTCGATTTTTCATCGCTCTTGTTATAGAGAGTCATGGCATCACTCACCTCGGCACTTGCACTGAGCAGGGCGTACTCGAAATTATTCATGGCCTGCTGCTGCTGAGCCTTCGTTGCCTCAAGCTTGGCAATATTCGCTCCACGGGAGAACAGCGGTGCAGTCAATGAACCGGCAAGCTGGACAAACCATTCCCCCGGATTCTTGATTATAGTTCCGAGCAGATTGGTGAAGCCTCCGTTGGCACTGATTGTCAAGCCTGGATAGAACGCCGAGCGAGCCTGATTGGTGGCATAATATGCCACAGCAACATTCTGCTCGGCCGCACGGATGTCGGGACGGGCGGCAAGCTCACGCATCGGCACACCGTCACGCACCATTGCCGGAGCGTTGAGCACAGCCATTGACGATATGTTCCACTTCTGCGGCATAACATTCAACAGCAGCGACATGGTATTATTGGCCTCATCAAGCGACACTTCAAGATCGGTTATCGAAGCAAGTATGCTGTAATAGTTGGCAGTACTCTGAACCACGGCCGCCTCGTTGACACGTGCTGCAAGTTTAAGGTTTTTCATAACCTCAACACTCTCTTTCCACAATCCGGCTGTCTTGCGGCTTAGTTCCAGTTGCCGTTCAAGCATCGCAATCGCATAGTAGCAATTGGCCACACCGGCAATGATCTGGGAGCGTACAGCCTGCTCGTATGCCTCACTTTGAAGTACGGCAGCCTTTGCTCCACGATTGGTATTCAGCAACTTGCCGAAAACATCTATTTCCCAGCTTACCGACAACGGAATCTGGTAAGACCATGAGAAGTTCGAGCCGGCAATAGAGTTTCCCGCACCGTTGGGAGCGAGAGCGACCGACGGCAAATAGCTCAACCGAGCCCCTTTCAGCTGGGCATGAGCCATGTCGATGTTAAGTTTCGCATTCTGAAGATTGGTATTGTTCTCCAAAGCCCGGTTAATCAGGTCGACAAGCATCGGATCGGTGAACACCTCCTGCCAACGGAGGTTGCCGAATGCTGCCGAGTCAACCCCGGCCTCCTTGGCCTGTACATACTCCTGAGCGAGCTGACTGTCTTCAGGCATGTCAAACTTGTTATAGATGTGGCAGCTGCTGAGAACACCCACGCTCAATGCAACAGCTGCGACACGTGATATATATTTCATTGTCATGACAATAGAATTGCTAAATTATTATTATTTACGTGAATATTGTTCGATTTCCGATTCGATTCCTGAGTTGTTGGAATCCTCCCACTTGAGAGGCGAAACCTTCTCCTGGATTGTCTGGAACACAACGAATAGTGCCGGGACAATGAAAATCTGGAGAATCATACCTATCAACATACCTCCCACCGATCCTGCACCGAGGGCATTGTTTCCGTTGGCACCGACACCGGAAGCGAACATCAACGGAAGCAGACCGATGATAAGAGCAAAGGAAGTCATGAGAATCGGTCGCAAACGGGCCGCGGCTCCTGCCACAGCAGCATTCACGATGCTCATACCTGTACGGCGACGTTCTACAGCAAACTCCACGATCAGGATAGCGTTCTTGGCAATAAGTCCGATAAGCATGATAAGAGCAATCTGGAGATAGATGTTATTGCTTATACCGAACATCAAGGCAAAAATGAATGATCCCATCAAGCCGAACGGTACCGAAAGGATTACCGCCAACGGAAGGATATAACTTTCGTACTGGGCACTCAGCAACAGGTAGACAAAGAGCAGACAGAGTCCGAAAATCACAGCTGTTGCGCTTGCCGAAGATGTCTTTTCCTCACGTGTCATACCCGAATACTCAAATCCGTAACCCTGAGGCAATGTCTCAGCCGCAACACGTTCTACAGCAGCAATCGCATCACCCGACGAATATCCGGCATTAGGTGTTCCCGACACAGAGATAGACTGGAACATATTGAAACGGTTAAGCAAGTCGGGGCCATATACCTTTTTCAGAGTCACAAAGTTGGAAAGAGAAGCCATCTCGTTACCGTTGCGTATCTTTATGTTCTTCAATGTCTCAGGAGACACACGGCTTTCGGGAGCAGCCTGCATCATAACGCGGTACAACTTACCGAAACGGTTGAAGTTGGACACATACATACCTCCATAATACCCTTGCAGAGTGGAAAGGATCGTTGACGGCGAGATACCGGCCTGCTTGGCCTTGGCTGCATCAATATCCACCTGATACTGCGGGAATGTGGGGTTGAATGTGGTATAAGCCATCTGTATTTCAGGCTGTTGATTGAGCTTTGCAAGGAAGCCCTGCACAACGCCGAAGAACTTGTTGATGTCACCGCCGGTCTTGTCCTGCATCTGCAACTCGAAACCGTTGGTAACCGAGTAACCGGTAATCATCGGGGGGGCAAAGAAGATCACACGTCCGTCCTTTATACGCTGTCCGGTAATTCCATACAACTGCCGGATGATGTTGTCGGAGCTTTCCTCCTCGGAACGCTCCTCCCAATTCTTGAGCTTAATGATGAAAGTACCGTATGTCGCACCCTGTCCGGCAAGGAAGCTATAGCCATTGATAAGCGTACGCGACTGTACAGCAGGAATCTGTGAAATAATCTGGTCAACTTCGTCAAGCAACTCTCCGGTGCGTTCCTGGGATGTTCCCGGAGGCATGTCTATCATCGCAAATATTGTACCGGTATCCTCGTTGGGGACAAGAGCGGTAGGGGTTGATCCCATCAGCCATACAAGAACGGCTACCGATGCAACGACTATTCCCAGAGAGAGTGCCTTTGCCTTTATGAAGAACTTGGTAGCTCCGCGATATTTGTCAAGGACGCGGTCAAACGCGACATTGAACGCCATGTGGAAACGCTTAACGAAATTGCGGCGTTCACCGGTGTGCTCGTCATGCGGTTTAAGGAACACGGCACAAAGAGCCGGTGACAGTGTCAATGCGTTCAACGCCGAGAATCCGATAGCGAATGCCATTGTAAGACCGAACTGGCGGTAGAATACACCCGAAGTCCCGGGCATGAATGACACAGGAATGAACACAAGCATCATAACAAGTGTCACCGAGATAAGAGCCGAGCTGATTTCATTCATCGCATCGATAGAGGCCAGTCGTGCCGATTTATACCCGACATCGAGCTTGGCATGGACGGCCTCGACCACAATGATGGCGTCGTCGACCACAATCGCAATTGCCAGCACAAGAGCCGACAGGGTGATAAGGTTAACCGAGAACCCGATGAGGTACATTGCGAAGAATGTCCCGACGAGAGCAACAGGGATGGCGATTGACGGGATAATTGTCGAGCGCAGATCCTGCAAGAATATATACACCACGAAAAACACAAGGATAAAGGCTTCGATAAGAGTCTTTATAACCTCATCGATCGAGGCGTTAAGGAAGTCGTTGTTGTTAAGCGGTACTGAAACGTCAAGTCCTTCAGGCAGATTCTTCTTCACGTCATTCTCTACAAAGTCGAGAATATTGTTGATAATCTCGGTCGCATTCGAACCCGGGGTCTGGAAAATGATAGCGGTAACGGCAGCGTGCCCGTCGGCTTTATTGTGGAACCCGTAAGTGACACGTCCCAGTTCGACATCCGCCACATCTTTCAGATAGAGTACCTCCCCGTTGGAGTTGGCACGTACCACAATATTCTCAAATTCCTCGGGAGTCACAAGACGTCCGCGGTATTTCATTATATACTGGAAACTCTGGTCGCCCTGTTCACCGAATGCACCGGGAGCTGCCTCCACATTCTGTTCGGCTAGGACTGCCGTAATATCCGACGGCATCAACCCGTACTGGGCCATAACCTCAGGCTTGAGCCATATACGCATCGAGTAGTCAGCGCCCATCACCATGGCGTCACCCACACCCTGAATACGCTGAATCTGCGGAATGATGTTGATCTTCATATAGTTCTCGATGAACTCCTCGTTATAGGAATCATCGGGAGA
Source organism: Muribaculaceae bacterium (assembly GCA_017462345.1). Classification (GTDB taxonomy): domain Bacteria; phylum Bacteroidota; class Bacteroidia; order Bacteroidales; family Muribaculaceae; genus RGIG4079. The sequence goes on from JAFTRI010000006.1 coordinate 74,951, forward strand.
ATACAACGCGAGCGCCAGAAGCATCGAAGTCTGGCGTTTCTGGGTGATGACACCCACTTTTGTCACCTCGGCAGGGAGCAAGCCCTGGGCTTTCGCCACACGGTTCTGCACTTCAATTGCAGCCATATCGGGATCGGAACCCTGCTTGAAGTACACGTTAATGGTCGCGCTACCGGTATTGGTGGCAGTAGACTGCATATAGTTCATGTTGGGAGCACCGTTGATCTGCTCTTCAAGCGGAGCGATAACGGAATTGAGTACAGCCTGTGCATTGGCACCGGTATAAGTCGTGCTCACCATGATTGTCGGAGGGGCAATATCGGGATACTGTGTTACGGGAAGCGCAAACAAGCCGATGATACCCAACAGGACGATGAATATCGATATAACCGTCGAGAGTACCGGACGATTAATAAAATTGTCAAGTTTCATATTATGTTAACTCGTTTTATGGATTCTGTTTATGAGATAAGATGGACAGTAACCACACTGTCCCATAGAAAGATTATTTTGCGTCCTGTCCTGCCGCAGCATCACGCGGAGTGACGACCATACCTTCACGCACAACGGTTCCGACACCCTCGATGGCGATGCGGTCACCGGGAACAAGTCCCTCGGTCACGATATAGTTCTTTCCGTCATTTTCGGAAGCCACTCTGATAAACCGTGAAGACACCTTGTTGGAATCATTCAAAGCATACACATATTTGCGGTCCTGTATTTCAAAGGTCGCTTTCTGAGGGATGAGTATCGTACTGTCGGAAGTGTACGGGATCAATACCGTACCGGTGCTGCCGCTTCTCAACATGCCATTGGTATTATCAAAGAGGGCACGTACATTTGACGCACCTGTCGTATTGTCTATCACGCCCGAGATAGTGGCCACACGTCCCTTGATAGGATAAACTGTACCGTCGGCAAGCTGCAATTCCACTTCAGGCATTCCGGCAATGACCTCTTCGACCGATTTGGTCCCGTTGGCAGTGAATCCAAGGAGATCTTTTTCATTGAAAGAGAAATAGGCATAGACTTCAGTGTTGTCACTGACAGTGGTCAGAGCCTGAGCCGATGACGGAGAGGCAAGAGAGCCTTCACGGTTGGGGATTGTCCCGATAACACCGTCACATGGAGCAGTAACTACCGTATATGCCAAGTTTTTCTTAGCATTGACAAGGTTAGCCTCAGCCTGAGCGAGCTGGGCTTTGGCCTGAGCGAGGGCATTATCGGCCATCTGCCATTCATATTCGCTGATTATATTCTTGTCATACAGCATTTTCTTGTTATCGGCTGTGAGTTGTGCTGTAGAAACGGCGCTTTCAGCGACCTTGACTGCCGCTGCCGCTGATTCAACAGCTGCCTGATACTGTATCTGGTCAAGGGTAAACAACACCTGCCCGCTTCTCACGCGGTCACCTTCATCGACATGAACCTTGGTTATAAACCCTGTCACCTGCGGACGTATGGCAATATCGGTACGTCCCTTGACGGTTGCGGCATAATCACTTTTAAGCTCGGCATTGCCGTAAGCAACCGTGAGCGTTGCTATTTCGGGAGCCGCGGCCTGCTGTTGCTGCCCTCCGCTACAAGATGAGAGCACCGTGATGGCCGTTCCGGTCAACAATAGACCTGCTGTCTTTAACACTTTAACATTCATTGCTTTGTAATTAAACATATCTTTCTTTTTCCTTAAAATGTGTACATCAATATAGTTCTATTCAAGCGGCAAAGTTACTCAGTTATTATCATACAATGTTCACCCGTTAAACTTTTTTATCTAATTTAGGGACATAATTCCCAACATATTGGCGGTATGGCACAATCCCATGACATTCAGGGCATATCAAGAATGGCACTCTCGACATTATGCTTTACCCTGAAAGGGGTTGCCCGACTGCGCTTAGGCTTCTCGCTAAGGTAATAATAGAATGCCTGCTGACGGTCCCATGCCCTGATTGACAACTGCCGCGTCTCCCCTGCCGGGATATTACATTCAACGGGAACACAGGAAGAATGCAGCTGCCGCCCCGACATGTCATAGTAGACCAATCTGACAGTCAAGGACGTTACAGTGCGCCCACATCTGTTAGAGACAAAGAATGTCTCCCTTGACGAGCGCAACGGCTTGTCAAATCCGGAGATGACTATCTGCCCGCTATCGGGCACTATCGTATCACAAGACGTTGCGACGACAGTTTCAGGCATAGGCTTGGGACGCAGATGCCGCCGTGTGGTCCGCTCGGCAGTCACAACCGCCGTCACCATAACTACCGTCACAAGAATAACTGCAAATCTTTTCATACCGGCACGACTACAGATAACGGGGTTCAAGCGGGACAGAGAGCGGTTCAGGATAGACACGACGGCATCCGTCAAGCCCCTTGGGCCGTTCAGACCGTCTTTTTACCGAATAGCGGAACATGTACGGTATAAGCCTCCAAAGATTCAGCTGTATCCCTTCACGATACCGGTTGAATGTCAACAGTCCATCGTCACTGAGTTCAAGATAGAATTTCTGAGGCTTGTGCAACCCGCTGATTCCGTCAAATTCAGTATAAACCGACGCATCATATACCCCTTTCTTTGCTGTCGGGCAGATATATCCCATCAACGAACCGGGAGCGATGGCCCTCACGGGGGATTTTACCACAACAATGCGGTAGCAGACCGCATCGTCGTCAGGAAGTTCTTCCGGCTCAAACCGTTCGATTGCCATTACCGAACCATCGTCAACAAACCGCCATATACCCTCTATTTCATGGATGTCGCTCATCGAGAAACGCCGTTGGGCCTCATCACGGGAATATCCGTCCAACGTCACCGACCGGTCAGGCAGCAGTTCAATAACCTTTGCCGCCACGGACATAAATGCGACCGAGACAAACGCTACCAGAATGGAGAGACGCAGCATCATGACAACAATCAGATGGAACTGAACTTATAGCTCACACCGAAACTCAGTATCTCCTTCAACTGCCAGCGGTGCCAGCTCGTGTCATCAAGACGCGCGGTACTTGAATCATATCGCAGGTGCACATAAATCTGCGTCGACAGATAGCGGTTGATGCTGAAATCGACGGTATTCTCCCAGTCGCCCTGCACGTACTCATAATCGGAGAATACAAACAGGCGCGACGTGTAGGTTATGTTCCACGCCAGTTTGCACCAGAACTTGCACTCGGCGCTGGAACCGATCTGGCTTACCGACCTGTGCCCTTCCTCTATCCCGAAAGCGGTCTCGTCAAGGCGTGAGTCGGTACACATCTTCACGTTATAGGACAACGGGGAAACCGAGGCATCAAACGTGAGATTCTTCTTCGGCGACTCGAAGTTATAGGTCATACCGACACCGACATTCAGTTCTCCAGGCGAAAGGAATGCGGCAGTCATATCGTTGGTATTGCTCTTGTAGCTGTTGAGAAGCTGAGTCTTAAAAGTCAAGGCAAGAGAGTAGAACCAGCGGTTGGCAGCCCTGATACCGAACTTACTGTTAACCTGAAACAGATCCTCACTGATACTGTAGTTACGCAACGAATCATCGGGAGCACTGTTCATCGCAAGCTTGTACTGCACTGTCGTGTCAAACAGCAGATTGGGGTGAAACGCCTGATTCAGCTTGATGTTATAGACTGCATTGGCTATCATATTGAGGTTATTGTTACCCCCCTGATACCAGTTGGGCGAGATATATGCCTGAGAAAAATGCAATGAGCCATCGAAAGAGTGCAGCCAATTGCGTTTTTTTATCTCAACGGCGGCATCTACCTGCCCCTCGTTCTTGTCAACACTTATCTCACCGACCGCAATAGTCGACTTGGCAGGATCGACCACCGCATGGAATTCTTTTGGCGGCTCGGGCAACATAGCGACATTGTATTTCACCTTGTCGGGATTGTCAATCATGTACCGCTGCTTCACACGCCGCATATTCTCCTCAATATCCTGCCAACGGTAGGTCCAGGAGAGCGGGCCACCATCGAGTCCGCTGCGTTTGGCATCCATCATATCGACAGAGTCAATAAGCACATACCGGTCATACACGACAGTACCGAAAAATGACGACGGGAGGTTTATGGGAGTAACGACATCCCGGATAACGATGGAATCAGCTGTAAATGTCCAGGTCTTGATCCGGTTGACGGCAAGAGTGTCAACAAGAACGGTGCCAGAGGAAAGCGTACCGACAGGGATAGAATCAACGGCAACGACAGCACTGTCACTACCGACAGGCTCGACTGCTGACACAGTTACAGCACAAAATAGCGAGATTACAAGCAGTAATGTTTTCATTGTCCGAAATCAGAATTTTCTACAAAATTAATCAATTAGCATGACACGGAAAACCTTTTTACCAAAATGCCGTCCAACAACCTTAACCGCAACCCATTGAGAACTTTTTTCTTTATTACGCAATATATTTTAGTTAAATATATCTAATTCATATAAATTTACTTGATTTTCATGTATCGATTGACTATATTTGACATCGATAGTTAATTTCTTGTTTCACCTTAAAACCAATCACAATGAAAACGTCATTCCCAACTATTGTGCTATGCGCTTTCTTGATGGTTATCTCA
>JAFTRI010000007.1 GCA_017462345.1 Muribaculaceae bacterium
AGTGCAATGGAGGCAACCTCCTTTACAGCGACCACAAGCGCGGGATATAGCACAGCCAATGCCGGAGTGCACGGCTTTGACTGGTTCACCCTCTATGACAAGGCATATTACATCATGCCGTTGACTACTGATGGAACAACTGCTACCCGCGGTTCAGTATTCGGAGTCTTCGACGAGGACGGTAACTGTGTGGCAGAATGGAGCGAAGGCGAGAAGACCGGTCTCGGAGCTGCTATGGGTAGCTTCATCGCAGTGCCGAACAATGCCTACTCGGTATACATCTACCACTTTGTTCCGGAAACGGTTGCCGAGAAGTTCACTTTCGCGGTTGAACCCCAATCAACCGGTGTGGATAATATCGGAAACTCTATTGATGAAAAAGCCATAGATACTCCGGCAGAATACTACAATCTCCAGGGTATCAAGGTGAAGAATCCGTCGAACGGTATCTACATCAAGGTTCAGGGTAACAAGGCCACTAAAGTTTATCTGAAGAACTAATCTCAGAAAAGAGTAATTACTACTACCAATAAAAGGTCTAAAGTCCGAGTTGGGCTTTAGACCTTTTATTAATTATACGCACGAATCCATTACATTTCGCTTTCATATTAAATATTTTTGCAGCACAAATTGGCACATTTAATAATATTGCATTACTTTTGCATATAAATTGCGATATATCTTAACTCGAGCCCCATCAGGCTCAGGCGTCGAGGAAAGATTAGAACCATATCAGAGCCTGCATATATAAATCATTCTGTATGAAAAAACAATTACTCTATCTTTCACTTGCAATGTTGCCGGCAACATTATTCGCCAACGAGTTCAACAGCCCCGGTGACGGCTCGACATGGAATCTTGAAAAACTTGCCGCAATCGACACCGTAGGCGTAACCCTCGAAAGTGCCGGCGTCTATGTAATGGCCGAAAACGTCAACATCGCCGCTGCCGATAAATTTGTACTGGAAAGCGGCGTGACCCTCAAAATGGGCAACGGGGTACAATTTTACAGCGACGGCATGGTCGACATGAACTGCAGCACCATGACAACAATCACCCGCAATGCCGATACCGACGAGCCCAAAGGATTCTACATTGCGACAGAAGAACCGACAGGAAAAATGACCGTCAAGAACGTCAATTTTGAGTATGCCGGGTTGCGCACATGGTTTGTCGGAGAAATGGATGTCGAAAATTGCTCATTCAGCAACAATAACGGCAAGAACAGCTCATCAGCAGCACTTGTTTTCGGCCCGTCGGGAGGCAAATACAACGTGACCGGCTGTGAATTCACCAGCAATACCGTCCCCGCAATAGGATGTGGCGGAAATGTCCAGATAGGCCTCACAATCGACGGCTGCACATTCAACGACAACAACACCCAAAACAACAACAAGCCCCAGATCAATATCACAGCGGGAGGCGACAACGACATCATAATACGCAATTGCACCCTCAAGGGCGGCAAACGTACAATGGTAGGAGCTATATCCGTTGCCAACATGATGGCTCTTGAAGGCACAAACAATGTGCTCATCGAGAATTGCGACATACGTGACCACCGGTACGGCATCACCCATACCCACGGACCGATGAACATAACCATCAAGAACAACACTATCATCGACAACAAGTATGAGACCAACGCCATGAACGGTGGTAGCGGTATCAGCCTTTATGACCCCTACGGCTACCAGAACACCTATATCGAAGGGAACACTATACAAGGAAACCTATGGGGCATCACTATAATAGGCGGAGCCAATGTCAACCTCGGCAAGACCTACGACCCCACCGCTGCCGACTATAATCCAGGTAACAACACATTCAAGGACAACGGCAACAACGGTGTACTGTATGACCTTTACAACAACGGCAAAAGCACAGTATGGGCCCAAGGCAATACATGGAACGTTGACGAACAGACCAATGAAAAGATCGAGACCGTGATCTTCCACAAAGCCGATGACGAGACACTCGGAGAAGTGATTTACCAGGAAGGCGCCGACGGAGTTGAAGGCATCAATGCCGATGCAATCGGCCAGAACGCACCCGTTGAATATTACAATATCCAGGGAATCAAGGTTAACAACCCCACCAAAGGCATCTACATCAAGGTTCAAGGCAACAAAGCGACCAAAGTCAACCTGAAGTGATAACCTTTCCGAAGTAAAAAAATAAACGCTAAAGTCCTTAAAGTCAGGAATTGGCTTTAAGGACTTTTCCGTTTACACAAAAAACGGCTCAATGTCTAAAAATGAGGTTGAAAAGTTTTGCGGAATGAAAAACAATGCGTAATTTTGCCCCGCAAAACCCAATTTAGCAAACAACTAAAAAATTAATATAACAAAATGATTATCGTACAAGTAAAAGAAGGCGAAAACATCGAAAAAGCTTTAAAGAAATTCAAACGTAAATTTGAAAAAACCGGAATCGTAAAGGAACTCCGTAGCCGTCAAGCATTTGAAAAACCATCTGTTGCCAACCGCAAGAAGATGATGAAAGCTGTTTACGTACAGAAGTTGCGTTCAGTAGAGGAATAAAACTCAATTTTTCCCCTTTTTTATTTGGAGAATTAAAAAGAAAAGCATAAATTCGTAGCTAAGGGACGGGAAGATTCCCTGATTGTCAAATTAGCACGGATAGGAAGATATGCTTTTTGATTCTTTTTTGACATATATACGGTGTGAGCTGAATTATTCGGCACACACCGTTTTGTCATACAGGAATGACCTTGAGCAGTGGCGCGACTATGCCACCGGAGGCAATCCGGAGAAATTCCGTGCCGATGACGTCACAGTCAATGACCTGCGCCTGTGGGTAGCCAAGCTGTCGAATGACGGCAACTCACCGCGCACAATAAGGCGCAAGATACAGTCGCTCCGCGCTTTCTACCGCTACATGATGAAATGCCACGGGCTAAAGGACAATCCGGCAGCAGAGCTGACACCGGTACGTACCGACAAGCCTCTGCCGGTATATATCCGCCCCACCGAGACCGCGGCAATATTGTCAGAGACATGGGACGACACCGATTTTATCGAGACACGCGACCGCCTCATTATCCTCATGTTCTACACTACCGGAATACGTGCATCGGAGCTCCGGTCACTGCTTGACATCAACGTGGATACCACCCGGGGCGAACTAAAAGTACTCGGGAAACGTAATAAGGAAAGAATCATACCATTCGGCAACGAATTGAGCGAAATGATAACCCTATACAGGCATCTGCGCGACGAGGCGATCGACTCCCCCGCCCCACAATTCTTCCTTCGACCGACGGGAGAGCCGCTATACGGTAACCTTATCTACCAGATAGTACACCGCACATTGGCAGGGAAAGTGCACTCGGGCAGGCAGAGCCCGCATGTGCTGCGCCACTCTTTTGCCACCGACATGCTCAACAACGGCGCCGACATCAAAGCCGTACAACAACTGCTCGGACATTCGTCACTTGCCTCGACGCAAGTGTACACCCATATAACATACCGTGAACTAAAACTTAATTATCAACATGCACATCCACGTGCACTAAAAAAAGGAGGATAATATGGAAGTTAAGATTAAAGCCATCCACTTTGACGTGGCAGAGAAACTCATAAGCTTCATCAACAAGAAAGTTGAACGCCTCGCACGGCACAACTCGGCAATAACCTTGGCCGATGTCACATTGAAAGTAGTAAAACCCGAGACAGCCATGAACAAGGAGGCTCTCGTAAAGATAACAGTACCACAACAGGAAGACATCGTCGCAACAAAGGTTGCCGACACATTCGAGGAAGCAATCGACCTGTGCCTTGAGGCAATCGAACGCCAGCTCGAAAAGAAAAAGTCCAAGAAAGCCTGAGACAAAGTCCTCTCGTCCATGAGGGGACACGGACATCAAACGCAAGCCGCAGGAGGAGAGCTTCTGCGGCTTGGCATTTAACGGAGACACCGTGTATTTTACCATCAAAATCACGCACAAATAAGGTATTATCAAGATTTATGCGTATGTTTGCACTATGGATTTCCGTCTAAATCTACAGCAACAAATAAAACAGCGACAATCATGGAGGTCAGGACACCGAGAGAGGTAATAGAGTGCGCCGTAAAAGCCGGTGCAGGCAAAGTAGCGACAAGCAGCGGACAATACGGCAAGTTTGCCATACTGTCGGTCCTTGCCGGAGTGTACATCGCATTCGGCGGCATATTGTCACTCACCATAGGCTACGGCTTTCCCGAAATCACATCCGGCAACCCAGGGTTGCAACGGCTGTTGAGCGGCTGTATGTTCCCTATAGGGCTGATACTTGTAGTAGTTCTCGGCGCAGAACTGTTTACCGGCAACAATGCACTGCTTATCCCTTCGTATATGGCAGGCAAGCACACCTTCGGGGCTGTAATCAAGAATTGGGCACTGGTTTATATCGGGAATTTTGCGGGAGCAATGGCATTCACTTATCTGCTCGTCCATCAGTGCGGTCTGACCGCAACAGAACCATACCATAGTGCAATAATCCAGATAGCCGAGGCAAAGGTGTCCATGACATGGATGACGGTATTCCTCAAAGGCATAGGAGCCAACTGGTGCGTTTGCCTTGCCGTGTGGCTTGCACTTTCGGGACATAGCCTGATAGAGAAAATGGCCGGATGCTGGCTGCCGGTGATGGCTTTTGTCGCCCTCGGCTATGAGCACTCGATTGCCAACATGTTCTTTATCCCCGCCGGTATGCTTGAGGGTGCGGACATAGGGGTAATCGAGTCCATAAACGCAAATTTCATTCCGGCTACACTCGGCAATATTGCCGGAGGAGCATTACTGGTGGGATGTGCACACGCCTACCTGCACCTGAACAAAGAAAAATGACACTGCCGGTTGAAAAAATAATCAGCCACGCACTTTCCCATTAAGCGAGAAAGCACTACCTTTGCACCGTAATTTGAAACAAACAATATTTACTCACTTAAATACGACTTCACATGGTAAGTTACAAAGAATTAGGCTTGGTGAACACCCGCGAGATGTTTGCTAAAGCAATCAAGGGCGGCTATGCCATCCCCGCTTTCAACTTCAACAACATGGAGCAGCTTCAGGCCATAATCAAGGCTGCTGCCGAGGAAAAGTCACCTGTAATCCTTCAGGTATCGAAAGGTGCGCGCAACTATGCCAACGCAACACTTCTCCGTTACATGGCACAAGGAGCTGTTGAATATGCCAAGGAACTCGGATGGGCTAATCCCCAGATTGTACTCCACCTCGACCACGGTGACAGCTTCGAACTTTGCAAGTCATGTATCGACAGCGGTTTTTCTTCAGTAATGATCGACGGTTCACATCTTCCCTACGAAGAAAACGTTGCCCTGACCAAGAAAGTTGTTGAATACGCCCACCAATATGACGTAACCGTTGAGGGCGAACTCGGAGTGCTCGCAGGTGTCGAGGACGAAGTTTCTTCTGACCACCACACCTACACCAACCCCGAAGAGGTTATCGACTTCTCAACCCGCACAGGCTGCGACAGCCTCGCCATCTCTATCGGTACTTCCCACGGTGCATACAAGTTCACACCCGAACAGTGCACCAAGGACGAAAACGGTAAGCTCGTTCCCCCGCCGTTGGCATTTGACGTGCTCAAGGCTGTAGAGGAAAAACTTCCCGGATTCCCCATCGTGCTCCACGGTTCTTCATCAGTACCCCAGGATGAGGTTGAGACCATCAACGCCAATGGCGGTGCATTGAAAGCAGCAATCGGTATCCCCGAAGAATGGTTGCGTGAATCAGCCAAGTCTGCCGTTTGTAAAATCAACATCGACTCTGACAGCCGTCTTGCCATGACAGCAGCAATACGTAAAGTATTCGTTGAAAAGCCTGCCGAATTCGACCCCCGCAAATACCTGGGTCCGGCTCGCGACAACATGGAAAAACTCTACAAGCACAAGATTATCAATGTGCTCGGTAGTGCAGGCAAGGCTGAATAATCCTCACCTTATAAAACCAAATCACAATGGGATGCGTTCAAACCGACGCATCCCATTGTTGTATAAAACATAAAAAATCCGTTTCTTCCAAACAAATGCATCATTCATCGCCATAAAACCGATACGACAAACACACATTTACGAACTAATACTATCTTTGAGCATATATTAACATCACAATTCACCTATAACACAAACGTTTAATTCATGAAAAACTTTCTGCTTCTCTCATTAACGGTTGCCGTTTCAATTATCACTGCCAAGGCAACCGAACCGTCAGGCTCATTACCCGTCATATACATCACAACCGAGAACAATGCCGAAATCACAGACACGGAAAACTACATCAGTGCGACATTCTATATCGATGCAATGTCTTCGGGATACGCTTCCACCGGAACAGAGACAAGTCAGGTGGCACTGAAGATTAGAGGCCGGGGAAACACATCATGGCTTAACTATGACAAGAAACCCTACCGTATAAAACTCACAGTGGGACAGAAACTTCTCGGGATGAGCAAGAGCAAGAACTTTGCCTTAATGGCATACGCCGATGACAGACATGCCTTTTTGCGCAGCACCACCGGATACAAGATAAGCCAGCTGATGAACCTCGCATACACCCCTGACAGACGCCCCGTGGAACTGATACTCAACGGAGACTATAAAGGGCTCTATTTCCTTACAGAGACAATACGCATCGACAAAGACCGTGTCCCCATCACCAAGCAGGATGACGAAACCACCGATGCATCCATTATTCCCGGTGGATGGCTTCTTGAAATAGACAACGCCGAGAGTGCCGAACAAGTCTCCATTACCGAAGGCAACGGCATGACAATGCGTTTTACCTACAAAGATCCCGAAGCTCTCTCGACCGAGCAGACCGACTATCTCATGTCGCAACTCAACGAGATGAACAATGCCATCTACAACACCGACAAAACTTCAACCACGTGGGAACAATACATTGATATAGATACACTTGCACGATTCTATATCGTACAGGAGGTAATGGACAACACCGAAGCATTCCACGGAAGCACCTATCTGTACAAAGACCGCTGTGCAAGCTCCAACTGGAATTTCGGTCCGGTATGGGATTTTGCCAATTCACTGCGCCGCACCGGACAGAAATTCATCTATCAGGATTCACCCGATACCCCTCAGCACTGGATTGCCGAGATAGCCAAATTTCCAGCATTCCAATCCAAAGTAAGAGAATTATGGGCAGATTTTTATGAGAAGCAATATCCGTCAATCAGCCCATATCTCGACAGTTTCATATCTGCAATATCAAGTGCGACAACGCATGATGTACAACGCTGGCCATCATACGGCACAAGCGACACCGCCACCCGTACAGCCGAGTTCAAGGCATTGCTCGACGCACGCGTAGCATGGCTCAACGAGCAGTGGACAGGCAGCGGGACAGAGAGCATAATGACACCTGACAGCCACATTCAACCAATATACTACAATCTTCAGGGTATCATGGTTGAAAACCCCGCCAAGGGCAACGTCTATATCAAGGTACAGGGTAACAAAGCAGTAAAAGAATATGTCAAATAACCGTATTTCAACAACTTTCACCAACGGGTGCAGCCTCAGGCAGGTTGCACCCGTTTTTCCAATCCAATATTTATTAGTAACTTTATGCCTCCAAAAAGAATAATAACGAAATTTATCTGAAATAATGGCATTACAATGTGGTATCGTTGGACTCCCCAACGTGGGAAAGTCCACCCTTTTCAACTGTCTATCCAATGCTAAAGCCCAGTCGGCAAATTTCCCGTTCTGTACAATAGAGCCCAATGTGGGAGTGATCACCGTTCCTGATGACCGCCTGACTCGGTTGGTGGAAATGTGCCAACCGCGCAGTGTGATTCCGGCGACAGTAGAGATTGTTGACATTGCCGGATTAGTAAAAGGCGCATCAAAAGGAGAAGGGCTCGGGAACAAGTTCCTCGCCAACATACGCGAAACCGATGCCATACTGCATGTACTGCGTTGTTTTGAGGACGATAACATCACTCATGTCGACGGGACTGTCGACCCCGTGCGCGACAAGGAAATAATCGACTACGAACTGCAGCTGAAAGACCTTGAGACAATAGAATCCCGTATTGCCAAGACACAGAAACAGGCACAGACTGGAGGCGACAAACTCGCCAAAATGCAGTATGAAGTCCTGCGCCAATATAAAGATGCATTGGATCAAGGACTTCCCGCCCGTTCGGTAAAGTTCGAGACTGTCGACGAGCAGAAATATGCCCGTGAGCTGTTCCTGTTGACCAACAAGCCGGTAATGTATGTGTGCAACGTCGACGACGCATCGGCCGTAAACGGGAACAAGCATGTCGATGCCGTGCGTGAAGCCGTAAAGAACGAGGATGCACAGATTCTTATTGTAGCGGCGCAGACCGAAAGCGAGATTGCCGAACTCGACACATACGAGGAACGGCAGGAATTTCTTGCCGAGATAGGCCTTGAAGAGTCGGGTGTCTCACGCCTGATACGTGCCGCATACTCACTGCTGGATCTACAGACCTATTTCACCGCAGGGCCTGATGAAGTGCGTGCATGGACATTCCTCCGCGGGAGCAAGGCTCCCCAGTGTGCCGGAATCATACACACCGACTTCGAGAAAGGCTTCATCCGTGCCGAAGTGATAAAATATGATGATTTCGTCTCACTCGGAAGTGAGAATGCAGTAAAAGAAGCAGGGAAAATGAACGTGGAAGGCAAGGAATATGTCGTTCAGGACGGTGACATAATGCACTTCCGCTTCAATGTATAAGCAGTAAAAGTCTCTTTACACAAAGACAAAGCCGGACGATTTCGCCCGACTTTGTCTTTTTTCGATAACACATCCAAATCAGAATGCTGACGGCTTGAGAGTAAGACCGACGCGTTCCTGCAAGCCAAAGAGCAGGTTCATGTTGTGTACAGCCTGCCCCGATGCTCCCTTTACAAGATTGTCTATAACCGAGGTTATCAACAATTTCCCATCTATCTTGTCAAGATGCAGGATACATTTATTGGTATTGACAACATCCTTCAAATCAGGAGCCTTGTCGGTAACAAATGTAAAACTGTGATCGGAATAATAATCCTCATACAGCTTACGGATCTCATCAAGTTCCACCGCACAGTCAAGATACACTATCGCCATAATTCCGCGGGAAAAGCATCCGCGCACCGGTATAAAATTTATGTCGGCATCAAAACTCGTCTGTAATGCCTTTAATGACTGGCGTATTTCGGCAAGATGCTGATGACGGAACGGCTTGTATATCGACACATTGTCATTCCTCCATGAAAAATGGGATGTTGGCGACGGCTTAACTCCTGCGCCGGTACTTCCTGTTATTGCCGTAACGTTGATCTCACTATTAAGCAAAAGGTTCTTTGCCAGAGGCAACAATGCAAGCTGGATGGCAGTTGCAAAACAGCCGGGGTTGGCCACACGCGTCGCGCCACGCACTATGCGCTTACGATTCAGTTCCGGCAATCCGTAGACAAATCCATGTGTACCGTCCTCAATACGATAATCGGTCGACAAGTCGACAATCCTTAAGGATTCAGGCACATCATGACTTTCCATAAACTTACGGGTCTCGCCATGAGGCGTACAACAGAACAGTACATCTATCTCCTCCCATGGCGTCTCGTCGGTAAACCGCAAATAAGTCTCACCGATAAGTCCCTGATGCACATCGGCAACAAGATTTCCCGCATTACTTGTACTGTTCACCCAACTGATTTCCACATCGGGATGGTTCACGAGGAGGCGTATAAGTTCACCGGCCGTATAGCCTGCACCTCCTATTATTCCTGCTTTTATCATGGCTGCCATTATATCTGTTCGTCCTTATGATTGGCATAGTAGGCACGCAGTGCAGTTGCCGACACCTTAATGAATCCCTTGGCATCATCGGCAGTCCATCCTTTCTGCGTCTCACCATATTCACCAAACTTGTTTTTCACCAGATCATCGGGACTTTCCACTCCTACTGTAGAGTATCCGAGCGGACGAAGTTCCAATATGGCAGTACCGTTCACATTCCTTTGGGAACTGACAAGCATAGCCTCGATATCGCGCATTACGGGTTCAAGGTACTGGCTTTCGTGCAAGAACATCCCATACCAGTTGGCAACCTGATCTTTCCAATATTGTTGCCATTTGCTCAATGTGTACTTTTCAAGGAAACGATGAGCACCGATAATGAGCATAGGTGCGGCAGCCTCAAAGCCTACTCGTCCCTTAATGCCTATAATCGTGTCACCTACGTGCATATCACGACCGATACCATACGCCGCACCGATTTCCTCCACCTTCTGTATTGCGGCTATCGGGTCATCATAACGGACATCATTCACCGCTTTCAACTCGCCTTTTTCAAATGTCAGGCGCAACTGTTCCGTACCCTCCTTTTCACAATGTTTCAGATAGGCCGATTCGGGCAACCCCTGTGCAGAGTCCAGTATTTCACCGCCACAGATGGATGTACCCCACAATCCCACATTGTAGCTGTATTTGAGTTTTGCAAAATCAGCAGCGAATCCATTCCTGTTAAGATAATCTATTTCCTCCTGACGCGACAGGTTATTATCACGGGTAAGAGTTATTATCTCCACTCCGGGAGCCATCACAAGAAACGTCATATCAAACCGTATCTGGTCATTCCCTGCACCTGTCGATCCATGAGCTATAGCATCGGCACCGATTTCATTGGCATAGCGTGCTATGGCAATAGCCTGAAATATACGTTCGGAGCTCACCGAAACAGGATAAGTGCCATTGCGCAACACATTCCCATAGATCATATATTTGAGGCTTTTTTCATAATATTCACGGGTCACATCGAGAGTTACATATTTTGTAGCACCGAGTCTATAGGCATTTGCCTCATTTGTTGCAAGTTGTTCGGGACTGAAACCTCCGGTATTTGCACATGCGGCATACACCTCATATCCTTTCTCTTTAGCGAGGTACATAACAGTATAGGAGGTATCCAAGCCTCCACTGAATGCCACCACTACTTTTTTCTTCTTTGTTTCCATCTATATGCGATTAATCATTATTATCCAATTCATTGTCCGTAAGGCTGTAACGATGATACTGCGTTTCCTTCGGATCATACAGTAAACCGACACACAGACACTTGTGTCCTCCGTTACGTTGCAAAATATCATAGTTTACACAACTTTCACATCCACGCCAAAAAGCAGGATCGGTTGTCAATTGGTCAAATGTAACAGGGCGGTAGCCAAGCTCAAAATTCATTTTCATCACAGCAGCGCCTGTGGTCAGTGAAAAAATCTTGGCTTCGGGGAACATCTCCCTCGACAGTCTGAATACCTTGCGCTTTATGCGTGTGGCAAGTCCCAGTCCACGATAACGGTCAGCGACAATGAGCCCGGAATTTGCAACAAATTCCTTATTGCTCCAGCTCTCAATGTAACTGAAGCCGGCAAAATTCCCGTCACACAAAGCAATTACGGCCTTGCGTTCAAGCATCTTCTGCTTTACATACTCCGGTGAACGTTTGGCTATACCGGTACCCCTGACCTTAGCGGCACGGTTGATTGTATCAAGTATCTCATCAACATACTTGACATGCTCGGCCGATGCGACTATCACTTCAATATTTGATGATTCTTCCATTTTTCCAAAAGCTCTATACGTCTTATATAAATTTCAGTTATGTGTTAGTAATCGTCCTTTATTTCAACATCTCCACGAACGGCTTCTTCCGGAAAGAACTGATGACGTGCGACAGCCATTATCTGCTGCGGAAGAAACGAAGAGAAGAGAGAGAACAGGTCGGAACGTTCCGAAGTCTCATTCACGACGGCAAACACGGTATCAGCACCCGGAATGGTACCCAGGATGTGCGGAGATTCAAGCATGTCAATATCGTATGCCAACCCGCTCGCATATCCGTTACGCGTCTTTATAACCACGAGATTGCCCGATACCCCAACCGAAAGTGCAGCAGGATGCAGACCTGACTGCACGGTATTCTGCGACTTGGCATACGGTTCATTGCTCAGATGACTGCTATCGGCAATTATATACCGATAACCGCCCATGTCGGTAGCAACTTTTGTTGTACGCAACATTTTCAAGTCTCGGGACAATGTCGCCTGTGTTACAATATACCCTCTGATTGCAAGTTGCTTGGACAATTCCTCCTGACTTCCAATTGAATTATGCGTAAGGATGTCGACAATGACCGGTAATCGTGATTTTCTCTTCTTCATTTCCTGTAATTAATGATTAATCTATATGATAACGCAAATTTAGCATTAAAAATAGAATAAAAATAATTTCTGCATAAAAATTTCATCATCATGCAGATTGCATATTTTTCTGCATATCCAATAGTCATCGTCGGAAAATGTCATCAAAGACACGCTCCGTAGCCCCGAGATTCTCGCGAATATATGCACCTGCAATTTCCCCGCTTCGAGCCAAGGCATCTTTATCACTTACAAGCCTATCAATCACCTCGGTAAACTCACGCTCGTCGGTAAAGCTGTATGCGCCCCCGCGTGCAATCAGATCCTTTGCCTCCTTGAATTTGCCGTAACGCGGACCGAATACAACAGGCATGTCATAGACCGCAGCTTCATTGATATTGTGTATTCCCTCCCCGAAACCGCCTCCGATATATGCAAGATCCCCATACCGGTACAGGCTTGACAATTTGCCATAGCTATCAACGATAAGACAGTCGACACGGGAAGCCTCCTCGACCGATGCAACCGACATACGGCATGACCGCCGCTTTAGCCGGCTTTCAATATCGGCAAGACGCTCGGCATTAACTTCATGAGGAGCAATTATCAATTTCAATTCCTTATGGGTATTGAAGTAAGGCAAAATAAAGTCTTCGTCAGGCGACCATGAGCTTCCTGCAACAACCGTAAGGCAGCCGCTCGATGTAAAAGCCTTTGCCTGCGGAATATCGACATTATGAGCCATGATATCACTCACGCGGTCAAAACGCGTATCTCCGGCAATAATGACATTATCCACTCCTACCCCGGCAAGAAGTTGCCGAGATTCCTCATCCTGCACATATATGCCCGTGTAACATCCCAACATGCCACGGAACATCCCACCCCACCACTTGAAAAACGATTGTGACTGGCGGAATATGGCCGAGATAAGATAAGTGGGAATATTGCGGCGATGCAGTTCCTGCAAATAATTGCCCCAGAACTCATACTTTATAAATATCGCCATTTCAGGGTTTATCGCATCAAGGAACTTCCTGACACGTGCGGGGCAATCAAACGGCAGATAGCACACAGCGTCCACTACAGGGTAATTTTTCCTAACTTCGTACCCCGACGGAGAAAAGAACGTCAACAGGATTTTCTTTTCAGGCAAACGCTCTTTTATCATCTCGATCATGGGGCGTCCCTGCTCAAATTCCCCTAATGACGAAGCATGAATCCATATATAGGATTCCCCGGGGACAATGGCTTCACGCAGGTATCCCATCGTACGCCTCTGCCCGCCAACCATCTTGCGTGCTTTCACATCACGCATTGCAAACAAGCGGGCGCCGGCACTGTATAAGGCGATAGCCGTATTATAAAGGATGTTCATTATTAAACCAATGCGAAATCCCGATCAGGATTATATCTTTATTCGCTCGATTCCAAGACGCACACGGCGAACCGTTTCCTCTTTACCCATGAGCGCAGTTATATCAAACATGTGAGGGCCTTTACATTCACCCACTACAGTGAGGCGGAATGCATTCATCACGTTCCCGAGGTGATAGCCTTTTCCGGCAATCCAGTCGAGCACTACAGGCTCGGTCGCCGCACTTGAGAAGTCCTCAATGCTGTCAAGCACATCGATAAGCTCCGTCATGATGCGCGGTGTCTCCTCACTCCAACGCTTCTTGACCGCCTTAGGATCATATCCGGCCGGTTCCACGAAAAAGAATCCCGCCTGTTCCCACAAGTCTTTCACAAAATTAATACGTCCCTTGACCATCGCAACAGCTCCGGTAATATACTCATCACTATATCCGGTAATCCCCTTTTCGGCAAGTAACGGCTTGAACATCATAGCGAGGTCAGCATCGGGAAGTTCCTGCAAGTATTTATGGTTAAACCATTTCCCTTTTTCAAAATCAAACTTTGCCCCGGATTTTGAACAATGGGACAGCGAGAACTTACCGACCAAGTCGTCCATTGACATTATTTCGGTATCATCACCCGGATTCCATCCGAGCAATGCGAGGAAATTAACCACCGCCTCCGGCAGATATCCCGACTCACGATACCCTGAGGATATTTCCCCACTCTTAGGGTCATGCCATTCGAGAGGGAACACAGGAAAACCGAGACGATCCCCATCCCGCTTGCTCAACTTGCCTTTCCCGTCAGGTTTCAACAACAACGGAAGATGGACAAACTCAGGCATCGTATCAGCCCAGCCGAATGCCTCATACAGCAGGACATGCAGCGGAGCCGAGGGCAGCCATTCCTCCCCTCGTATCACGTGAGACACCTCCATCAGGTGATCATCGACAATATTGGCAAGGTGATAAGTGGGCAGATCGTCGGCACTTTTATACAACACCTTGTCATCAAGCACACTTGAATTGATTGTAACCTTTCCTCTGATCAAGTCATTGACTTCCACATCACGTCCCGGCTCGATCAGAAAACGCACAACGTACTGCGCACCATCGCCAAGAAGCCGGTTTACTTCCTCGGCAGGCAATGACAGGGAATTACGCATCGACATGCGCGTAGATGCGTCATATTGGAAATTAGGCACAGACTGCCGGCGCGCCTCCAGCTCGGCTGGAGTATCGAATGCCATATAAGCCTTACCGTTATCAAGGAGCATCTTAACATGCTCGCGATATATGTCACGACGCTCCGACTGCTTATAAGGACCATACTTGCCCCCCTCGCGTACACCTTCATCTATTTTTATACCAAGCCAGGCAAGAGCCTCGTTGATATATTCTTCAGCTCCGGGGACAAACCGCTGCGAGTCGGTATCCTCGATACGAAGAATCATGTCTCCGCCATTCTGCCGGGCAAAAAGGTAGTTGTAAAGCGCGGTACGTACACCGCCTATATGCAAAGGCCCTGTGGGTGACGGGGCGAATCTTACCCTTACTTTTCTATCCATTACCATTTTATAATAAAAACGACCGCAAAGTTACGCAAAACTATTAACAATCCACACATTACCGGCAACAAAAAACACTGCCACAGCCGCTGTCATCCTCAACGGATGTTGATAAGTTTGGCAATAAAATGAATGCGCGTTACGATAATTGTTGCTAACTTTACAAGCGTTAACCGTAACGGCATCTTTATCATGAACAGAAAAGGCAAACTATACTTCAGGTACGGCACCATGGGTTCGGCAAAGACCGCACTGCTACTCACCACTGCCTACAATTTTGAAGAACGGGGCATGCAATACGTGTGCCTCAAGCCTATTGTCGACACCCGTGACAACGAAAACATTATCCGCTCCCGGATAGGAATCCAGCGCGAATGCCGCTGGATATACCATGATACCGACCTGTATCTGCTGGCTCAAGAGCTATTTGAACAAACGATGTCGGTAATCGACTGGTTCCTAATCGACGAAGCCCAATTCCTGACCGCTGAGCAAGTAGACCAGCTCTCACGGATAGTAGACGATTACGGCAGCAATGTGGTGTGTTACGGATTACGTACCGACTTCAAGTCCAACCTGTTCGAGGGTTCACGCCGACTATTTGAGATTGCCGACACAATAGACGAGATAAAGTCCACATGCTCATGCGGACGCAAAACCATAATCAATGCGCGTATAGACCAGAACGGGGATTTTGTTGAAGAAGGTGCACAAGTGGAGATAGGCGGGGACGACCGGTACATCTCCGTCTGCCGTAAATGCTGGCGCAACAAGCGCATCGAGCAAGCATCCCGCAACGCACTTCCATTTATCTGATATAAATTCGGCTTACTCATGATTTTAGGAGACTTGAATACTACCGGCAGCATCTCAAGGCTTAGACCTGAGATAGAAACTGCACTCAACTGGATAAAACAGCATTTCAAAGACGAGTTCAAACCGGGCAAAATTGAAATTGCAAGCGGTAAGATAATTGCCAACCTTGAGACCGTAGCAATGATTCCCAAGGAGAAACAACTGCTTGAAGCCCATAAACGGTACATCGACATCCATGTCCCGATTTCAGAAGTCGAAGTAATAGGATGGGCGGCAACAAGCAATCTCAAGAACTGCATAAAGCCATATGATCCGGAGAAGGACATCGAATTTTACGGAGACACGGTGCAGTTCCATATTCCGGTTTATCCCGGACAATATGCCATATTCTTTCCTGAAGATGCACATGCCCCCAACATCGGGATAGGCACCCATCACAAATTCTGCATCAAAATCGCCATCGATTAAACCTTGGTTGCAGACACACGTCAAAGCATCATGAAACGTACAATATCCGTCATATTATTTCTGATTGCAACCGTACACACATTGCACCTGTCAGCCGCAATCAGTCTTCAGGATGAGACACTCCGCTACAAAGTAATGTACAAATGGGGACTGATTAACAGCCAGGCCGGCAATGCGACACTGACACTAAAAAGCGACGGCAAGACCTACAAAGCCATGCTTGCCGCGGCATCCGAGCCTTGGGCCGACCGCATCTACAAAGTGCGCGACACACTATTGTGCACCATGGAAAAAGACTCAATGTTTCCTATCCGCTACGAAAAGATCGCCCACGAAGACGGCAAGTACAATCATGATGTGATAAAATACACCCGAGACGGGAACCTGTTCACCGGACACTGCTCCCGATTCAAACGCAAGAAAGACAACAGCACCAGTAGCGACTCAATCACGCTACAGGCAACGGGCACAACCGTCGACATGCTAAGCGTCTATTATTACCTGAGGGCTCTTGACTTCAAGGCAATGACAGTCGGACAGACTATCACGATAAACATTTTTTCCGGCAAACGGAAGGAACTGCTCCGGCTCAAATACCGTGGGAACGAAACCGTAAAAATAGACAAGACCCCTTACCAGTGCTATCGGGTAAGTTTCACCTTCACATCCGATGGCAAGACAAAGACTTCAGATGACATGGAGGCTTGGATATCAATAGACAGCCGCCGTATTCCAGTCAAGCTTGAGGGTAAACTGCCAGTGGGAAAAATAAGATGCCTGTACACAGGCGAGTAAAACCATCAGGCATTCCCTTCGAACGCACCAATAGCATATTTAGATTTTATCTTTTTTCACAATTCAACCGTTTAACAGGAGTAATCACATCCGCGTAACATTTTTGCAACAAAAATTTTCATTCCGTCTATTTCATTTGTCTTTTCGCACAAGAAATCACTAACTTGCGGTAGATTAATATAATAACGCAACTGCGAAACGACCGGATGACAGACATTCTACGCGAGTACACCCCCATCACTCTGGAAGAGATGAAAAGTGTCAGGCTAATGAACCGTATCGACACCAAATATCTCACTACCCGGACAGTGCTATCCCACTTTTTGGAACAAGCACTGGCCGAATACCGGCTACAGGAAATCGACGGAGAATATCTTATGCCCTATCACACACTTTACTTTGACACAAAGCAATGCAGCATGTACATGGATCATCTTCACGGGCACAAAACCCGCCAGAAGATCCGCATCAGGACATACGAGACATCGGACGTCTCATTTCTTGAAATAAAGAACAAGAACAACAAGGGCAGAACCAAGAAAAAACGCATACAGTGCAACCGGTTCGAAGACAGCGACTGCACTGAATTCATCGGGAAATACGCCAGATACACCTATTCCGACCTGTTCAAACAGATCGAGAACCGTTTCACCCGAATAACACTGGTCAACCGCAAAATGACCGAAAGGCTCACAATTGATACCGGGCTTAAATTCCACAACTGTCAAACCGGAATCAACTGCAAGCTGGAAAATCTTGTAATCATCGAATTGAAACGCGACGGGCACACTGTTTCAGAGTCATCAGCAATGCTACGCAATCTACGCATCCAGCCGGCAAAATTCAGCAAATACTGCATGGGGATGGCTCTGACCGACAGCGGGCTTAAGCACAACCGTTTCAAACCGCGATTGCGCACAATAGACAAACTATGTAATATTAACAAAGATATACAATTTTAATCGTTCACAACTTAAACATTCCATGGAAGACTTTGATTTCATCGATACGCCATTGATAGCATCGCTCGACCTGTGGCAAATGCTTCTGAGATTCGCATTCAACTCATTCGTTGTATGGCTAATCATCCATAAACTATATTTTCCAAAAAGCCGCCGATGTGATTATTACTTCACTTTCGCGCTCATAAGTGTCAGCATCTTTTTCCTCATTTATCTCCTCGGAGGCGTAAAGATTAAGGTCGGATTCGCTTTGGGGTTATTTGCGATCTTCGGCATAATACGCTATCGCACAGAATCGATGTTGGTCAGGGAAATGACCTACCTGTTCGTAATCATTGCCGTATCGGTCATAAATGCACTCGCCGTGACACTCAGTATCGCAGAACTGGTACTGACAAATTTCATATTCCTGTTGTGCATAAGATTCTGCGAAAATATCCCGAAACTCAAACATGTATCGGAAAAACTTGTCCTATATGACCGCATAGAACTTATATGCCCCGACCGTCGCGAGGAATTACTTGAAGACCTTCACAAGCGTTTAGGGTTAAACATCCTACGCGTAGAAGTAGGCGCCGTCAATTTTCTTCAGGACACAGCCATGCTGAAAGTATTCTATGAAAGCGAAGAAGACAAGAGCTCCAATGCAATCAACCACATGTTGAAATTTCCAAAAGAAGAAAGGCCATGAGCAACAAAGCAATATCATTTTTAGCCGCAGCACTATTGTGCATAATTCCAGTAAAGGCTGAAGCACAGAGCCTGTGGACTTCAGTAGAAGCTGACTATAAACTCACCAAGAAATGGGGACTTTCAGCCGAAGGCGAATACCGTACCCAAGACAACTTTTCAAACACCGAGCGGTGGGCTGCCACTATCAGCGCCGAATATAAAGCGTGGTCTCACCTTAAAATTGCAGGAGGATACACCTACATATATCAGCATTGTCCTAACGAAACGACAAAGAAAGGCAATATAATACCACAATACTGGCAACCCAAGCACCGCGCGTTCTTCTCTCTGAGCGGAAGCTACAAATGGCACAACATCGAGTTCTCGCTCCGTGAGCGGTACCAGTACACCTACCGTCCCAACCAGTATGTGACCAAGTACGACGATGACCGTATCACGAGAAAAACCGATGAAATCATAAAGACAAAGAACCAACATGTAATGCGTTCACGGATACAAGTGGAATATGACAAAAAGAAATGCAAGTTCACCCCCTACGCATCATGTGAATTATACAACTCTTTCACCGACGGGTTCAGAACCGAAAAAACAAGATGGACGATCGGCTCATCATACAAGATCGACAAGAAAAACTCGGTAGACCTGTATTACCGGTACAACGATGAAAATGACGATGACAACGAAGGCGGTCACGTGATAGGAATCGGCTATAAATTCAAACTCTAACCATTACCACCAGATACTGCTATGAACCGACTCAGGAAACTCTCAATATACGCACTTCCTTTAATGCTTATGGGCAGCATGTCATGTACCGACGACGATTTCTATATTTCAGATGAGGATCTTGGCATCGAACGTCCTAATGACGGAGACCTGCCCGCTTTCGCCAATACCATTCCGGCATGGAATGGAGAAAAAGCCGATGACGCGAGCAGTGATGTTGTGGGCAGCAGCAACAAAATCTACCACGAAAACAATACGTTCCCAAATAACATCACCGTCACCTACAATGGCGAAAACGCCACAATCGAATGCAGCAATTCCAATATAATATGCCACACATCTGGAGCATACGTGACAATAGACATGATCACTAACGGCATAAGCGGCAACACAGCAATCACCCTCACAGGAAACAGCGCAAACGGCGGGCTGAAGATATACGGCAGCAACAAGGTGAAACTGCTGTTGGACGGCATAGAACTTACATCAGGTCATGGTCCGGCAATAAACAACCAATGCAAGAAAGCCTTGTTTGTCCACCTTACCGACGGCACCACAAACAAGCTCAGCGACTGCATCACATATACCGAGGACGACTACTACACCAGTGGAGCAAGTTCACTCAGCGAAGACCGGAAGGGTTGTTTTTTCAGTGAAGGCTACATGGTATTCAGCGGAAAAGGCATCCTGACTGTTGCCGCAAAATACCGGCACGGTATCGTCACGGACAGCTACCTGTATACCCGTCCCGGAGTAACTATTGCCGT
This sequence comes from Muribaculaceae bacterium, assembly GCA_017462345.1. Classification (GTDB taxonomy): domain Bacteria; phylum Bacteroidota; class Bacteroidia; order Bacteroidales; family Muribaculaceae; genus RGIG4079. The sequence goes on from JAFTRI010000007.1 coordinate 20,370, forward strand.
CACAGAGACAGCAAAGAATGCGATACATGCCAAAGGGGACACCGATGACGGCCTCGGTGTCAACATCGATGGCGGACTGATTTATGCCAATGTCCCATCAGCAGCAGGAAAAGGAATCAAGACCGACCTGAACGTGGATATATGTGGAGGCAAAGTCCTTATAAACACCACAGGAGACAGCGGATATGACGCAGAAACAAACGACACATCCTCTCCGACCGGCATAAAGTCAGACGGGAACATAAACATAAATGGCGGGGTTATTGAGATACGCAGTTCAGGAAGCGGAGGGAAAGGACTGAATGCCAACGGCACGATAACCATTGCCGGTGGAAACTCGACCATTGTCACAACGGGGATAAAATATATCTATACCGAAGAACTCACCTCATCACCCAAAGGTGTCAAAGCCGATGGCAACATCAATATAACCGGAGGAACACTAAACGTTGCCGTCACAGGTAAGCATGACGGCTCAGAAGGATTGGAAAGCAAGAGTTCTCTTAATGTAAGCGGAGGAGAGGCATACGTATATGCATACGACGACGCCATCAACATCTCATCAGACATCAATATCAGCGGAGGACGTATTTATGCCTACTCCAGCAACAATGACGGGATCGACGCCAATGGCACAATAACCGTTAACGACGGGCTGGTTATCGGCATCGGGGCAAGTGCTCCGGAAAGCGGAATCGATGTCGACACCGGAGAACAGTTACTGCTAAACGGCGGGACAGCGATTGTCATGGGCGGCACGCTACAATCATCACCATCGGCTGCCAGCCGGCAACGCAGCATCATCTGCAACGATATTCCCGTATCAAAAGATCAAAACATAGCGATACTCGGAATTTCAAGCACACCCATTGTGACATTCTCCTGTCCACGAAGCATGAGCAGCACAACTTTCCTGTTCAACTCTCCGGGCATTACCACCGGAACAAACTATACCGTATCGGCAGGAGGCTCTCTATCAAATTATTCCGACAATTGGAACTGCTGGTACAGCGGAGGTAACTGGTCAGGAGGCAACACTATCGCCACGTTTTAAGCACAAGCACACATAACCGGCATATAGACAAGCGACAAGACTTCCAGAAAAGTTCTGTCGCTTGTCTATTACCGTTTATCACAATAGTGCCTTTTCAATCATTTTTTATCACTATCTTTGCAGTCTGATAACAAGAAATGGCTTTAGAAAAATACTCCCCGTTCCGACGCGGTGCCGATGACGGATTCCTGTTTGGCATCTACCTGACAGTGCTGTTCTTTGCCACAGCATCAGCCACTTCCGTGCCCTACATCGGATTATTATCGCCACTGATGGCAGCAGGAGTCCCTATTGTCACCTACATCTATTTACGCCGCAGCTATGTAAAGGACTATGGCACTACACAATTCTCTTCCCTATGGATGCAAGGCATTGTAATGTTCTTCTGCGGCTCGATAATAATGGCGTTGGCTGCCTACATCTACATGCGATGGATCGCACCTGATTTCCTCATAAGCCAAATCACTTCATCAATAGAGACCCTAAAAGGACAAGGACGAGGGAAAGAGGTAATAGACATTCTACAGAAAATGCTTGACAACAACTTGATTCCTACACCGATACAAGTTGCAATAGAAATGATATGGCTCGGAGTATTCTCCGGCTCATTGCTATCCATCATAGTGTCGCTGATAGTACAAGCGCATAAAGTAAATACATAATATTTTACAACCATTTAAATCTCCAGATATGGATATATCGGTAATTGTCCCATTATATAACGAAGCAGAGTCACTACCTGAACTTGAGGCATGGATAAGACGCGTCATGGAACAGAATGGCTTCAGCTATGAAATATTGTTCATCAACGATGGAAGCACTGACAGTTCCTGGGATGTCATCAAAAGCCTCAGCGACAAGAGCCCTAATGTCAAAGGGGTGTGTTTCCGCCGCAACTATGGCAAGTCTCCGGCATTAAATACCGGTTTCATCAGAGAATCAGGTGATGTAGTAATCACAATGGACGCTGATCTGCAGGACAGTCCCGATGAGATACCCGAACTTTACCGCATGATAACCTCAGAGGGGTATGACCTTGTATCGGGATGGAAACAGAAACGTTACGACCCCCTGTCAAAAACAATCCCGACTAAATTATTCAATGCCACCGCCCGCAAAGTCAGCGGCATAACGAATCTTCACGACTTCAACTGCGGACTTAAAGCCTACAGGAACAAGGTGGTCAAGCATATTGAAGTCTACGGAGACATGCACCGTTACATCCCATATCTTGCCAAAAATGCCGGTTTTAACCGCATCGGAGAAAAGGTTGTACATCATCAAGCAAGGAAATACGGTAAAACAAAATTCGGTCTCGACCGGTTCGTTAACGGTTATCTTGACCTTGCGACCCTATGGTTCACGGCAAAATTCGGCATAAAGCCAATGCATTTCTTCGGCCTGCTCGGCAGCCTGATGTTCATTCTCGGATTCCTTGCCGTGGCAATAGTAGGAGCGACAAAACTGTACAACATGTACACTGGACAACCATATATACTTGTAACCGACTCGCCCTACTTCTATCTGTCACTTGTAATGATGATTCTAGGCACACAGCTGTTCCTTACCGGATTCCTCGGGGAACTTATTGTGCGTAATTCCCATAGGCGTAACGATTATGAAATAGAAGAAGAACTGAATACCACTGATGGAAAAGCCTGATTCATATACACTTCTGGTTAATCTGATAAAAAACCGTTACTCCTGCCGTAACTTCAAGGAGAAACCGGTATCGAGGGATACAATCAGCACAATCATCGACGCTGCCCGTCTCGCGCCATCGGCCTGTAACCGACAGCCATGGGAATTTATCGTAATCGACACCGACGATTTACGCCGCACCGTAATCGAAAGCTACGACCGGCAATGGATAAGGAGCGCACCGGCATTCATCATCGCATGCGGTCTTCATGATGAAGCATGGCATCGTGACTCAGACGGTAAAGACCATACCGACGTGGACGTATCCATTGCAATAGAGCATATATGCCTTGCCGCAACCGCCCTTAATCTCGGGACTTGCTGGGTGTGCAACTTCAATACGGACACATTGCGTACAGGATTGAATATCCCTCAAAATATCGAACCGATTGCCATTATACCCCTCGGCTATCCCGACACCTCAGCTCCATTACCGGAAAAGAAACGTAAATCACTTGAAGACATCACAAAATGGGGAAAATATTAACATACATATTAACGGTCACAATACTAACAGCCACCATATCCTCATGTAACACGACCGGCTGCACCGAAAACCAGAACAGCCTGCCTCTCGCAGGATTCTATTCAATGGAGGACGGCAACAGTATCGCCATCGATTCCATAAGCATCGGCGGCGTCAATGCCCCTGATGACTCACTGCTCGTAAATAACGGCAATGACGTAAGCCGGGTTTATCTACCATTCCGCTCGAACAGTCAATCATCTTCATTTTTCATCCACTACAACCAGAAAGAGCTATCAGCACCAGAACTGAATGACACCGTCACATTTGACTACACATCATTTCCGGTTTTCGTCTCGGAGGAATGCGGAGCCATGTATCACTATACGATAACAAGACTGGCATATACACATCATCTTGTCGACTCCATCGCTATAACCGATTCGGTCGTGACCAACATTGAAAAAGAACGCATCAAGATATTTTTCCGAACGGTATCATCAGATGAGACCGACGGAGAAAGCAATTCTCCGGAAGGAGACAATAATGACACTGAGGATAATTCCGAAGGCAATAACCAACAAGGCGAAACAGAAACAACGGAATGATGAGACACCTGACCATAATACTACTATTTGCGATAAGCGGTCTTCTTGTGAACGAAAGTGCAGCTCAACGCCGTATCACTCCGGTTACGCCAAATTCCAATGCCATACCTGCTACAGAGCGAAAAAAAGATACTCCTGCAAGGAAACAGGATGACAAGAAAAATCTTGTTGAGTTTAAGGATACCCAAGGCAATACCGTACTTGTAGACACGATTTCGGGTAGAGAGTATATCGACTCCACGGCGATTAAAGAAAAAAACAAACTGGCTTACCCGCTGTTTCATGAAGTAACTTTAGGTCTCAATCTATGGGATCCGCTTATGCGTTGTTTCGGGCAGAAATACGGTGGTGCCGAGATATGGGGCGAATTGAGCATCCATAACCGTTTCAAGCCGGTAGTAGAGATAGGATTAGGAACCGCCGACTACACTCCGGAGGACGGCAACTATACATATAAGAGCAGTACGGCACCATATTTCAGAATAGGCATGAACTATAATTTCCTATATAAATCAAAGCCAGACTACCAGTTCCATGCCGGAATCCGTTACGGATTCACCTCTTTCTCTTACGAAATAACCGACATTCATCCGGTAGCCGATTACTGGCAGGAAAACGCCACATTCAACATTCCGTCCCAAAGTTCCACTGTAGGGTTCTTGGATATCGTATTGGGCATAAGGGTCAAGATTGTCAAAAACCTGTCAATGGGATGGGCATTCAAATACCACACAATCCTACATGAAAGCAAGAACATCTACGGTGAGCCATGGTACATTCCCGGATACGGTACACGCACATCATCCATAGGCGGCAGTCTATCGGTAATGTACACCATCCCTTTGGGCAAGAGGACAAAGCCGATGACCGATACCGAAACGGCTGTAGCAGAATGAGCAAAAGCCGATAGACCAACTGCCATGAAAAGAATCGTCATTATCGGTGCATCATCGGGATTAGGTTACCGCATAGCCGAAGAATTTGCCATGAAAGGATGGAAGGTAGGAATTGCCGCCCGAAGAGAAACACCTCTCAAAACTTTACAGGAGAGATTCCCGGACAACATAACATACCTTACCATTGACATAACATCAAATGACGCCGTCTCCCGGTTCATGAGCCTTATCAAAATGACCGGCGGCATGGACATACTGATACATGCGTCAGGGATAGGGCGACAAAACCCCGAACTTGATATCGACAACGAGATAAACACAGTCAACACCAACATCACCGGATTTATCAGAATCGTTGATACCGCCTATCAATACTTCAAGGGCTCATCTTCCCAACGTCAAGAAGGACATATAGCCGTCATCTCATCAGTGGCAGGGACTATGGGGATAGGCATTGCGGCAAGCTATTGTGCCACAAAACGTTTTCAATACACCTACCTTACGGCACTTGAACAGTTGGCCAACATTGAACGGACCAATATTTCATTTACCGACATCCGTCCGGGTTTTATTGACACCCCATTACTGGCCGGAGAAAAAAATTATCCCATGATGATGTCGATCGACTATGCCGTACCCCGCATTATACGGGCTATATTACAGAAAAAACGCATTGCAATCATAGACTGGCGTTGGCGGATACTTGTGTCATTATGGCGGCTGATACCCCGCTGCCTATGGAAACATCTGCCAATCAAGACAGGATAAAATGCACCTATCCGCTCCGTTTGCGCCACCATCGACGCAGACGCGTCAGCCCGGCAGTACCCAACACTATAATGCCGGAATATTGCGTCGCTTTCGCCAGCCCGAATAAAACGAACCACAGAACCGCCTTTACCGTTGCTGACAACGGCAAGAGCATCTGGGCAAACGACGCGACATAAAACCCGACGCACAGTATCATCAATATGACACCAGTGCGGAACGACAATCCACCAAGCCATTTCCTCATCCGGCTAAATACTATTTTCAACTGGTTTTTCATTATTCCCGGTAAAGATAGCAATAATCGGGCTTTTTTAGTAAATTTGCATTACAATAAAACAGTAAATAGCCATGTCAATACTTTTAGACGGAAAGAAGATAGCAATGTGCAGCGACCATGCAGGATACGAATTGAAAAGCATCATTGAAGGCTATCTTGAATCACAGGACATCCAATATCAGGACTTCGGGACAAACAGTGCCGACAGTTGCGACTACCCCGACTATGCCCATCCCTGTGCCAATGCAGTCGAGAACGGGACATGCTATCCCGGAATCGCAATGTGCGGAAGCGGAAACGGAATATCAATGACCCTAAACAAGCATCAGGGCATACGCGCAGCTCTCTGCTGGAGTGTCGAACTGGCTAAACTTGCACGGCAGCACAACGATGCCAATGTCCTTGTCCTTCCAGCCCGCTTTATCGAGCCTGTCCTGGCCCTCGACATTGTAGAGGCATTCCTCAACACCCCGTTTGAAGGAGGCCGTCACGTGAAACGCGTAGAGAAAATCCCGGTAAAATAAAGAATTACATAACAGCCAATACCGTATAGAACAGACGATGCTGCATAAATTGCCGCTTACCGGCATCAAACACCGCACCGGCATCCTTAGCGGCTATCGATGAAGAAAGATTATCCGGCAACGATGACACATTATCCCAAAAAGTATCATCAAGTTGTCCGGCAATCCATTCTTTTATGCGCCTTCGTGAGGCAAACGGATTGACAAGGCTACGGGCTATCTCGTAAATGAATGCCGACACGAGACCTTGAGCAAGACAACCGTTGAACTCATCATTATCAGCAGACATCTCCCCCAACACCTGACGGCATCTAAGATACAGTTTTTTATCCTCTTCCCACATCCTTTCAGACCTCATTGTCGAACCACCACCTGTAGACCAATTATATCCCACATAATCAGTCCACGCAACACGCGCGTCGCTATTGAATACACGCATATTAAACAGCATATCCTCACCTATAAATTCCTTTTCAGCCACAAGGTTAGCTGCTTCAAGCAGTTCACGGCGATACAGCTTGTCGACAACCGACAACGTGAATCCGTTTTTAGTCAGTATTACAGGAAGAATACTACGCGCATTAACCACTTTTTCCTGACCGAAAAAGCGTGACGGGATAAAAAACGGGATTCTGACAGGCAATTTACCGCTCACCCGCTGCGACGCCATCACGACAATATCTGCCGACATTTCCACACTACGTTCCAGCAACACGGCAACGGCCTTTTCTCCAACAGTGTCATCCGCATCCATAAACATGACATATTCCCCCGATGCAGCATTAAGCCCCGTGATACGAGTCTGACTCAATCCCTTGTTTTCAGTATGCCTCACCAATCTCACACGACTGTCCGTAGCAGCAATGCCGGCAACCACGTCACACGAACCGTCAGACGAGGCGTCATCGACGACAATCACCTCAATATGCCCGTATGTCTGCCTCAGAGCCGACTTCACGGCACGCTTCACGTCACGGCATTTATTATAGACCGATATGACAATACTTACCTTGGGCTTCATACTCTACCATACCGTTTAATCATGGCACATTTTAATACAATATGTGCCATAGGTTAAAGTTGTATTAAAGGTTAATAGCATCCGAAAAGATTAACTACTTTTGCACTGCAAATGTAAACAAAAAAGAACTAATCCCAATTATGGCTAAAGTAAAAGGTGCCGTAAAAATCAACCAAAACCGCTGCAAAGGGTGCGACCTGTGCGTTGTCGCATGTCCCACCGATGTCCTTATGCTCCAACCCAAGGAGGTGAACGATCGGGGCTATCATTTCGCATTCATGAATAATCCTGAAGCATGTATAGGATGTGCGTCATGCGCGACGGTGTGTCCCGACGGATGCATTGAAGTCTATCGGGTAACGATAAAATAATAACTGATACAATATTCATCTGTTAAGATATGGAAGAAGACGTAAGACTGATGAAAGGGAACGAAGCCATCGCCCACGCAGCAATACGCTACGGTGCTGACGGATATTTCGGATACCCCATCACTCCCCAATCGGAAATACTTGAAACCCTTGAGGCTGAAATGCCATGGGAAACTACCGGGATGGTTGTTCTTCAAGCGGAAAGCGAAATCGCTGCAATCAACATGGTATATGCCGGTGCCGCTTGCGGAAAAGCAGTATTTACCTCATCATCAAGTCCCGGAGTAAGTCTCAAGCAAGAGGGAATATCATACATTGCCGCCGGAGAGCTCCCGGCACTCATAGTCAATGTAATGCGCGGAGGTCCCGGTCTCGGGACAATTCACCCGTCGCAAGCCGACTATTTCCAAGCCACCAAAGGTGGCGGACACGGTGACTATCATCTCATTGTACTTGCACCCGCCACAGTCCAGGAAATGGCCGATTTTGTCACATTAGGGTTCGACCTCGCATTCAAATACCGCACTCCTGCCATGATTCTTGCCGACGGCATGGTTGGGCAGATGATGGAGAAAGTAGTGCTCCCTCCTGCTCGTCCGCGACGTACCGACGAGGAGATTGCACGCCAATGTCCATGGGCGGTAACCGGCAAGCCGGCAACCCGCAAGCCGAACATCATGACAACCCTCGAACTCGACTCCTACCAAATGGAACGCAATAACGAGCGATACCAGCGTACTTACCGACTGATCGAAGAAAACGAGGTAAGGTATCAGGAATACTATACCGACGATGCCGACTATCTCATCGTGGCATTCGGGTCTATCGCCCGTATATGCCTGAAAAGTATCGAGGAGGCACGCAAGCAAGGAATCAGGATAGGCCTTATAAGACCCATTACCTTGTGGCCCTATCCCTATAAGACCATTACCGGACTGTCCAAGAGAATCAAAGGCATACTCGTTGTAGAAATAAATGCAGGGCAGATGATCGAAGATGTCAGACTTGCTGTCGAAGGACGCGTACCGGTGTATCATTTCGGCCGCCTCGGTGGCATCGTACCCAATCCCAACGAAGTCCTTGACGCATTCAAGCACAATTTTCCCGAAGCCCAATAACCATTACAGAATCCCAAATGACAACCGAAGATATTATCCGACCGGAAAATCTCGTTTACAGGAAGCCCCGGCTTCTCAACGACAACCACATGCACTATTGTCCCGGGTGCAGCCACGGCGTGGTACACCGCCTTATAGCCGAGATTATTGAAGAAATGGGAATCGAGGACAAGACCATCGGTATCGCACCGGTGGGCTGTGCCGTCTTCGCCTACAATTATGTCGACATCGACTGGATTGAAGCAGCCCACGGACGCGCTCCGGCAATAGCCACCGCCGTAAAGCGGCTTAATCCGTCACGCATGGTGTTCACCTATCAGGGTGACGGAGACCTTGCGGCAATAGGGACATGCGAGACCATACATGCAGCCAACCGTGCCGAGAACATTGCCATAATATTTATAAACAACGGCATCTACGGCATGACCGGAGGACAGATGGCCCCCACAACCCTCGAAGGGATGAAAACCTCCACCACCCCATACGGACGCCGTGTCGACCTGAACGGCTACCCGCTAAAAATATCCGATCTCGTCGCACAGCTCGACGGTACCTGCTATGTCACACGCCAGAGCGTACATACACCGGCAGCCGTACGCAAAGCCAAAGCTGCCATAAAACAAGCTTTCACCAACTCGATGGAAGGGCGTGGCACGTCTCTCGTCGAGATCGTCAGCACGTGCAACTCAGGCTGGAAAATGAGTCCGGCACAGGCCAATAAATGGATGGAGGAAAACATGTTTGCCAAGTACCCGATGGGAGACATCAAAAACACCGTAAAGAAATGAAAGAAGAAATCATAATAGCCGGATTCGGTGGACAGGGCGTATTGTCAATGGGGAAAATCCTCGCATACGCTGCGCTAATGGACAATCTTGAAGTGACATGGATGCCGTCATACGGGCCTGAACAGCGCGGAGGCACTGCAAATGTTACCGTAATACTTAGCGACAGCCCCATCAGTTCACCTATCCTCGACAGCTACGACACAGCCGTAATCCTCAACCAGCAGAGTCTTGACAAGTTTGAGGCATGCATAAAACCAGGCGGGACACTCATCTACGACTCCTACGGCATACACCGTGCACCGACGCGCACCGACATTACCGTACACCGCATCGACGCGATGGAAGCCACGTTTGAGATGGAAAGCGCCAAGACCTATAATATGGTCGTTCTCGGAGCTTTACTGAAAATCAAGCCTCTTGTACCGATGGAAAGCGTAATTAAAGGATTGAAGAAAACCCTGCCCGAACGCCACCATCACCTCATTCCAATGAATGAAGCCGCAATAATCCGCGGCATGCAACTCACCGAATAGGTCACATCCATCTAACTCCGTGTCAGATACCCGATTGCAAAATCGAGTATCGTGTCATGTCCGTCAAGAGTCGCCTCAATATCCATATCAACGGCACAGCCTTCAGTAGGGTCAACCCCATTCTCGGTACTGTTACCCATCGCATCAAGTATCGAGCATGCCGAGAACCTCACAGTCCACCCGCATGGCAGTTCCGAAGAGAAAGGCATCCCGCTACCTCCTCCGGTGGTTGCACCGGCCACCGTCACTCGCGGCAACAGTTTCATTATCGCCACAAAGTTATTGGCGGCACTGTAGGTGCTGCGGTTAGTTAGCACCACTACAGGCTTCCCCCACATCACCCGTCCTTCATCGGCCGGCTCGTAGTAGTAGGCATACGGTTCAGAAAACTCCCCGTGTCCTTTTCCCGTCTTGTGTGAAATGTAGCCGGCAAGAGAACGTTCGGTTATAAAGCGGCGCACAAGTGTCTCGACATTTGTCAGATCCCCGCCACCATTATCCCTGACATCTATTATCAACCCGTTACATGTCGAGAAATAGGCAAGGACATTGTCAAGATTCCCCTCCCCTATATCATCAGAGAAACTGCCGTAGTGCATATAGCCTATATTTTCAGGCAATATCCCGAAATCTATTCCTCCGGTCGAACGGTAATTGAAATTGAAATAGTATTCCTGTACAATCCTTTCGTTATAATTCTGCGGATAGTCGCTCCACCATTTCCTGTAATAGGAGGTATTGAATGACGATGAGAGATTAACATGCCCGTCCTTCAGCTCGTCAAGCATCCCGGCACACACGAGAAACAGTTCCTCGGAGGTCATACCGTTACTTATCTTTGCCACGTACCGGTTGTAGACCTCGTTCCAGTCCACCCCTTTTTCCTCGAAGAAACAATAATGTTCATCCAATATTGTCCACAAGGCGTCAAAATTACCTTTCGGGTCATTATCCCACTCCTCAATCTCATGACAGGCTCCTGACAATAGAGACAGCAACGATATCAACAATATTTTTTTCATAGACACTTACGTACATTAATACAATGCCGACACGATTCCTGCCCGCGGATCAATACCCTTACGGGGAGACACGCTTATCCATTCGCCCGACACCCCGAGGACAAAGTTATTGGTAATCATGCGTGTGGTTATATCATTAACCTGAGTCGACAATATACGTCCGCGATAACCCACACGCAATGACGTGTTCCCGAAATGCAGGTCGGCAGTCAGAAGGTTCTCCATCATAAAATAATTACCCCACCATGCGGCATGAGCCAATCCCGAGTGATTCCCGAGATATATCTCGTAGTAAAGCTCACCATAATCAGGGGCAAAAAAGACACCGGTAACCGGAATTGTAGGTTGGTACCGCAATGTCACCGGCAACCGCCACAAGTTAAGATTCCACGACACATAGCCTGTAACATTCACTGTCCACGCAGCCTTGGCCGATGCGGGATTGTTCCCGTTCCTGGAATTATACAGGCATCCGAGATCCAGACTTGTGCTGCCACCTCCTGCAACTGTCAGCCCATGAGGCAAAGGCCAGCGGTGCATCATGCCCCATGACAAGTCAAGCCCCCAGTACCACATGGTTGCATTCCGCGCAGGGTTTTCTGTATGATCAGCCTCAATACCTGCCGTGAGCCTCATAACCCAACGGTCGGGATTGAACTTCATCGCCTGCATTCTCTCATAACGCAATGCGACACCCCATCCGTCATATTTCAGCGGCGTGAGATATGTGTCGGCAAGATGCGAACCGCCTCCCTCGACCATATATGCCGACATAACAGGACGCAACGGCTTTATCTCCGGAACCGAGTCGCATGTCCCGGCTCGCGTGACAACCGCAGCGGCCAAGGCAACCAATATAAGGCCAAACAAACGTTTCATCAGAAAATGCGTTGTTGTCCGTTTATTTCATCCCTTACCTCGTCATCCGAACGTTCAGGTTCGACTGTAACATTCTCGTCAACAACCTCCTGCCCAACGGAGTCAACAGGCTCGTCAGAGTCCTCTATCTCCCGTGGCTCTATCTCGACGATTGACGCAACCTCAAAGTTCGATACACGCTTACCTTTGGCCTTATAGGACTTGACTCCGATAAATTCGACGGCATCGATAATCATCGACCCGCGGAATTCGTCTCCTCCCCCGAAAGTGACCTCCACTCTTGCACCGGGTGCGTCCGACAGCAATATCAACGACGACTTTTCATTCTCCCCGAGGAATCTCTGTTTCTTGGCCGTAGGTTCGAATGTAAACCTCTTGATATAGGGATACCCCTGGTCGGCATCGTTCAGCACTGCAGTCCACACATGTCCGGGACGGAATTTCTCGATACGCAATATGTTGTCCTCGTAATGATTGCTCGAATCGAATGTCGACATATAGTATTCACCGTTCTTAAGGATGATAAGCACCTGGTCGTTACCGGCAAATTCGCCCAGATAATCCCCACGCCCGTCATAGTTGAGACGGAGCACATCCGGGTCAAACCACACTTCACGCCCGCCTAAAGTCGACGCACCTTTTTCCTTCAGGGAGAACCGGTGCACCTCATTTTTGGTGACAATGTTTCCCTGTGACTGTTTTCCCTTTATCGACAGTTCCCCGAAATCCACGTCAAACTGCAACATCTTCAGTCTCGGTTTCGGCTTCAGCGTCACCTTCACCACCTCGGCTTCCCCGTTAGGATTGGCAGTGAACCACATTATCTTCGAACCGGGACGCCCTTTGGTAACATCATATTCCTTATCCCGCGACACACCTGTCACGGCGAAACGCTTCATGTAATAGATACCGCCCTTGCCGTCCTGATATATCACGTTGTATATAGTGCGGACATCGTTTCTCTTGAATACATTGATGTACAGAATGTTCTTCCCGACAAACATTTTCTCCTGCACTTTCACTATCTTGTACTTTCCGTCACGGTAGAAGAGGATAATATCATCGATATCGGAACAGTTGCACACAAACTCATCTTTTTTGAGCGCAGTCCCTATAAATCCCTCCTCACGGTTAATATACAGTTTTTCATTGGCTTCGGCAGCAGTTGCAGCCTCTATATTGTCAAACCTCCGTATAACCGTGTGGCGCGGATAGGCAGCACCATATTTGGACTTGAGCCCCTCATACCATTTTATCGTATAGTCCACTATATGGTTAAGGTCATCCTTTATCGCTGCAATTTTTTCGTTGTACGATGCGATGAGCTCATCGGCCTTCTTGGAATTGAACTTCAGGATACGTCCCATCTTTATTTCCATCAGGCGCAGGATGTCATCCTCGGTTATCGCCCTGATAAACTTGGGCTTCCACGGTTCAAGGCGCTTGTCGATGTGTGCAACGGCTGCTTCCATCGTCGCGCTATCCTCAAATCCTTTATCCTTATAGATGCGTTCTTCGATGAATATCCTCTCCAAGGAAGCGAAATGCAGCAGTTCCCTAACCTCCCCAAGCTGTATCTCAAGTTCTTTACGCAACAGTTCAAGCGTAGTGTCGACACTGTGGCGCAACACGTCACTGACACCGAGAAAATGCGGTTTCTTGTCAGAGATCACACAGCAGTTAGGCGATATGCTCACTTCACAGTCAGTGAACGCGTACAAGGCATCGATAGCCTTGTCACTCGATGTCCCGGGCAACAGATGGACAAGAATCGATGCGGTTTCAGCCGTGTTGTCATCGACCTTGCGTATCTTTATCTTCCCTTTCTCGAATGCTTTCAGTATCGAGTCGATAAGCGTGCCGGTTGTCTTGCCGTATGGGATTTCAGTGATTGCGAGAGTCTTGTTGTCGAGTTTCTCTATCTTGGCACGCACCTTTACCACACCGCCGCGTTCCCCGTCGTTGTAACGTGACACATCGATGAATCCACCTGTCACGAAATCAGGGTAAAGCACGAACTCCTCACCCCGCAGATAGGCGACAGCGGCATCAAGTATCTCATTGAAGTTATGCGGTAATATCTTTGACGAGAGCCCCACGGCAATACCTTCGACACCCTGTGCCAACAATAGCGGGAACTTGGCAGGCAACGTGACCGGTTCTTTCTTCCGTCCGTCATACGACAATGTCCACTCGGTTACCTTGGGGTTATAAAGCGTCTCAAGAGCGAATGACGACAGTCGCGCCTCGATATAACGCCCTGCTGCCGCCGATGCCCCGGTCAGTATGTTCCCCCAGTTTCCCTGCGTCTCGACAAGCAGGTCTTTCTGCCCCAACTGTACAAGGGCGTCATTGATTGACGCGTCACCATGAGGATGGTACTGCATCGTGTTACCCACGATGTTGGCAACCTTGTTGAACCGGCCGTCATCAAGGGTCTTCATCGAATGCAGGATACGCCTCTGTACCGGCTTCAGCCCGTCATCGATATGAGGCACGGCACGTTCGAGAATAACATACGAGGCATAGTCAAGAAACCAGCTGCGGTACATTCCGCGCAACTGGTGCTTCACCACATCGCCCGACGTATCAAGGCGTTTACGTTCCTCGGCTGTTTCCTGCACCGGTTCCACCTCTTCATTCACGGGGATTATCTCATCACTCATAATCGTTCTGTACGTTGATATTAGTTGGGGTTAAGGGATGTACCCGAATCAGGGTACATCATTGACAAAAGTAATAATTTTTCTCCACATTAAGCAATGCCCGGCATCCTTTTACCCCAATTTTCCTCCATCATGACGCGACAAAAAAGGATGAGCCGTGCCCGCATAACGGCACAGCCCATCCCGGTTGTATTACGATCAGGAGATTTACTCCACTTTACCCTTGCCCGTCACAAAGTTCAGGTAAACCTTACCGGCAGCATTACCTGTACGAGCCTGGTCGCCACCTGTTCCACGATAAACGATGTTGCCGTCTTCATAGAATATGAATTCGGTCTGCCACCATTCATGACCTTCAAGTTTAATACAGAGACGCAGATTGCTGTCATCAGTCCCGTCGGTAGCAAGGACATCGGGAGACACGAACGGCCATTCGGCATCGGGATCATCGATTACATCGAATCTGTTGGTTTCAGATGGACCCCAGTTGCCACCGGCTGCCGCACCGAACACATACACATCCGGTTCGAGAATATCAAGCACCGGAGAATCGCCCGACACATCCACGACAAAGATATACCAGCCCGACTTGGTTATGGAAAGATTACCACCGGCGTCCACTATCTCACCGGCGACATTGGTACGGATTGTGGGCACTCCATATCCCCACTCTCCACCATCCCAAGCGGTATTGGAATTGAACTTGAAACCGTTATCGGTATCACCCTTGACGTAACGGATGGTCCAATATTTATTGGGACTTCCATTGACAGGAATCATTTCGGCCGCATTGTCCCAATTCCAGCCGCAGAATTGACCGATCATATAATATGTCTTGGGAGCTTCTGCAATAGAGAATGTCATTGACTCTACATTAACGGTAAATACCAGATCCCCGTCCAGCGGCATTACACCGTCTTCGGGAATATCAGCAGAGGTCGTGTTCGTAAGCAGAGTTCCGGTTGCCTGTTCACGTGAATCGGCATCGGGAGCAAACACCATACGGCCGGCTGCCGCATCACCGGTCTTGACATACCTGTCGGCAACAACACGCCAAGAGCAGATGAAAGTTTCTGGGTCAAAGTCATTTTCGAGCGAGATTTTCACCTTGCCTGAGAATGTGGGGTTGTCATAGACATTTCCTCCCGTACACTTCAGTGCGGCACGCACTTCCCCGTTGATTACGAGATGGTACACGTCATCGACAAAGATCGACTCGTAGGGTGTTACAGACACCGCTGTAGCACTGCCCACACGCCCGAGGTAGACCGATGAAGTACCTTTCACCGCGTACGCGTCAAAGCCGATATAGCCGTCACGTGTTTCCGGAGACTTTCCGAATACGGAGTTGAAAGCATTGTCCCAGTCTTCGGCATACACATACCCTTTCTTAAACATATTGCCTCCGGCATCATCTTTCAATGTCACCTCTACACTCCGGGCATTGTCAAGCCCAACATTATCGGCAAAGAGCATTTCAAGCTTAAGCTCGTTATCGGCAGGGAGATTAGTCACCTCAGCAATGTCGATTACATTGATTGTCATTGCATCCTTTGCGGTTTCAAGATTTATTGCCTGACCCGGGTTGATGACCGTCGAAGGGACTACCCCGTCAGCCGCCATCTGCGGCAACTGTCCATTGGTCTGCGGAACGCCATCGATAACCTCGTCATCGTCGCAGGCACAGAAACCCAATGCAAGCGATGACATCAGCATTATTCTAAATATATTTTTCATTGCAGTCAAAATAATTGATGTTTGTTACTTATTATCATTCAGGAGCTTCGACTTTTACAAATTTCACTTTGCCGTTCTTGAGATCGACAGTGAAGCTGAGATAGCCACCGTCCCATGACGAAATCATGTAGTTACCTTTACCTTTTACAATCGTCCCGTCATAGACACCTTCGGCATCAAGCGATATTTCATTATTCCCATCGCTGGCAGTATATCCCCAGGCATCACCGCCATCCCATCCGGTCAGCTTGGAATAGAATTTGAATGTCAGTGTTCCTGCAGGTATTTCAAACGTAGCGTAATAGGTCTGCGAACCTATTTCGTCTTCCGACTCACGCAACCTCCAATCCGAAAGTGTCTCGGCACTCGCGGCATCAGGAGCGGCCCAATTCGTTGGAGTTCCTATAAGCCATAGTGTACCCGGCTCACGCACTGTCGCGTAACCCACCACATTAAGCTTGATGACATTTGAAAGTACCGTATAAGTATCATTCTCAAGTGTCGGGAAGTATGCGCGGAGGCGTACGTATATCGGTCCGGAATAAGGTGTACGTCCTTCATATTCGGTTACTTTCTTATATCCGAGAACCGTGCTTATCCCTTGGGCGATATCCGATGCAGGGACATCCATGTCGGCCTGCGTGCTTGTGAACGGAATCTCGGCGTATGGGACAGCATTCTCCTTGTTGAATATCCATTTGTCCTCGGGCAATGTAGAGAAATCGGGAGACAGCGAGACCTGTACCGCGTATGTAGGGATCACCGCCACACCATAGTCGGGCTGACTGCATGTGAGGTTCACAGTCTCCATCGATTCGAGGTCATAGACAAAATTTTCGGCCGTCGGAGGCGTATTCAAGAAGTTATTGTCGGTGGGTACTTCAGCACGCGGTTCAGTGTCCTCACAACTGACAATAGCCAATGAGGCCAACATGCCGGCTAAAAGCAATGATAATTTTTTCATGATTATTTTCTTGTTTAACAAGTTATACATTTCGGATATTAATACCCGGCATTCTGATTATAGTTCTGTAGGCTGATAATAGTCTGCGGGATGGGGAACAGATCCATGTGAGAAGCGATAGCCTGACCTTTGGCGACACCGCCTTTCCAGTTCCAGTTATAGCTGCCTCCGGCATAGTGCCCGAAACGCACCAGGTCGGTACGACGGCAGTTCTCGCCGTAAAGCTCACGCGCACGCTCGTCAATGATCTGGTTGAGTGTAGGAGTTGACTCAAGCGAGCCGATATTTGCCCTTTTACGGATATAGTTCACATATTCCAAAGCCTTATCGCTGTCGCGTCCTGACCTTACAGCACTTTCGGCAGCCATCAGGTACACATCGGCAAGGCGTATGATAGGATAGTCGGCCGAAGAGAATTTGGTCGCATCAAGCTGGGTTTCCGATTTGGTGCCATCATCCTCATACGTCCAGTTGCTGAACTTCATGTTGGCATAGCCGTAGTTGAACGTGGCTTGTGAAAGTTCAGGGTTGTCAATGGTGAAACCATGATTGGATGTACGCCACAGCTTCACACGCTCATCACCCGAGTCCCCACCGTTCCAAGTGAATTTTTCCGAGAACTGCTTGCGTGCGACCATACACTTCCATGCCTCAGTAGAGTTATAGTCGGCCGGAGTCATTGTCCATGTATCGGAAGCGGCAGGGTTGGCGCATCCGGCGGCAATCATGAAAGTAGAGCCGGCATAGCTGGTGATATAGGTGGCATCCTGAGGTATTGCCCAGATGATCTCATTCTCGGCTTTGTTGGAGCCACCTGATACATACTGGTCATTATTGGCGCCGAACAGGTTCAGGTAGTGTTTGGCAAGACCGGTCTGCTCGAAACCGCCTCCCCGGTGACGCGCTATGATTTCCTCACACTTGTCCCAGCACTTGTCCCAAGCCGGAGTACCTGTAAACACCCCTGCATTCAGATAGAACTTTGCAAGCAGGGCATCACAGGCATCCTTGCCGACGTAGCCATAGACAACCTCGGTATTGTCGCCATATTCAGCCGAGATGGACTCAAGTTCACCCACGACCTTATTGTATATCTCGGCACGGGTTGACTGTCCGGGAGCGACACCGGCTGTAAGTGTCTCATCGGAATAGCCCACATTTCCGAACATATCGACAAGATAATAATAAGCAAGCGCACGTATTATGCGTACCTGACGCGAATATTCCGAAACCTTGGCGGCATCAGCTCCGGCAAATTTGCCCTCATTGACATCACGCAGGAAATTGTTACATATCGACACGACGATATAGAGACGTGAATATGTCCCGTAGAAGATAGGATTGTTGGCCGAGAAGTCATTGGTCACAAGCGAGTAGTAACCGGCATCGGTAAATGACAGCCACACATACTCGTCAGTAGTCAACTCGTTAAGACAGAACACCGCGCGCTGGAAAGTACTCATACCTCCGTCATATCCTTGCAGCACGGGAGACCCGTCGGCCCCGCCTGTTCCGGGAGAACAAAGGCTCTGATAGCATCCCGCAAGCGAACGGTCAAGGTCAGGTTCCTGTATAACATTGGGATCGGTAGGGGTTACGTTCAAGTCATCAGTGCAGGATGACAATCCAAGAACAGCAAGCCCCATTGCAATAAATATTTTGCTGAAATTTTTCATAATTTTCAATCATTTATCATGTTTAGAATGTGGCTACGAGACCAAGAGTGAAAGTAATCGGACGTGGATACACGTTGTTGTCGATACCGCCATAGACTTCAGGATCAAGGCCTTTGTATTTTGTAATCACGAACGGGTTCTGCACTGCACCGTACAGACGCAGACGCAGGGCATTGTCCAGCAACTCGTTGAATGTGTAACCGAGAGTAATATTGTCGCAACGCAGGAAACTTGCATTTTCAATCCAGTAGTCACTCAGATTGAGAGCATCGTTCACTGTTATATCGTTAAAATAGAACTCGTTGCGTATCAAGTTATTGAGTCCGTAGCTGTCAACTGTAGTGAGATTGGTGCGGGCATAGCGTTGCGCGTTGTAGACATAGTTGCCGATATTGGCGCGCAATACGATTCCGAAATCCCAATTCCTGTAGTTGAGCGTATTGTTCCATGTCATCGTTACCTTGGGGTCGGGAGAGTGATAGTTGATGCGGTCATCATCATTGATTACACCGTCACCGTTGATATCGACATACTGGCCGGGGATAGGATCGCCATTCTGGTCATATACCTGCTGGTAAACGCGGAATGTGCTGGCAGCCTCATCCACCATGTGATACTGTAGCCCTGTGCCTATACCTGAAGGTGTGTTGGCAGCGACAATCGGAGCATCGGACTCCTTGTTGCCCGTCAACTTGGTGATGGTATTCTTGTTCCACGCGACATTGAAACTTGTGTTCCAGGTGAAATCCTTGGTCACTATGGGTTTAGCACCGATGGTCGCCTCGATACCGAGGTTGCGGAGAGTTCCTATATTACGTGTCATATAGTTGGTTGTAGTAGAGCCAGCCGCAACCGGGATGTTGGCAAGGAGATCCTCGGTATCGCGCAGATACCAGTCAAAACTTGCCGTAATGCGGTTGCTGAGGAATGCCATGTCAACACCCACATTCCATGTTGTTGTCTCCTCCCACTTGATATCCGGGTCATAAGCCTGGGGATAAAGCGGGTTAATCCAACCGTTTCCATCGGGAGAGGGATAGTAGGCAGCCTGCTGTGACTCAACATATACCGGAAGATAAGGGAAATAGCTGTTTACATCCTGCTGGCCGGTAATACCCCATTCGAGACGGAGTTTAAGGTCGTTCATTATATCGCGTGCGCCTTCCATGAACGGCATGTTAATGGCTTTCCATCCCAACGCGAGTGCCGGGAAGAGACCCCAACGCGTATCCTTCGAGAAACGTGATGTACCGTCATCACGCAGGGTGAATGTCAACAGGTAGGTATCATCGTAGGTATAGTTCAGACGCCCGAAGAATGAGACAAGCTGCAGCTTGTTGCCCCAACGGTACATAGGTACATTGTTATAGGTTTTTCCGATATTCTCGGCTGTAGCTTCGTTTAGCGTCAAGTCATATACCCCGTTCTGGTAGATCGACGGGGGCTGATTGTCGCCACCCCAGCTGTTATTGTACCCGAGAGTGTTGATATAGGTAGCCTCGTGTCCCGAATAATCACTGCGTTGCCAAGAGTAGCCGACTGTAGCGTCCACGAATGACTTGAATTCATCAAACTCATTGCGGTAGTTGGCATAGAACTCAAGAAGGGTGTTACGCTGCAATTCCGACTTCTCATAGCGTGTACCGGCACCGTTATGATAATTGCCCAACCATGACTGTACAGAGTTCTGGTTGGTTGTGCTTATAGTGCTTGCATCAGATACTTCATAACCCAGATTCAAGTTCAGATGCAATTCCGGCAGGAAGTGGAGTGCATAGTCGAGTTGCAGGTTGCCGTTTGAAGTCCATATCTCCGAACGGTTGTTCACCTCATCGAGCAATGCGACAGGGTTCTTGGCCGCGTTGCCGTCGGGAGCACCGTTACCACCGGTAACAGTAGTATATCCGTTGAAAATCTTCGCACCAGCCTCATCGAGCATACCGATGTTGCTGTGTACGGGAAGTGTCGGGTTAAATGTTACGGCAGCACCCACTGCTCCGGTATCGGCATCACGTGTCTTAACATATGCGCCCTTTGCACTGGCATTGACCGAAAGCATGTCATTGAAGAACTTCGGCGACAGGTTGAATCCGGCTGTAACACGATCCATCTTGGAAGTCTTGATTATACCGTTACTCCCGGTGTAAGATGCCGAAACGCGATAAGGCAGGATTCCGGCAGTGCCGCCAACACTCAGACTATAGTCATGTGAAACCGTCGTACGGAGCACTTCATCCTGCCAGTCGGTATTGGCATCACCGAGTTGAGCCATAGCCGACGGTGTACCGAGCTTGTTGGTAACAACATCACGGAATTCGTTCCCGTCCATCACATCAAGAGTCTTACGCGCTGTGTTGATGTGCATGTTGGCAGTAAAATTCACCTGAGGCTTACCCGATTTACCTTTCTTGGTAGTAATTATGATTACACCGTTGGATGCACGGCTACCGTAGATTGCGGTAGCAGATGCCCCTTTCAGTATCGACATCGACTCGATATTGTCGGGAGAAACCATTGTCATGGCATCGGTCCCGGCGTATGACATTCCAAGCATCGGGACACCGTCAATCACGACAAGAGGGTTGTTATTGGCACTCAACGACGAGCCGCCACGAATACGTATCGTAGCTCCACCCCGCGGGTCACCGCCATTGGAGGTAACCACTACACCGGGAGACGCACCGACGAGAAGGTCTTGAGCCGAAGTGGCAAGACCCGCCTCGATTTCGTCAGGCATCACCACAGCCATAGCTCCGGTGGCATCTGATTTCTTCACCGTACCGTAACCGATGGCCACGACTTCATTAAGGACCACACTGTTTTCTTTCAGGAGCACATCGATTGTCGTACGACCGGCTACAGCGATGGTCTGAGTCTCATAACCCACATAGGATACGACAATAGTGCCGTCAGATGCGACATCGAGTGTATATTTACCATCGATATCAGTCGCAGTTCCGGCTGTCGATGAGCCTTGTACAAGAATACTTGCCCCGATAAGCGGTTCGCCTGTCGGGTCGGTAACTGTACCGCTGACCTTAATTGACTGCGCATTTATCCCAATCGAGAAAAGCAGCCCTAACATTAAAAAGAGGAATTTCTTGTTGATTCCTGTTGCTATTTGCTTCATCTAAAAATTGATTTGGTTAATAATTTCAGTAAGATGTTTTCTACACGGTTAACTAAAGACAACTTGTGTCGGTTCTGTCGGGTCATTTTCCCGGTATCAGAGTGCATCCTTCACATACCCGAATGTCAGGTAATCAATAATACATTTCTTCTCCATGATATAAATTAGCTGGTTAATTAAAATATCTTTCCCAATCTCTACTTTGGACGATATGCAAAATTATCGGAAATGGGAATCCGAATTTCCGCGATGATATAAATGTGAGAACCAGAACAAGTCAATCATACTTAGATATATTTAGAAATGAAACATTTACACTCTGACGCTACCGCCAGTTAAGTGAGATTATCATGAGATATAAAGGCATAATCCACATAGGGCATGAGTGCCATACATCAATTTCACGGTGTATCTAAAAGTGCTGATAAACAAAAAAGTAACGCTTAACTTCACAGTCGGCGTTACTCGTAAAAATCGTTAATACTAAACGATTCTTGCATTTAATGTAAAACTTATCCCAAAGTTAGATGCCGATGCGGTACACACGGTTGCCGGTGAGAGATGATATGAGACATAACTACCAATAAAGTACTGTCATACAGCTCACTCCGCTAAATAAATTATGAGACGGCAATATAGATTAAAGCGACCTTATCGAGCCCTCAAAGTCTCCCGTAGCCTCGGTTATGCTATTACGATACCGTGAACGGTAGTTATAGACAGTGGCAACAGAGAGATGCAGCGCCGTAGCAATCTGTTTAATGTCGGAGATACCCAATCTCATCATCGCGAAAACCCTCATCTCACTTGTCAGTGTCCCGTCCTGCCTCATAGCAATACGCTCGTTTTCGGGAAGCAGGCTATTGAACCGGTTGAAAAAATCAGGGAACAAGGAAAGAAACGTCTTGTCAAAGTTGGCATAAACAGGTTCAAGATCTTCATCCATGTCGGATTGAGACAACCTGGAATGCAGCTCCTCCCTCCTGTTGGCTGCCGAAAGCCGCAAAAGGCCTTTGCGGTACCTCTCCTTATCGGCAACCCGAGAGAAACAGATGCACAGGTCATTACCTATCGAGACATCTTTTCGGGCATTGAGTTGCCGCAATACTGATATTTCCTCCTGTAACACGGCGGCAGTATTACTTGACGCGAGGAGCTCGGACCTGGCGTTTTCAAGCGATTCGGCAAGTTCACCGACCCTGTACAAGAGTACAACCATTGCAATCGCGCCTAAAACGGCTAAAAGTATTACCGGAAGCAACAATGACATGCCGGCAGATGCAAAACAGGCAATCACAGCAACCGACACCAAGGCAAACGCTGACAAAAGGGGAACAACTCCCCGGGGATACCGTGGTTTCATGACAATCGACAGCCAATGTCCCCGATTGGCCCGCTTGTTACCGATGGGCTGGATAGGACTTGGCTTCCCGTTCGTTCATTCCTGACAAATTGGCGATTTTTCAGATGCCGAAAGGCATAGCATCCAACCCTTATTGCACGACAAAGCGTGAACCCACTCTTTTTTATCTGCATCTGAAGGTATCGCCAAACACCTGAATCGTCAAAACAAAAAAGAAAGTAAAGTCCACGCCTAAGCGTGAACACCAGACTTTACTTTTTTGACGATTCTTAAAAAATTGGCGATTCTCAGATGTCAAAAAGCGAAAGCTAATGCTTTGTCAATATTTTCACAAAATGTTGTGGCAAATTTAGCAAATTCGCCACAAATAACAAACAAGCCATTCAGGGAGACCACCATCATAAATATTATCACTATCTTTGCCTACAGAAAATAAATTATTGAAATCATGAGACATATATTTTGCGGAGTCATTGCGATGGCAATGGCAGCAGGGGCTTCGGCCGATGACAAAGTGATAGTTCCGGACAGCACCGGATTCACGTTTACCGATGTAAAGTTGGTACAGACCACCCCGGTCAAGGATCAGAACAAGTCGGGTACTTGCTGGTGCTTTGCCGGCACATCGTTCTTTGAAGACGAGATAATGCGAAAGGGAGGTGAGGCACTTGACCTGTCGGAAATGCTGACCGTGAGGATGTGCTATCTTGAGAAAGCCGACCGCTATGTGCGCATGTACGGGTCGACGGCATTCTCCCCCGGAGGGAGTATTCTTGATGTCCCATACGTGTGGGAGCGTTACGGAGCGATTCCCGAGGAGGTCTACAACGGTCTCGGATACGGGGAGGAGAAGCATAACCACGGAGAGCTCCATGCAGTGCTTTCATCCTATATGAAATCGATAAATGCCAACCCCAACAAAAAACTCTCGACAGCATGGCGCAGGGGTCTTGAAGGGATACTCGACGCTTATTTCGGCAAGTTACCGGAAACATTCAGCTATAAGGGCAAGACCTACACCCCGCAGTCATACGCCAAGTCACTCGGTCTTGACATGAATGACTACGTTGCAGTCACCTCATTCACACACCACCCGTTCTACAGTCCGTTTGTCCTCGAAGTCGCCGACAACTGGCTGTGGGGACAGTACCATAATGTACCGCTCGACGAGCTTAAAGCGATTGTGGACAACGCCATCGACAACGGGTATTCGCTTGTGTGGGCTGCCGATGTGAGCGAGGGCGGCTTCAAGTGGCGTAAGGGCTATGCCGTCCTGCCCAAGGAAAAGAAACAGGATGACATGGAAGGTACGGAATTAGCCCGTTGGGTACAGCTTTCGGACAAAGACCGTGAAGAGGAAAAGTACGACATCAAAGGCCCGGTTCCCGAGATGGAGGTCACCCAGGAGATACGCCAGGAGATGTTCGACCGGCTTGAGACTACCGATGACCACGGAATGACAATCATAGGCAAGGCAGTAGACCAAGAGGGGAACCGGTACTACAAAGTGAAAAACTCATGGGATACCAACCAGCTGTATAACGGGTATTTCTACGTTTCCGAGCCATATTTCCTCGCGAAGACACTGAGCATACTCGTCCACAAGGATGCAATTCCCAAAGCAACCCTATCGAAGATGAAACTATAAGCGACAAGGAAATGACGGACAGCAATAAACTGCCTGTCATTTTTTTTGAGAGGGGTGACAAGATCGCATTGCATTGTATCGGGAAATGTCGTATCTTTACCACATATACAGAAATGATGAGGTCAGTTGTCATCATTTCAGTAACCAGCAACAAATAAAACTTAAAATAATCATGAAAAAGAGACACTTGCTTATAGGCGCAACGACCGCAGCAATGATTGCCGCATCATGCAGCCCGGGGAATTCGGATACCGATGTAATCTTCTCGTGTGACGAGTACACCGTGTACACCGACAGAGTCGAACAGGGAGAATTTACGGCTACGGCTGTAAGCCCGACAGAGATAGTAACCAATTATAAAAGTCCGGAACTGTCAGGGGCATCGTCACTCGTAAAATTCCGGTTCTCGATAAACAGCCGCGACAACGAGCTGCAACAAGGGAGCAGCCACACAGCATTGATAGGAGATGCAGCGAGTGACGGGTTTGTCTATACTTTCGGCAAGGTTACCGAGGACATTGCTCCCGATGCCAAAGGGGTAGAGCTTGCCAAGGACACGCGATGGACGGTACGCGTAGACATGCGTCCTGTGCTTGAATCATTCAAGAGGACCGGGGCATTTGTCACCGAAACCGGAGACCTGATTTACAGCGACGACTTCAAGGGAGTGTGGATTGCCGGCAGTGTAGAACCCCTGAGCTGGGATTTCGAGAACCTGTACGGGAAAGATGACCGCAAACTCACTGACCGCGGAGACGGTATCTACGAAGTGACCCTGACCGTAAATCCGACCACTGACGTACCGGAAAACCCGACAGGATGGAAAACCGATGCCGTCGACACACGTTTCCCGCAGTACTCATCAGGGCAGGTACTTGTCGATGCACTGTACAACATGTCGATTGACTGCATCGCCTCAAACATACGCCCTGACGACACTTACCGTGCAGGTGCAGCATGGGACGGGGTGTGGACACGCGACGTGTCCTACTCGATATATCTCGCACTGGCGTATCTTGACCCGCAACGGGCAATGAACAGCCTGCGGGTAAAGGTCAAGAACGGCCGTATAATACAAGATACCGGCACAGGCGGTTCCTGGCCTGTGTCAAGTGACCGTATCGTATGGACCATTGCAGCATGGGAAATATACAAAATCACCGGAGACAAGAACTGGCTTTCAGAGGCATTCGAGATTGCAGACGCAACACTGAAGGATGACATGCTTGTGGTGTGGAATCCCCAATACAAGCTGATGCAAGGCGAACAGAGCTATCTTGACTGGCGCGAGCAGACCTATCCCCGATGGATGCAACCCAAAGACATCTATGAATCGATGTGCCTTGGCACAAATGTAGTGTTTGCCGAGGCATTCGACATTCTCGGCGACATGGCAGAGGAATTAGGAAAAGACAGCCGCCACTATGAGGATATGGCAGACATGCTTGAGAACTCCATCAACAATAACCTGTGGATTCCCGAAAAAGGATATTACAGCGAGTACCTTTACGGTGGAGTTTACCCGATACAGTCACAGACAGCGGACAACCTCGGACAGGCATTGAGTGTAATCTTCGGTGTCGCGAACGACGAGATGGCACGTTCGGTCGTTGGCAAGACCCCGATATTACCATTCGGGACATCATCGGTCTACCCGCAAATCCCTGATATAAAGCCGTATCACAACGATGCAGTATGGCCGTTTGTCCAGTCATACTGGAATCTTGCAGCCGCCGAAGCCGAGAATATGGCAGCATTTGAAGCCGGACTTGGTGCGTTGTACCGTTCAGCCGCATTATTCGGGACATTCAAGGAACTATTCGTCGCATCAAACGGCGACTACCGCGGTACGGCCGTAAACTCGGACAAAATGCTATGGAGCTCGACCGGCAATGTGTCAATGATAATGAGAGTATTCGCCGGCATGGAATTTGAGACAGACGGAATCGACTTTGACCCGTTTATACCGGAGTCGCTACCCGGTGACAAGGTGATAACCGGTTTCCGCTACCGGGATGCAGTGCTGACGATTGCCATACACGGGACCGGCTCTGAGATCGCAAAATTCGAAATCGACGGGAAACGCAGCGACAAGGAGTTTTTCCCTGCCGACATGAAGGGTGAACACCGTATAGACATAACGATGGACAACCGCAGCGTAAAACAGCAACCGGTGAATATGACAAAACAGGCGTGGATGCCCCCGTCACCGACAGTCGCATGGAACAGCATAAGCAACGCAGTCATCGAGAACTACACAGAGGGGCAGGAATATCTTGTGTTCCGTAACGGAATCCTTGACAAAAAGGTCAAGACCAATGATTTTTCGCTCGAAGAGATGCCAGGATACACAGTAGTGGATATAGTTCCCGTTTCAGCTGAGGGGCTCAGCGGATTCACAATGCGTCCGTACGAATACACCCATGATGACGAGACGGTGATCATAGAGGCAGAGAGCTTTGCCAAACCCGGCACACAGTTCATCAAGGACAGCAAGAAAGCCGGCGGATTCGTCGAAACCACACGGGAACATAACACCCGACTGGCATTTGACGTGACAGTCGAAAAAGGAGGGACTTACTTTGTGGATGTAAGGTATGCCAACGGTTCAGGCCCAATCAATACCGAAAACAAGTGTGCCATACGTACATTAGTTGTAAACGGGAACAGAGCCGGGGCAATCGTCATGCCACAACGCGGTATCGGCGAATGGCTGTCGACCGGTTACAGCAACATGCTGACGACAGAGCTCAATGCCGGCAACAACACACTGGCAATCGAATATCTTACACCGGAGAATATCAATATGAACGGCGATGTCAACACGGCACTGCTCGATTATGTAAGAATCATAAAGAAATAGTACTTATCTTATGCGCAGAATATCTTTGATATGCGGGTTGCTGGCAAGTGTGGCAACCTGCTGGGCAAAACCGGAGGCAGACACGATAAACCCTCCATATTGGTGGGTGGGAATGGCCAATGACACCCTACAGGTCATGGTTCATGGCCAGGGGATACGCGATGCGGAAGTGTCGGTCGACTACCCCGGAGTGGAACTTGCCGATGTCGTTCGTCTTGACAGCCCAAATTACCAGTTCCTGTATTTTGTAATTTCCGGAGACGCCAATCCCGGAGAGATGTCCATAGAATTTGACATCGACGGCAAGAGGTCAACCGTTCCCTACGAGTTGCGAGCACGAGGGCGTGCACCGGAAGACTACAAGGGTTTTGATGCCTCGGATGTACTTTACCTGATAATGCCCGACCGTTTTGCCGACGGAGACCCTTCAAACAATAACGCCAACACACTTGAAAACCGCACCAATACCGACCGCAATGACCCCAATGCCCGTCATGGAGGCGACATAAGGGGAATGCGGGAACACATAGGCTATATCGACTCACTCGGGGTTACAGCCATCTGGGTCAATCCGGTGCTGACCAACGACATGCCCGGCGGTGCATATCAAGGGTATGCGACAACCGACTATTACAATATAGACCCACGGTTCGGGACAAATGACGAGTGGATCGAATTTGTCGAGGAGTGCCATTCGCGCGGGATAAAGGTAGTGATGGACATGATATTCAACCATTCGGGAAGTTCCCATATATGGTTTACCGACCGACCGTCGGCTGACTGGTTCAACTATCCCGACGGATATGTGCAGACCAACTACCGGCTGTCGACTGTACATGACCCATACGTGAGCGACTATGACCTGAAGCGCACGACCGAGGGATGGTTTGTAGAGTCGATGCCTGACCTGAACCAGAACAACCCCCACCTCATGAAATACCTTGTACAGAACTCCATCTGGTGGATAGAATCATCCAAAATCGACGGCATACGCATGGACACTCACCCATACGCATTCTTCCAGCCGATGGCCGACTGGATTTCGGCAGTCGAACGAGAATACCCCAACTACAACATCGTAGGCGAATGCTGGTACGGGACAGAAGGCGGAGAAGCATTCTGGCAGCGCGGGAGCAAGGTAAACCCGGGAGATTCCAACCTCCCTACCGTCATGGACTTTGTCCTGTCAATCATTTCGCGCAAAGCATTCAACTCACCGACCGACAGGCTCTCGGGGCTTAACGCCATATACGACCATCTGGCACTCGACTACCTATTTCCCGACCCACAGAAAATTCTGACATTCCTCGACAATCACGATACCGACCGTTTCCTGCCCGAAGAACCGGAGTCATTGGATCAATGGAAACAGGCAATGACATTCCTGCTCACATCACGCGGTATCCCGCAAATTTATTATGGGACTGAACTGCTCATGAACGGCTCGAAAGAGGGAAGTGACGGATATGTCCGCCGTGATTTTCCCGGAGGATTCCCAGGCGACAAGACCAATGCGTTCACCGCTTCAGGACGTACAACGAAACAGAACGAGGCTCACGGATTCCTATCAAAGCTGCTCAACTGGCGTAAGGGTAAAGCCAATGAAGTCATTGCCCGCGGCTCACTCAAACACTTTATGCCAGAACACGGCATATATGTTTACCGGCGCAAATCAGGCGACAAGGAAATCCATGTGCTGATGAACGGTAACGACGAATCCCGCACCGTGACAATGGAACGTACCGTCGAGACATTACCTTACGGCACATCATTAAGGGACATGCTCACAGGAGAAACCGTCACCATTACCGAAGAGATGACGTTTCCTGCCCGTGCCATCTATATCCTTGAAAACTTCTGACCAAGACAATGAAACGGATCGGAATCCTATCGGATACACATTCATGCTGGGATGCCCGCTTTGCACAACATTTTGCCGATTGCGATGAAGTGTGGCATGCGGGAGACATCGGGGATATAAGTGTGCTCAGGCACCTTGAGGCGACAGTTCCTTTAGTACGCGCCGTTTCCGGCAATGTCGACCATGGAGATGTGTGCCGCAGATGCAAGGAGACGGAAATGTTTACCGTCGAAGGGATAAATGTGTGGATGACACATATAGGCGGCTATCCCGGGCGTTATGCTCCCGGAGTCAAACGTCTTCTCCGGGAGAACCGCATAAGACTAATGATTACCGGGCATTCACATATACTGAAAGTGCTATGGGACAAAGAACTCGATGTACTGCACATAAATCCGGGAGCAGCCGGCTATCAAGGGTGGCAAAAGGAACGCACCCTTGTGCGTCTTGTACTCGATGCCGGAGAG
Organism: Muribaculaceae bacterium; assembly: GCA_017462345.1. Classification (GTDB taxonomy): domain Bacteria; phylum Bacteroidota; class Bacteroidia; order Bacteroidales; family Muribaculaceae; genus RGIG4079. Next base: position 50,774 of record JAFTRI010000007.1, read on the forward strand.
ATGCGTGACCTTGAAGTTATCGAACTCGGAAAGAAACGTATTGAATAATCCACATAAAACAAAACGATATGAGAACAGCAATAAAGACACGTATCACCGTCACGGCAGCCATATTCATGCTCATGATTACCGCATGCAAGACAAATGAGAACAACTACCGCACGGCATACGAAGCTGCACGACAGCACCAGCAGGGGGACATAGACGCGACCACCTACTCACTCATCAAGCAGGAAGCCATGCCGACGGCTATGGCAATCGGTCAGGACACACTGAGGGTAAAGACCGAAACAGTGGCACTGTATACCGACAATTCAACTGACAGCGGACAAAAGCTGAACCCGTTCAATGTCGTTACCGGACAATTCCGCCAGGTGTTCAATGCCAAGGCAATGCGGGACAGGCTGAAAAACCACGGCTACGACGCATATATCATAGAGACAGGTGAACCGCTATACTATGTAGTTGCGGGAGGGTGTGCGACAAAGGAGGAAGTGCCTGCAATAGTGAAACGTGTGGAAAACGACAAGAATATAGTCGTTAAACTACCGTTCCCGTGGGTACTGCATCCGGCCGGTTTCCCCCAATAATTCCAGACAAGCCGATGTGCAGTTTTGAAAAATTTTGAAAAAATATTTGGTTATTCAATTTTAATTACATATATTTGAGCAGTGAATAAAAATTACACTATTCATATAGAATGTGACCGTTTTTTCAAAATATATATGTTTTTATAGATTGTAGATTTTGAGAGGGTGCTATCGTGAGACAGTGCCCTCTTTATTTTTATTAACCTTTCACATAGAACCACAGCTCACATCAACACTTTCCACAGCCACCATAGACCCAGCCCGTGCAAAGGAGGGACAATAGCGGAGACAGACTGAGGCACGGCATCCAACCGGCACACCGGAAGCGAACAGGCACAAAAAAAGCTGATCACATGGTGGTCAGCTAAATTCCTGTTAAAATAACTGTATCAACAATTATTTTACTTCAGCAGAGTCAGCGTTGCATTTTACTTCAGCAGAGTCGCACTTAGCAACACAAGCAGAATCAGCGCAGCAAGCAGAGTCAACAACTTCTACTGCAACTTCTTCAACAGCTACGGTGTCAACAGCTTCAGCAGCCTTGTCAGATCCACCGCAAGAGAACAATGATACGCTGAATACAACAGCAAGTAATAAAACTAACTTTTTCATTTTCTTTTTTTTGATTAAATAATAAAACAATATCTTTTGCTTCAAAAACGCCACAAAGTTAATACAAAATCAAATAACAACAAATAAATTTCATGGATTTTTTCCACGTTTTTTCCTGAACATGAAATTTATGACACATTTGCATGTAACATCCATGACTTTTAACGGTTAACACTCTGCCGTGCAACAATCGAATTGGCCATAGCAACAGCCTTTGTTATGTGATCGCAGATGTGGTCATCACCGATAATCCTGTCAATATTGGCATGTTGCAATACAGAATGCACTTCGGGTTTAACACCGGACAACACCACATGTATCCCCTCGTTCTGTGACGACCTGATGAGAATTTCCAGATTATGGATACCGGTAGAGTCGATGAACGGAACCTTGCGCATACGTATTATTCGCACAACGGGCCTGTCGGCCATAGAGGATCGCATGAGTTCATCAAACTTGGTCGCCACGCCAAAGAAGAACGGCCCGTCTATCTCATATACTTCAACACCCTTCGCCACATCAAGCACCTCATGAACAGTAGCCTCGGTTCCCTCGGTCACATCAAGCTGTTCACTATATACCTTTATCTGAGTATTCTCGGTCACACGGCGCAGGAACAGAATCATCGCAAGCAACAAGCCTATCTCTATAGCTATGGTAAGATCGAACACCACAGTCAGGAGGAATGTAACAACCAGCACCGATATGTCGCTCTTGGGCGACTTGAATATGCCCACGACAGTGCGCCATCCGCTCATGTTGTATGACACCACAATCAACACAGCCGCGAGACAGGACATGGGGACAAGATTAATGAGCGGCATCAGGAAAAGGAATATAAGCAAAAGCACAAGCGTATGAACGATGCCTGCCACCGGAGTACGCCCTCCGTTAGTAATATTGGTCATTGTGCGGGCGATGGCACCGGTTACCGGTATTCCTCCCACAAACGGCACAACTATATTCGCAATGCCCTGACCTATAAGTTCGGTGTTGCTGTTTGTCCGCGAACCGGTCACACCGTCGGCCACAGTCGCAGACAACAACGACTCAATGGCGCACAGAATCGCAATGGTAAATGCCGACGGGAGCAATTGGTTGATTGTCGACATCGACAGGTCAAATCCGCCAGAAACGGGAAGCTCGGTTGACAAATTCCCGAAACGGTCCCCGATAGTCTCAACATCAAATCCGGGAAAGAAACACTTGACAACATAAACCACTGCGGTCACTATCACGATGGCAATCAACGCTCCCGGCAATTTTTTCGACACAAGCGGCACACACACAATTATCAATAGCGAGACAAGCCCGACGACAAGCGTAGGGATGTGTATATTACCGAAATTGCTTAAAAACACGCCCCATTTGGGAATAAACTCGCTCGGGACATCAGTCAGCCCAAGCCCAAAGAAATCATTAATCTGCGTAGAGAAGATCGTAAGCGCAATACCGGCCGTAAAACCTACCACGATGGGATAAGGTATAAACTTTATCACCGTCCCGAGATGGAACAGCCCCATTAGCACCAGTATCAGTCCGGCAATAAGTGTCGCGACTGCCAGCCCCTGCAACCCGTACAAGGCTATGATATTATATACAATAACTATAAATGCACCTGTAGGGCCCCCGATCTGAACAGAGTTACCGCCAAATGCCGATACCACAAACCCGCCGACAATCGCAGTGATCAATCCCACTGTGGGACTCACACCCGATGCTATCCCAAACGCAATGGCAAGCGGCAAAGCGACAATACCTACAACAATACCTGCAATGAGGTCATCCTTAAATCGACCTAACGAATAATTCTTCAGTGCCGAGAACAACTTCGGACTGAAGTCTATTGTACCGGACAAATTCATAACCGTTTTTCTTAATACTATAACCTAAAATCTTTTTTGAGGCTGCAAAGTTAAGACAATTTTACAAATCGTAAATAAATATTTTTAAAACTTCACGATTTTTCTTTCCCAACCCATTCAAGACGACAGGTCGAGAGCCTCGGCTCGCAACAATGCAAAGGAGGAGCAATTCCACCTCATACCGCAGCAATGGATTTCGATTGGGAGACCCTCTCCGCCCTGCGGGCACCTCTCCCTCGTAGGGAGAGGAATTGTCGAGTGTCTCGACACCCTAATGATGCAGGGTACAACAAAGGAAAAAACACCGGCGTTCTCTTTATTAAGTATATTTAACTATTGGGGGGGTAAAATCAGCCCATTTAACTTATCTTTGTGGCAAAAATTTCTGACTTTATAAAACAACAGGTCATGCATTATCAGAAAGCAATAAGATCAAGCATCATCACAATTATCGCTGGCATTTCATTTCTTCACACCAATGCCCAACAAGTCGACTACTCAGTCGTATCCGTACCCGAAGAATCCGGAATTGACTTCATGAAAATCACCCGTGCAAACGATTATGTATGTATGCCCGGAATTATGCGCTCCTCCGAAAAAATCGAATGGCTGACAAATCGCGTTCTTGGAATAGCGCGTAATGGCTCAGCAATCGCTTATCTATCGTCCCGAAACAACACTACAAATATTTTCATAAAGGATATAACACGAGCCGGAAGTTCAATACAACGCACTAACAGAATCAATGTCATAGACTTCTCATTCTCGCCCGACTGCAAATACCTTTGTTTTTCAGAGAAACGTGGCGACTATAATCAAATTTTCCGCACCAATGCAGAAAAAGGATATGTCTGCCGACAGATCACATCCAATGACATGGATTATTCACCGGTTTTTTCTCCAGATATGCAACAGATATTCTTTACCCGTTTAGAGACCCGCGGTGTAAGCGTTTGGGCGCATAATGCCGAAAACAATTTCCTGTCAAGCTACACCTCGGGGATGAACCCATGCCCGCTAAGTGGGGAGCCAGCCCTATTACTTACCCGCTCCAACTCAGCAGGGCAGAGTGAGATATGGAAAGTGAACTACGAGACAGGTGTCGAGGAGTGTATCGTTTCCGACCCGAACCATAATTTTTCAACCCCTACAGTATCTCCGGACGGGCAGTACATCCTGTTTGTCGGCGACAGCCGTCTCTCTGCAGGAGATTTCGATTATCTGAATACCGATTTATTTGTATGCCGCATGGACGGCACCGGATTCACCCAGCTCACCTATCATGCCGCCGATGACCTCAGCCCTGTGTGGAGTGCCGACGGACGCCACATCTACTTCATATCCCAGCGGGGCGACACACAGGGCACGGCCAACGTCTGGCGCATGTCGTTCAACTACTAAGACCGATTCTGATTACAATCATTATTCACTTTAATAGTTTTTATTTATGAAAAATCTTAAATTATTTTTGGTTGCCGGTCTCTTGACTGTATCCGCACCGGCATTCGCCCAATTTTTAAATCCAACCAATAGCGGAGCGACAAGACAGACAAATGACTCCAGTAAAACTACCATCGCAACAACCAAAGACAAGAAAGACGCTAAAAATAACAACGGATTTACGGCTATTTATGCAGCATACAATCCTATCTCAATAAAAACCGATGCCGACAATACCGAAGACCTTAATTTGACAGGGTTTTCTCTTGGCTATAATGCTATGGGTAAACTTTCCGGCAATCTTCACTTCGGCATGGGTCTCCGCTTCACATACGGCTACGGGAAACAGGATGTGCCATACTTAGATGATTTTTGGACTTACAATAATGGAACAGAATCACTCTCATTTAAATTCAAATATTCCCTATTATCGATTGGAATGCCAATCAGCTTAGGATACAATCTGACCCCCAACAGTTCTGTTTCCCTAATTCCCTACATCGGTCTCAACTTCAAAGGAGTTGTGCCTTTCACCCGAAAGACAGAAGTGGAAAATCTCCCAAGCTGGCTGACAGAAGATGAATTCTTTGAAGATTATGCGGGCGATATAATCAAAAAAGAATACGACCTTACCAATGAGGATGAGGTCACCAAAGACGGTAAATGGAAACAATTCCAATTGGGATGGCACGTAGGATGCCACCTTCTTTACAAAGCATTATATCTCGGCGTAAGCTACGAAAACGACTTTACTGAACTCTGCAAGAAAACAAAGATGTCCCAATGGACAATCTCTATAGGATATAACTTCTAGCTGTAAAGCATATAAACAAGACACAACACAAAAGCTGGAGGTGACAATATTTGGAAGTGAACCCCAAAAGTTAGACACAAAACTTTTGGGGTTCACTTCATAAGCCGCACGGGCTTTGCTGTTTTATGGAGGGGAGACCCTCCCCGCCCTGCGGGCACCTCTCCCTACGAGGGAGAGGACTTGTCGAGTGAGCCGGCTGAGGCGGGACAGGCAGATCAGGAGGCTTTACAGCCGGATGGTTTTCGGGATACCCCCTCAGTCACTTCGTGACAGCTCCCCCTGCAAAAGGGGAGCAATTCCCGTTGTCGAGAGCCTCGACCCGCGACAATGCAAAGGAGGAGCAATTCCACCTCATACCGTAGCAATGGCTTTCGATTGGGGAGACCCTCTCCGCCCTGCGGGCACCTCTCCCTCGTAGGGAGAGGAATTACCGAGTGGCTCGACACCCTAATGATGCAGGGTGAAATGGATGGGGAAAAATCACTGGCGCCCTTATCCTTAAGCATATTTAACTATTGGGGGGGTAAAATCAGCCCATTGCATATATCTTTGCAGAAAGTTTCACTCTAAAACCTTTTTTAACTGCCAAGAATTACCAAACATATCAACAAACCCAATTATGAAAAGAATCAAATCCATCATGGCAGCCGGGCTCATTACCCTTTCAGCCCCGGCTTTTGCGCAGTTCACGAATGACGGAAGCACAAACACCGGTCCAAGCAGCACAAACACCAGCTACAACCGTATTGAGGTTTCCTACAATCCTGTATCGTTATCCTCCGACTATGACGGAGTTGACGACGAAGACCTTACCGGCATCTCAGCGGCTTACATCAGAGGGATCAGCCTATCAAAGACAATCCCCCTCTACATCGAAACAGGCCTTCGCCTTACATACGCATGGTACAGCGAGGACGAGAGCGACAGCGGTACAGGTTACGAATATGTCGACGGCTATGGCTTGGTCGGCTACAACTACACCGCGAATGTTGAGGAGAAATTCACGTATTTAGGAATAATAGTCCCCATCAACCTCGCATACCGCTTTGCTATACCCGACAGCAAGGTCACAATAACCCCATACGCCGGTATCACACTAAGGGGGAATATTATCGCAAAGGACAAACTCGATGCATCCGTAACCGTTTCCGTTCCCGGCTACGGCTCTGAAACAGTATCGGAAGAAGAAAGCTACAACATGTTTGACAAAGACGATGTAGGCAAGGACCTCCAGTTCAACCGCATCCAATTAGGCTGGGACATCGGTATGAATGTCGCGTTCAACAAATTCAACGTGGGGCTCAGCTACGGCAGCGACTTTACCAATCTGTGCAAGAAAACCAAAACAAACAACTGGTCTGTTTCAGTAGGCTGTAATTTCTAACCACCAGCCAGATACTAAAAACATTCAGGTCGCGTCAAGAAATTCTTGGCGCGATTTTTTTTGTGCCTATAATATACCTCATCCCCTCCAGCCCCGGTGCGCAATTATTTTTTTGGACTGTACCGTAATCGCATGTTTGGGGGTACAGCATGCCATTAACTTTGCCAAACGAAACAAATGAGCCCTTTGACATTGTTAACATAACGAAACGAGTGCTTTTATTGGCCGGCGCACACTATTTACGAATAGATTTCGTAACTTTGCAGCCTAAAATCCGAACACTTATACAGAACGACAATGAAAGAAGTTGTACTTAGCGGCATACGCGCCACCGGAAACCTTCATCTTGGCAACTACTTCGGCGCGCTGAGCAAATTCGTGAGAATGCAAAACGACTATGACTGCCTGTTTTTCATAGCCGACCTGCACGCGCTCACAACCCATCCCGATCCAAAGATGCTTCACTCCAATGTCAAGAATATCCTTGCCGAGTATCTTGCAGCAGGAATCGACCCGGAAAAAGCGACAATATTCGTACAGAGCGACATCCCCGAAATCTCGGAGCTATACCTGTTGCTCAATATGCACGTGGGAATCGGAGAGCTGATGCGTACAGCCTCATTCAAAGACAAGGCCCGCAAGCAACTCGGAATCAAGAGCGACAGTGACGACATAGAGAAAGAGATCATAGGGAACGAATCAAACAAGCGCGTAAATGCAGGGCTACTCACCTACCCGACCCTGATGGCAGTAGACATCCTCATCCAAAAGGCGCATAAAGTACCTGTAGGGAAAGATCAGGAACAGCATCTGGAATTGACCCGACGCTTTGCGCGACGCTTCAACTCGTTCTACGGTGTAGAGCTGTTTCCCGAGCCTGAAAACTTCAACTTCGGCGGAACTCCCGTTAAAGTTCCCGGGCTGGACGGTTCAGGCAAAATGGGCAAGAGCGAGGGCAACTGCATCTACCTCATCGACGAGGAGAAAGTACTGCGCAAGAAAGTGATGCGCGCCGTCACCGATGAAGGGCCCAAAGAGCCGAACTCGCCGGTGAGCCAACCGATACAGAACCTGTTCACACTGATGGAGCTGACATCATCCCCGGAAACATTGCAGCAGTTCCGCGACGCATACGCCGACTGCTCCATACGCTACGGAGACCTGAAGAAACAGCTCGCTGAAGACATACTGAGAATAACGCTTCCAATACGCGAGCGCATCCTTGACATACAGAATGATGACGCATATCTGAGCCGTGTCGTGCGCCAAGGTGCCGAGCGTGCACGTGAACGTGCAGCCAAGACCTTGCAGGAGGTGCGTGAGATCATGGGAATACGTAAATTCTGATAACATTTTAACGCAAAAACATCAAATTTCCTCCCATTTATTTGGCACTACGGGTCAAACAGTATAATTTTGCAACCACAATCCATTTACAGGAAATGCAATATGAATACCCGATATACGCATCAGACACTATTTCCGCTACCTCTACTGAATGTCGTGGTGGTCGTCTCTATCCTTCATTAAGGGGAGAGCAAGCCCGTTGCGTCTATCACAACCAATGACAAAACAACATGATGCCTCCCCTTCCAGCTCCGGCGACAGGGAGGCATCACAGTTTAAAATAGAAAGGAACACAATCATGAGCAAACCGCTTAGAAGTGCAGCAAGCACACAGGGACGCCGCATGGCAGGGGCACGCGCATTGTGGCGAGCCAACGGCATGAAAGAGGAGCAGATAGGCAAGCCGATCATTGCAGTCGTGAACTCATTCACACAGTTTGTCCCCGGCCACACCCATCTACATGAAATAGGTCAAATAGTCAAAGGAGAAATCGAAAAAGCAGGCTGCTTCGCCGCCGAGTTCAACACGATCGCCATCGATGACGGGATTGCCATGGGACATGACGGGATGCTGTATTCGCTCCCGTCAAGGGATCTCATCGCCGACAGTGTCGAATATATGGTCAATGCCCATAAGGCAGACGCAATGGTGTGCATATCCAACTGCGACAAAGTCACACCGGGAATGCTCATGGCAGCAATGCGCCTCAACATCCCCGCCATATTCGTGTCGGGAGGTCCTATGGAGGCCGGTAAACTCGGGGACAGACCCCTTGACCTGATAGACATCATGATCGATGCAGCCGACGACAGTGTAGACGATGATACCGTAACCAAGCTCGAACAACACGGATGCCCCACCTGCGGCTCATGCTCGGGAATGTTCACTGCCAACTCGATGAACTCGCTCAACGAGGCGATAGGCCTTGCCCTACCGGGCAACGGGACAATCGTATCCACACACAGTAACCGAACCGAACTGTTCCGCAAGGCAGCCCGCCAGATTGTCAAGAACACATTGGCCTACTACAATGATGACGATGAAAGCGTACTTCCACGCAACATAGCGACACGTCAGGCAATGCTCAACGCCATGACCTTAGACATTGCAATGGGAGGTTCGACCAATACCGTGCTGCACCTGCTCGCTGTCGCCAACGAAGCGGAAGCCGACTTCACTATGGCCGATATAGACACATTATCCCGCAAGACCCCTGTACTGTGTAAAGTCGCGCCCAACTCAAAATACCACATCCAGGACGTAAACCGCGCGGGAGGGATCATTTCAATCATGAAAATCCTTGCCGACCAAGGCATTATAGACACTTCGGTAAAGCGTGTCGACGGGCTTACCCTTGCCGAGGCGATAGACAACTACGCCATAGGCGGGAAAAACTTCTCCGGTGAGGCCGAAGAACTGTGGAAAAGCGCGCCCTGCGGAGTCAAGAACCTTGTACTCGGGTCGCAGTCATGCCGGTATGAGACGCTGGACACCGACCGCACAAACGGCTGCATACGGGATTTCGAACATGCATACGTCAAGGATGGCGGTCTCGCAGTGCTTCGCGGGAACATAGCCCAAGACGGATGCGTTGTAAAGACTGCCGGGGTAGATGAAAGCATTTTCCATTTCCGTGGTCCCGCCAAAGTATTCGAGTCACAGGAAGAAGCCGTTGAGGGCATCCTCCGGGACAAGGTCGTATCAGGTGATGTTGTCGTAATAACCCATGAAGGGCCCAAAGGCGGTCCCGGTATGCAGGAAATGCTCTACCCCACAAGCTATATAAAGTCAAAACACCTCGGCAAAGAATGTGCGCTGATTACCGACGGGCGATTCTCGGGCGGGACATCGGGACTATCGATAGGCCATATATCTCCCGAAGCAGCTGCCGGTGGCAACATAGGGCTTGTGAGAGACGGTGACATCATAGACATAAACATTCCCGCACGCACAATCAATGTGGAAATCAGCGACGAGGAGTTTGCCACCCGCAGAGAGGAGGAAAATTCGCGAGGCAAAGCCGCATTTACTCCCCATAAACGGGATCGCCACATCTCAAAAGCATTGCAGGCATACGCCAAAATGGTGACATCGGCCGATAAAGGCGGAGTCAGGGAGTTGAACGTTTAAGATTAGAACTGAAAGTTTAATAAATTATGAGCAATAAAATCACAGGAGCCGAAGCATTGATAAAATCATTGATCGCTGAAGGAGTAGACCGTGTATTCGGTTACCCCGGCGGAGCAATCATTCCGGTATATGACAAGCTCTACGACTATACATCACAGCTAAAGCACATACTTGTGCGACATGAACAGGGTGCAACACACGCGGCACAAGGTTATGCCAGAGTATCGGGCAGGACGGGAGTCGTGATCGTCACCTCCGGACCCGCCGCCACCAATGTCATCACGGGGCTGAGTGACGCACTGATGGACAGCACACCCATGGTGGTCATCACCGGACAGGTCGCATCATCATTCCTTGGCTCGGATGCTTTCCAGGAGACCGATGTTGTCGGTATCACGCAGCCCATCACCAAATGGGCTTACCAGATACGCCGCCCCGAAGACATTTCATGGGCAGTCGCCCGTGCATTCTACATCGCCCAATCGGGACGTCCTGGACCGGTGGTCCTTGACCTTGCCAAGGATGCCCAGACAGGGCTCACAGAATGGGTTCACAAGAAATGCACCTATATACGCAGCTACATACCCTACCCTCGCATTAAGGCTGAAGATGTGCAGGCTGTCGCCAAACTGATCAACGAATCACAGCGTCCAATGCTCATTTCAGGACACGGAGTGATGATTTCAGGAGCAGAAAAAGAACTCGCCAATCTTGCCGAGAAAGCCGATATTCCTGTGACAAGCACCCTGCTCGGACTTTCCACCATACCGTCAGCACATCCCCTGTACAAAGGTATGCTCGGCATGCACGGGAACATAGGCCCTAACGTGAACACCAACCGCTGTGACCTGCTGATAGCCGTAGGGATGAGATTTGACGACCGCGTTACCGGAGATACGACAAAGTATGCCCGTCAGGCCAAGATTGTACATATCGACATCGACTCATCGGAATTCGACAAAAACATAAAGACCGATGCAACAATCCACGGGGATGCCCGCGAAGCCCTTTCCCTCCTGTTGCCACTTGTCAAGGAAGCGAAGCACAACGAATGGTTAGAGACATTTGCCCGTTGCGATGAAGTGGAACAGGAAAAAGTCGTAAAGCGTGAGGTATTTCCGGAATCAGGCCCGATGAACATGGGAGAAGTCGCCTACAAGGTATCAAAAGCAACCGGCGACCGGGCTATCCTTGTTACGGACGTGGGACAGAACCAGATGTTCTCATCACGCTATTTCCGTTATACCGAACCACGAAGCATAGTCACATCCGGTGGTCTCGGGACAATGGGATTCGGGCTTCCCGCTGCAATAGGCGCAAAAATGGGAGCTCCGGATCGCACTGTGTGCTTCTTCACCGGAGACGGAGGTCTACAGATGACAATACAGGAGCTCGGGACAATCCTCGAATACGGCACAGACGTAAAAATCATACTTCTCAACAACAACTTCCTCGGAAATGTGCGACAGTGGCAATTACTGTTCTTCAACGGACGTTTCTCCCAGACACCGATGATAAACCCTGACTTCGTACAAATAGCCAATGCCTACGGAATCAAGGCCGAGAATGTAGAGACCCGTGAACAACTTGACGGAGCGATACAACGCATGCTTGACCACAACGGGGCATATCTTCTTAATGTCAACATCGACCCTACCGACATGATATTCCCCATGACACCGGCAGGAGCGGCAGTAGACACAATCATGCTCAACGCAAGCGAGAAGTTTGATCCACAACAAATAAAGTAACCCACAATGGAAAAACAATTATTCACAGTAACGGTATTTTCCGAAAATCAGGTCGGGCTTCTCAACCAGATCTCGATCATATTCACCCGCCGAGGACTAAACATCGAAAGCCTCTCAGTGAGCCCTTCATCCATAGAGGGCATACACAAGTTCACCATCACATGCTTCAGCGACCGTGAAACGATGGAGAAAGTGGTAAAACAGATCGAAAAGCGCATCGACGTATTAAAATCATTCCTATATACCGATGACGAGATCGTATATCAAGAGATTGCGTTGTACAAAGTTCCGACCGACAAGCTGCTTGACGAAAAGAACCTTGAAATAATCATACGCCGCCACAATGCCCGAATCCTTGAAATTACCCGTGAATATACCGTCATAGAGAAATCGGGACATTCCGATGAGACAGAAGCCTTGTTTGAAGAGCTGAAACGATATGACATACGCCAGTTCGTCCGCAGCGGACGGGTAGCGATCACCAAGTCCCCGATCGAATACGTGACAATGTTTATCGAAGAACAGGCTCGCCGCCGGGAAGAAGGCATCACAGAATAGAGATGGAAGCACCCAAGGAATATACCCACCAATATTTTCTCACGGCCGCAGAATGCAACGCCGAGAAAGAGATGTCGGTATCACTACTTGCCCAACGGGTAATCGAGGTTGCCACCGAACATGCCAACATACTCGGAGTAGGATATGCCGATATGGCCAAAGACAACCACGGATGGGTGTTGAGCCGCCTTACAATCGAAATGAAACGGTTCCCGTCACTCAACGAGGAATACAGCCTCACCACATGGATAGAGGGATTCAACCGTCTCTATTCCGAACGCAACATGGAGGTGAAAGGAAACAACGGCGAGACGATAGGATATATACGGTCAATATGGGTCGCAATCGACTTCGAGACAAGAAAACCGGTTGACCTGTCAACAATATCATGGCTCGCAGAAACCATAAGCGACCGTCCATGCCCGATTGAAAAACAAGGGCGTATGCGTCCGGTAAACGAGCCAGACAGAATCACATCCCACAGTTTCCAATACAGTGACATCGACTTCAACCGGCATGTCAACAGCGTAAAATATATTGACACGATACTGAATCTATGGGAACTTGACTTTTACGATACTCACACCATTTCACGCTTTGAGATAATGTATCAGAAAGAAGCCCATTCCGGTGAGCCGGTCGCATTGCTCATAAAGCAAGACGGAAACCTCTCAGACATCGAAATATGTGATGATAACGGCACTATTACCCGAGCTAAAATAACATTCAATGACAAAAAATGTCGATAATTCTGTTTTTCATTGACATTACTCAGGAAAAAGCAGTAAATTTGTAACAATTTTAAACCAAACGATAAAGACATGGCAAAAATGAATTTTGGAGGAGTTGAAGAAAATGTAATCCTCCGCGAAGAATTTCCTTTGGAAAAAGCACGTGAAGTACTTAAAGACGAGACAATAGCCGTAATCGGTTACGGTGTACAAGGTCCCGGACAAAGTATGAATCTACGCGATAACGGTTTCAATGTAATCGTAGGCCAACGCCAAGGCAAAACATTTGACAAAGCCATTGCCGACGGCTGGGTTCCCGGTGAAACGTTGTTCAGTATCGAAGAAGCATGCGAAAAAGGCACCATCATCATGTGCCTGCTCTCTGACGCAGCAGTAATGTCGGTATGGACAACAATCAAACAGCATCTTACACCGGGCAAGGCATTATATTTCTCTCACGGTTTTGCAATCACCTGGAGCGACCGCACAGGAGTTGTCCCCCCGGCAGATGTCGACGTAATACTTGTAGCGCCAAAGGGTTCGGGAACTTCACTCCGCACAATGTTCCTTGAAGGCCGCGGACTTAACTCATCATACGCAGTATATCAGGATGTAACAGGCCGGGCTACCGACCGCGCAATAGCCCTCGGTATCGGTATCGGGTCAGGTTATCTGTTTGAGACGACAGTTGAACGTGAAGCCACAAGCGACCTCACCGGCGAACGCGGTTCACTGATGGGAGCCATCCAAGGGCTTCTTCTCGCCCAATACGAGGTGCTTCGTGAAAACGGCCACAGCCCCTCTGAAGCATTCAATGAAACCGTAGAAGAACTCACACAGTCGCTGATGCCCCTCTTTGCCAAGAACGGTATGGACTGGATGTATGCCAACTGCTCTACCACGGCACAACGCGGCGCGCTTGACTGGATGGGACCGTTCCATGACGCCATAAAGCCTGTAGTACAACAGCTCTACGCAAGCGTGAAGTGCGGTAATGAGGCACAAATCTCAATCGACAGCAACTCAAAGCCCGACTATCGCGAAAAGCTTGAAGAAGAGCTAAAAGCATTGCGTGAAAGCGAAATGTGGCAGACTGCCGTGACAGTACGTAAGCTCCGTCCGGAAAACAACTAATCGGGACTCTACAATCTTAACCAGATAGAAACCGGACTTCTGTTTTTCCGTAACAAGGGAAACAGAAGTCCCTATTTTTTCCATTATTTTCAACAAACTGAACGCGGTGTGGATAATATTTGCTAAATTCGCAATACTTTAAAACTAACGTTATGAACACAGAATTAGATTGGGGCAACCTTTCATTCGGGTATATACCCACCGACTATAATGTACGATGCCACTTCCGTAACGGAAAGTGGGGAGAGATAGAAGTATCAAGTTCCGAGACCGTCAATCTGCACATTGCGGCTACAGCCCTGCATTACGGACAGGAAATTTTTGAAGGGCTCAAGGCTTTCCGCGGTAAGGACGGGAAAATACGTGTGTTCCGTCTTGAAGAGAACGCCAAGCGTATTATCAGTTCGGCCAACGGCATCAAGATGCAGCCAGTTCCGGTTGAATTGTTTACCGAGATGGTAAAAAAGGTGGTAAAACTCAACGAACGTTTTGTACCTCCATACGGAAGCGGAGCATCATTATATATCCGTCCGCTTGAAATAGGCACATCGGCACAGGTTGGAGTAAAGCCATCATCGGAATATCTGTTCCTTATTCTTGTCACTCCGGTAGGTCCATATTTCAAAGAGGGATTCCGCCCTACCAACATCTGCATCATGCGTGAGTTTGACCGAGTAGCACCTAAAGGGACCGGCCGATGGAAAGTGGGAGGGAACTATGCAGCGAGCCTTGATGCCGGAGAGAAAGCCCACTCACTCGGTTACTCGGCTGTGTTATATCTCGACCCAAAAGAAAAAAAATATCTTGACGAATGCGGTCCTGCCAACTTCTTCGCAATCAAGGACGGCAAATATATCACTCCGGCATCGGAATCGATTCTTCCGTCAATAACCAACATGAGCCTGCAACAACTGGCAAAGGACATGGGTATCGAGGTGGAATGCCGTCACATCACGCTCGACGAGCTCGATAACATCCAGGAAGCAGCAGCCTGCGGAACGGCCGCAGTAGCCTCTCCGGTAGCTGAAATTGACGACCTTGACACCGGTAAAAAATATGTTGTAGCCAAAGACGGTAACCCCGGGCCAGTCACAACAGCCTTATACAATAAACTGCGAGCCATCCAACTCGGAGAAGAAGAGGACATCCACGGCTGGAACACAATCATAGAATAATCAGATGAATTACCTTACAGTCATCAACAAATACTATCCCGCCGGCTCACTATGCCGCGGGATTTTTTTACGTCACAGCCGACAAGTAACCGACAAGGCACTAAACATAGCACGAGACCATAGGCTTGACCTGCAATATGACATAATCGAAACAGCGGCAATGCTCCATGACATCGGGATATTCCTGACCGATGCAAAGGATATAGACTGCCACGGGACCGAACCTTACATACGTCATGGCATCCTCGGAGCTGAATTACTGCGGGAAGAGGGATTTGACGAAATGTTCGCACGTGTGGCAGAACGGCACACAGGAGCAGGAATCACAAACGAAGACATTATCAGGCAAGGGCTGCCTATCCCTCCGGGCAATTATTGCCCCGAAACGCTACTGGAAAAACTAATCTGTTATGCCGACAAGTTCTTTTCCAAAAGCGGCAACATGGAAGAAAAAAGTATCGAGCATATACGCCATTCCCTGTCAAGATTCACTCCTGACACTCTCGAACGTTTTGACTCGATGCACCGGATGTTTTCAGCGAGCTAATACCACTTCACCCCATTGGAATAAGATGACCGCTTGTCATACTTGAGATCCTGCAAGAGCGAGGATTTCACCGAAATGTGGAAATTATAGGATTTATAAGGGCCTACCGGAACGAAACTTGCTCTCATTGTAAAGCAATGCAAGTCACGGCTTATGTTACAGTTCATATAAGCAATCTTGTGGGTATCGAAATTATAACTGGCACTGAATCCGAAGTTCCAGTTTTTAGTCGGCCGTATATTTCCCGAGAAACTGAGGTTCTGGGTGATTTTACCGTCATATTCCATCTTCTGCTTATTGAACTCCCCGTAACTGTAATTCACCGAATAGTTTATTGACAGGCTCCAGGGGACACTCCATTTTACATATCCCTCAGGAGTGAGTGCATCCCCTTCCTTCTTCTTACCATAATGGCGTTTGCTGTCTATATCCTCCTCTTCGGTATCCGAAACCGGAGTATCTTCCAGGGAATCCTCCTTATCACTATTGCCGGACGAACCGTCTTTATTACGCTTGAACGTATCATTATTGAACGTATATGAGAATGAAGTCCCTGTACTCGACAATCGTGCAAGCCCCTTGCCTGCCTGTAATCTGGTCCTGTCGACACGCACCGGATTTCCGTATTGGTTCAGCTGGTAGGTATAAACATCCCATACTGCCGACAGATTAAGATTAAAATTTTTCACAATGCGTAACATCAACGAGGTGTTTATGTTACTCCACCGGAGTGAATCGGCAGCAAAATTATAACTCTGCGACACCGTGAAATTCTCAATCAACGACACTTTCTTTTCGCCGATACTGTCATTATCGGTCTTCACTTTCATCTCGACATTATTGGCAAGCGAGACTGTCACGGCACCGGTCTTACCCTGTCCCGGCACGCCAAAAAGACTGTTAGGATAATATGAATATTTCCTTTCGGTCATCGTTCCGTCAGAATTAGGATACCGGTATGTCCCATAGTAGCCGAAAAAACTTGAAGAGAAGTCAGGTGCTGCACTGAACGAGACTGTCGGAGTGAATACGTGTCTAATCATTTTCACCTTGTCACCCAAGAACGGTAACGGCTGGAAAAATCCGTAAACCTTCGTATCAAGAGACATCGACGCCGAAAAATCCCAGACATTATAGAAACTGTAACTCGTGTCACACACTTCAGCGGCAGCATTAGGATCCCACTGGCGACGCACCTTATTGGTGTACATGCGGTCAGTCAATGTTATCTGAGGGGTAAGATTCAGGTATTTGAACAGGTTAAACGTAGCGGAAACCGGTACATTGTGTTTCATCCCGTTACGCCAGTCCTTAATGAGACTTTTCTTAAAGAACTCGTCCTGCTTGGAGGTAAGTGAATTCTGGAACTGACCGGAATAGGACATCCTTATCTTCTCATACCACTTCTCATCACCCACAGCCCGTTTCCGCTTGAACGGATAGGTCTGAGACATGGTTATGGTCACATTCGGGAACGACACGGTCAATGTCGAGTCCTGCGTACGCTGTGCTACATTGGCAGTCGTTGACAGAGACCACTTTGACTGCGGGAAACGGTAAGTCATATTTATCGTACTGCTCTTGGTGTTTTCAGTGAACGCACTACTATAGTAGCTGTTCACATCATTACGGGTGTAACCGCTTGTGGTGAAGTTAACACTTGCCGACAGGTTCAAATTGGGATTGGCCTTGGCATCCTGAGAATGACTCCACAATATCTGGAAGTTGGTCTGCTTAGAATAATCAGGCGACCCTTTCTCTCCATATATCGATTTAAGATAGCTCAAATTAAAATTCCCGGAATATTTATACCTTTTGACATAGACTGACTGAGCCGAAAGTCCCCACGACCCCTTGGTATATACCTCTCCGGTAAGGGCAAGGTCGATATTATCATTTATTGCAAAATAGTAACCGCCGTTACTCAGATAGAAACCGCGCTGATAATCATCCCCGATTGTCGGGAATATGACACCCGAGGAGTATTTTTTTGAAAAAGGGAAATAACCGAACGGGACAGCTACCGGAAGCGGCAAGCCGGCAAGCACCATGTAGGCAGGACCAGTAACTATATTTTTTTTCGGCTTCATCTTGGCTTTCGTTATCTGAAAATAGAAGTGTGGATTATCATGATTGTCACACGTTGTATAGCGTCCGCCTTGTATAAAATATTCGTCAGTATCGGTCTTCTTGGTCTTACCGCCCGTCAGATACCCCTCACCCTGCTGGGTTATGACATCGGTGATATACCCTTTCTTTGTCTTGAAATTATAGTTCATCTCCTTACTTTCGTAAGTATCACCGCTTTCCTGAAAGATTGGTGTACCCATCAAATCCCCGACACTATCGGTACGTCCCGTGGCATATACCGTACTTTTATCCAAGTCCATTTCTATCTGCTCGGCATCAAGTTTTATCTCCCCATACGTTACCGCGCCTTTGCCGTACATATATGCCCTATTCTGTCCTTTCATAACCATAGAGTCCTTGGAGGAGAAAGTCACCACGTTGTCAAGATCGACCTTTTCACGGCGTATCCTTGAACGGTGCTTGGACGCGACAGTATCTGTTGCCGAAGTATCCACGAGTGCCTCAGGCTTTTCCTCCCGGACGACTATCAAAGTATCATCACCGGCCGATTCCCCATCACCGTACTGATACAGCGGGCGGGCTGAAGAAGCCAAGCTCACAGCACACAGGATCATCGATATGACTATATATAGTTGAGAGTGTCTCAAGATCAATTCCTATAGGGACAAAATTCCTTGCAAAGATAGCACATGACAAGCGGATTATAAACATGTTTTCCCCTTTTTAACGACCTATAAGCAAATTATTTTCCCAAATCACGCTAAAACGGATAACCTATGGCAAGATGGAATGCGAGCGACTTGCCAAAGGAATCCATGTTATAATATCCGCTGTGCCCAGTGTCATACGGGGCATGTATGCCTATTCCCAAATCACCGCGCACGACAAGCATTCCCATGTCAAACCGTATTCCAACACCTGTACCGACGGCAAGCTCCTTAAAAAAGGACGATGCCTCAAGTGTCCCTCCCGGACGTTGTGTATCATCCTCAAGCAACCACACATTACCGGTATCAAGGAACAATGCGCCCCTCAACGCTCCATAAATCGGGAACCGGTATTCGATATTGAATTCGAACTTGAATGTTCCCGTCTGGTCAAAATATCCATTGACGGCATCAAGCGGCGCACGATAGCTGCCGGGACCTATACTACGCACGGTGAAAGCCCTGACCGAATTTGCTCCACCCGCATAAAACTGCTCGCTATAAGGAACCTGTGCTGAATTTCCGTAAGCATGAGCCGCTCCTGCCGCGACCCTCGACACAAGCCAATGAGTACCACCAAGACGACGACCGTAAACAAGCTGAGTAGAACCCTTTACAAACTGGGAGAAAGGCGTATCAAACAATTCTTTTTCTCCCTTTTTGCCACATGCCTCCCATATTGACCAGAATATATTTCCCGCTTCCTGCACCGAGAATTGCCAATTCAATGTATTGTCCTTACCGAATGAGCGATCATACACATAACTGTACATTATCTGCGGAATAAACTGATTACGGAAACTTTGGGCAATAGCCGTATTCGCAGCCATTATCGAGTCAAATTCCGATGTCGTGTTCAGCAGATTAGTGTACGTGAGTTTAAACAGGGTCAATGTGTTGGACGCATGGCGTGTCGCACGCCAGTCATAATTGAATGAAGCGTTGAACTGCGCCATCCTAAAATAATGCGGACGGTTCAAGAGGTCGGCATTCAGTGAAATACGTGTCCAGTTAAGTGCCCGATGACGTCGTGGGATAAAACGAGGGGCAATAAGCCTCGGAAACGATAGTGACGTGGTTATCCCGAACTCGTAAGAATTAAACAACGACGAGTTTCCCCGATCCCGACCGGTCTGCCACTCGTATGTTCCTGTCAGGCTCACATTGAACTGTTCCCCTCCCCCGAAAAGATTCCTGTTGGTCACACCTAATGTCACTCCCGGCCCAAGATAGCTATTGGACTTGGATGACGCATTCACTTCAATACTTGCCTCTAACGGAGTATCGAAAGTACATGAAACCACGACATCCAGCAGATCTTCGCTACTCACGGTATCCCGCGTCACCTCAATATTTACGGCATTGAATATACCCAAGCGAGAGAAATAGGTCTGCGTCCTGTTCATATCCCTGACTGTAAACACTTTCCCTGCTCTGAACGCCACGCATTCCGGAATAAGTTCCCTCCGCAGTTTCGATGGCATCATCTGTACAAGCGTCCCACGGGATGTCTCGACCGTATCAGGGAATCCACCGCCCTGATTACGGTAAACATTTACTGTTATATTTCCTGTACGATAGCGGTTCAGGGCAATAGCCGGTGTATTATTCGCAATAGTCATTTTCAATGAGACACGTCCCGGAGTTATAGTGCTGTCGGCAAGATACCCGATATATTCCGGACGGAAATAATAATAGCCACGATTACGCAAAACATCCGTGATACGAGACCGTTCAGCGCTCAAGGAGTCAACACAATATCTGGAACCTGACCTGAGATAACTGCCACGGACGGCAACCGAATCTATAACATGATACAAGTGGCACGTGTCAGGAAGCAATTCCACCGAATCAAGCATGTAGGCCGATCCGGTATTAATCCTATAACTTATCCTCGCTTTCTTAGGATTACGTCCCTTTATCAGTTCAAATGACGCAGTCCCGCGAAAATATCCGTTATCGGCAAGTACCTCATCAATCATTTTCGTACGAATCTCGGGACGCACATCAGATATGAGTACCGGCTCCTCCACAAGTTTTTCATAAAGCCAGTGCCTGAATCCCGATGGAGGATTACTCCAGTTGTTATAAACCCACAACCCTAACGGAAACGGATAACGGATATAAGGTGAAATCAATGAATTATTTGGTGCTACATTTACTGCTTCTTTAACTTGAGCCTGCAAACCGGCCGGAATATCCTCCCCAGGAACAGTTATAATTTCTATTTTCTTCACTCCGGTATAAAGCAATTCGTCCTGAGCTATGCGCCTGGTAGTAGAACAAGCTCCGAGCACCAATGCCGTAACGGCCACGACAAATATCAATATGATGTCATTTTTTCTCATCTGTATCTAAATTTACATCACCGGTAGGCACATGGCTTGATTTAGGCATACTGCGGAACAAATCCCGCAGAGAATGAATCTTGCGCTTATAGACAAAGCCCACACCGGTCTGTGTCACTTCCCCTTCAAGAATACTCTCATACCCCACATGCCGGAATATCCTGACAAACATCGAACCGCTGCGGTTGAGCATGTATTCAAATGAAATATCGTTAATAAGATTCTGTGAAAAACTTTCATCGGCATCGGCATCGGTCGTGTAATTCCCGCCGACAATAATTTTGAACCGGTCATTGAATAACGTCTTTGAGACCTTGTAGCTGTAACTTGTCGCAGTCGAGGTAGTCCCTCCCGTCGTGTTGTCATAGCGGTCAATACCGAAAGAGATGTCAACAAACCTGATATTGTTGGCTGCCCATGTATTTATACGGGACTCCAGAATCGAGAATAGCGGATTACCGGAAAGATTCCCGTCAGCCTTAGTGCCTGGACCGGTATACACATTATACAGCAACATGTTCATCGCCTGATTGGCCCGCTGCCCGGCACTCATCGACTGGAGCTCGTTCTGTATCGTTATATCATCGGGAGTTGACAAGTCAAATGCCACATTCATATTATTCAAGGTATTTGTAACAGACAGCAATACCTCAAAATTCACCAGTCTCGAATCCTGCCCTTCCCTCGTCACGTTAGCCCGTATATCATCAACGGCACTTATATTCAATATCGGGTTAAGCATATCCCCATTAAAAGCGACATAACTCCCCTCGACAAAGTCAAACAGTTTCTCCGACATTAACGGAGGGGTGTACCGGGCAAAACCTTTGGCTATCGTGTACCTGCCGGTAACCCTGCTGTCCGCCATATTGTTCATCGTATAATTGAGGCTGCCGCTTCCCTGTAGCTGCACTTTGTTTTTCCCGTCAGTCGACAGGTCGACATTAATCGTTGTCCCATTAGAGACAATCAGCATTGCATCTATATTCATAGACAATCCCGAATTTTGTGCCGTATCACTTTCCGCGATATTGTCATCAAACCGTACGAATTCCACCATCTCTCCCGCATTCTGCGCAGAAACAGCCGACACGGCATCTGCCATGACATAAGTTATATTAGAACCCGGCAGCAGATTCAATGTTGTCCCGATATTAAGCAGATCGAGATTTCCCCTGACCGTTGCGTCCACATCCACAAAGCCCTTACCATATACATCGATACGTTTACCACGGCTATTGCCTAAGATTTGCATATTCCGTGCTTTCATCGACAGGTTGAATTCAGGGGACAGTTCCGCCAACGATATGTTACCGTTAACATATAGCGGATTATCATTAACTCCTTTAATCGTGTAGTTGTCAAATGTAATAATATTGTTCTCGACAGGGACACGCTCTTCCGAAAAGGCAAACGACGAACCTATCATATCGACCTTTACCGATGCCGAATCAAAGTCAATGTACCCGTTAAACACAGGCGAGGAAATACTGCCTGTAATATCCATCTCTCCATTTACAAGCCCGCTCAACCGTGCCGTTCCCGGAGGGAGGAACGGATTAACGATATGCAACGGGAAATGTATCATTGAAAAATCAAGGTTTACAGGGTTATCCGATGCCGTATCGTTCAAGCAGCCGATTGCCGTCATGGCCTTTACACTATCAATCATCAGAGAGGTCTCAGCCTGCAGTTTCCCCTTCTTATCAGTCAGCATATTGACATCAAGCAGGAATGAGCCTACCCTATTCTTACCGAATTTCAGTTCATCAAGTGCAACCGAACCATTGCCACTCAAGGAATGCTCATCCCAACGGAATCGCATATCGGCAGAAATATCCCCTTTAACCGGAGGTGCAAACGGAGATACAGCCAGCCAGTCAGACAGTTTAATATGAGAAATATTCATTACCACATCTTCCTGCCCGTGCAAGGAATCGGAATGCTCCGTGTACAATTTCAGATGACTCCCGTCCCCTTCCATCTCCAGATTAGCATCAAAATGCTTTGTGTACACATTATACCCGACATAATTATCCTCATTTACCGTCCAGCTCTTATAAGCTATCGTAGGGTTGAACGGTGTAAAATTAACCGACATTATCGAGTCGGTCATCGTCAGGATAAGCCCAAGATTATACCCGGTTTCATCATTTATGTTACGCTGACGGAAATATGCTCCGATCCTATTATCGGCAACATACCCGTTAAGGGACATGTGGGCAAAAGCATCCATCGTACCGGGATTGTTGTCAATCGATGCTCGGTACACCATGAACCGGGATTCCTGAAAAGCGTTGAATCCTATTCTGTCTATCCTCGTCTCGCCCGACACGAATTTACCCGCAGACACACTCATCATCAGCAACGAGTCGTTGCTGATACTTATATCGGCTTCGCCAAGCGACATTCCCATTGATGACAAAGCACTCTCCACCACATTATCATTCCCAGCAGTCACGTCAAGATAAAACTGCGGTAAGACCGACTGTATCCGGCTGACATCGATTCTGCGAGTGGACAACTGTCCCATGAATTCACCAGATACATTCCCAAGTGATGACAACAACGAGTCAATCGAGCATTTTGCCTGCAATTCGGCATTAAGATCATTATTGTCAACGGTTATTTTCGTCATCGAACCGGTTGTTTCTATAACGGAACGTATCTCCGTAGCACTTACCTCAATATCCGCCATGGTCCATTCGAGCCCACTTACTGCTACATCCGCAGCAATTGAGTCAAATGCGGTGGAAACTTTCCCTTTACCGGTTATTGAAAGTGTTCCGCCTGCCGATGACGTGGAAAGCCCCATTGCTTTCAAGTCAAGTTTACGTATATCCCCAGACATATCCCACTTAAAGCCACTCTTATCAATAACACCGTTGGCTATCAAGTCCATATCGGCATTTCCGTTCAAGGAAATCATCCCGATCTCGGCCACACAACTGTCAAGTGTTGCCCACACTCGCATATTTCCATAGGTATTCCCTTTATATTCAACACGATCGAGCGACATTTCCGCCTTGACCCTTGTGGACAGTCGTGATACATCGTATCCATGTCCTTCCGCATCAAACCGTGCTGTAATTTCATTCACACCCGCCTCCGGAAAGACTGCGTTCACAGGAAATGAATCAACATCCAACTTCACATCGTAATCCCCGGCACGTCCTTTCCACACGGCATCAAGCGCAATCCGACCGTTACCGTCCGTCACCTCGACACTTCCGGAAACATCTCCTTTATACATTTCCACATTTCCGGCAAGCGTCAAAGGCGGGATTTCTACCTGTTCAGCTAACCGGGCTTCAAGAATTGTGGGTTTAACATAATCCACATCCGTGATAGCGCCACCGACAGAAATGCGACCCGAAAGATTTTCCTTTTTCATGACATTCCGCACATTCCCATCCAAAAACAAGTCAATGCTTCCCGGTAACGATACTGACATTTCATGAATATCCACATCGTCCATAGTTCCGTCCACATCAACCTTGACTATAATATCATTATAGCGTGGGACTTCTTTCAGCAACGGCAACAATGACGGATAAAGCAACTCTACATCCGTCATTCCGATACGTCCGTTGAGTTGCAATGCAACCGGATTTTTCCCGTAATCTTCCCTGACACCCATTGATGCATTGACCCGCAATGAAGAGAACAATGTCTCAATTTCAAATCCGCGGATATCCATCATTGTACTATCCATAGAGAACATGCCCGAAACGCCAATGCCGACCCCACTACGCTCCGTCATCCGTAATTCACGCAACGGGACAGCTATTTCGACCCCGCGATTATAGAAAGAATCCACGGCCAAAGAAACAGCCGACACCTCTATATAACCCATATCGAGACCTTCTTCCGGACTTCTCCCCGATTGTGCATATAAAGCAGACTCACACCCCATTACCAGCTTGTCGACATCTATTTGCCACTGCCCGGCTGATACGGTTGCCGAGTCTACCGATCCGACAGAGTTGTTTACGGACGGTTCTTTATCGGAATACAGATAGACAGTTTTTCCAAGCTCTACCGATAACGCGTCTGCCTTGATTTTCTTCTCCAGCATGTCAACACGTCCATTAAGCAATTCGGCATCGACAACCCGGGTCGAAAGAGTATCTATTACGGTGTTCACCGCCATGCAATAATCCACATCGGTCAGTTTCAGACGACCGGCAATAATATTCCATGCCACCTCACGCTCCTCTTTGGCAGGAGCATCCGCCGTATCATTTGCCAAGAACAATTCCACTTTACCATTATCAACACCTGCGCTCTGTACAATTATGGAGTTTTCTGCCGGCGTCACCTTGGCATCGGACAATGCCAATACCTCTATTTCTGCCTTTAAATACACTGCAGAATCACGCGTACCCATCTTGTAATACACGTTATCAATACATGCTTCGGCTATTGATACCTCCCCTTGTAATAGCGGTATAATCCCGACATCGATCCGGGCAGATGATATAGCCGCCAATGTGTCTCCTCCCGCATCATGTACCGCAACACCATCCAAGTTGACTTCGACAGGAAAGTTCAACCGAAACCGTTCGACGCTGATTTTCATCCCTGTCGATTCATACACCTTATCTACAGCAATCCCTAACATTTTATCCTGAACTATAGGGACATACAGTAAGGCGAGAACAATAAGCACAAAAGCCAAAAGCCCGGCAACCGCCCACGTAACGCCTTTCAGTATTCTATGCGGCATTGAACCTTTCAATACAGACAGTTTTATTTCAGGATATAAAGATACGCTTTTTGTCGTTTTCCATTAACACAAAGCCCCACAATTTAGCATTTGCAGGGCTATTAATCCGGTATTTGTTCTGCTATTATCAGAAATAGAAATTCATACTGCGCGGATAGAACAGCATTCCGCTACCAACTTCCTGTGCAATACCGTCACCCATGGAATTTGCGACGATGGACAGTGCGAAACGCAAAGCAGAGGCAGGGCCATTGGCTGTTATGAGGTTATCAAGAGCAATTACCGGAGCATCACGCATTATTGCATCTTCGCAATGTTCCTCAAAACCCGGGTAGCATGTCGCTTCCCTGCCATCAAGAATCCCGAGCGGAGCAAGTACCACTGCCGGAGCGGCACATATCGCTGCGATCTTACCTCCCTTTTCATGCTGTTTCTTTAAGATACGGGTCAAATCCTTAGAACCGTGGAGATTAGTCGAGCCAGGCATTCCTCCGGGAACAATCAGCCACTCTGCATCGGAACATTCAAGTCCGGAAACAAGTTCATCGGCAATCACCTTGATACCATGAGCCCCAAGAACCTCAGCCTTATCAGTGATGGAAACTGTCTTAACCTCCATACCGGCACGGCGCATCACATCAACTACGGTCAAGGCTTCTATCTCCTCAAAGCCATCGGCAAGAAATAAATAGGAAGGTTTCATAAGCATTCTAAATTTTTAAAGTGAGTAATATTCTTCATTATCAAAAAGTGTCGCATATTTGCCCGTTCATGCAACATCTACTCAAATATAACACTATTCCGGCAATAATGTTTATTCAAGTTTTATTATTTTTGAAAAAATTTTATTCCGATATGTCTACATCCGTCATATTCCGCCGGCTCTCAACGTTGTTCATGCCGGCAGCACTTCTCATGTTAACCTCGTGTTCCGCATCCGAAAGCTACCGCCAGTGCGAAGGGGTGGTATGGGGCACGGTTTTTCACATAACATATAAGTCCGACAAAATCCTTGATGACTCAATACACAAGGAAATGCAAAAAGTGGAAATGTCGCTATCGCCATTCAACGACTCCTCATTAATAAGCCGCATAAACCGCGGAGAGACTGCCGCAACAGACTCCATGTTCCGCACAGTATTTTTCACATCTGCCAAAATAAACGGGATAAGCTCCGGGAAATTTGATCCGACAGTAGCCCCACTTGTAAATCTGTGGGGATTCGGGTACAAAAAAAACGACAATACACCTTCGCAAGCCGACATCGACAGCATTCTCCCCACTGTAGGCATCAGGCTTTGTTCAATCGACGGCAACGGGCATCTGACAAAGAAGCATCCCGCAACTGAATTCAACTTCAGTGCAATAACCAAGGGATTAGGATGCGACATGATTGCAGGAATGCTTAAACGTAACGGATGCAACGACTACATGATTGAAATAGGAGGCGACATAGCAATTGCCGGGAAAAATCATCGTGAGAATCCTTGGCGCATCATGATTGACTCACCGATCGACAACGATACGGCAGTCATCCATAAGCCTATGACAGTCATAACTCCGGGAGATGGAGGCATAGCTACATCCGGGAATTACCGGAACTTCAAGGATACCGGCAACGGACGCGTATGGCACACTATAGACCCGATAACCGGATTCCCGGCAAAGACTGCCACCATTAGCGCAACGGTCATAGCCCCGACAGCAATGGAGGCCGACGCGCTGGCAACAGCCTGCCTGACAATGTCGGCCGACAGTTCACTATCCATGATTGACAGCTACCCGCATTCAGCGGTTCTGCTCATTACCGCCGACAGTATTTCCGGACAATGGAAAACTCTTACATCCTCACGCTTCCCTCAGTCGGAATAAACAATAATGGGCTGTCTCACGACAGCCCATATTCTTTAACCTTAAATCTAATACCATGAAAACACAGTGCAAAATATAGTAATTATACCAAAATAACACCGCGATACCCGCCTTGTTCGCTCATTAACAGTTTTTAATATTAAATATGGGAGGTTATTTGTAATTTTAGGCAGATTTAGATTCTGAGGATATGAGAATAAAACTACTCGTCATCGATGATGAAGCGTCGATATGTGAGATACTGAAATACAACCTCGAGAAAGAAGGGTATGAGGTCGACTGTGCATCCAGCGCCGAAGAGGCATTGTCATTTGACCTGTCAAGCTACTCGCTGTTCATCGTTGACATAATGATGGACCGCCTGAGCGGATTTGATTTTGCCAAACGTGTCAAGAACTCCGTTACCACTGAAAATACGCCCATTATATTCTGTTCGGCCCTGAACGGGGAGGATGACACGGTAATGGGTCTGAACATCGGAGGCGATGACTACATCACCAAGCCGTTTGTTATCGGAGAAGTCCTGGCAAGGGTACGCGCAGTGCTCCGACGGTCCCATGCAACCCGCCAATGGGTCTACAACGTATCCAAGAGCGTATATGAACCCGACATCACATTCCGCACTTTGCGGGTCAACCGCAATGAAAAGATATGCTATCTCAACGGAGAGCCGGCGGGTCTTACCCGTACTGAATTCGACATTCTCATGTTCTTCCTCACCCACCGCAACCGCATATACTCCCGAGAGGAGATAATACGCCAAGTATGGTCGGGAGATGTTGTTGTCACCAACCGCACAATCGACACTAATATCACCCGTCTCAGAAAAAAGCTCGGAGAATACGGTTCAAATATTGTAACGCGCCTCGGATTCGGTTATGGCTTTAAAGAAACGACTTAGTTATCAGTGGAGAATTTTTTTCCCGTTAGTCGCCCTGCTATGGACCCTGATCATCGTACTTGTATTTTTTCAATACAAAAGAGAAGTCGCTTACCGTTCCGAAAATATCAACCGGCAGCTTGCATTCATCAACAACCGCATTATAAATGCCTACGAACGCGATCTTGACCTTGTACCGTTCATGCATTTCGTTGCCCAGTACTTTGACAACACAATATTCAATGATATAATTGTATCAGTTTACGATGACAGCGGCAAGCTGATATATTGCATCGGCACTCCGATCCTTCAATCCGACTCCGACAACATCCAGTCGCCGGAACTAATTGAAGCCGAACAGCACGGAGTAGGTACATCACTGCGCACAGGCATCGTATATCCCGATTCTCTGTTCTATTTCTCCGCCCGTAAGAGCACCGACGGAAAAATATTTGTCCATACGGCAATGCCCTACAATCTTTCAATAGCCGACGCCATTTCCGCCGAATCGAGCCTGTGGATTATAGTCATCACGATTGCGGTCATAGTAACCATCATAGCCTATTACGCGTCACGCTATTTCAGCCGGAACATCACCCTGCTGCGAGATTTCGCCAACCGCGCAGCACTCGGCAAGGACTTCATTGCCGAAGGCCGGTTTCCCCATGACGAACTTGGAGACATATCCCGACAAATTATAAACATATACCGGGAGAAAGACAAAGCCATCGAACAACGTGAACGGGAACACCGCATTGCAATACACGCAACGGAGGAAAAAAGCCGAATAAAACGCCAACTCACCAACAACATCAACCATGAGCTCAAGACCCCTATCGGTATCATCAAAGGCTACCTTGACACCATCGCCTCCGACCCCGGAATGGATAACGACACACGACAACGCTTCATCACCAAATCCCAGGAGCACATGCAACGGCTGTGCAATCTTCTCAACGACATCTCGACAATGACCCGGCTTGACGAAGCCGGAAGCAATATACCAACCACTGAAATAGACTACCACGACTTGGTCTATTCCATATCCAACGACCTCGAAGTCTCAAAAATCAACGGTCCACTTGAATTCAACTTTGATCTGCCATTTGAATGCAACATCAACGGAAACTACTCTTTGCTGACCGACATGCTGCTTAACCTCATCAAGAATGCGGCTGCCTATTCCCACGGGACCGAGACATGGCTTAAACTGATAAATGAATCCGAGAATTATTACACTTTCACGTTCTATGACAATGGAATAGGCGTTGAGGAACAACACATACCCCATCTGTTCGAACGATTCTACCGCATTGATGAAGGACGTTCACGTAAAGCAGGCGGAACCGGACTCGGACTGCCCATCGTAAGAAATACCATACTTATGCTCGGTGGGACAATCTCTGTAAAGAACCGCCATGGAGGAGGTCTCGAATTCCTCTACACACTACCAAAATGGAAATCCCGCACATGACAGGCACATTCACCTATGGCAAGCACTGTGCATGACTACTGCACGGCTTCGCAATACATTGCATGTGTCTGTCTCACGACCTCATCCCAATCGTAATCCGACAAATCGTATGCCACTTTGCCACAATCGGCATACATGGCACCAATACGCTTCTTAAAGCTGTTTACATCACACGAAGTCGCATAACATCCCTCTGGCAGTACCACCAGATGAGTAGCCGGTATATCCGAAACCACTATCGGCAGTCCATAGCCCATAGCTTCAAGCATAACCAACGGGAATCCTTCATTTACCGACGAGAGGACAAACATTCTGGCATGGCTGTATAACTGGCGCAAATCTTCACCACCGACAAAACCGGCAAATATCGTTTTTTTATTCACATCCAAATCCTTGAGATGTTGCAAATATCCGTCGCCATGATCGGCTGCTCCGGCAATAACCAATTGTTTAACCTCATCAAGTTGATTAACTGCCTTAACTAAATACTCAAATCCCTTTTCGGGAGTTAAACGCCCCACTCCAAGCACATATCCGCCTTTTTCAGCTCCTATTTTTTCAAGATAGTCAGTCGCACAACTTCTTGTGATACAATCTATTCCGTTGGGGATATATACCGATTTTTTTTGAATTGAAGCCGGAGCCTTTTCCATTTGGAATTTATTGACAAAAATGATTTCATTGGCAAACCCAAACGACAATGATTCACTCAACCGAAGTATCATTTTGGCAATAGCGCCCCACTTTTTATGTTCATAGTTAGCACTATGATAAGTAATCACAACTTTAAAGCCAAACAGCCTTAACAACGGAGTAAACATTCCCGGGCCTATGTTATGAATATGCACTACATCTACACGATGAAACAACAAATGCAAGCAACATAGAAACGTATGAAAAACCGCCTCAAAACCCTTAATGCGAGTTGAGGGAAGATCCACAAATGATATTCTTGGGTAATGGGACGACTTTGTTTCAGGCGACAAATAGGGACAACGTCGATACACCTTTATTTCTTCGACAGGACCACCAAAGCGCGAATATAGACATTCACAATGACGCTCCACACCCCCCTGAACATTAGGGAATCCTCTTGTTCCTATTACCGCTATCCTCATTTATACAATTCTTTCAGTTGCTTAAAATGTGTTTCAAACGAGAAGCGTTCTTGCGAACGTTGCGCTATATTCTTATAGTCATATTTATCAGCGCCCACCACTTGAGTGATTGCCCGTTGCAAATCTTTCACATTTCCCGATTCAAATTTCTCACCACATTCGGCTTCAATCAATTCGGGGATACCGCCAACATTTGCGCCCACAATAGGCACACCGGCACACAATGCCTCTATTATACTCAACGGATTGTTTTCATACCATTCCGACGGTAACACAAGGCATTTGGCCGACAACAATATCTCGGCAACCTTCTCGGCAGGCTGATGGCCTAAAAACTCGATATTATCGCATTTTCCATACTCCGCAACAAATCCGTCATATAGGTGTCCGCCTCCCACAAGTTTGAGCCTATAGGGCAAATCTTTGGCAGCTTTGAGCAATGTAGCCACCCCTTTTTCTTCAGACAAACGACCTACATACACATAAAAATCGTCTCTTGTACCAGGAATTTCCACGCTCTTTAATTGGTCAAGTTTTATGGGATCGACGAAGTTACACACCACCTTCAATTTATCCTCTTGCAATCCCGCCTTTATCATCTGACGTTTGATAAATGCACTCGGACATACAAAGTAATCAACATAGCGTTGAAGTTTCTTCACATTCCATTTTGTTGCTTCTAAATAGGCCAAAACACTTGCCGGCAGACTTTCTTTGAAGCAGCATTCTTTTACGACATTAAACTTCGAGGTAAAGCATTTTTCACATATCGAGCCTCGATTGAGACAACTGTATGCCGGGCAAGCCAACTTATAATCGTGTAACGTCCATACAACCTTACAACCATACTCTTTTGCGAGTTTTACTACAGCCGGCGATAAATATGAGTGAACATTATGAAGATGCACTATGTCGGGCTTAAATTCTTGCAACGCCTTTTTAAATGACGATTTTATACCATTATACCCCATTGTGCGCATCGCAAATTTTAACTTATCTGTTAATCCTCCGGCGAAATCGACTTGCGAAGCTGTATAGAAATTCTCTGGCGACAGATTCTGAGGATAGTCCATCGTAAATATTCCTATCTCATAACCTCGTTTCGCGAGGTCATTAGCCATATTTATGGCCACCACTTCGGCTCCGCCACGAGTGTAATAGAATTTGCTTACAAGTAAAATCCTTTTCATCTCTTTTTCCATTTTGGTTCTTAATAGTTCTTTATTTGCATACTCGTTCAAATACCGGGATTAATTGCCCCGAAACTACATTTGTCCACAAATATTGACTCATTGATTCCCTTAACTCGTCAGAATTCAATTTTTCTCTATCTGAATCAAAGTAGCGCGTTAAAGCTGATGCAAATGAATCGGCACTATCATCACATAAAATTCCATTGCGTGAATCCACTGTCAATTTATTCTCATAAGTATTTGTCGCGATACAATATAATCCCGACAATACATACTCATATATCTTTGTTGATGGTTGACAATCATAATATGGTGTCATTGGGACAAATGCCACTCCAACATTTGCTCGTTTAAAGTAGGGTTTAAGAAATTCGTAATTAATACGCCCATGAAACTCTACAATCCCTTCCAAATTATGCTCTTTAATTAAATCACTAATATGCGACTCTTCCTCGGGTGTTCCAAATCCAATGATATCATAATGGCATTTTGCTTGCGGGCGCTCTTTCATAAACATCACAAGCCCTTGAATTGTTTTGTGAATATCCCTTTGCTTTAAAGTCCCTACATATAGCAGATTTATGTCGTCATATTGTTTTGGTGCGTCTTCAAATATATCCGACCCCAATGTCACTATATCATAGGACCCTTCTTTAAATTTAAGTTTTTTGGCTAACGACTCTGATAATGTTATCGTACGGGTAAAGAAAAACGACTCAAATTTGATTAACCAATTGAAAAACGCCCTTTTTAACTTATTTTTCGCGATGTCGCCCGATCTAACATCCAATAGTGCCGGAGTTTTCCCAAACAAATGTGCATTCAAGAAACAGCCTTTATAATATTCATACAGAACCACATCTATCTTATTTTCACTCAAAATCGGCTTAATCAACTTTGAAAACCTTAGACGCCATTTTATACTATTGGGTTCATCGACATATATAACTTTTACATTGGGGACTTCAACTTTTTTCAAATGATAATCATTGCATAAAAAAACTACTTTATGCCCAAAAGATGTAAGATGTTTTGTATAATGATAACATCCTGCATTATATCCATATTGACCTTGAGTAATTATAAGTATATTCATCTTGCAATACTATTTAAGCAATGGTTCAACATTAATTGAATATAGACGACGTTTACCATCGTGTCCCGACTCAAAATAAACCCTCGTCCCTTGCATGTTCCATTTGGGGTGCAAATCAATACGCCCCGGGCCTTTATACTTCAATGGTTGATAAAATCGGCCAAGACAAACGAGTTTATCAGTTTTTATATTATAAAGATACAATCGCGACATTGCATCATGTCCGGGATAACTATCAGTTACCATCCATTCGCCATTGTTAATTGTTGATGGATGACCATCGTTTTTGGGAAGTTTTGACGAAAGCAACTTGCGATTAATCGTTTTATCCTCAAACATCACATAGGCATCACCGGTTTCGGGCGTGTGGCAAAATGAAACAATTCGGTTATTATCAACCCAATAAGAGTGGGAAGTCATCTTATCTCCGTTAAGAATATACACGTCGGAGCCGTCGGCATTGGCTGTAATCAGGCGCATAAAGCGTCCTTTAGGGCCCACCCAACGATGAAGGAACATAAAGCGCTTGCCATCAGGGGCAATATCAATGTGATTAACTTTGTGTTGAGCACCTTCCATTGTTTCGGCCGGTTTGAGATCAATCAACTGCTGCAATGTTATAATCAATTTCACCTCTTTTGTTGCCACATCAATGTGCCATATTCCATCTTTGTCATTCTTCGGCAAGATTATGTTTTTATGGCAAAAATACCCATAATCGGGACGCATCAAGGCCAAGCGATCAAAATTCAACGACAACGCATAATCCTCTTGCTTTGACAGTGCATAGATAGACATTGGCAATGTTTCGATTTCCGTTTGGGAATCAGCATCATAAACCACACCCTCATAGTTATCGGTCGATTGATTATATCGATTATAATATGCTCGATTGGGATTGGTATATCCCCATTGTGACATACAACCTTGTTGCAAATTATGCGCCTTGGTTTCTCCTATTACATGCTCGCCGTCTGCATCTCGATAACATAGCGACACACTCGCATTTTTCGTAGGCACACAATAAAGCACTTGTCCCTTGTGATTTTCCGGAGAAACATTGTAATAGCCAAAATAAGACATAGGGAAATCTGAAACTGCGCTCAAATTCAATTCTTGTGACACTACCTCTGCAGGAGTATAAAACCCTTGTTTTAGATATCTCAAATAAAGATATCTTACGTAGGCATAAGGAGGACGCAATATCGCTTTCGCTATTTTTTTCATTTTTTCCTTAATTTTGTTTTTAATTCTACCACAAGGTACTCAAAAATTTCTACTCTGGCGACTTTCATCACGACCAAATATACCACAACGAAACTTATAGCTTGCGCCACGAGCAACAACATGTAATGAATTTCGATTAATGTGAGCGTATAAGCTACAGCCGAAGCAATCGCTGTCACTATTAAATTTGGCAACATATCTCGCACCTGACTGAAAATTCCATATCCGGTATATTTCCCGGTAAAATATCCGTTCAAGAAAAACTCGATAAACGAATTTATTGCCAAGGCCCACATTATACTGATCGCGCCATAACCCATATACATAAAGGCCATGATTAGCCCTATACCGAGAACTTTCTTTATTATTTCGAGATATAATACTATTCCACTTTTACCTACGGCTTTAATAGCATTTATATTGGTATTATGAACCACCAAAAGAAATCCAAATCCACCACACAACCACTGAAAATAGGGTACAGATGGAATCCATTGCTCTCCAAACAACAATCTAAAGATTGGCTCTGCCATAATCACAAGCCCCATCATCAATGGGAAATTCAAAAATGTCAAAATTTTCACACTTCGACTCAACCCGCGTTTTAGCAGCTCCTGATCATCTTGTATTTTTGAGAAAATTGGGAATGTAACTTGATTTACAATTGTCATAATCGACGTTACCGGCACATCTTGTAAATGTTTGGCTTGGGAATAATACCCGACTTCGGCCTTTACAAAATACTTACCAAATATCAGAACCAACAAATTGCGATAGGCTTCACTTAGCAAATTGGCAAGCAACAACTTAGAGCCATACTTAAACAACGTATTAAATGATGCCTTGCTGAACGTGAGGATTGGTCGCCACGACGACATGAGCCACAACAGCGAACTCTTAACCACACTATTCACAACATATTGCACCACCAAACTCCATACCCCCATTCCATATATGGCGGCAACAATAGCTATCACCGATGACAACAACGCTGCGCCCACTTTCACGATAGTAATTTTCTTGAAATCAACCTCTTTCATCAAGAGATTGTTCTGCACGGCGCCAAACGCATCAATCACGACAACTGCGCCAAGTACTTTTATGAGTTTGGCCAGCATTGGCTCGTTATAGAATGAGGAGATTGCATCGGCACCAAAATATAGCGCAGCATAGCACACCACCGCCACAGCCAAATTGGTATAGAATACGGTGGAACAATCAACTGTTGTAATTTTTTGTCGCTGAATCAACGCATTTCCAAGACCTCCGTCAATCAACATCTGCGATATCATCACAAATGCCATTAAAATTCCCACAAGACCAAAGTCATCGGGGGTCAGCATTCGTGCCAATACAACATTAGCTGTAAACAGAATAAGTAGCGAGCCAAATCTTTCAATAAAGCTCCACAATATTCCCTTTTCGGTCTTATGCTTTATGTCATTCGTTGAAACGCTCATCAATCACTACAATTTTCCATCTACATTTTTGCCCAAAATCCACTTAACATCATATACTACTCCGTTTTCTTTTAGGTAGGACATTACGTCAAGCGATTTAAATTCTTCATGAGCCACCGCCAATACTACGGCATCAAATTGCGCCTGCGGTGCAATTTCATTTACCACATCAATGCCATATTCATGCTTAGCAACTGCGACATTTGCCCATGGGTCATAGACAGTTAAATCAACGTTATATTCCTTCAATGCATTATAGATATCTACAACCTTGGTATTGCGCACATCGGGACAGTTTTCCTTGAATGTAAAGCCAAAGATTGCGATTTTCCCGCCATTTACCTTTACATTCTTCTTTATCATCAGTTTAACCACTTGTGTGGCAACATATTCACCCATTCCATCATTCATGCGACGGCCCGCCAAAATGATTTCGGGATTATAGCCATATCTCTGCGCACATTGTGCAAGATAATATGGATCCACTCCTATGCAATGTCCTCCTACAAGACCGGGACGGAACGGCAGGAAATTCCATTTAGTCGATGCGGCTTCAAGAACTGCCTGTGTATCTATTCCCATGAGATTGAATATCTTGGCCAATTCATTCACAAAGGCAATATTTATATCACGTTGTGAATTCTCGATAACCTTTGCTGCCTCTGCAACTTTTATTGTAGGGGCAAGATGGGTTCCGGCTGTGATAACCGATGAGTACACATCATCTACAATCTTACCGATTTCGGGTGTTGAGCCAGATGTCACCTTTTTGATTTTTTCTACTGTGTGCAATTTATCACCGGGGTTGATACGCTCCGGAGAATACCCTGCATAGAAATCTACATTATATTTCAATCCCGACACTCGCTCTACTACAGGGATACATTCATCTTCAGTCACACCGGGATATACTGTTGACTCATATACAACTATATCTCCTTTGGAAATAACCTTCCCAATTGTTTCGCTTGCGCCATAAAGCGGAGTCAAGTCAGGCTTGTTGTCACAATCCACAGGTGTGGGCACGGCAACTACGTAGAAATTGCAATCACGTATATCTTCTACATCAGCAGTACATGTAAATCCGTTTGCAATAGCCGACTGCAACAATTCGTCACTCACCTCAAGTGTCGCATCATGCCCAGCCATCAAGGCATCAACGCGGGCCTTGTTCATGTCAAACCCAATAGTCTTATATTTGGTTGAGAATAATCGAGCTAATGGCAATCCCACATAACCAAGCCCTATCACTGCAATTCTAATTTCTTTTTCCATCTTCGTTTTTTACTTCAAGTTATTCCAATACCAGTTACACGCTTCTTTCAGACCCTCCTTCATGCTGAACTTAGGATCATATCCAAGTAACTCTTTCGCTTTATCAACACATGCAAGCGAATGAGGAATATCACCCACCCTGTTCGGGCCATGTGTCGGTTCTATTTTTGAAATTTCGCTATCATATTCCGACAAATACTCCTTCAACGCATCCACAAGCTGATTCAGAGTTGTTCGTTCTCCATAAGCAGTATTGTATATTTGATTCACGGCAGCACTTCCGGCCTTTGCCTCAAGAGCCAGCTCATTCATCTGTATAACATTATCAATATAAGTAAAATCCCGGCTATATTCCCCATCTCCATTGATATTAGGCGCCTCATGAGCCATAAATTTCTTAACAAACAACGGAATCACGGCAGCGTATGCACCATTGGGGTCTTGACGTCGTCCAAACACATTGAAATAGCGCAATCCTATGAATTCCAATCCATAGGTGCGGGCAAACACATCGGCATACAACTCATTCACATATTTTGTGATAGCGTATGGAGAAAGAGGACGTCCTATAACATCCTCGACTTTTGGCAGAGATTGACTGTCCCCGTAAGTAGAAGAACTTGCAGCAAACACAAAACGCTTTACTCCGGCATCTCTTGAAGCGACAAGCATATTCAGAAAGCCACTGATATTTACATCATTTGAAGTAACAGGATCTTTTACCGAACGTGGGACAGAGCCTAATGCAGCCTCATGAAGCACATATTCCACTCCATCCACTGCCTTACGGCAATCCTCGATATTCCGGATATCTCCTACTACCAATTTAAATGTCTGAGGGTAACTTTTTATCAATGGCAACAGATTTTCAATATGACCCGTTGCAAAATTATCCAGACACACAACGCTGTCTCCTCTTTTCAGGAAATGCTCACATAGATTAGACCCGATAAAACCGGCACCTCCGGTTACCAATATTTTTTTCATATTTTATAGATTAATTTAGCTTTACCACATTTTCTTGTGTATGCCATCGCAAAGACTGGATGAATACATACAAAAAAATTGCACATGCAAACGTATACCGGAAAAAATCATTATAAAAAATAAACACCACGACCATTATCCACAAGAATAACTGTATTCCGATTTCCGCCTTAGTTCCTTTCTCTCGCAAAGAATAGATCCTTAGACAAAACCAGACAAAATATATTACAGCAAATAGACCCATTTGAATAATCATGTGGAAACCATACGGAACAGAACCCCTAAGCATCCATTCATTATCTTGGTAGAACTTTGAACTGGGCATCATTGTTCCACCCTTGAACTGACCGATACCGTATCCGGTTATGTCATGTCCCGGATAACTGGCATTTATCTCAGGCATCAGCATATATTTGGTAAATCGCGGAATATCTGAGCTCCCATCGGCCTCCAGTTCACCCCTTTCGTACAAATACTCCGCCCAATTCAGTATATCCCCACTTTCATCTGCCATAAGATACCCTTCCATATAGTAACTTAGATCAGTTATATCATCCTTATTCCCTGTTGCAGAAAGATACACATTGAACGCTAAATAAACACCTGCAACAAGTATTGGGACAGCAAAAATAACACGCATCAGTGATTCCTTCTTTAAAGGCAACATTAACAAGAAATACATCACGAAAAAGATAAAACTGATTTTTGTCTCATTCAAAAAAGTTGGATAAAGCAATATGACCAGCCATTTATTCGCGATCAATGACCCCAGATACTTTTCCGGATTCATCCTTTTCTTCATCAGGTAGAATGACACAACATATATCAATATTGTTACGATTCCTGAATACCCGTTACCCATGGAGCCTCCACCATGGTCATTTGCCCCATATTTCAAAAACTGGAACGTCACACACACTGCCTGTACAATAAGGAATGCGTACAGCGATTTATCAAACAGCCTCACGAAATCATCCGAAATCCGGCTTTTATATAAGTATCGGAATATCGGAATCAGACTTGACAGATATAAAAAATCACGTAGTCCATTGAGATAGTAAGCAACTGAATATTCATTATGAACACAGGTTATATGATAACCCACAACAAGGAAAGATAGGACAAATATCCAATCTTTCCAATTCCTAAGCACAATTAACCCCAATGCCATAATTATGGCATCAACAAGAAAATACACTCCTGACCGCAACGGCAACAATCCAGGAATCATTTCCTCGCTGACAAACCCTATTGTACACCAAATCCAAATCGTGACAAGGAATACATTCAGGACAATCCGATCCTTATCTAACAGCATTAACGTTATCTATCATTCAACATCACTACTTCCATAACCGTAGCCATAGCCGCTTGACAATTTCGGGTTAGTGTCATTGACAACAATAGCCACATTCTTCAGCTGACCACGTTCTACTGTCTGGTTAAGATATTTCAGGAATGATTTCTTGGTATAATTCACACGAGTGACATACAATGTAACATCACCGAACTTAGTCAACGAGAATGTGTCCGACACAAGGCCTATCGGTGCAGAGTCAATCACCACATAATCATAAAGTCGCTTTAACTCCTCGACAAAAGTTGTCAAACGATCAGTCAATAACAGTTCCGAGGGGTTCGGTGGCACAGGACCTGCCACAATCACATCACACTTGCTATAATGTTTTATCAGTTCATCGACAGAATTTATCGCTCCTGAAAGATAATTTGTGACACCGGGAGTTTTTGGCAGATCCATATTTTCTGCCAAACGGGGCAATCGTATATCAAGTCCCACAAGTACGACTTTTTTATTGGTCAAAGCCAAAGATTCAGCGACATTCATCGATATGAAAGTCTTGCCCTCTCCACTACAACTCGATGTAACAATAACACACCTCCCACCGGCACTGCTGCTGACCGGAATCATAAACTGCAGATTATTCCGCAACAGTCTGAACAACTCAGCAATGGAACGCGTAGATTTTTCACTTACGACCAACGCCTCGGTTGCAGCACGACGGGAATGGCAAATTTCACCTAATATCGGCAACATTGTAAACCGGGACAACTCGTCCGATGAATCAAACTTATCACTGATCATCGATTTCAGATACAGCCATGACGCAGGAATCATCAGACCGAAAAATAAAGCCATAATGACCACAAGCTTCTTATTCGGGGCAAACGGTTCATTCAGCGCGTATGCCTCATCCACAATCTTCCCCTTAGGTGTAGTCGCAGCAAGTACGAGCTGATTCTCTTCCCGTTTCTGCAAAAGGAAACTATACAAAGTATTACGTATAGTCTGCTCCCTGTACAATTCCAAATATTCGCGTTCTTGCGACGGCATACTACCCAATTTGTATTGGGACTGCCGGGTCTGGTTTCTCAACTCCGCCAATCTCACCGATGCTGCCTCATAACCTTTATCGAGAGTCACAACGATATTCTCACGCATCGCGTCTATCTGCTCATTCAATGACTTCAGCATCGCATTATTTGCCTTGGCATTATTAGCTAACTTCATGCGCTCCAATATCAACTCATTATATGCAAGGATGGCATCTGTAGCCGTTCCAAGACCGGAAGCGTTGGGAATCAGCGAATACTTGTTTTCGGGATTAGAGATAAAAGTTCGAGTCATACTCAGAATCTCAAACTCTGTCTCGGCATTTATAAGACTGTTTTCCAACTGGTTGGTCTTCTCAAGAAGTATTTTTGCATTATACTCGACGTTCGTTATGTTTTTGTCCCGTTTGAACTTTTCAAGTTTTTCCTCCGATGCAGACAAGTCGGTATAAAGATGTGCCAATCGCTCCTCTATAAACTTTGCAGTATTCATGGCCATCTCATTTTTCTCCTCTTGTCCTCTTCTATTATAAAGCTCGATCATCTTATTCAAGATGTCTGAGCCCCTTCGGATATTTATATCATCAATAATCAGAGATATGCCATTGGCCTTTTTATCCGACTTCGCAATTGTTAATGCCTCAGCATAGTCTTCAGCAAGAAGAGAATTTCCCGCAACGTATGCATTCACCTTCAGGTCTTCTCCTGGAACATAATATTTTGTGGTATCAACCGAGAAGATTCCGTACGGAGTTGCTACCGTAAAGGGGAATTTATCCGATTCGGTCTCAGCCAAAGTCTTGAACATCCCTTTTTTCACCTTTACCGTAATTCTGCTGGCATCCTCGTTCACATTTATCTTAAAGTTCATTCCGATCGACAAGGTGTCGAACAGTTCGTCAGGAGCACTGATCTCAATCGGGGAATCGTTATAGTAAAAACGTTTGCGCAACATATTTTGAGGGCTGGAATAAGAACGGTTCAATTTCAGCTCCTTAATTGCCTGAGCTCGTATAGAATGTGAATTTATTACCAGAATTTCATCCTCGACCGTATTTCCTCCGACACCGCCAAGCGAAAGACTTTGCATGAGAGTCGCACCCATAGAACCAGCCCCGTCATCGTATGACACAAGCACTTGTGCAAAAACATTATACATCGGATGCGTACGATAAAGGTAAATTCCGGCAAAAAGTATACATACAAAAACAGAAATGGCAAATAAATACCATTTTCTGCGTAAGATTCCGCCAATATATGACAGGTCTATTTTATTATCCAACGATGACTGGCGATTCAGATTATTTTCCATTTTTTAATTTACAGTTAAAGCAATTACAAGAGAAGCGATTACAGAACAAGCACTGACAATAGTTGACACTACCGAAACCTTAAATGCGTTATTCTGGTTATATTTGGAATTATCCTTTTGTATCTTGTTCGGTTCCACATATACCACATCATTCTGCTGCAAATAGAAATACGGCGATGACAAAGTCTTGGAATCATTAAGGTTAATGTGATGGTAAGTGCGCTGCCCGTTCTCTTCCCGTATAAGCAACACATTGTCACGTTCACCGTACTCCGTCAGGTCTCCTGCATCGGCCAACGCGTCAAGCAACGTATAGCGTTCCCTGTTTACCGAAACAGCTCCCGGTTTTTTGACCTCTCCCAATACATTGACACGGAAATTCACAAGTTCAACCCTTACTAACGGGTCCTCGACGTCGGCACTTATACGTTTTACCAACTCATCCTTCAGCTGAAGAGTCGTCATCCCCTCCACATGAAGCCGTCCCAACACAGGGAAATCTATATCACCACTTTTATTTACGACAAACGTCTGCTGCTGAGGCTGCGTTGCTACCAGCAATGCCTCCTTATATGCCGGATTGGATAACGGGAGATTATACGCCATCGTAGCTGCAGGCTCAAGGGAAGTAACAGTAATTAACAACTCGTCACTCGGCACTATCTTCACAAAATAATCTTCCGACGAAAGCGTTCCCGACTCCGACCCTTTTATGTCCTCAAAATACGTAAGCGGAGAACGGTTTGTGCTGCATGAACTCAACAGAGCGACAACCGCAACAAGAATTAACGATTTGGGCAATTTCATATCAGTATTTTATAACATTATGCGTTATTTCCACATTTTAAGTAACGTGGCAAGGTGTTAGATTATTATAATCAGTTAACTTTTTATTTCGCGACTGCAAAGGTAATAATTTATATGCCCATTTCAAAGCATTTGCCGGCCTTCATTTATCGCAACAGGTTCTTCCGTTGGATTATTTGATGACTTTGTGTAATTTTGCACTACTAAAAATCCATCATGTTTTCACTGCATTTATCGACACCAGTAATCTTGCTTTTGTCGGCATCTATAGTTCCGGTGCTGTTTCTGCTCGTTTTCTACCGCAAAAGAGTATCATCCATCAACCGATATACCAACACACCTGTAAGGGAACAGGACTCAGAGTTGCCTCCGGTTTCTGTAATCATATATTCCAATAACGACGCCGACTACCTTTCGGCAATGCTGCCGGAAGTGCTCACCCAGGAATATCCGGCACCAATGGAAGTCATCGTGGTGAACGACGGCTCATGTGAAACCACTAAAGACATCGTGGAGCATCTTGCGGCAAGCCACAGCAACCTCTATCTGACTTTCACTCCCGACGAAGCCCGCAATCTCAGCCGCAAGAAGCTGGCCTTGACAATAGGGATAAAGGCCGCCCGACACGACATTGTAGTCATAACAAATGCCAACACACGCATCACATCCGGCAAATGGCTCTCCCTAATCGCCCGGCATTTCACCGAAGGCAAAGACATCGTCATTGGCTATGGTGCTCCATGTCCCGATAACGATTCCCGCCCCCATCG
Organism: Muribaculaceae bacterium; assembly: GCA_017462345.1. Classification (GTDB taxonomy): domain Bacteria; phylum Bacteroidota; class Bacteroidia; order Bacteroidales; family Muribaculaceae; genus RGIG4079. The sequence goes on from JAFTRI010000007.1 coordinate 94,551, forward strand.
CCGGCTAAGGGCATTCGACATGTCGGTAGATGCTGTTACCTACCTGTCCGCGGCGATTGCAGGTAAACCTTATAGAGGGAACGGCTGCAATCTCGCCTACCGCCGCAAACTGTTTTTTGACAACAAAGGATTCTCACGCTCACTGAACCTGCACTTTGGCGACGACGACATTTTCATCAATGAAATAGCCAACGGGACCAATACCGCAGTAGAACTATCCCGCGAGGCACAAGTCACATGCCTATATCACGATCCGGCAACCGCTCACCGCACATTGAAACAACAATACGATTTTACCTCACGATATCTGCGAAAAGGTTCACAGCGGTTCTTCGGCTTCAGCTCCGCAATGATGTGGACATGGGTGCTGATATCAGCAGCAGCCATATTCACATCATTGCCCAATCTCGTTCCAACGGCAATAACAATGGCTTTCGCACTTATTTTATGGATACCGCTTATGCTTGCATGGCATAAGACACTGCTCGCATTAGGTTCCCGCAAACTGCTCTTCACCATACCGTTTTTCCTGTTATTCCGCCCGATATACAATACCTGCTACCGATTCCGCAGCAAGCATTCCCGCCACAGGAACTTCACATGGGAACATTAATCTCTTGCCATCATGCGACAGTACCTTTAAAGAAAAAGCATTACCTTTGTGAAATCGTCTGATATATACTATAACGATGATAGACAACTCCACTTTCGGTAATCGCACAGCCCTGTTCCATACCCTCGGCTGCAAACTGAATTTTGCCGAGACATCAACAGTCGCGCGACTTTTTGCAGAAAAAGGTATCCGCCGCATACATACCGGAGAGACACCGGATATTTGTGTGGTAAACACATGTAGCGTCACCGAACTTGCCGACAAGAAATGCCGGCAGGCGATACGCGGCTTGATAAAAAAATATCCCGACGCCGTCATAATTGTCACCGGCTGCTATGCCCAGCTCAAAAGCGAAGAGATAGCAGCAATACCGGGAGTGCATATCGTAGCGGGAACTGACCGCAAACTGCAACTCGGCCAATACCTTGACGACTGGATTGCCAACCATAGTCCACGCACTTTGATTACCCCCACCAAAGACATACGCTCATTCTCCCCCTCATGCTCCCGCGGCGACCGCACCCGCTATTTCTTGAAAGTCCAGGATGGATGCGACTACTATTGTACCTACTGCACCATACCGATGGCACGCGGCAGAAGCCGTTCCGGCTCCATCAACGACATTGTATCTCAAGCGCGACAAGTTGCAGATGAAGGCGGAAAGGAAATCGTAATAACAGGAGTCAATATAGGAGACTTCGGAAAAGGTAGGGATGACAATTTTTTCGATCTGATACGGCAACTTGACGAAGTAGAGGGTATCGAACGGTACCGCATATCATCAATTGAGCCCAATCTCCTTACCGACGACATCATCGAATGGGTAGCCCGCTCACGACATTTTATGCCGCATTTTCACATCCCGCTACAAAGCGGGAACGACGATGTCCTCCGTCTGATGCACCGGCATTATGACACCGCACTGTTCCGTTCCAAAATCGAAAAGATTCGCACGGAAATACCTCACGCATTCATAGGCGTGGATCTTATTGTAGGAGCACGCGGAGAGACTCCTGAACGTTTCGAGAGTTCAAGGGACTTCATCCGGTCTCTTGACATATCACGGTTACATGTATTCACCTATTCGGAACGTCCGGGGACCAAGGCCCTGGATATCGAATACACGGTAGGACAAGCAGAAAAACATCGACGCACACGTATCATGCTTGCTCTTTCCGAACAGAAATTATCCGATTTCAGCAACCGTTTCATCGGAACGACCCGGCAGGTTCTGCTTGAACACACTCAACGGGGAAAAATGATGAGTGGTTTCACCGACAATTACCTGAAAGTATCAATCCCGTCTACACCTCATTTAGCCAATACCGTCATACCCGTAAAACTGGTAAGGCCGTCCCGTGACGGAGAAGAAATAACAGGAGAACTTGAGCCATGATTACCCGATTGCGCTATATATTACTGAAATGGCTATTGGCAACAACCGCGAGATTGCCTTTCTGGATGCTTTACCGCATTGCCGACATCATATACATTATCATTTACCATTTCGCCAAATATCGCAGGGAAATTGTCACCAAGAATATAGCCGAGTCATTCCCTGAACTATCCGGCAAGGAACGCAACAAAATCATGCGCGGATTCTACCGTCACTTTGCCGACTACATTGTCGAGACTATCAAGATTAATCACATAAGCGACAAGCAAATGCGCCGGCACATGACATTCGAGAACATCGAGCTTGTCGACTCGCTAATCGACAAAGGGCGTTCGGTCGTTGCCTATTTTTCCCACTATGGCAATTGGGAATGGGTAACATCCATAACACTCTGGAGCAGACATGCCATTAACGGCACGGCTCAATACTGTCAAGTATACAGGCCACTGAAAGACCGGTGGTTTGACAATTATTTCCTGAAACTCCGCAGCCGTTTCAATTCAATATCAATAAAAAAACGCAGTGTCCTGCGAGAACTCATAACACTACGGCGCAACAACACCCCAAGTGTCACAGGCTTCATGAGTGACCAGAAACCGAGCGGAGGTGACCTGTCTCATGTCGTCAAATTCCTGAATCATCCCACAGCAGTAATTACCGGGACAGAGACTCTTGCCCGAAAACTTGACATGGCAGTAGTCTATATTGATGTGGAGAAAATCAAACGCGGACACTATCACATCACCCTGCGGCTCATTGCCGAAGACTGTTCCACAATGCCCGAGTTATCGGTTACCGACACCTATACCCGTATGCTGGAACACACAATACGGCGCAACCCCGACATCTGGTTATGGTCACATAACCGATGGAAAAACAAAGTCTTATTCCCTTCCAACGATACGCGACCAAATGACCATTAAGCCCATTGCCGTAATAATACTCAACTGGAACGGAGAAAAACTCCTAACGGAATTCCTTCCACAAGTTATAGGAACTACCGACAATTCCATTGCCGACATCATCGTTGCCGACAATGGCAGCAGCGACAACTCCCTCTCATTGCTCCGCAACCGGTTTCCACAAATAAAAACACTGGAATTTGACAGGAACTATGGTTTTGCCGAAGGCTACAACCGTGCAATCGGTATCACACGATACCGCTATACCATTCTGCTCAACTCCGATGTCGCCACAACTCCGGGATGGGTAAACATCCTTTACGACTACATGGAATCAAATCCACAGGTAGGAGCCTGCCAGCCTAAATTATTGTCATATTCAGAAAAAGACCGATTCGAATATGCAGGTGCATCAGGAGGCTTCCTTGACCGTAACGGATACCCGTTCTGTCGTGGGCGTATATTTTCTTCAGTCGAGAAAGATTCAGGACAATACGATGACATTATTTCCATATTCTGGGCCACAGGAGCCGTTTTGATGGTACGGTCCGACCTTTACCTCGAAATCGGGGGACTCGATAAGGATTTTTTTGCCCACATGGAAGAGATAGACCTCTGTTGGCGTATATTATTGAAAGGCTACGACATAAAGGCTATACCACAAAGCATCGCCTACCATCTTGGCGGTGGAAGCCTCCCCGCATCCGACCCGAGAAAGACATACCTTAATTTCAGGAACAACCTGCTGCTGCTACACAAGAATTTACCCGACTCTACCCGTGGCAAGACACTATTCCGCAGGCGTCTGTACGACACCGCAGCCTGGCTTAAATTCATACTGGCACTTGACTTCGCCAATGCCAATGCCATACTTCGCGCCCACAACGACTTCCGGCACATGCGCAAAGGTTATACATCCCATCCGGCAATCGACCTGCTACAGACGCGTAAAGACTGTCAACGCAACATAGTCATAGACTACTATCTGCGCCATAAGACCCGTTATTGACCCTATTTTACCAACGATAAGAAACGGCAACTGACTCTACCTCACAACTTATAGGAGGTGTCAGTTTGGCAATCGAAATCATTCCGCCCTGAATTACCGGATAGCGTTGGATTAACGCACCCTTCAGGCGACCTATAACATGCTCAAGCAGATTTGACGGTACTTTCATTACATTCTTTACAATCTCGACGATCTCCGAATAATCCAATGTTGAAGTCACATTATCCGTCTGCATCGCATTATCAATCGAATAACGCAAATGCACCGTAACCTCAAATACATTTCCCGAAACACGCTCCTGCTCTAAAACTCCATGGTATGCCTGCAAACGCAACTTATTTACTTCAATAATTCCTGTTGCCATAAATTTGTGTAATTTTCTTAGTTGATTAATTTTTTCTATTTCTTTTGCCCGATCTCTTTTCTGAATTGCTCAACGCCTGTGCGACAGAGACAACACGTCCCATACCGTCCTCTCCCTTGCTTTCCTCATCGGCAAATGCAAAATCCACCTGCTTTCGTTCAAGGTTTGCTCTGATAATACGTACCTTTACCTTATCGCCAAGGCGATAGCGGACATTACTGCATCGTCCCACCAGACAATAGTTCCGTTCGTCAAGGTCATAGTAATCGGCAGCCAGTTCCCTTATCGGTATCAGACCCTCACACTTGTTCTCGTCAAGTTCCACAAACAAGCCCCATTCCGTAACACCGGATACGATTCCGTCGTAAACCTCATTGACATGGTCGGCAAGAAATTCCACCTGCTTATATTTTATCGAGGCTCTCTCAGCACTGGTGGCAAGTTGCTCCATATCCGACGAATGTTTGCACAGTTGCTCAAGCTTATCACGGCTGGCACTGCGTCCGCCATTCATATACCGGTCAAGAAGCCTGTGCACAAGCATATCGGGATAACGCCGTATAGGAGATGTAAAATGCGTGTAATAATCAAACCCCAGACCGTAATGTCCTATATTCTCAGTCGTGTACACAGCCTTGGCCATTGCCCTGACAGCAAGCGTCGACAGGAAGTTTTCTTCTCCTTTCCCCTTTACATCGCTCAACATTCTGTTTATCGAACGGTTCACCTCCCGCGATGAACCCTGAGCTTTGACCTTATACCCGAATGTCCGGGACAATGATGCAAGATCTGCAAGTTTATCCGGATCAGGCATATCATGGACACGGTACACAAAAGCCTTGGCTTTCTTCTTATCGCTTGGATTCCCTATAGTTTGGGCGACTGTTTTATTCGCAAGAAGCATAAACTCCTCTATGAGTTTATTTGCATCCTTTGATTCCTTGAAATACACGCTGGTCGGATGACCCGCTTCATCAATGTTGAACTTCACCTCTACACGGTCAAATTCAACCGAACCGTTATCGTATCGCTGTTTACGGAGAATCTTTGCCATCTTGTCAAGTGCCAGAATCTCCCGGGCATAATCACCCTGACCGGTTTCTATTACATCCTGCGCCTCCTCGTATGTAAAGCGGCGGTTACTCTTTATCACAGTACGCGCTATACGGTAATCAAGCACTTTTGCATCCTCGCTCATTTCAAACACACATGAGAACGCCAGTTTCTCCTCATCAGGTCGCAACGAGCATATTCCGTTACACAAGTGTTCGGGCAACATAGGGACAACCCTGTCCACAAGATACACCGAAGTGGCACGGCTGCGAGCCTCCCTGTCTATAATCGTATCGGGGGTTACATAATAAGTCACATCGGCAATATGCACACCCACCTCATAATTCCCGTTTGCCAGTCGGCGGAGAGACAACGCGTCATCAAAATCTTTAGCATCTTGCGGGTCTATTGTAAAAGTCGTGACTTCACGCATATCCTCACGCGCGGCAATTATCTCGGGGGTTATTCCTGCATCAATCCTGTCGGCAGCTTTTTCTACAGTCTTTGGATACACGTATGGCAATCCGAATTCGGCAAGTATAGCATGTATTTCCGCATTGTTCTCACCGCTACGCCCAAGGATGTCGACAACCTCCCCCCTCGGGTTCTTGGCGTTGTCCGGCCAGCCTGTTATCCTTACAACAGCCTTATCCCCATCAACACCACCTTTCAGTTTTGCCTTAGGAATGAATATATCGGTTGCCAAATATTTGGAATCAGTCAGCAGATAGCCGTATTGCTTATCCATTATTTGCAATGTACCGATAAACACTTGGTCCTTTTTCTCAATAATTTCAAGCACAATAGCTTCCGGTTCCGCGCCACGACGACGTGCTGCGATATTCACTCTCACTCTGTCTCCGTTAAGAGCATGCAACGAATTACGTTCGGCAACGAATATCATTTCATTGTCATCATCAATAATGACACCATTTTTCCCGTTACTGCGACGGACGAATACCCCGACAGAGACATTCGCTCTCTTAGGAGACTTATACTTTCCGGGGGAAGTCTCTACAAGATTCCCGTCAAATGCCAGTTCGGCAAGAATCATGGCAACAGCCCGTTGCTGAGACATGGCCGACACACCTATGGCATGAGACACCTGCTTGTAATTGAATGTACTGTTTTTCTGGTTTTCAATAAACCCTATTACCATACGGCGCAATTCAGCCGACGGGATTTTTGCCGAGTTTTTTTTCGAAGAACGTGCCATAGGCTACTGGCATTTGGTTTGGAATATTACTTTGATATATGAACCAGCCTTAACACTGTCGGGACAGAAACATTTTCCATCATTCTGTCCCGACCCGTCCGGGCTAAGCGTCAATATTTGCATAATTGGCATTTGCCTCAATGAAATCCCGTCTCGGTGCGACATCCTCGCCCATCAGCATCGAGAATATCCTGTCGGCCTCGGCCGCATCACTGATATTGACCTGTTTCAACAAACGCTGATTGGGATCCATAGTAGTATCACGAAGTTCCTCCGCACTCATTTCCCCAAGACCCTTATACCTCTGGACCTTAGTCTTGTCACCGTATTTGGCGATAAACTGCTGCACCTGTGCATCAGTCCAACAATATTCCTCAGTCTTTCCACGTGTACATTTATACAACGGCGGAGTGGCGAGATAAAGGTAACCGTTCTCTATTACCGGACGCATCCGGCGGAAGAAGAATGTCATGAGCAATGTCGCGATATGACTGCCATCCACATCAGCATCGGTCATGATTATAATCTTGTGATAGGCAAGTTTTGAAATATTAACCTCCTTCGGATCATCCTCCGTGCCTATTGTCACACGCATTGCCCGGAACAGGCTGGTGATTTCCTGATTATCGAATATCTTGTGATCCATAGCCTTTTCCACATTGAGGATTTTACCGCGCAGAGGAAGGATGGCCTGAAATGTGCGGTCTCGTCCCTGCTTGGCCGTTCCGCCTGCCGAATCACCCTCAACAAGGAACAGTTCACAATCCTCCGCCGTACGCGACGAGCAGTCAGCCAATTTGCCCGGCAATCCGCCTCCGCTCAACGGAGATTTACGTTGTATCTTGACACGGGCATTGTACGCCGCATGACGTGCTTGGGCGGCAACAATCACTTTCTCGACAATTGTACGTGCCTGTTTGGGATGCTCCTCCAGATAATAGCGCAATGCTTCGTTAACCGCTGTCTGCACCGCACCTATCACCTCATTGTTCCCTAATTTGGTTTTGGTTTGGCCTTCAAACTGCGGTTCCATCACCTTAACCGACACCACTGCAGTAAGCCCCTCACGGAAGTCATCACTCGCAATGTCTATCTTAACCTTTTCAAGCATCTTGCTGTCTTCGGCATATTTTTTCAGTGTTGCCGTCAGACCGCGGCGGAATCCGGTCAGGTGGGTACCACCCTCTATAGTGTTGATATTATTGACAAACGAATACACATTCTCATTGTACGTATTGTTGTATGTCAACGCAACCTCTACCGGAATACCCTGTTTTTCCGTATTCAAGTGAATGACATCATTAATCAGCGACTCCTTGTTAGAATCGATGTATTCGACAAACTCCCGTAACCCATCCTTCGAATAGAACACCTCTTTCTTCGCTTCTCCGGACTCATCCACCTCACGCATGTCGGTAAGTGTCAGCGTTATTCCGGCATTAAGGAATGCCAGATCGCGAAGTCTGTTGGCAAGAGTCGCATAGTCATACACAGTAACCGTGAATATCGAATCGTCAGGTTTGAATGAGATAATCGTACCGGTATTACTGCTGTCGCCTGCTACCAGAAGTTCCGTCGTCGGCTTTCCACAGGAATATTCCTGCACATACGCCTTCCCGTTACGATGCACCTCTGCTCTCAGATATGTCGACAACGCGTTAACACAAGAAACGCCCACACCATGCAGACCGCCCGATACCTTGTACGAGCCCTTGTCAAACTTTCCTCCGGCATGCAGCACGGTGAGCACCACTTCAAGAGCCGACTTATGCTCCTTTTCATGCATATCCACCGGAATACCTCGACCGTTATCAGCCACAGTTATCGAATTATCGGCATTAATCGTAACGTCTATATGGTTCGCATACCCCGCAAGAGCCTCATCTATCGAGTTGTCAACCACCTCATAGACAAGATGGTGCAGACCTTTGGCACTTATATCGCCAATGTACATCGCAGGACGTTTACGCACGGCCTCCAAGCCTTCGAGCACCTGGATATTACTGGCGCTATATTCCTCTTTTTCTTCTGACATATATCCTTTTATGTTTCTTGTAATTATTGTTTCATCTCTCAAGGCAGCACCCTCAGGGGAAAGCCCTATTTTTCAGGAACAAAATTACTAAAAATACTCGTCCCGTCCAAATTTTTCACCAATTAGAGCAAACCCTTGATTTACTGCATATTTAACACATAAACTACCCTCAAGCAAATCTCTTTACGGCAAAAAATCCCAAAAAAGAGTTTTTTTTCTTGCACGTTTCAACATTAGTCCTTACCTTTGCATCGCTTTTAACCAATCGGGGTGTAGCTCAGCCAGGTTAGAGTACGCGTCTGGGGGGCGTGTGGTCGGAAGTTCGAATCTTCTCACCCCGACACTAAAACAATACAGCCGTTTGCAGCAAGCAGATGGCTGTTTTATTTACGCTTGTCCCGTCAAAAGTTGCATATTCGCCAATAATTAGCTTCCTTTGCATATTAAGACTCATTAAAATGCTTAACGAAACCCTTCTTGACATATATGCCAACAGCTTCCGCGATAATTGGTCACTGCAAGCATTGACCGATTATACTACCGGTGAATCCGTAACCTACGGGGAATTCAGCCGGAATATCGCCCGATTGCACCTTCTTTTTAGAGAATCGGGAGTAAAACAGGGAGACAAGATAGCCCTAATGGGCAAAAACACCTCCTCATGGGTCACGGTATTTATGGCAACCATAACATACGGTGCAGTCATCGTCCCGGTGCTGCAAGACTTCAATCCGCAGGATGCCCAACACATCATAAACCATTCCGACGCCGCAATGCTTTTCATCTCCAATCACCTGTGGGAGACATTCGAGATTGAAAAGATGCCTAAATTACAGGCGATATTATCGCTCGACAACGGCAACATTCTTGCCGAAAACTCAGCAAACGGAGAAAAGGTCACACCAATTCTGAAGAACTTGTCCCGCAAGTTCCGTTCAGTATACAAAAAAGGATTTACCCAAAATGATGTATGCTATCCATCGCTGCCACCGCAATCACTGGCTGTCATCAACTACACCTCCGGCACGACAGGATTCTCCAAAGGCGTTATGCTGAGCCTCAACAACCTTTGTGGCAATGTGGTGTACGGCATACAGTCCAAATTGCATTACCCCGGCTCCAGATGCCTGTCATTCCTCCCGTTGGCGCACGCCTACGGCTGCGCATTCGACATGCTTGTGCCTTTGGCAGTAGGAACCCACATCACCCTTTTCGGGAAAATACCTTCACCGAAATTACTGCTGAAAGCCATGAGCGAGATCAAACCCAATCTCGTGATATGCGTACCGCTGATATTGGAAAAAGTCTACAAGAAGCAGATCCTTCCCATGATAACTAAGAAAGCCATGCGTTGGGTACTCGCGATACCGTTGCTGGACAAAGCCATTTACGTGAAAATCCGGCGCAAGCTGATCGAGGCTTTCGGAGGAGAATTTGAAGAGGTCATTGTCGGGGGTGCGCCACTCAATCATGAAGTAGAGGATTTCCTCCACCGCATCAAGTTCCCGTTCACCGTAGGCTATGGTATGACAGAATGCGCACCGCTCATCAGCCACACACCCTGGAGACAATTCCACTGCATGTCCTCAGGACGCACCCTGCCGGGAATTATGCAATCCAAGATACTGAGCGATGATCCCGAGAATGTCCCGGGCGAGATATGCGTTAAAGGTGAAAACGTGATGCAAGGATACTATAAGAATATCAGTGCCACAGAAGCGGTACTCGATGCCGATGGCTGGCTGCACACCGGCGATATGGGGACTCGCAGTGCCGACGGTACAATATACATCAAGGGACGCTACAAGACAATGATTCTCTCGTCCAACGGACAGAATATCTATCCCGAGGAGATAGAGGCAAAACTAAACAACATGCCTTTCGTAGCCGAAAGCCTTGTAGTAGAGCGCAACAACAGGCTTGTCGCACTTGTCTATCCTGACTATGAGTCGATGGATGCCAACGGAGTCTCCACAGCACAACTTCCCGAGACAATGGAGCAGATACGCATTGAGCTCAACAGGCTTGTCGCACCTTACGAAAAAATCGACAAAATACAATTGATTGCTAACGAGTTTGAGAAAACGCCCAAACGTTCCATCAAACGATACTTATATAACGCTTAAAATGAAACGATATTTAGTGACCGGTGCTGCCGGATTTATTGGGGCCAATTTTGTAAAGTACCTGTTAAAGAAATGGGGGAATGATGTCGAGATTGTAATTCTTGATGCATTGACCTATGCAGGAAATCCTTTAACAATAAAAGAGGAGATGGAACTGCCCAATGTCACATTTGTAAAAGGAGACATTGGCGACACCGGTCTGGTGTCCCGGCTCATCACTGTTCATGATCCTGATTTCATCGTGAATTTTGCGGCCGAATCCCACGTTGACCGAAGCATCACCAACCCGCGACTGTTTCTCGAGACCAACATTCTCGGGACCCAGAACATGCTCGACTGCGCACGGAACGCATGGTATGCCGGGAAAGACGAGCATGGCAATAATCTGTACCGCGACGGCAAGAAATACCTCCAGATCAGCACTGACGAGGTCTACGGCTCCCTCTCCAAAGACTTTGACTCGGCTCAGCCTCTTGAAGTAAGCGAAGACGTACGCAAAGTAATCGAAGGACGCACCGACCTGAAAACTTTCGGCAAAAAGTTCTTCACCGAAACAACGCCATTAGCTCCACGCTCTCCCTACTCGGCGGCAAAAACCGGAGCCGACCTCATCACCCTTGCCTACCACGAAACATACGGTCTTCCTGTCAACATTACACGTTGCAGTAACAATTACGGTCCATACCATTTTCCGGAAAAGCTCATACCGCTTATAATCAAGAACATCCTCGAAGGGAAACAGTTACCGGTCTATGGCAAGGGAGAGAATGTCAGAGACTGGCTATACGTCGAAGACCACGCCAAAGCTATCGACATGGTACTACGCAACGGACGCATCGGGGAAATCTACAATATCGGCGGTTTCAACGAGGAGCAGAATATCAATATCGTCAAAACCGTCATCAGCATTATTTCACGCATCATGCACGACGAGCCCGATTACCGCAACCTGCTCAAATGCGACCTTGAAGCCATCAACGAAAACCTCATCACATACGTTACCGACCGTCCGGGACACGACATGCGCTACGCTATCGATCCCACAAAGATTGCAGTGGAACTCGGATGGTATCCGGAGACTCCGTTCAGTGTAGGTATTGAAAAAACAATACGCTGGTATCTCGACAATCAGGCGTGGGTCGAAAGCGTGACATCAGGTGAATACCAGAACTACTACGACGAAATGTACAAAAACCGCTAACCCGATAATTACTGTAAAAATGAAAGGCATAGTTCTTGCCGGAGGTGCCGGCACCCGTCTTTACCCGATAACGAAAGGGATTTCCAAACAACTGATACCCATCTACGACAAACCGATGGTCTACTATCCCGTTTCAGTACTGATGCTTGCAGGAATCAGGGACATACTCATCATATCGACTCCCGATGACCTCCCGATGTTCCGACGGCTGCTGGGAGACGGAAAAACATTCGGAGTCAATTTCCAATATGCAGAGCAACCCCGCCCCGAAGGTCTCGCCCAAGCATTCATTATCGGAGAGGAATTCATCGGAGACGACAACGTATGCCTCGTATTGGGTGACAACATATTCTATGGACAAGGTTTCACCGCAATGCTCAATGATGCAGTATCAATCGCCGGACGCAACGAGGCTACGGTTTTTGCCTATCCCGTAAAGGATCCGCAACGCTATGGCGTGGTCGAGTTCAACGATGACAACAAAGCTGTGTCGATTGAAGAAAAGCCTGAAAAGCCCAAGTCCAACCATGCAGTCGTAGGGCTGTACTTCTACCCCAATGATGTAGTTCAAGTCGCAAAAAACATCAGACCTTCGGCAAGAGGAGAACTGGAAATTACCACAGTCAACGAACATTATCTCAATGAAGGCCGATTGAACGTCAAGAAGTTCGGACGCGGGTTTGCATGGCTCGACACGGGAACCACCGATTCCCTGATGGAAGCATCCAATTTTGTCGAGACAATCGAAAAACGTCAGGGACTGAAAGTCGCAGCACTTGAAGAAATTGCATTCCGCCGTGGATTCATTGATGCCGGGCAACTGCTTGACGCGGCACAGCCCATGCGTGCAAATGCATACGGCCAATACCTCATAAAACTGGCTGAGGATGGACTCGAATGACCGTGTTCGCATAATTGAGTTACCCAAGATATGTGATCCTCGCGGGAACTTGTCATTCATACAGAATGGCACTCACATCCCGTTTGACATTGCCCGAGTCTATTGGATATACGATGTCCCCGGAGGAAAATTCCGCGACGGACACGCATTCCGTTCACAACATGAGTTCATTGTGGCGCTATCGGGCAGTTTTGATGTAGTGCTGAACAACGGGACCGATTCAGTACGGCATCACTTGTGCCGCTCCTACTATGGGCTCTATGTACCTCCCATGACATGGCGGGCGATTGACAACTTTTCTACCAACTCGGTAGCCCTCGTCCTGTCATCAACCCTTTATGACGAAGCCGACTATATACGCGATTTCAACCACTACAAAGAACTTGCCGGAAATGGACGATAGCGTTTTCTCATTCTCATCCGTGGATGATTGCCGCATCATCACGCTTCCCCGCAATTCCCACGAGAACGGCTCATTGTCGGTAATCGGGAACGATGGTTCTTTCCCGTTCACTGTCAAGAGAGTATATTACCTCTATGACATTCCTGGAGATGCCGAACGGGGTGGTCATGCCCATCGGGATAACCGGTCTCTCATTATAGCCGTCAGCGGATGCTTTGACGTAACGCTCGATGACGGACACCAAAAACGCACGTTCACCTTGAACCGTCCCTACAACGCCCTCTATGTACCGGCAGGTCTCTGGCGTGAAATCCGGAATTTTTCATCCGGCTCGGTATGCCTTGTACTGACATCCGAGAGCTATTCCGAAGACGACTATGTGCGTGATTATGCTCATTTTATAGACCTGACACGAGAAAAGACAGCAAGATAACGACAATGAAACGATACCCTTTTCTTGAACTGCACACGATCAACAGCACATACTCCGAGGAAATAAAGCAAGCTGTTTCAAGAGTAGTAGACAGCGGAAGATACATCGGAGGAGATGAAGTTGAAGTATTTGAGGAAAACCTCTCAAGACTGTGCGACGCTCCCTTTGCAATAGGCGTAAGCAACGGACTCGATGCCTTGCGCCTCATCATAAGAGGATATATCGAACTGGGGGTATTTTCTCCAGGTGACGAGATAATCGTCCCTGCCGATACCTATATCGCTTCAGTACTTGCAATCACTGACAATGGACTATATCCGGTATTTGTCGATCCGGAACTTTCCACCTATAATCTCGATCCGGCATTGATCGAGCAGTCCATAACCCCTCGCACACGCGCCATCATGACAGTCCACCTTTACGGTCGCGTATCATGGGACTCCACAATCGTGAGCCTCGCCAAGAAATACAACCTGAAGATAATCGAGGACAATGCACAGGCAATAGGAGCAATATCCCCGATTGAAGGCATTCATGGGACACACATAACCGGAGGACTCGGAGATGCCGCTGGAATCAGTTTCTACCCGACTAAGAACATCGGTGCTCTTGGTGACGCCGGAGCAGTAGTGACCGGTGATACTCTGCTCGCAAAAGCCATCAGGGCACTGCGCAATTACGGGAGCGACCGGCTATACCACAACATATATGCCGGGTTGAATTGCCGTCTTGACAGCATACAGGCCGCCATCCTGAACGTAAAACTGGCTCACGTCAATGAAGAGAACGGCTACCGCCGCACCATTGCAGGCATCTACGGTTCCTGCATCACCAACCCGGCAGTCACCTTACCGCTACGGAATGTTGCCGATGAATGCGTTTGGCACCAGTATGTCGTAAGAGTAAGCGACAGGGAGCAATTCCGGCAATACCTTGACCACAATGGCGTAGAGACAGCAATACACTATGCCGTGCCTCCTCATCGGCAGCCGTGCTACGCCCGCTATTCCAGCCTGGAACTTCCTGTTGCCGATAAAATAGGCAACGAAGTCGTAAGCCTTCCCATAACACGCTGTACATCGCCCGATGATGCAGCGGAAATATCCGGAATAATCAACCGATACGATGCAAAATGAATTTCAACAGCATTTCATTCGCCATATTTCTGCCGGTTGTATTTCTCATATACTGGCTCTGCCTGCGTAACCGCACCCGCTCCCAGAACATCTTCCTGCTGGTGGCAAGCTACCTGTTCTACGCATGGTGGGACTGGCGCTTCCTATTCCTTATCATCATCACCACAGCATCCACCTATTCAACGGCACTTGCCGCAAAGCACGGCAATAAGCGCACTTGGACGGTAGCAAACATCATTCTGAACTTAGGAATACTCGCGACTTTCAAATATTTCAACTTTTTCAGCGAGAACTTACGGCACATTTTATCGGCAATAGGAATGGCTGCCGACTGGGTAACACTTGACATCCTGCTGCCGGCAGGCATTTCATTCTACACTTTCCAGGCCATAAGCTATTCAGTGGATGTATACCGTGACAGGATTAAGCCCACGCGGGACTACATCGCATTCAGCACGTTCATTGCATTCTTCCCGCAACTTGTTGCCGGTCCCATCGAGCGGGCAACCAACCTTCTCCCGCAAATCACCAGTCCCCGGCATTGGGAATACAATGAGGCGGTATTGGGCATGAGACAGATTCTATGGGGACTGGCAAAGAAATTGGCTATGGCCGACCTGTGCGGACAAGCCGTTGACGCCATCTTCTCACAACCTCACTATTACGCATCCGAGTTCGGGGCTTCGACACTGATTCTTGGCAGTATTCTTTTTTCATTCCAGATTTATGGGGACTTCTCCGGCTACAGCGACATCGCAACCGGGTCGGCCCGGTTGTTCGGAATAAGGCTGATGGACAATTTCCGGCATCCGTACTTTTCCCGTAATGTCCGCGAATTCTGGCAACGATGGCACATCTCGCTGATGCAATGGTTCCGGGAATACCTCTACATCCCGTTGGGAGGAAACCGCAATGGGCTGCCACGCACACTGCTCAACATTTCAATAGTATTCCTGATCTCAGGGCTATGGCATGGGGCTGCATGGACATTTGTGGCATGGGGAGCATTCTGGGCCATATTCATGTGCATCGGCATTATTTTCAACTCCCGCCGATACCGTCCCGATGAAATCGCGTCATGGAAAGACACCCACCGCATCGTCATCGTATTTTTACTCGTCTCAATCGGATTCACAATATTCCGTAGCCAGTCGATTGATGCCGCCATCGATTATTTTGGGCTCATATTCCATAGTGGCGGCCTGCTGGCTGTTCCCACAGGGCTGACCCCGTTATGGAGCGTGGTGCTGGTAATCGGTGCAGAATGGTACACCCGACGTCACCCGTTCCCGTTACAGCGTATGCCACGATCGGCTGCCCTGCGGTTTGCTATCTACTGGCTTCTGCTTGGCACAATTCTTTGGGCTTGCGATACCGACAGCACAAGTTTCATCTATTTTAGATTCTGATAATCCATGAATGACAGTAAAAGCATAATCCGTTTCTTACTCCGGACAGTCATTGCGTCAATCCCCCTGATATTGCTTGCTGCTGCGTACATTATCCTTGACCCGTTCAAAGTTGTAAAGACCTGGTATCCTTACTTCGACGACACCTCGTGGGAAAACAGGTTGGGCTGGAACAAGAACTGGGTAAGTGTCACCGCCTACGAACAAGGGCTCGAAGCTAACCGATACGACTCTTTCATTTTCGGCTCGTCCATATCAATTGCCTACCGCATCGAGGACTGGAAAAAACATTTGCCCGATGATGCTGTCCCGTTTCACTTTGACGCCTCCGATGAAACCGTCTACGGAATCCTGAAAAAAATACAGTACCTCGACAACCGCAACGACACCATCAGACACGCACTCATAATATTTGAGCCGCGTACATTCCGCACCAGACACCAGGATGACTTTCTCCATTACATGCCGCCACAAATATCAGGATGGCACAACTATTTCCCGTTTCACTACAGCTATTTCAAGGATTTCCTCAAACTGGATTTTCTCAAGAGCTACATTCCTTTCCTCATCACCGGGAATCCTGCAAACTACAGCAAAGAGGATATTTTTGCTCGACAGGCATTTACCTATAACAAGGATACCAACGAAGAACAGATGGATATGATGGAGGCGATAATCGCCTCAAACCCCGACAGCTTTTACACTCGTGAATACATGACCCGGATCACAGGGATGAAACCGCACTATTGCGAGCCTCTCATAAACGATTCCATCGCATCATGCCTTAAAGAAATCGCTGTTATACTGAATCGTCACCACTGCAATTATCACATCATTTTCGGTCCAAACCGGCTAAAGGAAATCATGCCTCCTGCCGACTACACAATTCTCAACAGGACTTTCAGTCCGGAACGGGTCTACCGCTACACATCACTTGACACCGTTTCCGATGACCGTAGGTTTTACTACGACAACGGACATTACCGTGTGGCAGTGTGTGACGAAATACTTGACAGCGTATATAACCGGCCTTCCTCTAACCGTTCAACGCCTTGATTACCTCATCGTAGTCAGGTTCTTCGGTTATTTCCCTGACAAGTTTTGCATACGTAACCCTGCGGTTCTCATCCATCACAATAACCGCCCGGGCAAGCAATCCGGCAAGTGGTCCGTCAGTCAACTGTATACCAAATTTCCCCGCAAACATCGGAGAACGGAATGCCGATGCGACAATCACGTTGTCTATTCCCTCAGCGACACAGAATCGTGATGCGGCAAACGGCAGATCCATTGAAATGCATATAACCGTCGTGTTATCAAGACGCGATGCAAGCTCATTGAACCGGCGTACCGTCATTGCACACACCGGTGTATCAAGACTCGGAAATATATTGAACACTACCCTGCAACCATTGAAATCGGAGCATTTCACCTCTGACATATCCGGTTTTACAAGCGTATAGCACGGAGCCTTTTCTCCGACCACCGGCAATGTGCCACCCGTATGGCACTCCACGCCCTTAAAATAAACGGTATCCATATCGTTATTATTATATTACTATCCTCAATACTCAACACAAATGACAGGCTCGAAGTTCATCAGGCATGACATTTCACGATAAATATACCCATAATTTCCCAATAAAAAACTATATTCACACATAAATAGTGGGATTTTAGACAAATACGACACTATTTTGTCACATTTTCACCTAAATATATTTTGTTCCTATGCACAAATGTTATATCTTTGTGCTGATTTAACAACGTTTTATTAAAAACCTTACAAATGAAAAAGATTATTCTTTCTGCTGCAATCGTTTTAGGTACTGTTGCAGCGCAAGCACAAGTTTCAGTGCAAGGTAGCAAATTCACCGACAACTGGTCTGCAACGATCAAAGGCGGCATGACCACTCCTCTTAAGGGTCATGCTTTCTTCGGTGATGCTCGCGGTGTAATCGGAGCTGAAATCCGTAAACAAGTGACTCCGGTATTCGGTCTTGGTGTGGAAGGCAATTGGATGATCAATACTCCCCACATCGAAAACTCTTACGTTTTTGACCACTCTTACGTTGGAGTATTCGGTACTGCTAACCTTATGAACCTCTTCCAGGGCTATCAGGGCACTCCCCGCGACTTTGAAGTAGAGACTGTGCTCGGTGCAGGTTGGTTGCACGGATACGTTTCCGAATGGAACTACGTCAATGGACGCTACAATGGATGGGATAAAAACGCATTCGGTGTTAAGGCCGGTCTTAATTTCAACTACAATTTCGGCAAGGCTAAAGAATGGACTGTCAGTTTGAAACCTGCTATCGTTTGGGATCTCGACCGTCTTTATTCAAGCACAGAAAGTTCCAAGATGAACGTTAACTACGCTAACTTTGAACTTCAGGCAGGTGTAACTTACCACTTCAAGAACAGCAACGGTACTCACCACTTTGCTATCGTTAAGCCTTACGATCAGGCTGAAGTTGACGGTCTCAACAACCAGATCAACAAGCTCCGCGGTGAACTCGAAGCATGCAACGCCAATGCTGCTGCCAACGCTGCTGCTGCCAACGCTAAGATCAGCCAGCTCGAAGCTGCCCTCAACGCTTGCATGAGCCGTAAGCCCGAAGTTGTTAAGGAAGTTAGCAACACTCTCAACAGCGTTCGTTACGTTTTCTTCAAGCAAGGCAAGTCCAACATCTCAGCCGACCAGCTCCCCAACGTAGAGCAGATCGCTACTTATCTCAAGAAACATCCTGAAGCAAAAGTTTCTATCAAGGGTTATGCTTCACCCGAAGGTAGCGCAGAAGTAAACGCTAAGATTGCAACTGCACGTGCTGAAGCAGTCAAGAACTCACTCGTTAAGAAGTACAAAATCGCAGCTGACCGCATCTCTGCTGAAGGTCAGGGCGTAGGTGAAATGTTCGAAGAACCCGACTGGAACCGCGTGAGCATCTGTACTCTCGAAGAAGACAAGAAATAATAACTGACTTAAACCATATCTGAAGGAGGTTGCGCAATCGCGCAGCCTCCTTTTTTCATCCCCTACACAACTCCTCACTCTACAAAGGAGAAACCGTCCGGTTAAAAGAGTCTTAAAAATGCTGATACCGGTTTGACTACAAAGCAACCGGATTTCAAGCAGCACTCAGTACAGGGATAGCATCTTACCGATATCCGATCACGTTACCATCATCCTGGAATTATCTCAAAACCGGCAACTCAACGAAATCCCCATACACATTTCCCCCGAGACTGCACTTACCGACGGCCGACAGGCAATATCCGCTCCGCATCCGGTTCTGCACGGATTCCCGGCAAAGAGTCCGATGACTTCATTCACCGGATCGATTATGCAGGCAACAATGTTACCCAAGAGACCGGAGCCAAACAGTTCGTAGCCATTAGCGACTATATGCCTTTTCAGCAGATAGAAACCCTCACCTATAAGACATCCTGCAATAGGTGTTATGAGCAGATCCTGTATCGACGGTATCTCCATAAAAGCCTCTATACCATACTCCCAGAATATCGTTGATATTCCAGCTGCATAAATAAACGAATTAACGGCATTGAACCCCTGACTGCGCGCCCCCATATAATAGGCAGCTCCGGCGTATGGATGCAGCACATAGTTGAATATCAGATTATCGCCATCCCACACAGGTCCTTTCCTCACATTTCTCCACCACCGCTTGAATAGCGGTATTGACGTTATCTCTTTTTTATTCCACGATGTCGCATCTTCCGGCAGCACCTGCAATATTCCAAGGGCGGCAAGCCCTCCACCAAACAGCACTCCGGTATTCAACCATAATCTCCGGTAATTAGGGCAATTGGTCGTCAATGAGTATGGCATATCATATATACTGCCGACTTTCAACGGGGATCTCAACGGCTCCAATTGCAATTCTCCCTTGTAATTCACATCAACCTGAACATTTTGGGATACCCCGGTTGCCGGAAATTCCACTATAATACGTCCTCCGGTAATAGAATCCGCCACGTTTCCGGAATAAACCGGAATGGACATTGCCGCCATGAGTATAGACATTACTGCCGATACTGTTTCCCGATGCGATCTGCCTGATTTAATATTTCCCATAGTCGTAACGTGTATTACAATAACAACATATCTCAGAAATATGTTGATTGGACAACAATTCCGTTACGACAAAATTACCATTGCTAAAACAGGGCAAAAAGGTCTGTTTCGCATCAAAAATCGCCTAATTATCTGATGCCAACAATGTGGCACAATTGGCCAATTGCATCATCCGGAGACAAAGTCACAATCGATGTATCGCGTTTCATCCATGTCAGTTGCTTCTTCGCATATACACGCGTGTTCTTTGCTATACGTGCCAACGCCGTATCATAGTCCATTCTCCCGTCAATCCACGCAAACAACTCCTTATATCCAACCGTATTCAGCGAATTTAGATGACGCATAGGGTACACCCGGTGAGCCTCATCGACAAGACCGCTCTCAATCATGTGCTCTACCCTCCGGTTTATCCTGTCAAACAATTGTTCCCGCTCATAGCCTATGGCGACTTTGACAATGCGGAACGGACGCTGTTTCACTTCTCCGGTCCGCAAGGATGAATAAGGCACTCCTGCCTGCATTGTTATCTCTATGGCATGGACAAGCCGTTTATGGTTGTTTAAGTCAACCTGTCTATAATATACCGGATCAAGTTGCAGCAATGTCTCCTGTAGCAACCGCAAGCCGCCACTATAATAAAGCGACATTGCCCGTTTCCTTATCTCTGAGGTTATTGTCGGCAACTCATCTATCCCCTTGGTTACCGCATCTATATACATCATTGAACCGCCACACATAATTGCATACCGGTTTTCAGCCCACAAACGCGGCAAGAGTTCCAACACATCAGCCTCATACTGTGCCGCGCTGTAATAGTCATCCAGTGCAAGTGTACCCACAAAATGATGGGGAACAGCCGCAAGCTGTTCAGCTGATGGTGCAGCGGTACCGATGGGAATGCCCTTGTATATTTGACGTGAATCAGCCGAAATTATATGACAGTTTAGCCTCTGTGCGAGCGAGACGGCCAAATCCGTCTTTCCCGACCCGGTAGCTCCGGTGATGACAATAAGGGTAGGTCTGTCATCTTGTTCTCTCATCTTCGGGTTACGTAAAAAATCGGGTTACCGTTCGGCAACAATGCGGGCAATCTCGACAATCACCTGCATCGCCTTTTCCATCGACGGTATGGGCAAGTACTCGTATCGTCCGTGAAAATTCAGTCCTCCGGCAAAGATATTCGGACAAGGCAATCCCTTGAATGACAGTTGGGCGCCATCTGTTCCGCCTCTGATAGGCACGACCTTTGGAGTCACCTCGACATTGCGCATAGCCTGTTCGGCAATTTCGATTATATGCATCACCGGCTCGATTTTCTCCCTCATATTGAAATACTGATCTTTCAGTTCAAGAGACGCACATTCGGGAAATTCCTTGTTTATCTTGCGGGTAAGATGTTCAAATTCTTTCTTGCGGCGTTCAAAACGGTCACGGTCATGATCACGGATAATGTAAGTCAGTACAGTTTTTTCAACCGATCCCTCGATCCCGACCAGATGGTAGAAACCCTCATATCCTTCGGTGTGTTCCGGCGTCTCCCACCGGGGCAGCATTATGGCAAACTGCGTCGCGACACGCATCGAATTAACCATCTTATGCTTGGCATAACCAGGATGCACGTTCCGTCCGGCAAATGTGACTTTTGCTACCGCAGCATTGAAATTCTCATATTCAAGCTCGCCTATTTCACCCCCGTCCATAGTATATGCCCAGTCTGCGCCAAAACGCTCCACATCAAACTTGTGGGCACCCAAGCCTATCTCCTCGTCGGGATTGAAAGCCACGCGTATATCACCGTGCTTGATTTCAGGATGCTTGATCAGATAATCCAACGCTGAAATGATTTCAGCGATACCGGCCTTATCGTCTGCACCGAGCAGCGTATTGCCGTCAGTAACGATAATCGGCTGTCCGGCATAGTGTGACAACTCAGGGAACTCTGTAGGAGACAGCACAATACCCTTATCTTCGTTCAGTACAATATCTCCACCGTCATAATTCTCTACAATACGTGGTGAGACATGTCGACCGGACATGTCGGGAGACGTATCAAGGTGTGCGATAAAACCGATCGTAGGCACCTTTTTACTCACATTCGACGGCAACGTCGCCATCAGATAACCGTTCTCGTCGAGTGTAATATCCTTCAATCCAAGGGACTGCAACTCCTTTTCAAGAAATTCGGCAAATACCATCTGTCCCGGAGTCGAGGGCGTAAGGTTTGTCAGTCCGTCACTTTGAGTGTCAAACTTCACATACTGTAAAAATCTGTCTACGACATTCATCTCTTCAATGGTTCCTGTTTCAGGTTAAGAATTATTTCCTCCGCAAAGATACAACATTAAACCGACATAACCCCACCTCTCTCCCCTATCTTTCAAGTAAAAATAGAGCTATCGGATCACGCGTAAACATTTTGATTTTCACATAGAGGCTAAAATGATACATTATTTCAACAGCTATGGATTTTTCTGCGTAAATTTGCAGAAAATACATTCTTATGGCAAAGAAAGGGCAGGCACGGAAACCGGCAGGACGCCGGAGCAAGAATAAGGGTGCGTCTACAGGAAACCGTTCAATGTGGATTGCAGCCGTCTGGCTGATAGTAATATTAGGATGCATACTGTTTGCGGCAAGACAGTTCGGTTATTGTTCCACAGAAAATAATCCTACGGGTCAAGGCCAATATGACGGACTTGACAAGGTGATCACATCACCATCGGCCGATGAGGTATTGATTGAATACAAAGGCATGGACGTTTCATTCAACCCATGGCTGCACATCCCCAATTGGGTAGCATGGGAGTTGACACGCAATGAAACCAATGGTACCGAGCCTCGTGCCGAAAGGTTCGCTTGTGACGAATCGGTCGCAGGATGCCCCTCGCCAAAGGACTATCTGCGGTCGGGTTATGACCGGGGACACATGGCTCCGGCTGCCGACATGAAATGGGACGCCGAAGCAATGGAACAATCCTTTTTCATGACAAATATATGCCCCCAAGCCAAGAGCCTGAACACCGGTTCATGGAAAAAACTGGAAGACAAATGCCGCACATGGGCTGAAATCGACAGTGCCATCACCATCGTATGTGGACCGATAATCACCGATAATCTGAACAAGCACATCGGGGACAGCAAGGTTGCCGTACCACAACGCTTTTTCAAAGTAATAATATCTCCCTACGCCAACCCGCCACGGGGCATAGGGTTCATAATGCCCAACGGCAAGGCCAAAGGAGGCATGCAAGCCTGCGCCGTGACTATCGACAGTGTCGAGGCGGTAACCGGACATGATTTCTTCTCGGCATTGCCCGACGACATCGAAAACGACATCGAGTCTCAATGTAAATTCCACTATTGGAGCACTCTCAAGTAATAACAGAAGCGGCATGACACAGGATGATACTATATGCGCCATATCAACGCCTCACGGGATTGGCGGGATTGCAGTTGCACGGATTAGCGGCATCAATGCAATCAGGATTGTTGACAACGTATGGAAAGGGAAAACTCTGAAAGAAGCCATTTCCCATAGTGCCCACCTCGGTACAATTGTCGATGAGCAAGGAGAAGCTGTTGATCAGGCTGTTGCGACTGTGTATCGTGCACCTCGCTCATTTACCGGAGAAGATGTTGTCGAGATCTCTGTACATGGGTCTCTATGGGTACAGCGTGAACTCATCAATCTGCTTGTCAGGCAGGGATGCCGCATAGCCGATGCCGGAGAGTTTACCCGTCGTGCATTCGCCAACGGCCGTATGGATCTCGCCGAGGCCGAAGCCGTTGCCGACGTCATAGCCTCATCATCGCGCGCAGCCCATCGCATAGCCATGAGCCAGATGCGCGGAGACTTCTCCCGCCGACTCACATCCTTGCACGACCAGTTGCTTGAATTGGCTTCATTATTGGAACTGGAACTCGACTTTTCGGAAGAAGATGTGGAGTTTGCCTCACGGCAGAGACTACTTGACCTGGCACAGGAAATTCATCAAGTCGTCAGCCGGCTGGCATCGACATTTGCCACAGGCTCGGCAATAAAGGATGGGATACCCGTTGCAATCGTAGGAGAAACCAACGCCGGCAAATCAACACTACTCAACCGACTGCTCCACGAAGAACGTGCCATCGTAAGCGACATACACGGCACCACACGAGACACGATTGAGGACACGATAGAAATAGGCGATACACTTTTCCGCTTCATTGATACAGCCGGGCTACGAGATACCGACGACACAATCGAATCGCTCGGCATTGAGCGTACGATACAGAAGATCTCCGACGCACGCATCATACTGTGGGTCATCGACGCAACCGAAGACACAGGAACAATAAGCCGTGGCGCACAAAGGATATTGCCACACTCTACAGATGGACAGATTCTAATCGTTGCCATTAATAAGACCGATATCCCAACAGCCAATACAACATTATTGTCGTCAGCCTTAAAAGGTACAATCCCTGACGATGTGATGACAGTGGACATCTCGGCACACACTGGAGCAGGAATTGACACTTTGGAAAAGTTGCTGACAAAAGCATCGGGGACAACCGACATCACATCAGGAGACATATTGGTAACAAACGCACGCCACTATGAGGCACTGACCCGCGCCACAGAATCAATCGACCGCGCCATCGGCGGATTACGCTCAGGGCTTTCAGGAGACTTCATCGCGCAAGACATACGCGAGACTCTCCACCACCTCGGCGAAATCACCGGCACAATCACCTCCCAGGACATCCTCACCTCCATCTTCTCCCGCTTCTGCATCGGTAAGTAAGTGGTTGATTATCACATAGTTAAATCAATCATAAATGATTAATATAGCACTCTTTACGGGTGCTATTTTTGTTTGTGCAAGCATCGATGTTAATCGTTGCTAAGCCTTTTTACGCCTGTTTTTGTACCTCCTGTGTACCTCGCCACTTGAAATGCGATTTCGCGTTGGCGAGGTGATGGAGAAAGTTGAATATGGTTTAAGATAGTTAAACCGAAACGGGAGAAATTAAGAGAAATCAACATTAAAAACAGTAGTAAAATGGCAGCAAGTAACATTAGAATTAAGAAGATTTGCCAATGGTGTGGAGTTGAGTTTGAGGCTCAAAAAGTATCTACGAAGTATTGTTCGCATCGTTGTGCTAATCTAGCCTACAAGCAGGCAGTTCGTGACAAAAGAATTAAACAAGCAGAAAACGAAACTCATTATGTCAAAACAGAAAAGCCAATTGAGAACATCAAAGACAAAGAGTATCTATCAATTGCTCAAGCAGCAACTCTTTTAGGTTTATCACTACAAGCTGTGTATAAAATGATATACGCAGGTCATCCAGTCGCATATAAATTAAGCAGTAGATTATCATTCGTAAAAAGAATGAATATAGACGCTATGCTTAAAGCCAATCCATACGAAAAGCGACAGCCGAAAGATGCAATTGCTATTACTGAATTATATACCACAACCGAGATTAAAGAAAAGTACAATATTAAAGAGTCGTGGATATTTCAGATTGCGAAGGGACACAACATCCCTCGCACATTCAATCGTGGCAAAACCTATTGGAGCAAGAAGCATATAGATTCCTACTTTGCGAAGAAAGCAGCAGATGCGAGCATTACCGAGTGGTACAGCGTAGCCGAGCTGCAAGAGAAATTCGGAATGACACTTTCGGCAATCTATGCCTTCGTATATAAGAATGTAATCCCAAAGCGCAAGGAGGGCAAGATAGTCTATTACTCGAAAAGGCATTTCGATATAGCCAAAGGCATTGCTATGCCCGAAGATGCGATTTGGAGAGCAACGAGGCACTGCTCGGCATTTACTGCAAATTGGAGATATACATCATTCGCTTTTGTCTGATAATCCAGCTTGCACGCTGGACTTGCGGAGAGTGCAGCAAGGCTTGCAACAGATGATAAACTGATGCTCAAAATTGCCCACGACTATATGAAGTTGATGGGTATCGAGAACACCCAATTTATCATTGCCCGACACATCGACCGCGACCATCCGCACTGCCACATCGTATTCAACCGAGTGGATAACGACGGGCGAACGATAAGTGACAAGAACGACCGCTTTCGAAACGAGAAGGTGTGCAAGATGCTGACGGCTCGTTACCGTCTACACTTCTCGGAAGGCAAGGAGAATATCAAGTTCCACCGACTGCGAAAGCACGACAAGGTGAAGCATTTTATCTACCTTGCTCTGCGGCAAGAAGTTCCCAACGCCACAAGCTGGAGCGAACTAAGGCGTGCATTGCGAAGGTATAAAATCGATACCGAGTTTAAGTTGAATCGCAGAACGGGTGATGCCGAGGGTGTAAAATTCAAGTGCGAGGGCTTTACATTCAGCGGCTCCAAGATAGACCGCCAATTCAGCTTTGTCAACATCGCAAGCCGACTTGAAGAGAACGCCTTCGATGTAGGCATCTGGCCAAGACACAACTGCACTCCTTTCCAGCAACGAGAAGAACCTCGACAGGAGATTGTCCGCCAAGAGCCAAGCGAAGAGTGCAGCTTATGTTCGGGTTTGCTTGACCTTGCCACCGCCCCAGTCACCGATCCCGAAGAGGATATGCTGGCAAAGCAATATGTAAAGAAGAAAAAGAAGCCACAGCGCAAGCGTGGATTCAGATTGTGATAAATTATTGTCTAATTCTAAAATTTAAATGTTATGTACGAGTACAAAGCTAATTACAATGATCTGATTAGTGACTTCAATCTCTACCTATGCGAGAGGTTTGGTTACAGAAATGCGTGCAGTGTTATGTGGAACGAGAACGGCATCTGCATCAGTATTCACAGGGGAAGTTTGGATATTTATATCCGCTTCTGGGAGTACAGCGAGGGCGTAGGCAACTACCCTGACTGGAGTATCATCATCGCCCGTTGCGAGTTCCGCGATGAACTGCGAGAGCCCCGCTTCGAACTCCTCACAGACCTGGTACTCTACTTCAAGGAGTATATGCCCCGCTAAGGGTATAAGCACCTCTGCACCGAG